>JBKQKP010000179.1:0-15061 GCA_052147435.1 Polyangiaceae bacterium | reverse complement strand
CTACTTCTCTGGCATCCCCTGGGGAGGTGGGGAGCGGCTATTCGCTTTGATCCTGCCCGCGAAGGGCGAGCCTTTCTTCGTGTGCCCCGCCTTCGAGCGCGATCGCGCCGAGGAGCAGATCGGCCTGAGCCCGTTTGCCGGGAGCGGTGACATCCGCACCTGGGAGGAGGATGAGAGCCCCTACTTGCTGGTCGCGGAGGGACTAAGGGATCATGGTCTTTCCAGCGGCCGCCTCTCTCCTGCGCGCCGACCCCTGCGTCGGGCTCTTCGGTCGATCGGAGGTCGCTACGAAGGGCGGTTGGGGACAGGACATCGCTTCCACATGCGCGCCGGGTGGGTTCTCGGCTAGAAATGCAGACGGAAGCGCTAGGCACACTGGTGTGGTCCCCGGTCTTCAAAACCGGTGCGAGGCGGCCACCGCCGTCTCGGGCAGGTTCGATTCCTGTGCGTTTCCGCCGAGGATCTTGAGGATGGGAGCTCGATCAACCTGACGTCGCGCGCTCGATCTTCTTCGTAAGCCGGGCCGTGAGCGCGATCGTAACGGCGACCTCCAGCACCCGCGCGAGCTGGAGCCTTCCGTTGCCGACCGCGGACGACTGGGGGACGATCAACCACGCTGCGTCCATGAGCGCGTGTGTCGCGATCGGCATCCACAGCGTTCGCCATCGGACCCGCAGCCAGGCGAAGAACAGACCCCCCGCCGTCGCCAGCGCGAGCTGCCCCCAGTCCTGCGCGTCACCGAAGTTGAGAAGGTGCGCCGCGCCGAACGCGAGCGACGAGAGGATCGCGGCCGGCCAAAACGCCATCCTCAGGTCGCGCTGAAGCGCGCCGAGGACGAGGCCGCGGAAGAGCAGCTCCTCGAAGAACCCCGGGAGCGCGGCGCTGAGCAAGATGTCCTGAGCCGGCAGATTCATTTTCGCTCCCGGCGCCGTGGCCAGCACGGCGACGGCCGGTACGAACGCCGCGACGGCGACCGCGATGGGCGACAGGACGGGAGGAACGAGGCCGAGCTCCCGTGCCGCGGACTTCCGCCACAGAAGGACCGCGCCTCCGTAGGCGAGGGCGATGGTGACCAGGTGGGCCGGCACCGAGATCGCCCACTTCTCGATGGGAGGGAGCGCGTACACCCGATCCGCGACGCGGTTCCACAGGACGATGTACGCCAGGCACGCGGCGACCGTGCCGACGAGGATGGCGACGATGCGGCGGCGGGGCATCGGGGGGGCAGTCTGTCATATCGCGGGTGAGAGGCCTACGCTCCGCCCGATGCGCGTCCTCGCGTCGGTCCTCGGTGCGATCCTCGCGCTCCCGATCCTCGTCGTCGCCGCGCTCGGGCTCCGCGTCGGCTACTCGCCGTCGGGGTGGGTCATGGTGGCGGCCGCGGCGCTCGTCGTCGCCGGAGCCATCGCGGCTCCCCTCCGCGCGTCGCGCGTGCGCCGGTGGCCGCTCGCCCGCGCCGGCCTCGCCCTCTTCGCGCTCGTCGTGACCGCGCGGCTCGTCCTCGCCGGCTATGGCGCGACGACGATGACGACGCTCCCGGGGGGCGGCAGCCGGTGGCTCGCGCGCGTGATCGACGAGGAGGATCCGTGCCTCGCCGGCGCGCTCGCTCTAACGCGAAGATGGTCCTTCTTGCCGTTCGCGGAGCGCGACGAGCTCGTGCCTGCGATGCGCGACGCCTACGTCTCCATGCGGGCGTCGGAGGGGGTCACGCCGTCGCCCGTGCTCGACACGTTCCTCGGCCGGCAGCGCCCCGAGGCGTTCGACGCGCTCGTCGTCGAGCCGCGCGGGGGGGCGCCGAAGGGGGCGGTCGTGTTCCTCCACGGCTACGCCGGGAGCTTCACGCTCGAGTGCTGGATGATGGCGGAGGCGGCTCGCGCGATCGATGCGCTCACGGTCTGTCCGGCGACGGGCTTCGACGGGCGATGGTGGACCGCGGAGGGAGAACGCACGCTGCGCGCGACGCTGGCGTACGTGGCGAAGCGCGGGATCGCGCGGCCGTACCTCGCGGGGCTGTCGAACGGCGGGATCGGGGCGAGCAGGCTCGCGCCGCGGTTCGCGTCGTCGCTGGCGGGGCTCGTCCTCGTCTCGGGGGCCTCGCCGGACGGGTCGTCGGCGGGGCTGCCGACGCTCGTCGTGCAGGGGGAGCACGATACGAACGTGAGCACGGGGGCGGTGCGGGCGTTCGCCGCGCGGAACCACGCGACATATGCGGGGTTCGAGGGGGGGCACTTCGTGATGATGGAGAAGCGGGCGGAGGTGCGGGAGGCGATTGGGGGGTGGCTCGTGAAGATGAGGCGATGAAGGTCGCGACTGAACGTGAAATCGCCGTGACGCCGCCACAATCCGCGCAACATCGATCGCGCGCGATCCGATGGGCTCACAGAGGCCCCGTCCATGCTTACCCGCCGCGCCGTCAAATCCGCAGCCCCCCTCCCCCTCCCCGCCGTCCCGCCCGACGTCGGTTCCTCGCGCCCCTCTGAGACCGGCGCGCCCTCCCGCGAAACCTTCGCGCGCATCGCGGTCCTCGCCGAAGCCGTCGCCCAAGACCTCCGTCAGCTCGCTGACCTCGCCCGCTTGGCCTCGGGTGCCGTCCCCTTCTCGCCGAAAGCGCTCGCCTGGCCCCACGTCGAAGCCGCGCCGCCCCCCCTCCTCTACCTCGCCATCGAAGGCGCCCGCATCGGCCGGCGGAGCGGCGTCCTCGCCAACGGCTCGCGCGTCGAGCTCCAGGACAGCGTCTTCGTCGCGCTCCTGCGCTTCGCCCGCGCGAACCACAGGGCGGCGGGCTCCTGGTCGACGAGAGGCGACCTCGGGCTCGAAAAGAGCACCTGGCTCGTCTCGCGCCTGCGGTGCGCGTTTCGCGGGCACTTGCCGGAGGGGGCGCAGTTTCTCGAGGCGGACCGGCGCGAGCGGTTCCGATTGAGCCCGGTCGTGGTGGTCGAGCCGATCGACCCGGCGGCCCTCGCGATGCACCCGGACGCCACCGTGAGGAACCTGGCGGCTACCTGGAGCACGTGATGGGCGAGCGCTTCCACGTGGCGCGCGGCGTGTGCGACGTGATCCCGTTCGGGCGGAGCCAGCGGATATCAGGTAGCACCCAATCCGTATTGGGTCGCACCCGATACGGATCACGTTCCACCCAATGCCGGATCGGGATGCACCCGATACGGATCGGGCACCACCCGATACGGATCGAGTCCGACCCGATCCGACATTGAGTGCGACCCAATACGCATCGGGCAGATGCCAATCTGGGATCGGGTTCCACCCAATACGGATCGGGTGCGACATGCTGCGCGCCAGGTCGAGCCGATCTCGGATCGGGTGCGACGCGCTGGGCACCGGCAGGGCGCGATTCGGATCGCGTCGATCAAAGTCAGCTCGCGGTTCAAGCGGAGTCCGTGGGCTACGCGTAGGTTCCGCGCATCGAACGACGCGCCGTCGCGCGCGCACTAAAACGGAGGTCCCATGTCCACGCCGAAGAAGCACTCGTCCACGAGCCACACCAACACCCACGCCGCGCATCCCGCGCACACCGCCCACGCCACGCATGCTGCGCACGCGGCGCCCGCCGAGGCCGAGATCGTTGAAGCCGCCCCTCAGCCGAGCGTCGCTGCGTCGACGGCCGCCGCCCAACCGTCCGCTCCGTCGGCCGCCGCCGTCGCCGCCGCCGCGAACGCCACGCCGAACATCGTCCTCGTGCAGCTCCCGCCGGCCGACGCGAACATCCCGGTCCCACCGAAGGGCTTCGTCCCGACCCTGGGCACCGACTACCGCGGTATCGTCCCAAAGAAGGCGGAGATGGCCGTTCTTCCGCAGGTGCTCCAGGAGCTCGGTCGCTTCGCGAACTGGACGCAGGTCTTCGGCACGACGGCGCCGCCGCTCCCGTCGTTGCAACAGACCCTCAACGCCGCGCTCGAATGGTCGCTGATGCGAAACTCGACTGATGCGTGGGACCTCTACTCGCGCACGATGGAGGGCATCGCGTGGACGGAGGCGCGCGCCATGATGGACCGCTTCAAGTCGACGTTTGAAGCGGCCGTCACGGCCGACTCGACGGTCCAGTCGCAGAACCCATCGCTCGCAGCACTGCTCGGCGCCGCGAAGGTGATCGCGCAGCGCGGGGTTGCCACGCGAAAGGCGAACGCGCAGGCGAGAGCCAAGGGGGAGACGCCGGTCAAGGGGAAGGCGGCGCAGAAAGTGAAGCGCGCGCAGAAGATCGTCGCAGATGCGGCGGAGCGAGCTGGCGTAGCGGAAGCGGGCGCGCCGGCGGGGACGACGTCTTCGGCGGTGGCAACGTCTTCGGCGGTAGCACCCGCGGCGACAGCGTCGACCACACCGGTGGCGTCACCGTCACCTGTCGCCACGTCGCAGCCCTCAGGGACGAACGGCGCGGCGCACTAAGCGCAGCGAGGGACCACGGCGGTCGTCAGAGGCCACGGCAATCGAGCTCTGGCCCTCTCCGCTTCCGACCTTCCGACCTTCCTGTCCATCCCCTCTGGGGAGGAGAGGATTGAACAGGAAGGTCGGAAGAGCGGAAGCGGAGAGGGACCGTGGCTGGAGAAACTCGATTGCCGCGGTACGCTCGCCCCGCGCGGTCCAGCAATGGGCCAGCGTCCGGCGCGGGTCTCGTTGGGGAATGGGGTGCAGAAATACGCGTCGCGCTGGAACGTGCTCTATGCTCTGTGCCCGATGCGCCGCGCGCTCGCCCTGTGCATCGCGCTCGTCACGCTGGACAGGCCCGCAATGGCGACACCATCGGCGCGTCTCGTGTACTCGCGCAGCCCCGACGCAGCTTCGTGTCCGGACGAGGACTCGCTTCGCCGCGCGGTCGTGACACGTTTTGGGTACGACCCATTCTTCCCGTGGGCCAAGCAAGCCGTAGTCATTCAGATCTGGCGAGGAGGCAATCGCTATCGCTCACGCATCCAAGTCGTCGACGGGCAGGGCGTCGCCGTGGGCACGCGCGAGCTCTCCTCCGACCGCGACGACTGCTCCGAGCTCTTCGACGCGACGGCTCTTGCGATTAGCATTGCCCTCGACGCTTCCGTGCAATCGGAGCCGGAGCCGAGCGCGCCGCCCCCTCCCGCGCCTGCGCCCTCGGCACCTCCGGCGCCGCCGACGCCCTCGCCGTCTCCCCCGCCGATCGAGCGACCACCCGAGCCTTCTCGGCCAGAAGCCCCGGTGGCTCGGGGCTTCGCAGGGCTCGATTTTCTGGGTTCGGCGGGAACCGCGCCGTCCCCGGCGTTCGGCGGTGCTGCGTTCGTTGGAGTCCGGTTTCGTGCCCTGTCCGCAGCCGTCGAGGGTCGGATCGACGCCCCGGCAAGCAAGATCGTGAGCCCCGGCGGGAGCGTGACCTCATGGCTTTTCGCCGCGAGCCTCGTTCCCTGTCTCCACATCGGCTTTGGCTCGGCCTGCCTTCTGTCGTCACTCGGTCAGATCCACGCATGGAGCTCGGGAGTGAGCTCTCCGTCGTCTGGGAGTGCGCTGTTCGCCGCGCTGGGCGGTCGCATCGGTGCGGAAGTTGCGCTCTCCTCGGCTCTCGCCCTGCGCGCGCACGCAGATCTCTTGGTCAACCTCGCCCCCTATGACCTTCAGGTGAGCGGGACCCCCGGATGGAGCGCGCCTTACGTGGCCGGGACGCTCGGCGTCGGCATCGTCGTACGTTTTCCTTAATGGATCACCGCGGGTCGCCCCAACCATGGGTGTGAGTTTCCGTCCGGGGTCGTCGCCTCCGCCCGACCTCGGCGCGATGTTCGACGAGCATTTCGACTACGTCTGGGGTTCGCTGCGACGTTTGGGTGTGAGGCCGAGCGAGATCGAGGATCAGGTGCACGAGGTATTCCTCCGCGTACAGCGTCATTTGGGGGACTACGATCCGAGCCGGCCGGCCAAGCCCTGGCTCTTCGGGTTCGCCTTTCGGGTGGCGTCCGACCATCGACGTCTCGCGCGCCATCGCGTCGAGGTGCTCGGGGCCTCGATCGAGGCGGCCGACTCGACGCGGTCAGCCGAGGAGTGCCTCGAGGCGGACGAACAGCGAGCGTGGGTCGAAGAAGCGCTCGAGGCGCTAGACCTCGATCGGCGAGCCGTCCTGCTCATGCACGACGTGGACGAGATTCCGATCCCTGCCGTCGCCGAGGCGCTGGGGATCCCCTCGGGCACTGCCTACTCGCGGCTGCGGATGGCACGCGAGGATCTCGCCTCAGCGCTGACCCGCGTGAGCAAGAAGAGAGGGGTCCGATGACGCACGCCGGACCACCCCCCGACCCGCGCGTGCTCGAGCTCCTGCGCACGCTGCCGACACCACCTGCCGGAGCACGCGATCGCGTCCGCGCGAAGCTGATCGCTGCGGGCTCAGGTCCCGGCGGCCACGAGCCGGGCAACGATGGGGGTGCCCGCTCGGGGACGACGGTGCTCGGGCTCGGGAAGGGGCCGCTCGTGACCCTCGCGCTTCTCATCGGGGGCGTCGGTGGGGCGCTGCTCCATTCGGCGCTTACGCGACCTCCCGCACCCCTTGTCGTCTACGTCGACCGGCCTATCGCCGTAACGGCCGCCGACAGTGAGACTACGACCGCTGCGAGCGCGCCTTCTCTCGAGGTGCCCACTCTTGCAACCGCGGTAGCGCCAGCGACGCGCGCACCTTCGCCATCGGCCGGCCCGTCGCAGCTCGCGGCCGAACGCGCCGTGCTCGACGAGGCCCGTGCTGCCTTGGTCGGCGGCGACGCGGCGCGCGCGCTAGACCGGCTCGGCAGGCACAGGCGGCTGTTTCTGAACCCGATGCTCGCCGAGGAGCGGGACGCCATGGAGGTGGAAGCGCTCGTGAGAGCGGGACGAAGCACCGAGGCACGCGCTCGCGCAGAAGCCTTTCATCGGCATTCGCCGAACAGTCTCTTCATGCCGACCGTCGACTCGGCGATTGCGTCGATTCCATGATGGATCGCGGAGGGTCGCACCAATCGAGAGTGGAGGTCGTTCGATGAAGAAGGCATGCGCAGCAGGCGCTTTGGCGTGCTCGCTCCTGGGTTGCGCCGCGCAAGTGGTGGCCCTCGGGAGCAACGATGGGGGCGCGGGCAACGACGAAGGGGGCGCCGCCCCAACGAGCGTGGGCTCCGACGCCATTCCGCCCGAGTGCGCGAATCCGGGACCGTTCACCTTCACGGCAGCAGCCTCATCGACGCAGGTCACCGACGAGATGGTCGGGACGTGGGTGTACTGCGGAACATCGATATTCGTCGGGGCGGAACCCGAGGGTGGCGCCCCTCAGGCGAACGAAGTGGGCATCATCTTTCGAGCCGACTACACGTGGCAGAAGCTTGGCGCCTCGGGCGGTCAACTGGTGGAGCTAACTTCGCTCTACACGGACTTCGGGACCTGGTCGATCACCGACCTTGGCGGGCCCACTGTGGGGCCGGGGCTGATGCTGACGTCCAGCGGGTATGGGGTTGCGGCTGCACCGACGGTGTCGCCCGACGGGCGGAGCATGATCATCAACACGTCGGCAGGCGGGCATACGACGACACTCGCGAAGGCGATTGGAACGCAGTGACGCTCTACGGGTTCTCCGGCGGCGAATCGAAGATCGCGATCACGGCATACCGGCCGATACCGCGAGAGTTCGCCCCTCCTCCGTCGTCACAGTCGGAGCGGCCGCCGCTTCAATCTCGTACTGGCCGACGGTCTCCCCCCCCTCACCGTCCGAGACGGTCACCGTGAACGTGCACTCGCTGCTCGCGGGGAGCGCGCTCAGCGTGAAGATCGGCGCCGCGGCAGAGGCGTCGTCGAAGGTGCCGTCGCAGTCGGCCGACCACGAATACGAGAGCGCGTCGCCGTCCACATCGCACGCCGTCACCGTGAGCGCCGTGGAGCTCCCCGCCACGATGCGGGTGGGGTTCGCGGACATCGCCGTGACGGTGGGCCACGAGTCGAACGTCGCCGTGACCTCGAGGCTGCCGTCGGCCGTGACGGTGAGCGGGAACGTCGTCGTCGCGGTGCCCCCGAGAGCGTCGGCGATCGTGACCTTCAGCGTCACGGTCTCCGGCGTGGGCGGCGCCGTCCAGACGGGCGAGGCGGAGGAGGGGTCGTCGAACGAGCCGTCGGTCGCTGACCATGCGTAGGTCACGATGTCGGCGTTCGCGTCGAACGTCGAGATCGAGAGAGAGACGGTCGAGCCGGGCGTCGGGGTCGTGGTCGAGGCGACGATGCCGTTGATGACCGGGGCTTCCCCGACGAACGGGGCGGGCGGGGTCGTCGTCTGCAGTACGAGCGCGACGAGCGTGGGCTCCGCTGACGTGATCGAGACCCCCGAGATCGTCCCCTCGTACGTCTCGTTCCCGCTCGCGTCGTAGGCAGCCCCCTGAACGACGACGTTCGTGCTCGGCGGGATGTCGGCGACGGTGCCCGCGTAGCGACCGTGGGAGGCCGTTAGGGTCTGCTGGATGGGTGCGCCGATCCCGTCGCCGCTGACGGTCACGGTGACATAGGCCACCGAGGAGAGCGCCTGTGCGCTGCTCGCGACGACCTCCACGGACCCCGACGGCGTCGCGTCGTTCGTGCATCCGATCCCCGCTCCGCCTGCGGCCGTCGTGACGAGCACAGCCAAGACGACGTTCACGACGTTCCACCGGGTCTTCATCGCGCACTCTTCCCTTCGAGGGCGCGGGACCCCGAGAAAACCCCCGGTTCGCGCCTGTAGGGAGAAGAACGGCCTCACGCCGGAGACCTTGAGCGCCCCTCGCCCGACACGAGGTCGTGATCCCGGCTTGCCAATGCCGGACGCCGGCGCCAATCATCCCCCCCGATGCGCCGCTTCGTCCTCGGCACCGCCGGTCACGTCGACCACGGCAAGACGAGCCTCGTCCGCGCGCTCACGGGGCGCGATACCGACCGTCTCCCCGAGGAGAAGCGGCGCGGGATCACGATCGAGCTCGGGTTCGCGCCGTGGGACCTCGGCGGCGGAGTCCACGCGAGCCTCATCGACGTGCCGGGGCATCGGCGGCTCGTCCACGCGATGATCGCGGGGGCCGGCGGGATGGAGCTCGTGATCCTGGTGGTCGCGGCCGACGAAGGGGTGATGCCCCAGACGCGGGAGCACGTCGCGGTGTGCGAGCTCCTCGGGGTGCGCCGCGCGGTCATCGCCGTATCGAAGGTCGACGCGGTCGACCCGGAGCTGGCGCAGCTTGCCGGAGACGAGGCGCGCGCGCTCCTCGGGGAGCGCTGGAGCGCGGAGGTCGTCCGCTGCTCGGCGAAGACGGGAGAGGGGCTCGAGGCGCTGGGCGCCGCGGTGCGACGGTCGCTCGACGGTGCGCCCGAGAGGACGGAAGGGGGGCGCGCGCGGATGGCCGTCGACCGCGTCTTCACGGTGCGCGGCGCGGGGACGGTGGTGACCGGGACGCTGATCGGGGGGCGCATCAAGACGGGAGCGCCGCTGTTCGTCGTGGGGGAACGGGGGCGACGGGAGACGCACGCGCGCACGCTGCAGGTGCACGACGTGACGGTCGACGTGGCCGAGGGGCCGACGCGGCTCGCCGTGAACCTGGCGGGGGTGGCGCTCGAAGACGTGAAGCGGGGCGACGTGCTCACCGACGACGACGCGCTGAAGACGGCCGAGCTGGTGGATGTCGCCGTGGAGGGGGTGGACATGACCGCGCACGAGCTCCCCCGTGGCGCGGCCGCCACGCTGTACGTGGGGACGGCGCGCGCGACGGTGAGCGTGCTGCGCGCAGAGCGTGCGGAGACCGGGGGGAATGCGATCGCCCGCCTGCGGCTCGCGACTCCGCTCGCCATCGCGGGGGGAGATCGCTACGTCCTGCGCGGCTCGAACGTCGACGGCCCGTCCGGCGCGATCCTCGGCGGAGGGGTGGTCCTCGACGCGGCGCCCGGTCGCGTGCGCTCGCGAACGCGGTGGAAGCGCGTCCTCCAGGCGGTCAGTGCGGCGGACGCCCAGGAGACCGTGCGCGCTCTCGTCGACGAGCGTGCCCCGCGACCGCTCGAGCGCGCTCCCCTCATGGGCCGGTTCGCCCTCGGCGCGGCGGCGATCGCGCGCGCAGCGGACCTGCTGGCGGAGAAGAAGGACCTCACCCGTCTTGGCGAGCGCGCCTGGGTCGACACGAAAGCCCTGAGCGCGCTGGCCGTCCGCGCGCGCGAGCTCGTCGAAGAGCACGCGCGCGCGTTTCCTCTCGACCGCGGGCTCCCTCTCGAGACGCTCCGCGCGAAGCTCGGTCGCGCCGCAGGGCGCGACGCCGCCGAGCGCGCGATCGAGCTCGCCAAGGCGGGACCCCAGGCCATCGCGATCGACGCCGACGTCGCCCAGCTCCGAAAGAGCCCCCTCGACGCCCGCCAGACCAAGCGTCTGGAGGCCGCCCGCGCCGCGATCGACGCCGCGGGCAAGCATGGCGCCGGGGCGTTCGCCATCGGCGAGGCTACAGGGGCCACTCCGACCGAGGTTCGTGCCATCCTCGCCCACCTGGTGAGAGACGGAATCGCCGTGCAGATGGGTGACCTGTGGTTCTCGAGCACGCTCGTGGACCAGCTACGAGGTCTCGCGGTCGATCACTTGAAGCGGGCGTCGCGCCTCAGCGTGATCGAGTTCAAGGAGGTCAGCGGACTCGCACGCAAGCAGGCCATTCTCCTGCTGGAGCACTTCGATCGCCAGGGCATCACCCGTCGAGAGGGGGACGCGCGTGTCCTCCGCTGATCTGTCCAAGCTCCCGCGCGTCGATCGCGTCGTCGCGAACGGAGCGCTCGAACGGGCGCGCACGAGGCTGGGGACGCGCGCCGTGACGGACCTTGCCCGCCGCGCGATCGGCGAGGCGCGACGGCGCGCGCGCGACGGAGAGGCCGCGCCGAGCGAGGACGACGTAGCGCAAGAGGTCGCGCGCGGCGTGGAAGAGGCGCTGCTCGCGAGGGGGCGCCGCGTGATCAACGCCACCGGGGTCGTGCTCCACACGAACCTCGGGCGCGCGCCGCTCTCCGCCGCTGCCGTCGAGGCCCTGCGCGCGTCTGCAGGTGGGTACACGTCGATCGAGATCGATCTCGCCACCGGTCGCCGCGGCGCGCGCGGAGCGTTCGCAGAGTCGGCGCTGGCAACACTCTCCGGCGCAGAGGACGCGCTCGTCGTGAACAACAACGCCGCGGCGGTTCTCCTCGTCCTGTCGGCGCTGGCGCTCGGCCGTAGCGTCCTCGTCTCACGCAGCGAGCTCATCGAGATCGGTGGCGGCTTCCGCGTCCCCGACGTCCTCGCGCGGTCTGGCGCGCGCATGATCGAAGTGGGGACGACGAACCGCACGCGCATCGACGACTACGCCGAGGCGCTCGACGCGGCAGGAGACGTCGCTGCGATCCTCCGGGTGCATCAGGGGAACTTCCGCCAGATCGGCTTCGTCGAGCGCCCTCCGCTCCCTGCGCTCGCGAAGCTCGCCCACGAGCGCGGCGTCCTCCTCGTGAAGGACCTCGGCGGGGGGGCCCTCGTCGACCTCACCTCCACGGGCATCGCCGGAGAGCCGACACCGCGCGCGTGCATCGAGGCGGGGACGGACGTCGTCTGCTTCAGCACCGACAAGGTGCTCGGCGGCCCGCAGGGGGGGGCGATCGTCGGGCGCGCCGACCTCGTCGCGAAGGCGAGGCGCGATCCGCTCGCGCGCGCGGTGCGCTTGGGGCGACTCCCGCTCGTCGCGCTCGAAGCGACGCTCGCGGCGTACCTCGAAGGGACCGAAGGAACGGTCCCCGCCGTCGCAGCCATTCGCGCTCCGCTCGAGTCGCTCCGCGCGCGCGCGTCGTCGTGGAGCGAGGCGCTCGCGGCGCGAGGAGTCGCGGCCCGCGTCCTCGACCTGCCGTCAGTCGTGGGAGGAGGCGCCTACGCCGAGGAGTCGCTCGCCTCTGCGGGCCTCGCGCTCGACCTCGCGGATCCCGACGCCGTCGCCACGCGCCTCCGCGCGGGCACTCCGCCCGTCGTCGCGCGGATCGAGCGGGGCGCGCTCCTCTTCGACGCGAGAACGGTCTTGCCCGGCGAGGACGGCGAGCTGCTCGAGGCGATTGCGGCGGCGTGCCGGTAGGTTCTTACCGCTTCCGCCCCTTGCTCGACGGCTTCTCCCCGCCGTCCTCCACCTCGGCCCGGCTGTCGATCGGCACGCGCGAGACGCTCACCCGCGAGTTCGACTCCTTCGCGGGGAAGTTCCCCGACTTCCGGCTCGGCGGCGGGCGTCGCGACTCGATGCTCGAGGACCTTGGCGGCCGGCTCACGGCAACGCGTGGCTCGGAGAGGAGCGACGCTTCACGCCGCCAGCGCTCGGCTTCCCCCGGCTTCCCTGTCGCCGTCGCGATCATCGCCAGCTCTTCGAGCACCGGCGCGCGCGCGTGGTCGGCCGGTCCGAGCGTCTGCAGCACCTCGACGAGGAGCCCCTTCGCCTGATCCGTTTTTCCCACGCCGCGGAGCGCCGTCGCCAGCTTCCGGCCGAACACGTGCCAGCCGTTCGCGTCCGCCTCCCCGCGCGCCGCGCACGTCCGCGACACGAAGTACCCGTCGGACAAAGCGGCGATCGACCCCTCGACGTCCCCTCGCAGCGCGCGGAGGCGCACCGCCTTCTCCACGAGCATGAACGCCTCGAAGTTCGGCCGGGCGCGGAGCAGGTGGTAAGCGCGCCGCTCCATGTCCACCGCAGACGACGCGAGCACCAGCGCCGCGCGCGCGTGGAGCTGATCGACGACCCCCGCCGGCGCGTTGTCGAGCGCGACGCGCGCGTAGAGGCTGTTGACCACACGAATCTTGTCCGAGTCCACGACGACGAAGCCGGCGCTCTCGAGCGCCTTGGTCGCCTCGTCGACCCCGTCGGTGCGCTCGAGGAGCGCCGCCACCTGGCTCGTCGTGATCGGCCCCCCGACCGCGACCGCCTGCAGCACGCGCCTCGGCGCCGGCTCGAGCTCCTGGAGGCGGGCCTCGATGATTTCGCGCAGGCCCGTCGGAGCACGGTCGTTCGGGCGCTCCGCGCGCCACCGGCGATACTGCTCGAGGTACAGCGGCTCGACGCGGCGCGCTGACGCTTTGGTCTGCGGCGCGCCGCTCGCGGGGGAGCCGTCCCGCCCCGGCGAGCTGTCGCGCGCCGATCGGAGCGGGTTGACGAGCGATGCCGCGTCGTCGCGCGAGAGGGCGAGAAGCTCGCGATCCCGGATCCCGCCGTGAGGGGCAGACGGGGGACGTTCCTCGCTCGCGAGAAGCATGACGACCTTCGGCAGAGGCTCCCCCTGGAGAAACTTCCAGAGACACGTGCGAGAGACGCCGTCGACGAGATCGATGTTGTCCAGGACGAGCACCAGGGGACGATCGACGCTCTTCGCCGCCTTCGTTGCCGCCCAGCGGAGCGCCGCGACGACGGCTCCGGTCATTCCTCCCGGCTCTTCGGCGAGCGTCGTCCCCGGGCTCCCGAACAGCTCTCGCAGCCCCGTAGAGGCGAGCCGCTCGTCCGACGCGTGTCCTCCGACGAGGCGCCGATCGTCCGGCTTGAGACCGGCGAGCTTGGAGATGAGCCCGCGGAGGCACGTGTAGCCGACCTCGTTGTGCGGCCCCCACTCGACCTGGTGCTCGATGACCTCGGCGCCGATCGACCGCGCGTAGGACGCCACCTCTTGGAGCATCCGACTGCGCCCCGTCCCCGCCTTTCCCCAGAAGGCGACCGCGCTCACGTTGCTCGGCTTGCCGATGAGGTCCCGCGCCCACTGAAGCGGCTCTTCGCGCCCGACGAGCGGCGTGTCGCTGTCGACGGCCGGGAGCGCGTTGGCGAGGAGGCGCGCGCTCGAGCGCTCTTCGACCGGGAACCCTCCACCCGACGGCGGTCTCGGGAGCGTCGTGGCCTGGGCGCGCGCCGCGCGTGTCGGCGCGGCGATCGGCCCGCTCCCCGCCCGCGGCGGGAAGACGGAGACCTGCTTGTGCGTCATCGGAGCCGAGCACGCTTCGGAGATCGCCTCGGCGAGCGCCTGCGCGTCCGGATACCTGGCCGCCACGTCGACCGCGAGAGCACGGAAGCAGACCTCCGCGAGCGCGTCCGGCAAATTACGGTTCAACGTCCGCGGGTCCGGCCGCGGCGCGCTGGCGTGCTTGACGCAAATGTTCATCGGGGAGGTGTCGTCGAACGGGACCTGCCCCGTGATCATCTCGAAGAGGATCACCCCCGCGGCGTACAGATCCACGCTGGGCCCCGCCGCGCTGGCCGTGATCAGCTCCGGCGCCATGTAGTGCGGCGTCCCGAGGAGCCGGCCGCGCTCCGTCATTCCGCGCTCGGTGTTGATCCGCGCGACGCCGAAGTCGATCACGCTGACATGATCGGAGTCGCCGCGCTGCCTGCGGAGGACGATGTTGCCCGGCTTCACGTCGCGATGCGTGATCCCGAGGTGGTGCGCTTCCCCGAGAGCCGCGAGCGTCTGCCGCAGGATGTTGGCGACGCGCGCGAGCGGCATTTTTGGGCCCGGTTGCGCGAGCACGTCGGCGAGGCTCGGCCCCGTGAGCAGCTCCATGGCGAGGAAGAGCGGCGCCTGTTCCGCAGGCGACGTCCGCCCGAAGTCGAAGACGCTGACCACGTTGGGGTGGTTGAGCCGGCTCGCCGCGCGCGCCTCGGTCATGAAGCGCGAGGTGAGCTCCGCGGTCTGGTTCTTCGACATGACGCGCGGGTCGATGATCTTGATCGCGACGACGCGGTCGAGCATCCGTTGCACGGCGCGGTAGACGCGCCCCATCCCGCCTGAGCTGACGAGGGCGAGGATCTCGTAACGATCGGCGACTACGGTCCCGATGAGCGGGTCGACCGTTTCGACGGGCGGAGGGCGCAGACCTCCACACGATGGGCAGTAGTTTCCATCGCCGATCGGCTCCCCGCAGAGGACGCAGCGCTCGACTGCCATCGATCGTCCATAGGAAACCCAGCCGTAGGGCGCGTCAAGGTTCGCCGAGGGTTGTTTCGTAATGGTTTCGCTGGGCGCCGAGGACTCACTTCGCCTGGGGGGGCGTCGGCGCGGGGGGAGTCGGGGGCACGTTGTCCGGTGTCACGCACGACGAGAGGTCGAACAGCATGAACTCGAG
>JBKQKP010000178.1:0-9637 GCA_052147435.1 Polyangiaceae bacterium | reverse complement strand
CCCGTACTTCACGATGAAGCTCGTCCAGGGCGACTCGTTCGACAGCTGGCTGCGAAAGCACCCGGTAGGAACGGTCGATCGAATCGCAGGGGGCATCGAGGTCTTGCTCAAAGTCTGCGACGCCCTCGCCTACGCCCACCACCGCGGGGTGGTTCATCGCGATCTCAAGCCGGCCAACATCATGGTCGGCGACTTCGGGCAGGTCTATCTGATGGACTGGGGCCTCGCGAAGCTGATTCGCTCCGAGCCCGCTTCGGGGCGGAGCGCGCTGATGAACGCGCCGGGCCCCGTCGGCACGGCCGACTACATGGCGCCCGAGCAGTCGCGCGGAAACCCGAGGGACGTCGACGAACGGTCCGACGTCTTCGGCATGGGGGCGCTGCTCTTCGACGTCCTCTGCGGTCACGGGCCGTACGGCGGGGCGAACACGCCGCTCCAGACGCTCCTCGATCGGGCCGCCGCCGGAAAGGTCCTCTCCATCGACACGGCGTGCGAGCACGTCGGAGTCGCAAAGCGCATCCGGGCGATCGCCGAGCGCGCGACGCGGCCCGACCCCGCGGACCGCTACCAGAGCATCACGCAGATGCAGGACGCGATGCGCGCGTTCCTCCACGGTGGGCTCCACCTGCCGCGCAGGAGCTTCGCCCCCGGCCAGCTGATCGTGCGCGAAGGGGACAAAGGCGAGGAGGCCTACATGATCGTGGCGGGCCACTGCCGCGCCTTCCGGACCGTGGACGGCGTGGAAGAGACCCTCACGCAGATGGAGCCCGGAGATGCGTTCGGCGAGATGGCTCTCATCTTGTTCGAGCCGCGCGCGGCGAGCGTCGTTGCGATCGACCAGGTCACCGTGACCGTCCTCGATCAGGCGACCCTGAACGAGGGGCTGGGCCTCTCCGGATGGACCGGCGCGCTCGTGCGCGCGCTCGCGCAGCGCTTCAGCGATCTGGAGCAGATGGTGCGGAGCACGGGGATGCGACGCGGCTGAGGCGGCGACCTCGGGGACTCCGCCCGATCAGGGCCTGCTGATCCGCGGCAGCGGCGGAGGCTTCTGGATCTCCTCGCCGTCGTCAGGCGGCAACGACTCCGCGAACGGGGGCATCGACGAGACCCTCGGTGGCGGCGGCTCCGATCGCGGGAGCTCCGAGCGCGTGGCTCTTCGATCCTCTGCCTCCACGACCGGCGCGGGCGACACCGAGCCGCCCACCTCGAGCCCGAGCGCGTCGAAGAGCGACCGCTGCGCCGCGCGCAGGTGCGCGTACTTCTCCCTCAGCGTCGATTTCGCGACGAAGATCTCCTCGCGCCGGTCGTTCCCCAGGAGCCGCCGGATGACGAGCTCCGTCTGCGTCAGCGAGTGCCGCGAGATCTCTTTCACGATAGGGGCGAGGAGCGTGACGAGGCGTTCGACCATGTCCTCGAACACCGGGAGCGCCCGGAAGTCGTTGCCGTCGAACGTCGCCTCGACCAGGCGCCCCCCTTTGATCTCGGCGATCGCCTCGCGCAGCTTCTCGGCCAGGGACACGAGCTTCGCGGCGTCCTCCGGCGACACGTCGAACGCCCCCGACGCCCCCCCCTTCGCCGCGGTTCGGACCGCGCTCACGACCTGTTCGCGCGGATTCACGTCGAAGTCGAAGCCTTCGTCGGACCCCACGTCCATCCGCAGCTTGAGCGCGACCGACCTGCCGTCGTCCACGACCTCGGCCAGGATCAGACGCTCGAGCCGTTGCGGGCGTACCTTCAGCTCCTTCTTCAACCAGCCCGCCGGCGCCGGGGCGCTGATCTCCAGCTGCGGGATGAGCCGCTCGATGGGGAGCGGGCTCGTGAACGTGTGCCCCTCCGGGATCGCGAGGTCGATGCGCCAGGTAAGACCGAGCGGCGCGTCTCCCGCCACGTTGGCGGAGTAAGCCCCCGTCGCGCTGCGCTCGAGGCGCACGGTGACGTTCGCGCTGGGCGGCGCATGCGGCAAGAGCAGCGTCTCGAGCGCCTTGTAGACCGCCTCCCGCTCCGCCGCTTCCTCGGCGTCGGTCACCGCGACCCGCTCCGCCAGCGCGGTCCGCACGGCCTCGACCGAGGCGGTGACCCCCTCGGCTGTCGCCGTCACGAGGCGTGCGGCGCAACGCGCGGTCTCCGACTCGGCGCCCCCCTCCTGGGCATCTTGAATCGCCGCCGTGACGACGCCGCCGAACTTTACTAGCCGTTCGGTCTCCACGTCTGCCGCGCGGGAGTCTGCGTGCTTGCGCTTGAGGAGCCCGCGAATGTTCTCGTCGGCCCGAAGAAGAACCACGGAGAAGTCGAGCGCGTCGCGCAGGAGCTCCAGGAAGTTCGTCTCCAGGGGCGAGGGGGTCGAGTCACCGTAGACGAATCCCATGGGCTGCCGATGCTACCCCCGCTCCGAGGCCCGCGGCCACACCCATGGTCTCAGAAGCGCCCGACCGCGCCGACGCTACCCGCTCCGACATAGGGGGCGATCCACGCGCTCGCCGGCGCCTTGTCCCCCTTCGGCGCGCTGATGAAAAGCACCACACCCGCGGCGGCGAGGACCCCCCCCGCGATGAACCCGACGGTCGAGACCGTGCTGAGGGTGGAGTAGGAGCTGTCGGTCGACTGGTAGGTGGTGAGCGCAGACTGCGAGCACGGCGCCGTCGCACACGGGCTGCTCGTCAGGTCGCTGTGCTTACCCATGGCCAGGGCGCCCGTGATCACGCCGACGACCAGCCCCACGGCACCGACCCCAATCCCCGCGACCCCCACCACCTTCCCCGTCGACATGCCCCCGCCGGCGCGCGGCGCTGGCGCCGCCGGCGCGGGTGCGGCGCTCGGCGCTTGCGCGGCCGCGGCTTCTCGGTGCTTGAGGACGATGTTCGCTGTAGCTGTCCCCCCCTCGGTGACACTCGTGGTGGTGTCCGACGGATCGAACCCCTCGGCCTCCACGTGAATCGCGTGGTTCCCCGGGTTCACGGGGCGCTCCCCGCCGAGGGCGGCGGCCGGGATCGACATGCCGTCGAGCGTCACCACCGGGTGATCGGCTCCCGTGACGTTGATCGTCAGGCCTCCGCGCTTCGCTTCGACGGAGGCGATCTCCTTCTTTGCGTCGTCGACTGCCTGCCGGAGCGCGGGGCTCGCGTTGGCAGGGAGCGCTTGAGCAAGGATGCGGTGATACGCCTCCGATGCCTCGACGTATTTGCCAAGGTGCACGCGCGCGCGTGCGAGACCGAGGAGCAGCGTCGGCGCGTCGTACAGCTCCTCGGCGCGGCGGAACAGGTCCTCGGCTTTCGCCCAGTCTCCGTGATCTCCGGCGGCAATCGCCTGACTGCCGAACTCGCGTGCCTGGCCTTTGTCGGCTTCGCTCTGGGCGTGGCCCGTCCCCTCCGCGAGGAAGAGCGCGCACAGCATGAGAGCGGAGCAGGGGAGAGCTCGCATCGATGCCTCCAGCGAGCCGAGCGTAGCACGCTGACGCGCGCGGACGCGCGAGAAGGGGGGCTCCGACATTGTCCCAGCGGGCGCACCTCCGCCGGTGCGAACAATGCACGAGCAAACGGGCGGGCCCCCGCTTAGGATGAGGACGAACGAGAGGTTAGCGATGCGGAAAGTCCCCGGCGCGATTGCGTGGGTCTGCGTTTCGACGTCGGCACTTGTGGCCGCTGTCGCGGCCTCGGCGTGCTCGGCGATCCTTGGCGGGGTTCCCGGAGGGACGCTGCTCTCGTCGGACGCTTCGGACGACACCGGCAGCGTCGTCGGCACGAACGACTCCAGCTCGGGAAGCCAAGACGTGACCTCGCCACCGCAGGACGGGACCGCCGGTGACACAGCCGCCACGGACACTGGGACGATTCCGGACGATACGGGGCCTGCCTGCGCGAGCAGCGGGACGTGTACGTTGGGCGACCCGTGCACCAGCTCCACGCAGTGCGCGAGCAACTTCTGCGCGGACGGAGGCACGTGCGCTCCGGAGCCTTGTTACCTCACCGGCACGTGCGCGCTCGGGACGGCGTGCTCTAGCGGAACCGCGTGCGCGAGCGGCACGTGCCTCGACAGCGTCTGCTGCTCCTCGGCGGCCTGCCCCGCGTGCATGAACTGCGGGGCAACGGGTCAGTGCACGGTCGCCGTGAAGAACGCCCCAGACCCCAGCCCCACGACCTGCACGGGGTCCGACATCTGCAACGCCAGCGGCGCGTGCGTTCCGCTGTGGACCGTCCTGGGTTCGACGGTAGTCGACGGCGCCTACTACACGAACTTCGTCACCGTGGCGGAGAACGTGATCTACATCTCGAACCCCTCGAACGGGAGCGTCACGCAGTACATGGTGGGCTTCTCGCTGGCCACGAACACGTGGTCGACCTTGACGCCGAGCACCGACGTCGCCGCCGCCGGCTTCGAAGGGACGTTCGTGGGGACGTCCGTGGGCTTCGCGTACGTAGGCAACGACGCGGACCTGTACAACGGCTCGGCGTGGGTGAGCTTGCCGTATCCTTCGGCGGATCAGCGCGGGGAGTCGGCCGCCGCAGCGCTCGGCACGGTGCTCTACCGCGTGGGGGGTCGCCTTTCGTCGAACGTGAGCCAGAACTCCACGCTGTCGTACGACTTGTCGCAGGGGGCGGGTGGGAGCTGGACGACGTGGGCGGACGCGCCGTCGGTCTTCGAAGAGGCGTGCGGCGGCGCCAACCCAGCGACGAACACGATCTACGTGTTCGGTGGCGACCAGAAGGTGACCTATGCGTTCAATGCGACGGCGAATACCTGGACGACGCTCCCGTCGGCGTCGAACTATCCTGGCAATTGCTACTTGCAGACGTCCGCGACGTGGAACGGCGCCCTCTACGTCGCGGAGAGCTCGTCGATCAGCCAGTTCACGTTCGCGACGAACACCTGGTCGACCGGGCCCACGCCCCCCTCGACGGCCGGCGACGGCACGATGGTGACGCTCGGAGCGAACGGGAACCTCTATCTCGTCGGCTTCGCCTCCGCCACGAACACGATCACGATCTACCAGTGGTACGGCGGGTGACGTCGGGCGCGAGCTTCACGTCAGCCGCGCGTCGGCGTCGATAGCTCAGCTCTTCACGCACGTCCCCGTAATCGTCACCGTCCCCGCCAGCTCGACGATGCCGCCGTCGTCTGTCGTCGTCCCCGTCACTCCGACGACGTACTCGACCGACGCCGTCCCCGCCGATGTGACCTCGAAGGTCAGCGTATTGAACGAGTCGATGTCCCCCTCCGAGACGCACAGCTGTCCGCTGGCGCCGGTCGCCGTCGAGCCGGAGACGGAGAGCGTGTACGAGCAATCGCTCGACGTGCCGCCGTCCGGGTATTCGAACGTGAGCGTGAGCGTGCCCTCCGGGCCCGCGACGAGGGTCTCGTCGTCCGAGAAGCTCTCCGAGGTGGGGGGGACGCCGGAGGGTAAGGACTGAACCGCGCTGAGCGTACCCGTGCACGCCCACGTCCCCACGAACGCGGTCGTGCTGCTTCCGCCGCTGCCGCTCCCGCTGCTCCCGCCGCCGCTGCCGCTCCCGCTGACGATGGTGCCGCTGCTGCTCCCCCCGCTGCCGCTGCCGCTCCCTGCGTCCTTCCCGGTGCCGCCGGTCGTGGCGGTGACGCATGCGGTCAGAAGGACGGCCGCGGACGCAACGACACCGCGCAGAGTCTTCCTCACCGATTCTCTCCTCGCCTCTTGTACGCGCGATCCCCCGTCACTTCTCCCCGCCGCCCGTACCGCCCCCCCCACCGGGGCCGCTCCCCGGCGTGTGCCCCCCCGCCGGAATCGGGTTCGCCTCGCGCTCCAGGTACCGGAAGATCGTCCTCGGATCGACGCCGAGATCCCGCGCCGTCTGCGTCCGGTTCCCGTTGTTCCGCTCGAGGACTTCGAGCACATAGCGCCGCTGAAACTCCTCTTTCGCTTTTTCGAGCGGAAGGATCGGCGCCTCGCTCGCCGCGCCGAGCTCGAGGTCGTCGACGTCGAGGAGCTTTCGCTCGCACAGCACGAGCGCCTTCTTCAGCCGGTTCTCCAGCTGCCGGATGTTCCCCGGCCACGCGCTCTTCTTGATGGCCGCGAGCGCCTGCGGCGTGAACCCCTGCACCTGCGAGTGCAGCTCGTCGGCGAACTTCGACAAGAGCGCCTTTGCGATGATGAGGACGTCGTCGCCCCGTTCGCGGAGCGGCGGGAGGAAGAGGTTCACGACGTTCAAGCGGTAGTACAGATCCTCGCGGAACCTCCCCGCGCGGATCTCTTCTTCGAGGACCCTGTTTGTCGCGGCGACGACGCGGATGTCGACCTTCTCCGGCTTCGAGTCGCCGACGCGGAAGACGACCCGCTCCTGCAGCGCCCGGAGCAGCTTCACCTGCAAGTTCAGCGGCAGCTCGCCGATCTCGTCGAGGAAGAGCGTCCCCTTGTCCGCCACCTGGAACTTCCCCGGTCGCGACGTCACGGCTCCCGTGAAGGCCCCCTTCACGTGCCCGAACAGCTCGCTCTCGATCAGGTTCTCCGGGATGGCGCCGCAGTTGATGACGACGAACGGCCCCGACGCGCGGTTCGAGCGGCGGTGAAGCTCGTGCGCGATGAGCTCCTTGCCGGTACCGGTCTCCCCCGTGATGAGGACGCTGATGTCGGTCGTGGCCACCTTCTGGAGCTTGCGGAACACCTCCATCATCGACGGGCAGACGCCGATGATCTCGCCGAACCGCTTGTCCTTCAGCTCGGCGGAGAGCTTCTCCTTGTCGGCGCGCAGGGCGTTCAGGAGCATCGCGTTCTGGAGAATGAGCGACGCCTGCCCTGCGAAGATCGACAACAGATCGAGCTGCCCCTTCTCGAAGAGACCTTTGACCCGGTCGTTCCCGACGTACATCGCGCCGGTCACTTGCCCCTGCGAGACGAGCGGCGCGCACATGACGCTCGAGAGGCGGAGCGCCAGGACGCTCTCGCTCGAGCCGAACTGCGCGTCGGTGACCGCGTCGCTCACGATGACCGGGCGCCCCGTCTCGAGCACCCGCCGCACGATGCTGTCGCTGATCGCCCCCGTCGTGTCGGTGATCGCTTCGCGCTTCACGTTCCGCGCCGCGCGGATCACGGGCTTGCTCGGCGGCGGCGCCTCTCCGTTCGCCCCGGGGGCCCCCGCGTCCTCGAGGAGCAGGATCAGCCCTTTCTCGGCGCCGGTCACGTCGATGACGGTGTCGAGCATCGCCTCGAGGAGCTCGTCGATGTCCTTCATCGTCATGAGCTTCTCGGAGAACTCGAACAGCTTCCGCACGCCCGCGACCTGCTGGAGCGTCGCCGTCTTGTGCAGCTCTCCGCCGCCCGTCGACGGCCGGTCCTGCCCGCTCGGCGTCGCGACGCCGCGCGTGGACACCTGCTCGTCGAACATCGAGAACTGGAGCTCCGCGTCGCCGAGCGTCAGGCGGTCGCCGTGGACGAGGCGCGCCCGGCGCTTCTTCTTGCCGTTGATGAGGATCTCCCCCTGCTTGTCGACCTCCTCGAGGTTGAAGTCCCGCCCGTCGAAGAGGACCTGCACGTGCGTCTCGGCGAGCGCCCCCCCGGCCTGCGGGAGCGCGACGTCATTGCCCAGCGCGCGGCCGATGGTCGACACCGGCTTGTAAAGCGGGAAGGAGCGCGGTGAGCCTTGGGGTGGGAACCACTTGAGCGTCGGCATCGTCGGTCTTTACGCTACAGACGTTACCAGAGCGCGCTCGCGATCGGAGCGTGTATGCTTCATCCGGGCATCTACTCGCGAGAGAGGGAAGCTATGAGGGAGCGCGTTCGGTCGGCTTTGTTGGCGTGGACCGCCTGTGGGCTGGTGATCGCAGGTTTGGCCCTGGCGGCGTGCGGAGGGAGCAGTAAGCCGCCGATGGTCCCGGACGCGCCCGATCCGGCGCTCGGGGGCGATGGAGGGGTGGAGGGGCCGGCGCCGGCGGCTGCGCCCAGCGGGAAGAAGTAGTCACTTCAGCCTGAACGCGATCTTCACGTCCACGGTCGCAGGCGCCGGCGATCGGGGGAGCCCCAAGCGGTGGAGGACGGCCGCTGCGCACGCCGCGGTGCCGGCGGAGAGGCCGTCCGTCGCTCCGACACTCGCGCCGACGTCCCCCGCCGCGCTGACCGAGAGTGCCAGCGTGACCGTTCCCGACTCGGCAGGGTTGCTCTCGAGCGCCTTCAGATAGCAGGTGCGAAGGCTGCCCCGCGCCCGCGCGAGCGCTGCGTCGAGATTCTCGACGGCGCCCGACGTAACCACCGCGCGCGCGATGACGACCTCGGCGGGCGGCGGCGGGGCTGCATTGGAGAACCGGGCCGGTGCCCCACAATTCGGGTTGTTGCGCGGGAGGCCAATCACGCTGCCGATACCGATGGCGTGCGTGACCGTGCGCGCCGCGTCGCTCGCATCACTTGTCCCGTCATCCACGACGCCGGCCGTGTCGCCCGCTTCCCGGCGCGCAATGCTCGAGTCGCCGCCCGCGTCGAGGTCCACTCGAACGAGGGGAGACTGCGGAGACGACGCGTCCCCGCTTGACGCCTCCGACGCGCTTCGCTTGGCGCAGTCGATCGCTCCGAGCTGAATCGCAGCCGCGACGGCAGCGACGAGCCCCCCGGATCCCCTCACCAGCTCCCGAACGCCGTCAGCGCCGCCCCGCCGTTCGCCGTCGGCGCGAACCCGATCTGGAACGGAGGCACCCACGCCTTCGCGGTGTCTTTCATGTTCGCGGTCACGACCGCGGCGACCGCCACCCCGGCCAGTCCGCCGAAGCCGTTCGCGAGCATCCCGTGGTGGGCGTCCGACTGGCCGATATAGCCGAAGTAGATGAGCGAGCCCAAGGCCGTGCCGAGGAAGTACCCGAGCCACATCGCTTGCTGGGTGCGCCACGACGGGACGTAGTTCGCGAGCGTGAGCACGCCGCTCACGACGATGCCGGCGTTGTACCCGACGAGCCCCCCGACGCTCGCTCCGTCGCCGAAGTACGTCGCCGGGCTCGTGTTCCCCGAGTTGCCGTTCACCCAAGTTGGGCTCTCTGCTCCCGCGCCGATGAAGAGGCCCGAGAGCGCCCCCCACCCAGCGCTGCTCGTGATGAACGACAGGCTGCGCGGATCCGGCTGGTACCACTCGCCGTAGAGGTAGCCGGCGACGCCGCCGGCGGTCGAGAGGGCGAACGTGAGCGTCGCGTCCCCGTTGAAGCCCCAATAGCCGGAGCCGCCGTTGCCCGTGTACTGCCACTGCGTGCCCGCGATCGCGATCCCCTCGACGGCGCCGAGCGTGAGTCCCGTGGCCATCGACGACGGGACGCCGCGCGCGAGCTCGTAGTTGCTGTCGAAGAGGTAGATCGCGATCGGTGCGGCCGCGATGAACACCGCCGGCGCGATGACGGCGACCCCGGGGTCGTGCACGTTCGCGAGCCCGTCGATCCACACGCCCGTGCCCAGCCCCCACGCCACGCTCGTCGCGTAGAGGAACGCCATCTCGCCGTCGTCGCGGTGAGTGCTCGGAACGGCCGGCGCCGGGGCCGCGATCGGAGGGGGGGGCTGCTGGACGTAGCCTGGGGGGGGAAGTTGTTGCGGCGGGTACGCCTGCGGAGGCGGGTGCGGCTGCGGCGGAGACGCCTCCGGAGGCGGTTGCGGCGGCGGCGGTTACGCCTGCGGAGGCGGTTGCGGCTGAGCGGGGGGGGG
>JBKQKP010000177.1:0-11282 GCA_052147435.1 Polyangiaceae bacterium | reverse complement strand
CTGGCCCAGTGCGACATCGCCCTCGCCCACGCCGACTACCGCGCCTTCGACCCGGCGCGCGCGCGGCCTCGTGCCCTCGCGGCACGGACGGCGTTCCGCGAGCTGCAGAACCCGCGCGGCGAGGCGGCGTGCGAGCGGCTGCTTTCGATGATCGCGATCGATTCGGACGATCTCGCCGCTGCGCAGGCCCACGCCGTCGTGACGCAGAAGCTCTTCGACAAGCTCCAGGATCCATGGGGCGAGCTCGAGGCGAAGTTGCTCCTCGCGCAGATCGCCCTGGCGCGCGACGCCCCTGAGGCCGCTCGCCTGGTGGGCGAGTGCGAGCGAATCGTGCTCGACGAAGCCGAGCCGCGCCAACACCGCCACCTCACCAACGCGTGGCTCGCGCAGAAGCAGGCTCGCTGGCAGGACGCAGCGGCGGAGATGGACCGGGCCCGCGCCGCGTTCGGCGACAAGGCCCGCTGCGGCGACCACACGCCGCATCTCCTCACGCGATTCTCGAAGCTGGTTTGGATGGGGCCGGCCTTGTCGAAGATCGACGCCTGGATGCAAATCATCGAGCGCCAGGCCGCCGGTGCGCCGACCTCCGACCAAATGCCCGTCCGGCAAGCGTGACAGGCGCGGGGGGAGCGCGCTAAAGAAGCCCCCATGACCACCCCGCAAGACCCCCCGAAGCGAAACAAGCAGAAGCGCCGTCGCGCGAAGAAGCTCGAAACCTGGCGCCAGAAGAACGCCGCGAAGGCCGAGACCAAAGCCCCGGCCGCCCCGGCGAAGCCAGCAGCGAAGGCGCCGGCGAAGAAGGCGACCAAGTAGAGTCGCGGGGGCGAGGGGAGCGGACGATGAGCGCGAGCCTCCAAGAGACCTACGCACCGAAGAGCATTTGCTTCGGATGCGGGCCTGCCAACGAGCAGGGTCTACGCATTCGCAGCGTCGCCGTCGCGGATGACGAGGCGGTTTGCGAGTGGATGCCCGCGCCCCATCACCACGCCTTCGACGGGATGCTCAACGGTGGCATCTGTGGCGCGCTTCTCGACTGCCACTCCAATTGGACGGCCGCGTGGCACCTGATGAAGGTGCGCGGGGCGGACTCCATTCCTTGCACGGTGACCGCGGAGTTCGCGGTGAAGCTCAAGAGGCCGACGCCGATGAAGGACCCCGTGCATCTCCACGCGAAGGTCGTGCAGGTGGACGGGGACAAGGTCACCGTGGACGCAGAGCTCACGGCGGGCGGTAAAGTGACCGCGACGTGCCGCGGAGTGTTCGTCGCCGTTCGCGAAGGCCATCCAGCATTTCATCGCTGGTAGCGCGCCCGCTCGTTACGGCTGGACATCCACGATCGCGCGACTGACGTGCTCGAGGGCTTCGCCCGCGCTCTCGGCCGTCCGGAGGGCAGCGTCGTCGAGCCCGAGCTCCGCAGCGCGAACTGTGTCGACAGCCGAATAGGCGCGCGCGAGGGCAGCGACGTGCTCGGCGATGCGCGCGTCGAGCATCGTGAGGACCGCGTCCGTGGCTCCGGTCTTTGCGGCTGTGCGCACCGTGCGAGACCGTTGCACGCGAAGGCGCGCCTCTGCGAGACGGGCAAGGGCCCGCCAGGTCTTCTGCACGGTGCGCGACGTCGATCGGTCCAGAAGAGCATCGTCCGCGTTGCGCCGCAGATCGGCTCCCGCCGCCAGCGTGCCCCTCGCGGGCTCGTCCACCTCGCGTGATACGGCGTCGAGCCCGTGCGAGACGAGGTCGTCCGCCTCGACGAGGTGGGGGACCGTGACGAGCACCGCGGCCACGACCACGGCGACGGCCCGGACGGCGAACGCCGCGTCTCCAAACGAAGCGATGAGCCCACCGGCGATCCCTCCGGCGAAGATGGCGAGCGCCACGTGCAGGACGCGCGCGCGGCGTCCGTGGACGCGCGTCGTCCGCTCCGCGTACGCCGCCGCGACCAAGAGTGCCCCGCCCAGGACCGACGCCCCCGGCGACACCATTCCTGCGGCGAACGCCCCGAGCGCCCCTTGAGCCATCGCCAGGGCGCTCAGCCCGCCGGTCACGGCCAGCGCGAGCACGACGGCGAGCGCCACCGAGGCGAGCGCGCCGGGGATGGTGCCGAAGCGTGCGACGAACGGCCACGCGGCGAAGAGGAGAGAGGCGGAAGCGGCCGTTAGGAGGGGAGGGGGCGTGCGCATCTTCGTCGTCCTCAGTAGGCGCTGCGGTCGAGGTTCGAGCTCTCTTTGGCCGCGGTGGTTTTTGCGGCGCGCCTTCCTTCATCGCTCGAAGGAGGCGCGGCGAAGGACTTCATCTGCGAGTCGTACGCGCTCGCCTGGCGGTGGAGAGAGGCTGCCATCTTCGCCGGCGCGGCGGCCGCGGCGCTCGCGAGCGCGCTGATGTTCTGCTGAATGAGGGAGTTCGCTCGGGCCTGATCGCCTTGGGAGTAGGCCTGCGCCGCTTCGAGCTCTCGCTGAGACGAGATGACGCTCGTAGCGCTCGCGAGGACCGCGCCGTCCTTGCCACGTTGGACCTCGCCCTTGTCGACCGTCGCCACGAGCGACAGGTTTGGCGCGTGCACGTCCGCGTCACTTCCGCCGACGCGGTGCCACAGTGCTTCCGTGCCGATCTGCCGGACGTCGTCGGCGTCGAGCTTCGTCGACAGCTCAAGGACGGCGCGTCGCTCGTCCCCCGCGAAGAGCGAGCCCATCTTCACGACGATGGCGTCTCCATCCTGGCGTACGTCTGCGCCGGTGGCGCGAAGGAAACGGACCCCCTTCGGAAGGGCGAGGCGAACCGTCGCGCTCTCCACGGTCGTCGTGGAGGCTTCGTCCAGCTCGCGCGTGAGGAACGTCGCGAGCGCAGCGCCGTCGTTTACGAAGCCGAAGTTGCCGTGCCCGTCTCGTGCGAGCGAGCTCATATAGGACTCATCGAAATCGAGCCCGATCCCCATCGAGGAGACGGTGATCCCGCGCTCGGCGCTGTCGCTCGCCAGGCGCTCGGCCTGCGCGCGCGTGGAGTCGAGCCCGTCGCTCACGAGGACCACGCGGCGGACGCGCCCCTGCTCGGCCTCGTTCAGCGTTCGAAGACCCATCGACAGTCCGCTGGGGATGTTCGTCCCGCCCCCCGCTTCGAGCCGGCGGACGCGGGCGGTGAGCGCGCTACGGATCTCGCCGAGGTGGGCGAGGGGCTGAATCAGCTCCGCGTCGCTCGAATAACGGACGAAGGCGATCTCGTCGTCGTCGCGCATGTCGCGCATCAAGCCCAGGACGGAGTCCTTTGCTCGATCGATCTTCTCCCCTTCCATCGAGCCGGACGTATCGAGCACGACGACGAGCGCGAGCGGCGCGCGTTCCTTCGCCCCCTCCGCTGGGTCCGCGGCGAGTCGAACCTCGGCGAAGACCGACTCGCCGGAGCCCGCGAGCACCTTCGTGTGGCTCAGCGCGACCTGTCCGTGCGCACCCGGTCCGGCAAAGCTCGCCGTGTTCGTCCCCCCCATCGGCCCGAGCACCGGGAGCGGTCTGGGCTGGGGCGGCGCCGCCGTCGAGGCGCGGGCGAGGATGAGCCCCCCCGTTGCGAGAACGATCGCCGCCCCGGCCACCGCCCGCCTTACGTTCGTCGATCGCAACGCGCTCACGTTTTTCACGCCTGTCAGCGAGCCCATGGACAAACCTCTTCTGTGCAGCGGGGAGAGGCGATTGGCGCGCCGTGTCGCGCGCACTCTCACGCCTATCGAACGCCCCACGGAGGACGCCATAGCGCGCCCCCGCTTCCGTTCGACGCCGAGCCACCCCGTCGTGTTCCCGCTTCGACGTGCGAGGAGGACGAAAGTTTTGAACGGTGGCTACCCGTGTGGGCAGAAGACCGTCATCGTCACGCCGTCGTAGGTGCAGTTGAGGACACAGGAGAACGAGGCCTGCAGGACCACCAGCAGATCGGAGCAGTTGGTGGCGCCGGCAGGGAGGGGCGTACAGCCGAGTGTCCCTGCGGCGACGATGGGGCAAGGGGGGCCGGCATCCGTGGCGTCATGGAACATGATCATCGGGTCGCGCGGGGTGGCGCCGCCGAAGCAGTAGTCCTTTGCTGCGGGGCAAGAGCAGCTGCTGCACTCCGCGACACCGGGGTAGATGGCCGACCCCGCGTCCTCGCTGTAGTAGACCGAGCTCCCGTCGTCGCCATACCCGCCCTCCGGCTGGCCCGGCGGCGTCGCGCCATCATCGGGGTTCTGCGGCGCGCGAACGGAGGAGTCGCGGGTGTCGTTGATGACGTCATCGCCCCCTTGCGTACCGGTGGAGGAGCTCGAGTTGCCGCAGGCGACCGCCACGATCCCGCCCAGGGAGAGCGCGACGAGCACGGGTACTGCCCCTCCGCCCCTTCTTCGCGGTGTCTGCATGCGATCCAGGATAGCAACTCTCCCGCCGTTGGCGCTTTTCGCGGCGCCCGCGATCTCCTAGGCTCTCGCCGGGCCGGGGGTTGGGGGACAAGGTGAGTGATCAACGGAGCACCGCGGCCGGAGTCGGTCGCGGGGGGACGGCCGGCGGTGGCATAGATCAGGCCCTCGAAGAGTCGGAGTCGCGTTATCGCGCTCTGTTCGAGCAGTCCCCGATCGGTGTTTTCACGTTCGACCGCGATCTGAGGCTCACGGACTGCAATCTCGCGTTCGTGAAATTGCTCCGCTCGAAGTACGACGCGCTCATCGGCCTCAACCTGCGCACATTGAACGACCTGCGCATCGTTCCCGCGGTCGAGCGGGTGCTCGAAGGAGAGCCTCTCTATTTCGAGGGGCCCTACGTCGCGCAGCTGAGCGAGGCGGAGATCGAGATGGCGACGTGGATCACGCCGCTCCGCAACGCCGAAGGGGAGGTGACCGGCGGGCTCGGTCTCGTCGAAGACGTGACCGCGAGGCATGCCGCCCAGAAGGCGCTCGCCCGGAGCGAGGCGAACTTCCGCGCGCTCATCGAGAACGCACCGGACGCCGTCGGCGTCTTCCGAAAAGGGGGCGAGCATCTCTACGTCAACCCCCGGCTCGCGGCATTCCTCGGCTACGAACGCGAGGAGATGACGAAGAAGTCCGTCCGCGCGTTCATCCATCCAGGCGATCACGCGATGTTCGACGAGCGCAACGCCCGGCGCGAACGTGGTGCAGCGCTGAGCCCCGCCGAGTACCGCCTCGTACACCGCGACGGGCGGACGCTCTACGCGGAGATCATCTCGATGACGGTGCAGTTCAACGGCGGTCCGGCCGTACTGTCGATGATCCGCGATCTCACCGAGCGAAAGCAGCTTCAGCTGCAGCTCCTCCAATCCGACCGGCTCGCCTCCGTGGGAATGCTGGCCGCCGGCATCGCGCATGAGATCAACAACCCGCTCGCCTACGTCATGGCGAATCTCGAGGTGATCGCGCGGTTTTCGCTGCCGGAAATGACCAACCTTGCGTCGAGCGATGGCGAGCGCGAGAGAATCGCCCGGGTCGCGGAGATGGTCGCGCAAGTGCGCGACGGGGCGGAGCGGATGCGCCGGATCGTCCGCGACGTGAAGATATTCGCTCGCGGTGACGACGACTCGCGCGAGCCGGTGGACGTCCGGGGGGTGCTCGACGCGGCGCTGCAGCTCGTTGCGCACGATCTTCGCCAGCGAGGACGCCTCGTGCGCGACTTCGGGCCGACCCCCAAGGTCATGGCCAACGAGTCGCGCCTCGGACAGGTCTTTCTCAATCTCCTCGTGAATGCACTTCAAGCGCTGCCGGATGCCGGCGAGCACGAGGTGCGCGTGCGGGTCTCGGCGCCGGGCAACGCGAGCGTTCTTGTCGAAGTGAGCGACACCGGGGAAGGGATTCCTGCCGACGTGTTGCCTCGCGTCTTCGACCCGTTCTTCACGACGAAGCCGCTCGGGGTCGGGACGGGGCTGGGGCTCTTCGTCTGCCAAGGGATCGTGACGTCTCTGGGAGGAACACTCGACATCCAGAGCCAGCCAGGGGAGGGGACGACGGTCAGGGTGCGCCTCCCCGCGGTCGAGTCCGAAGAAGTCTCGGGGGCTTTCAGGACGCCGTCGGACCATGCCGATCCACAGCGGGCCCGGCTCCTGCTCGTCGACGACGAGCCTTCGCTCGGGCGGGCGCTCGCGGCGGCGTTGCACGGCGAGCACGAGGTCGTGACCGCGACGAGCGGACAGGCGGCGATCGACCTCCTCGCCCGAGACGACGACTTCGACGTGGTGCTGTGCGACCTGATGATGCCCGGAATGAACGGAATGGAGGTCTGGGCACGCGTGCGTGCGTCGGCGCCGCCGGTCGCCGAGCGCTTCGTGTTCGTCACCGGAGGGGCGTTCACCCCGGAAGCGACGAGCTTTCTCGCGGAAGGGACCCCTTACCTGGAGAAGCCGTTCGACCTGGACTCGTTGCGAGCTCTCCTGCGACGCCGTGCCCGCGCCAGGAAGGGAGAGGGGGAGAGACTCTAGACGAGCGGTCTCTTATCGACCGGAATGGGGGCGAGCGGAGCCGTGCCCTCCGGAAGAGTGGTGCGCGCGCTTCGGCGCGACGTGCACGCGTGGCAGGTCGCCGTCGTCGTGGACTGTGATGAAGGACGACGTGACGTCCGGCTCTTTCATCGGCAGACGCGACGTGTGGACGACGTCGAGAGCGTTGTGGCTCCCGGCGCTGATCGCCGCGCGCGAGACAGCCGCCAAGCAGATGACCACGCTCGCGACGACAACCGACCTCACGACGCGCGACAGGTGGGCGCGACGGAGCTTGCGGACTGCCACGCGGACGCTGGCCGTGAAATCGGGCGACGGCTTTCCGTCCGTCCAAGTCCCGAACGAAGCGGCGCTCCCAGGGCTCGGCACAACGGTAGTGGGAGGAGCGGCAGCGGGGACGACGGTGACGGGAGCGGGAACAGCGACGGCAGCAGGGACAGTGACGGCAGCGGGAACGGTGACGGCAGCGGGAACGGTGACAGCAGCGGGGACGGCGACGGGAGCGGAAACGGAAGCGGCGAGGGAAACGGCAACGGACGCGGGGATGGGAACGCGCAGGGGCGTCGGGGGCACTGGTCCTGCGACAGCACCGGGGGATCTCGACGTGAACGGCGAGCTCCCCGGTGGCGCAGCGGACTTTTCCAGTGGAATCGTGAAAGGATTCGGGCTCATTGACGCCATGATGAAGGCGAGAAACGCAAGCTCCGGGCCGAGCGCGAGACGAATCAAATTGCGCACCGCTACCTAGCGGAGCGACTGCGATTTCCATTGGAGCTCATCGCGCGTCTTTACAGACGTGTCACCGCCGTCGGTTCGTGATCGCGACAGCGTTGCCTCGGGGTGGATCGCCGTACCTGCAGTCGCTCCAGCGGCGCGGGAAAATTGGGCCATCTCCAGACGCACTACATACGATGTGTGCAGGAGTAAGCCGACCATGTCGATCCTCGTGCCTGCAAGCCAAAGGCGCACCCTGCGCCGCGCCGTTCGCGTCGATTGCCAGGTCGTGCGGGAGCGCGACTTCAAGCTGCTCGGCGATTGGGCGCTCGATCTCTCTCCTGACGGGATGCTCGTCGTCACACGGGACATTGTCCTGACCGGGGAGGAGGTCATCGTGAGCTTCCCGGTCCCCCGTACGCGAGTCATTGTCGACGCCGTCGCGACCGTCGCGCGCGTGGTTCACGGTCGGCGCCCGACGGACCGACACCGCCGCGCGCTTGGGATCGAGTTCGACTCGATCGATCCAGAGCTCCGCCGTCTCCTTCGGACGAGCCTCCGTCACATCCCGCCGCCCGTTCCGTCGCGGATGCCCCGCGTCGACTACGCCGCTTCGGTTCACCTCGCCGCCCTCGAGTAAGACGCAAATGCTCTCCTCTGTCTCCTCTCTCTCCTTCCTCGTGCACAAGAACGAGCGTCGCGAAGTCAGAAGGCGCATGACGTTCCCCTGCCGCGTCGTCAGCGAGAAGAGCTTCCGGCTCGTCGGTACGAACGCGATCGATCTGTCTCCGGACGGCATGCTCGTCATGGCGATCCGCGACGTTTCGCCAGGGGACGACCTCATCGTGAGCTTTCGAGCCACCGAGCTCGGGATCTGGTTCGACGCAGAAGCGAAGGTCGCCCGGGTCGTCCGCGGGCGACGTCCCAAGGATCGGGGGCGTTGCGTCGGCATCTCGTTCACCGAATTCGACCCCGTCGCGCGGCTCGTCCTTCGCGGTCACCTGCGGCGAACGGCTCCCCCTGTTCCACAACGCGACGCCCGGATCGATTACGCGGCGACCGTGCGTCGAATCGCGCTCTGCTGCTGACTCCACCGCTGTCTCCGCAGCCGGCCAAGGCGAGAACCAGCGGCGGCGAGATTGCGCCCTCACGACACCGATCGTTGGTGGATCGCGCGTTATCCTTTTTCCCGTCGCGCTTCCCCGCAGAAGTCTGGCACCTAGGCGCCGTCGGGGCGCTGCCCTGGGCGCTCCTCCGAGCGCTGGCTCGGAATTCATGGGCGATTCCGCCATCTGCAGGCGTGGTTTGACCCCATCCGCGCACGCGGACCCACATTGGTCCGAACCTTGTAATGGTCCGCTCCGTGAGGACCGTTCCAATGCAGCGCAGCGGAGTCACCGTCTCTTTTCTCGTGTCGGGGCTCCTTGGCCTCTTCGCAGCCGGCGTCGTCGCGGCATGCGCGGATCCCCCCAGCGCGATGGGATCCCCTCTCGAAGGGACGGAGGGGGACGCGGGGAGCGCGAGCACGACCAACACGGGAACCGTGAGCAATACGGCGTGCGTTCCGGCGACACCCCCTCCTCCGATCGACATCTCGAGCCTCCCGAGCTGCTGCACGACGGGGGCGGCCCACTGCGTGCCGACCGCGGATCTCCCCCCCGGCACGGAGGTCAGCGCTCTCGCGACGTGCTCCGGGGGCGCGTGTGTCCCGGACTCGCTCATCGAATCGGGCGGTGCTCCCCCGGCCGCGTGCAAGTCGCTCAACGGCGCGGCGGGCGTCTGCTTGAGCGTCTGCGTTCCGCAGGTCGCGCAATACGAATCGCTCCTCCCGCAAGACATCTGCCAGTCGACCGAGCGCTGCGCCCCCTGCATCTCGCCGTTGAACGGAGCGACCACCGGCGCGTGCGAGATCGGCAAGAGCACGGCCGCGGCCAGCGGAACGTGCGGTGCGAGCGGCGGTGCCGACGACGCTGGAAGCGCTCCCTCCGCCCCCGTCGACGCCGGTCCCGCCGTGTGCCCGCACGTCGGTCCCCCCGTGCTCGACCCGTCAACGCTCCCCTCCTGCGATCCGAACGGCGGCGCGCACTGCCTCTCGGCGGCGCTCGTGCCGGCGAGCGAGGCTTCGCAGCTCGCGACCTGTCCCACGGGGCTCTGTGTGCCCGATTCGTTCATCGAATCGGGGGGAGAGTTCATCCCGGCGACATGCACGTCGATCGTCGGCGCCGAAGGGCGCTGTCTCGACGAGATGATCCCCGAAGTCGCCGCCGAGCTGAGCGAGCTCCCCCAGGCGACGTGCGAGTCCTACGAGCGCTGCGTCCCCTGCTTCGACCCGACGACCGGCAAGTCGACGGGCGCGTGCAACCTCTCGTGCGATCCTGGCCCGAAGGATCCCCCGGTCAAGCTCCAGGCCTGCTGCAGCGAGAACGGTACCGACCAGGGAGAGTGCCTGCCGACCACGCTCGTCCCGACGAGCGAGCAAGCCGACCTGACCGCGGACGTCTGCACGCAGACCCCTTCGGCGACGCTCTGCGTTCCGACGGAGATGGTGGCTCCCGGTTTCAAGCCGACGACATGTACGGCGACGAGCCTCCTCACGATCCTGACCGGCGGCTACTCGGGCGTCTGCCTCAGTAAGTGCCTCAACTTCGGTTTCGGCTCGGGGCTCGCCATCGCCCAGGGGACCTGCGACGACAACCACGACTGCGCTCCCTGCGTGAACCCGGTCACTCAAGCTCCGACGGGCGCTCCGGGGTGCCCGTCCACGACCGACGCTGACGCCGGGCCGTGAGCTAGGCTCGAACCACAAGCGGTGCCCCCAACGAGGGAGGGTTCATGAGACGCATCTCTTCGATCGTCGCCGTCCTTCTCTGCGCGTCGCTGCCGTCGCTGGCGCGCGCGGGGGGATTCGAGGTTCCGGACAACGGAACCGAGGCGCTCGGTCGCGGGACGGCGTTCGCCGCGAAGGCGAGCGACGGGACGGCGCTCGAGTACAACGTGGCCGGCCTCGCGAACCAGCGCGGGACGCGCGTCTTGTTCGACGGCAAGATCACATTCGACAACGAGTCGTTCAGCCGCGCGGGGGCGTATCCCGGCACTCCGCCGCAGACCCCTTGGGGCAACACGTTCTATCCGACGGTCTCGAATCAGGGGGTCCCGTTCTTCGCCCCCTTCGTCGCGCTCAGCACCGACTTCGGCTACTTCGACAGGTTGACGTTCGCGGTCGGTGCGTTCGGCCCGTCGGGGGCGGGGAATCCCGTTTATCCGTATGGGCTCAGCAACGGTGAGCCAAGCCCGGCGCGCTACGACATCCTTGCGTCGAGCTCGACGATCATCTTGCCGACCGCCGCGGTGGCTTATCGCCTGGCCGATTGGATCGACGTCGGCGCGGCGTTTCACTACGTGATGGCGAGCTTCAACCTCTCCAACACGGCGTACGTCGATATCGGATGCGCGAACGTCGAGTTCTACCAGTGCGACGTCATCAACAATCTGTCGCTCAGCGGCTCGACGGCGACCGGCTCGGGCGGGCTCATGCTCCACCCCGACTCGTGGCTCGACCTCGGCGTCAACGTGCGCGGCCCGATGACCATCAATGCGCAAGGGACGATCTCGTCGACCACCTACTCGGGTACCCAGAGCAGCGGCGCGGCGACGCTCCAGACGTCGCTCCCGTGGAACGTCCGCGCGGGGGCGCGCGCGAAGTTCAACAGCGGGGACTTCGAGCAGGGGGATATCGAGATCGACGGCGTCTACGAGCCGTGGGGGAGCACGGCGAACGGAGGGAACGTGTACGTGAGTGTCCCGGAGATTTCGGGCTTCACGAACGTCAACACCGTCGTCCGGAACAACTTTCAGGACGTCTTCAGTATCCGACTGGGCGGCGCGGCCAACTTCCGGACCGGGGGCTCCGGCGTCTTTACGCTGCGAGGAGGGGGATACTACGAGTCGTCGGCGACGCTCCCGGCCGACACGCGCCTCGACTTCAACACGCTCGAGAAGTGGGGGACGACGCTCGGGATGGGCTTCTCGTACCGCGGCGTCGGTCTCAACGTCGCCTTCGCCGAGATCTATTCCCCCTCGCGCGTCGTCATCAACGGCGACATCGCGCCGGTGAACCC
>JBKQKP010000176.1:0-15373 GCA_052147435.1 Polyangiaceae bacterium | reverse complement strand
GCGTTCACGATCGCGCGAAATCCGCATTGTCGCCGAGGAGCGTCTGCGACATCGTCGCGCGCGGAGCAGTCGCTCCAGAAGAATGGTGCGAGCTCGAGGAGAATGCACCAATCCGTGACCTCTGAACCCAGCCAAGATCGCTATCCCTCGTCCGGTGGCGCAGCGCGCGCGTTCACGTGTCCGCCTCCCCTGAACACGTCGCCCGTTCACGGGCGCGCGACGGGCGTTCTCAGGACGCGAGCGGCGCGACCTCAAAGTCCTCGCCGCAGGCCTCGCACGCAGTCGTCGCCAGGCAGAGCGGCACCGCGGTCATGGCGTCGCAGTGGGGGCAGCGTTGAAGTGCGAAGCGCTCGGTGTCGTCGTCGTCGGGGGCCAGATCGGAGAATGGGTCCATGGGAATCCCATCGGTCAGCGCGCAACCTTTGTTGCGCGAAGTCGTCTCTAGGCGGTCGGGAACGTGCCGCCCGCGCGCCGCGGTAGTCCCGTGCGCCTCCGAGGTACCACCGGCGCGAGGACGCAGGAGCCGGCGATCTCTTCGCCGCTTGGAGGCGTTCGTGCGTCGCGAGTGGCGGCGCGTTTCGGGGAGTCGCCACCGCAACCAAAGTTGCGGTGAGTGGCGGCGCGTTTCGGGGAGCTCCGGAGTCGCCGAGTCGCCACCCCAATCAAAGTTGCTGCTCAGACGTTCCTCAGGCCCACTGAGGAGTCGAGGAGTCGGAGCCTGGCTGGGGCGAGGGCCGACGGCCGTGGGGCCGCGCTCCTCCGCGAGCCACGCCAGCCCGACGTGCACCACCCCGCAGGAGGTCAGCCGCGGACGGAGACCGAGCTTCCCCCCCCCGTCGCCAGCCGGCCCTGCCCGTCGGGTCGGCCCCGCAAGACACGCTCCTCGGTCCGTCAGCGCGTCCGCTTCCGCTCGTATTCCCGAAGCTTGTTGTAGAGGGTCGCGCGGTTGATCCCCAGGAGCGCGGCAGCGCGAAGACGGTTCCCCTTCGTCGCCTTCAGGGCGGCCTGGATCGCGCGCCGCTCGACCGAGGCGAGGTCCATGGGCTCGGGCGCGGGCTCGGCGGGAATCTTCCGCGCGGCGGCCACGTCGAGCTTCTCGAGGAGCGCCAAAAGCTCATCGAGAGGCATCTCTTCGAAGAACCGAGCCAGGCGTGCGGCGATCTCCTTGACCGGGGAGTCTCCGGCGATCCGGCGAAACGCGCGCATGTGCACGCTCGGAGAGTACTCCCAACGACGGAGGACTGCGCAGAGCGGGGCGCGCGGTCGCGTGCACTCCGTTCCCCGTCGAACGGCGCACCGGCGCCCCTCACAGTCGACGTAGTTTCTCGTACAGAGTGTTCCGGCTGATCCCAAGCAGAGCAGCCGCCCGGGTACGGTTACCCCCCGTGGCGCGAAGTGCTTCGGCGATCGCTCCGCGCTCGGCTGCATCGACTGCGTCGCCGAGGAGCGAAGCGGATCCTCGATCGGGTGGATCGCCCGGGCGCGCAAGAATGCCCGCCGGCAGGTCCGTCGGCTGGAGGAGAGGCTCATCGCCAAGCACGATCGCGTGGTCTATCGCGTTACGCAGCTCGCGCACGTTTCCTGGCCACGAGTACGTTCGGATGACGTCAAGCGTCTGCTGCGCGAAGCCGTCGATCCGACGATGCGCGCCCGCCACGGCATCAGCGAGGAGCTGCTTCGCAAGCAAGACGAGGTCTTCGCCTCGTTCTCGGAGGGGCGGAATCGTCAGCTTCACGACGGAGATGCGGAAAAGAAGATCACTCCGGAAGCGTCCCTCTTTCGCCAAGGAGCCTAGATCGCGATTCGTCGCGCAGAGCACCCGCGCCAGCAGTTCGAGGGTGCGATTGGACCCAAGCCGTTCGAACTTCTTTTCCTCGAGCGCGCGAAGGAGCTTCGCCTGGCTCGCCATGGAGAGCTCCCCGATCTCATCGAGGAACAAGGTCCCGTTGCCCGCGGACTCCAATGCCCCAGCTCTCGCAGACGTCGCGCCCGTGAACGCGCCGCGCTCGTGCCCAAACAGCTCGCTCTCTAGGAGAGACTCCGGGATTGAGGCGCAATTGATGACGCGCAGAGGTTCGCTCGCTCGGGCGCTGGTTTCGTGGATCAATCGTGCAAAGAAGGTCTTCCCGACGCCGGTTTCCCCTTCGATCAGGACGTTCACGTCGGAGGCCGCCAGCCGCGGCACTAGGCGCGAGAGATTCAGTGCTGCGGCCGAGCTTCCGAGAAAGCCACGGGCGCTTCCGAAACGCAGCTCCCGCAGCGCCTCTCTCTCCTTCGTGCTTGCCTCCATCCGGCGCACGCGCTCAGACGCGGAACCGAAGACCCGTGCGGCCACGACCAGGAGACATCGACGAGAGTCGGACACAGAGCGCGCAGGGACGGCGAAGGACAGGCGGGCGGGACGCTCGCACATAGTGGGAACCGAAAGGATGGCGACATCGGGGCTTCCGCGGCGCTCAAGGACGGCGGCACCGGTTCGCGTAGATCGATCCCCCGGCTTGGAGTCCGGGTCGTCCGGGTCGACCGTAACGCTTGACGCGATGTCGTGCTGCAAAGCCCACGTCTCAATGCCTACCCCGAGAGCGGCGGCCTCCTTCGCCGCGTCGAGGATCTCGACGAGGGCGAACAGCGCAGCGAGAGCGCGCACGTCCAGCGCGGTGCCCGTGAGCAGCGTCTTCACATCCGACGAGTCGGTGCTGAGGGACCGTGCTCCCCCAGCGCCGTCGGGATCCGGGGCCGTCTCAACCCGAAGCCACGTCTGGCCGAGGAGGATGCGCGCACCTCGGGGAAGGGTGGCCCGCTCCATCGTTCGACCGTCGAGCAAAAACGGAGCCACCCCTGACATGACGGCAACATGAACGACCCCTCTCTCCACACGCACCTCCGCGTGGCGGCGCGACGTCGATGGATCGTGCAGAACGAGGTCGACATCGCGTCCACGTCCCACGATTCGAGGCTTCTCATCGAGAAGGAGCCGAAGGCCGTGATCCGGACCCCCCTCGACGACGAGAAAGACGCGCTCGTCCGCCTGAAGGCCCGCGTTCACCGGCATTCCATCGCACACGGTGGACCGCGGCGCCAGCTTGACCTTGCCCCGACTCGGGGGCGAAACTCGCGAGAGATCAACCCAGGACGCTGCAACGTTGTCCAGCTCCGAGAAACCGCCCCCCGACCCTATTCGCGAACGGGCCGTAGCGCGGATCGGACAAACGATCCGGGGCAAGTTCCACCTCGAGACGCTTCTCGGCGTGGGGGGTATGGCGAGCGTCTACGGTGCGACCCACCGTAACGGGAGCAGGGTGGCGATCAAGATCCTCCACGACCACGTGTCGCGAGATCCGGACGTTCGCCGCCTCTTCCGACGCGAGGCGCTCGCAGCCAACCGCATCGATCATCCGGGAGTCGTCCGAGTCTTGGACGACGACGTCGCCGAGGACGGCTGCGCGTTTCTCGTGATGCCCCTGCTCTCCGGCGAGACGTTGCAGGCACGCTGGGAGCGTCTCGGGAGGCGCCTTCCCGAGCGTGAGACGCTCATCGTCGGTCTCGCCGTCCTCGACGCTCTTGCCGCGGCTCACGCTCAGGGAATCGTCCACCGGGACATCAAGCCCGGCAACCTGTTCATCACCCAAGACGGAGACGTCCGCATTCTCGATTTCGGCGTGGCCCGGCTGCTCGAGCAATCCGAGACGGCTGCGGCTACGCGCGCAGGACACGCGATTGGTACTCCCGCGTTCATGCCGCCAGAACAGGCACTCGGCCGCATTCACGAGATCGATGGGCAGTGCGACCTCTGGGCTGTCGGTGCGACCCTTTTCACCTGCCTATCTGGCAACTACGTCCATGGCGCGCATACGGCGAACGAGCTCCTCATCTACGCGGCTACGCGGCCAGCGCCCCCTCTACTCTCCGCAGTCCCCGAAGCGGACGTCCGCCTCGGTGCCGTCATCGACCGAGCGTTGGCCTTCCACAAGCGCGACCGGTGGGAGAGCGCCGAGCTCATGAGGTCCGAGCTGGCAACGACACTCATCGATATCATGCACGAGCCCCTGCCAAACCCGCTACGAATCCCTGTTCCTCCGGCCGAGGCCACCAGCGGCCCACGCGGCCACATCGAACACGCAGACGTTCACTCCGACGTGACTCGGACGCCCGCCTTGTCTTCGCGAGCAGCTTTCGGCCCGGTTGCCGGAATCTCCTACCGCTCACGCTGGTTTCTCGCGGCAGCTGCCGGCCTCGCCTTCGTCGTCGGGACGCTCGTTCTTCGCAGAGCGCTGTCCCTGCGCACGCACGACCATGTCGACGTTGGGATGTCCTCGAAAGGAGAAACCGAGGCAAAGGCCGCATATCAATCCTGGCGCGACGCTGCCACAGTCGTTTCCGCGGATCATATCGCGAAGGCCGTCGCGGCCAGTCCCACTCTCGCTCGTGCTCACCTACTGCGCGCGATTGAGGGCTTCTGGAGCGACGAACCCTCCCGCAACTCATTTCGCGAGGCATGGGAATATCGTTCACAGCTCAGCGAAAAAGAGAATGCCATTCTCCGCGCATACCAACCCATTCTAGATGCCGTCCCAGATCCTGCCGCTGCGAATCGGAATCTTGTCTCCGTCTTTCAACAGTATCCGACATATGACTTGGCTGCCTATTGTCTCTCCACAGCGCAGCTGCGCCTTGGCAAACTCGATGACGCGCAAAGGACCATGGAGTCGTTTCTGCGAATCGACGCTGGGTTTGCGGAAGGATGGTACGTGGTCGGAGAGACTCACGTCTTCTCAGGCGACGTTCAGGGTGCCAAATCTGCCTACCGCCAATGCCTAGCCATTTCACCTTACGCGACGGACTGTCTGTCCGACATCTCGCTCCTGGACGAAAATGAAGGTGACTGTAAGGACGCGGAGAACCTCTCGCGCACATGGCTCACCGCCCAACCAGATTCCTCGCAAGCCTTCAGGCGCCTCGCTAATGCGGTCTTCGGTCGCGGGGGATCGATAGAAGCTGCGCGCGAGATTTCCGCGCAGAGTCTGCTTGTCCTTACGCCGGCCGATCGACGTTTCGGGGCCGCAAGACGCGAGATGACCTTAGGGATCTTGCGCGGCGACTTTGGTCTCGCACTAGACCAGGCGACTGCAGCAGAGAGCGCTCTAGAGTCGAGCGACGAAGAACCCCACGAGAGGACTGCGCTGTCGATCATGAGAATCCAGCGTGAACTTGGAAACATGGATGAAGTCGTGCGCACCGCGGACAACTTTGCGAAGCGTCGCGACGTGTGGGTGAAGAACGACTACTTCGACTACAGCATCGTGCCCCAGACGATGAAATACCTCGTAGGGTCGACAACTCGTTCCGAGTTCCAGAAAGAGCGAGACGCTTGGTTGCTCGCGCAAGCCGCGAGGCCCGAGCTACTCAGCTATCGCAGCTTCGAATGGATCTTGGCGTATGCACAGCCAGTCGTGACTGAAGCCGATGCGCAGGACGCGCTGAGCGTGCTCCCCCGATTCCTCCCCATCCTCGACCCACTGTCACGAGATGCGGACATGGACCTGCCGATTGGATACGCGTATCTAGAGGCAGGGCAACTCGCTGATGCGCGCCGATTTCTCGAGCGCGCGGCCCACTCCTGTCAGGCGTTGGACGAGCCTCTCTCCCACACTCTTGCAAACCTGTACCTTGGAGAAAGTCTTGAACGAATGGGGGATGTCCTCGGGGCATGCGGCGCCTACAACGTTGTGCTCTCCCGTTGGGGAAAAGCCCCGGGCAGTCGCAGCGCCGCTCGCGCCCGCGAGCACGCGACGAATCTAGCGTGCTCCACAGAGCACTCTCAGCCCGGAGCGCGGTGAGGATGTATCCGATGTATCTCTCTGAAGGCAGCGGCGGGCATGCTGCGCGGCGGGCGCGTCACCGCTGGTCGAGGCCCATGGCGCGCAGACCAAAGGCATAGGCGTCCGCATATCGGTCGATGATTGGCTCGACGCCTGCGGGCCCGAAGTGACCGCCGGCCTTCGCGATCGATAAGAGGACGGGTCCGCCGCTTGTCGCCCACTGCAGTGCCGCGGCGAATTTGCGCGCGTGCATGGGGTCGACAAGATTGTCGTCCGCCGGCGAGTAGAGGAGGACAGACGGATATCGGACGCGAGCCTTGACGTTGTGGTATGGCGAATAGGAAAGCAGGTTTTTCAAGTCTGCGGGATCTTCAGGCGATCCGTACTCTTCCGTCCATTGTTCACCGTTCCCAACGAGTGGATACCTAACCATGTCAAGGAGCGGAGCGCTGATGTACGCGGCGCGAAAGAGATCGGGACGTTGAGTGATCGCTGCACCTGCCAGGAGGCCCCCATTGGAGCCGCCGCATGCCATTAAGCGATCGGGATTGGTCCATTTCCACTCGATAAGCGCGTTGGCGCCGGCTATGTAGTCATCGATCACATTTTGCTTGTGTGTGCGCATTCCTGCGCGATGCCAGTCCTCTCCATAGTCGCCTCCGCCGCGAACGGCCGCTTCGGCGTAGACGCCGCCGCGATCGAGCCATGCAAAAATGGTCGGGTCGAATTGTAGAGTTAGTGGAACTCCGAATCCGCCGTAGCCCCAATAGACAGTGGGAGCGGCACCTGACTTGAGGGCGTCACGGCGATGGACGATGAACATCGGGATCCGAGTGCCGTCTTTTGACGAAAAGAAAGTCTCCTCGGTGATGTAGTCGTCGGGGTTAATGGGAGTTTGCACGCGTTGCCAAACACGCGGCGTCGACGAACTGGGATCTATCTCGAGGATCTCCACAGGAACGGTATACGATTCAAAGGTCGCGAAGGCCGACGTGTCGGTTGGACTTCCGGACAGGCGCGCAAGGAAGCCAACGCCAGGGAGTGAAACCGGACGGCTGTCGGAACCGTCCAATGCCCGCGTTTCCAGCTCGGAGATGTCATCCTTTCTCCAAAGGAGGACTAGGCGTCCGCCGACGACGCACGCGCGGACCAGAGTCGCGTCGGAACGCTGCCGAACGATCTCTGTCCGGCGCGTGCTTTCCGGATGAAGAGGGTCGACGCGGACGAGTCTACGGCGAGGTGCACCGTCGTTGGTGGTCAGGTAGAAGGAATCATTGGCTTCGAACGCCTCGGTCCAGACATCGCTGCCGTTGGCGATTGGCGTCCATGTCGCACCGGGCTGCCGGAGGTCAGTGACGAGGACGTCTTGTCGCGTGAAACCGTGTTGGACGTGCAGGAGGAGCCAATGACCGTCGCTGGATGCGTCTACGTATTCGGTGACGTGCGGGTCTCCTGTGGCTGGTCGAATGGTCCGATCGCTCGCCGTCGGGAGTCCGAGTTTGTGGAAGCGTACCTCGGCGTGCCCTGGAAGCTCAGGGAGCGGGATCGTTTTTTCGGACGGTGACCATCGGTAGTAGAAGCCATCGCCTGCCGCGCTCCAGGATGCATTCGAATCGTAGATGCCGGTGATCTCGTCCGAGACCGCCCCCGAATCGACGTCCAACACCTGGAACGTCGCGAGGTCATTGTTATTCACACTCGTCGCAAAAACGAGCTTGTGGCCGTCTTGTGAAGGCCAGAAACCCTGGAAAGCGCGAGCCTCCGCGCGGGGCCAAAGATTGGGATCAATCAAGGCCCGATCCGTGCCGTTCGGCTGAGCACGAACGTAGAGCACGGCGTGCTCTTGGCCGGGGTTCAGGCGCGTGAAGAAGCAGCGCGTGCCGGCCCGCTTTGGGAAGTCTAGGCTGCCGGAGTAGAGCAGCTTCTGTAGGCGCTCCGCAATCGACCGCCGTGCTGGGATGGCGTCGAGTTGCGCACGCGCAAACGCTTGCTGATCGGTGATCCAGCGCTGAACCTCTGGGTCGCTTTCACGCTCGAGCCATCGGTATGGGTCCGCGACAACGACTCCGTGCAGGGTCTCGGATCGCGCGTCGCGGTGGGTCGCGGGATAGGCCATCGGTGATAGGCCGCGTGCCTCCGTGCCTAGCGTGGATTTCGCGCATCCACTGACGCTCACCATCCATGCGAAGGAGCACGCGAATAGAAGGAAGGAAACGGGGGCACCTGCGCGGCTGGCTCGCCGGAGCATTAGCGCGATAGGGAGGTCAATTCCGCCGCCCTACTTGGTCGTCTTGTGCGTCGGGATGCACTGATTCGGGGTTCCGTCTGTGGCCGCGCGAATCCCAGAGCGGACTTTGAGCGTGAGGTGACGAACCGTCTCGCGCGCCAGACGCAATTCCTTCGATTTCTCCGAGGTATCCAGTTCGTTGTGGCGAGACTTCTCCATGATGGCTCTCCGTGTGGATGATGTCGTGTCCGCTTGGTAGCACCGAGACCGAGGCGGCGCAAAGGTGCGTGGACGGGAGGTTGCGAAGCAAGGCGCGGACCACAGGCGCTTGCTCGGGGAAACGGCTGCTCGGCGCGCGTGAACGCGCGAACCTGTAAGGATTCCCTCACAACGGTTGTAAGGGAACCCTTACGCTCGAGCGGCCGGAGACCCGTTCGATGACCGAGTCCGGTCGACCCGCCGCGGCCCCGGACTGAGCCTGGGTTGAGTCGTTGGCGCTAGCGCGCGAGGCCAGGTCAGATAGAAGCATTCCTCTGTCCCATGCCGGCTCTACGTCGGACGTTGCGGCCAGAAGTGCGAGCGCCACGCCAGCTGCGCCCATCAAGAAGGTCGGGTCAGCCCTCCATCCCGGCTTCTCTTTCGACTCGATCGAATAGGCGCGGAATCCGCCAAACCCGCGAGCGTCACGCATGGTGAGGGTCCGGTGGAACCAGAGCCTCGCGGCACGCGCGAGGCGTTCTTCCCGCGTCGCCAGGAACAGGCGGTGAAAGATGTGCGCAACTCCGGCCGCACCATGGCAGAGGCCCGCGTCGACCACTCCGGAGGCGCCCTCGGGTCGCGTCGCCGCTCGGAGCGAAATGCGGACCGCCGCGGTCTCCCACGAAGGTTCGCCAGCGGCTCGGCCCGCAACGAGGAGCGCGGCAGCCACTCCTAGGTCCCCGTAGCACCAGGCCAACCTCGCGGGCTCTCGTGGGATGCTCCGACCGACCGCGCTCGCGAAGGACCCCTCGGCGTCGGGCGGGAGTTCCTGCGCGAAGAGCCAGGCCACGCTGGCCTCGAGCAGCGTCCGCGCCCTCCGTCGTGTAGCTAACGAGACATCCGCTCCCGCGACACGACCGAGGAGCCCGATCACACCCGGCACTCCGTGCGCTAGGCCGAGGTTCCAACTGAGATGTGGCGTTCGTCGATTGCGCTTGTGAACCCAGTGGGGATCCGACCACCACGCGAGTCCTGGATGCCGCGGTCGCGCGGCACTTTCGAGGCGCGCAACGACCATCCCCAGCAGCTGTCTTGCCGACGGACGCGGGAGGCGCTCGAGCGCATAGATGCCGATGCCCACGAGTCCTTTACATAGATCGTACGGTCCCTTCCATGGCGACTTGTCGAGGTGCACACGGAGTGCATCGTCGATCGGCCTGCATCGATCGTTGGCGATCGCCGCAGTCGGAGGGTGCCCGCTAAGGAACTCGGTCACCCATGCGACGCCGACGAAGCCGTTGAATAGCGACGGTGGAAGCGTAGTCGTTGCCAATCCGTCGATCGCACGCTCGAGCGCCCTTTCTGAGGCGGCCGCATGCCCCGCGCCCGGAAAGGCCGCATCGAGTCCCGCGTGAACGAGGGCGAACCCCGCATGCCCATCAGCGAGCGCAGGGCTCGTCCGGCCCGAGGAGCGCATCGCGAGGAAGCGCCGCGACAGATCGCCTAGGGCGGCTCGTGCTTCTCGCAGGTGCTGTAGATCACGGAGGAGCAAAGTGCGCCCCCGGCAGGCTAGCGCAACGGCGGGACGCACAGGTGGCGTGTCACGGTTCCCTTACGCTTCCGTAAGGCGATCCTGACACGCGAGTTCCGGCCGGAGGAATCCGACGCCGGCTCGAGCTGCCAAGGCAGCGATCCACCGAGTCGAGCGCCTGCCCCCGATCGCAGCGCGAAGGCGGGCCGCACCCGTGTTCCGCTCGGTGCCGCCCCCTCAAGACAGGCTCTGGCGCGCGAGTTGCTCAGAGCCGCGTCGCGACCCTCGCGACTTCAACGCGTCGATTTCGCGCAACACGCGCGACGGTTGATCCGATGGGATCTGTAGACCCCTTTTTGCGACCCAGGAGCCCCATGTCTCGCCACAGAGTTCGAGGCCTGCGCACAAACCTTCTGCCCCTGAGTCTCGCACTCGTCACTCTCTGGGCACTCGCCTGCGGCCACCACGCGCCCTCGGACACGTCGCCGGACGCTGGCCTCCTCACTGAGTGTGTCCAGTACTTGGACCTCTATGCCGGGTGCATGCACCGGCTCTCCCCGAAGACCCCGCAGATTGCCGACGCCCGGGTGGCCAGCGCACGCGAGACACTCGATCGCATCACCGACCGTGCGCAGCTGCGGCGAACGTGCACCGCCGGCTCCGCGCAACTCCGGACCTCTTGCCAATGAGAACCCCCGCGCACTTCGCAAGGAGCGGCACCATGTCCTTCTTCTCCCGCCTTCGTTCGTCCAAGATCGCACCGCTCTTCACGCTCCTCGTGCTTTTGGCGCCGATGCTCCCGCGCGTTGCGCGCGCCGACGTGGCAGGTGCGGACCCGACCGGACTGCCCGGCGTATACGGCGCCTCTCTCGGCGTCCCCGAAACCGGCGCCGCCGTCGCAAACGGGAGCGTGAACCCGGTCTCGGTCAACCCGTCGACAGGCGAGGCGAGCACGACGATCCCCTTCCAGCTCCCGACAGCACGCGGGCGCGCTCAACCACATCTCGCCCTCACGTACTCATCGAGCGCCGGCGCGAGCGACGGGGGATGGGGCTGGTCGCTCAACATTCCGTCAATCCAACGCACCCCGCTCGCGGGCCCGCCAACCTATGCGGACCCTGCCAACAACGCCCAGTTCAACCCGACCACTGGCGACCGCTTCTCCTTCAACGGTCAGCCTCTCGTCCCGATCTGCACGGTGGGATTCACGTCGTGCGCGGCGAACGGGATCACGCTCGCCAACGCGAACTACACGGAGGCGTTTCCCGCCATGGTCGTTGCCGGCTGGACGTACTTCCGGCTCGAGACCGCGGCCGACGACGCTCGCTTCTTCTGGTCGGCCAACCATCTCACCTGGGTTGTCCAATACAAGTCGGGCGAGACCCTCGAGCTCGGTGCGGCACTCGGGTCCGACGTCCTCGAAGCGGCCATCGACTACGACTTCACCCAACAGACCTATCTCGGATACGCCGGCGCCCCTCCGTTCCGCTGGAGCCTCGTACGACAGTACGACTCCGAGATGCAGAGCGGCGTTCCCGTCAACCGCATCCTCTATTACTGGCAACTCGCGAACAACGGGGAGAATAACGGCTCCACGGCCGCGGACGGCGAGATGCGCATGTATCTCACCGACATCACCTACACGCTGCCGACCGGGACGTCCGCAGAGTACGCGCAGCCCTTCGGGGCCTTCGCGGACCACGTGCGCCTCGTATGGAACAACTACGAGTACGCCACGGTTCCGCCGACCGTACCCTTCTCTGTCTTTCAGCCCCCCGTGTGGCGAGCGCGCCCACACCAGGTCCTTTCGCGTGTGGACATCTCCGCCGTCTATGATCCGGACACGACAGGACGCGGTAACGACGCGACGTACACACGCCGTCTCGTCCGCCGCTACTGGCTCACGCACCGCCAAGACGCCGACTATAAGTACTCCAACCGCGTCCTCCTCACGTCCGCCCAGATCGAGGGTCGATGCACGACGCCGGGCGCCGACCTGGAGAACCCAACCTCCTTCGATATCAGTCCGACGTCCGGTTGCCCCGAGCTACCGCCCACGACGTACGCGTACACACAACCGACGCAACAGTTCACCGCCACGTCCCTCGCCAATCTCAACCCAGAGCTGGCCACGGGCTACGTCTACGCCCAAAACCCGAACCTCTTCGACTTCAACTCAGACGGCGTTCCAGACCTGGTCTATTGGAACGGCGCGATCACGGGGCCGATGACCTTCGCCGGCAACGTAGTCAACATCCTTGCGAGCAACACCGCAGACACCTTCCAAAACCCCGTCTCGCTTGCCGGAGCGACCACTCCAGCCGGTTTCACCTACCCGACGAACAATTACCCACCGAGCACCTACGGGCCGTTCTCGAACAACAACACGCCGACCCCGACGGCGCCCATCATCGGAAACTTCGCCGGCGACGGGAACATGAACATGCTCTCCCCCGGGCAGTACACGAACTCGACCGGGGCCTTCCAGTTCGGCGTCTTCACGCCTGCGCTGTCCGGAAATTCCTACATTTTGCAGGGCCTTAGCACCCAGGGCTTTCAGTTCTGGCAGTGGGCTCCGAATTCCAACGCAGGTAGCTGCGACTGCGGAGAGGAGGTCTTCGCGGAAAATGTTCTCGGAATCGTCGACGTGGACGGCGATGGTTACCTTGACGCTCTGACCGATACGCAGGTGGAGAACCCCGGACCCGACGACGCCCCCGCAGCGGCCCCCTACGTGCACCTCCTGTCTCTGCGCACGACGTCGCAGGCGGTGACCGGCGTTGTCAGTCCCTTTGGCATGGCTGCTCCGAACGCCGTGACCGGCCCCATTCCGAACTATTGCCCCTCTCAGCTCTACAACGTCGCGCCGCCGCAGTCCCTGCCGCCCAACGGTCAATACGTTGCGATGGTGCAGGCAGAGCAGTTGACGGCGAGCGGCGGGACGCAGATCAACACTGCGTGCCGCCTGTTTTCCGACGTCTGCCCGGATCTTCAGCCGCCTCCGGCGAACGGTTGGCGCGACACGCTCCTGAATTTCTTCGCCGACATAAACGGTGACGGCCTCGTCGACTGGATCGTGGCCGACCCAACGGGCGCCTACTACATCGCGAACAACGGTTACGGGGTGAGCCCCAACACAGCGAACGTCGGCTACGCGCTCGGCCACGGGGACGGAACTTTCGGGCTCTGCGCGGGGGGGAAGAACGCGTGCGCTGGGGGTGATCGATTCAACGGTCTGACACTCTTCGGAAACGTACCGACTGTTCCGCAGGGGTCCACCTACCGCATGGACGACGTGAACGGCGACGGCCTCCCCGACCTGCTCGTGCTCACGACGACCGGGATGACGCTCTACTTGAACGAGCAGGGAACCAGCTTCGGTCCTGGCAACGCGATCCAGCCGCCCGTGCCATGGTCGCTGCCTTCCGCGCACGTGTTCTTCGGCGACATGAATGGCTCCGGCGTCGACGACATCTTCGTTCTACAGGGCAACACGCCGTACTACATCGATGTCGAAGGCGGAGTGCGCCCTGGCTTGCTGACGTCGATTAGCAACGGTTACGGGGCAACGACGCAAATTTCCTACTCGAGCACGCACCAGCTTTCGCTGGCGGCGACAGCCGCGGGCACTCCATGGATTCGACAATCACCGCAGAACCTTCACCACGTGACGAAGGTCGTGAGCTCGAGCGGAGTCGCAACGGGATCGACGGTGGCCTACAGCTACCAGAATCCTGTGTACGACGGGCGTGACAGGAGCTTCGCTGGTTTCAACACAGTGACAACGACCGTCGGCTCGTCCGGCGACAGTAGCGAGCCGCAACAGGTGACGACGACGCGATTTCTCAGTGGAATCTGCGCGGTGGACGGTCAAGGGGCTGCCTGCCCAACGAATCCTGCCGACAGGCCATTCCTGTCTCTCCGTGGCAGACCTGTGGTGACGGACACCTATGACGCCGCCGGACATCACCTGTCTACGGCCCATACTGGTTACCACGTGAGTGGCACCTTGGCGGGCCTCGATGGGCGTACGGCTCACTTCGCGTACCCTACGGAGGTAGATACGTACGTCTACGACGCGTCTGTGACCACGTCGTCCACCACGCTTGGGAGCGGCACGGATGCCGCTTTCGACGGTGGTACTGCGTCGGTCGTTAGCCGGTTTCTCCTGTATGCAACGAGCGCGGCGGGCTACCACATGCTCGAAACGACCCAGACACTCGACGCGTACGGGCGTCAAACGGACTCGACAGACTACGGAGCTACGGGCCAGGACGTCGTGATTGACGTCCAGACCACATGGACGCTGCCGCCGGGAGACCCGACCAACTGGCAGTGGCGTCCGTTGCAGCAGACGCGCGCCGCCTCACGCATCGCGGGGGATCTGCCGCTCGTTCTCAACTATACGTACTACGCAGACGGCCAAGCCGAGTACGTGAATACGACCGTCGCGGGCGAGGTGTCCTTGTCACGGAAACTCGGCGGGGTGCAGCCAGGGTCGGCAATGGCTAACGGCGCGGTGCTTCAACAGCAATTTCAATATGATTCGCTCGGTCAACTAAGTCAGCAATCCAATGGTCCCCAGTGCGTTCAGGTTCAGTTCGACGCCGCGTTCGATCAGCTGCGGACTAGTACGACAGCTTACCGCGATGGCTGCGCCACGGCAGCCGCTGCCACGACTTCAGGGAGCTGGGATCGCGGCCTTGAGAGGGTGACGCTTAGCGTAGCAGAGGACAATTCGCTGACTTCGTATACCTACGACAACTGGGGCCGCGCTCTAACGGTCGTGATGCCGGACCCGACGACGGGATTGAACACGGATAGCCCAACGGTCACGGTATCGTACGCGGGAGCAAACGGCACTGGAGCGGCGACTTCTAGCGACGGCTATCCGATCATTCAGTCGTCGGTGACAATCGCGGATCCGACGGGGACTTCGCCGTCGCGACAGACCTGGCGGTACGCGGACCCCTGGGGGCGGACTCTATTCAACGTGGCGCAGGCGGATCCCACAGCCGGTGACGGTGGGAACTGGGTTGTCACTTCGGTTCTGCGCAACTCTCGCGGAAATGTGACGTGGGCGTGGGCGCCGTACTTCTCAACTCTCGCGGCGGGCGCGGGCGGAACGCTACCTGTGATGGCGTTTCAGAGCGCAGCTTTCACTTCGAGGACGTACGATGCATTCGGACGCGTCGTCAAGACGGTCGGGCTGGACGAGGCAACCGTGACGTCCACGCACGTCTACCATCTCGCGCCAGCAACGGTGCCTGCGACACTGGAGCACGACGTTACGGACGCCGCCGGGTCTCTCGCGAAGCTCTTCACGGACGGGCACGGGCGCGTTACGCAGACATCACGGGACGTTCATTCGGCGGCTGGAACACTGGACGAGATATCCGTGCGCACAGTCTATTCTGCGGGCGGAAGCCCGGTCACCGTAACGCAGTCGCACACGGCGGACGCGACAACCGTTGACCTGCCTGGCGAAAATTGGTCCATCCGGGGCTAGAAAGTTGACCCTCTCTGCGCGAAACGGAGAGAGGCGATGCGGAAGAGCAAGTTCAGCGAAGAGCAGATGGTCCGGATCGTTCGCGAGGC
>JBKQKP010000175.1:0-25542 GCA_052147435.1 Polyangiaceae bacterium | reverse complement strand
CGTCGTTCCGTCGTCGTTCACCCTCGGACTGTCGGCCTCGTACATGCCGAACCCGCCCCCGAGGAGCGCCGCGCCGACGCCGAGGAGGACGAAGCCGATCGTGTTCTTCTTCTTCCCCCCCTCGTGGAAGCGCTGGTACCGCTCGACGTTCTGCTTGTCGTCGACGATCCGGAAGAAGCTCTCGTCGTCGACGCGCTGCCCCCCTTGCTCCGGGTACCACTGGCGCTCCGTCCAGGAGACTGCCTGGTTCTGGTAGTGCGTATTGGTCGCAATGACATTTCCCTGAGCGTCGCGGACCTCGTCCTGCCCCGTGGCGACCTGCTGGGTCCCGGTGCGCAGTACCGTGTGGTCGTAGACGCTCACGGGCTCGCCGTTGGACGGCATGTACTCCGAGCGAAGCTCGGCGCAGCCGGTCGAGTAGATGGCCAGAGTCGACAAAACGATGGGTGCAAGGGCTCGCATGGGTCCTCTTCGCGTGCGTTCCGGGGGAAAGGCTCGATCGCCACCGAGCGCCCGTCCCCTCTGAATACGGCGCGCTCGCGCGCCCCCTTCCTCGCCCGCTCTGCCTGTCCGCGGCCGCGCCCGAAATCAGCCGCCGCTGGGCCCGTTGCACTGAACGTAGACCTGCGAGCCGGTCGGGAGTGTCCCCGGGCTGAACAGAATCGCTTCCGCGCACGTCGAAGGCGCCGGCGGCGGTGCGTAGCACCATCCGGGCTGTATGGACTTCACGCACGACCCGTTGACGAGCGCGCTCCCCGTGAGGTGATTGACCTGACAGGTCGGTAGCGATGCCGGGTTGGGACCGATATCCCCTCCCGCTTGCCACGCTTGTTGTTCGATCGACTGCAGCTCCGCGAGCACCGGCCCAGCAGGCGCCGTGAAGCCCGGATACGAACCGCTCGTGCAGGCCGCGACGGGGTCGCTCAGGTCCGTGCCGTTCGTCAATGTGACCAAGACGACGCACCCGGAGCCGTTCGCAGGGAGCGGAGTCAGGCAGCCCGCGTCTCCCAGCTCCTTGACGTGGGTCCACGTCCCTTGATCGACCGCCCCCGAGTCGACCTGCCCGCTCGTCGCGGAGTCGGCCCCCTCGCCCAGATCTTCGCTCACCCTCTTCCCGCAGCTCAGCAACGCGAGCGGGACGAGCAGGGTGAACGGGACGAGCCAGAGGAGCACTCTCATCCTTACCCACCCCGGGACGCGGCCGCGGACGAGGCTTCGTTCCATTTTTCTTTCATTTTGCGCGCGCGCGTTCAAAAAGTCTTCATGCTGCGCAACGTGGACGGCCCCCCCAACGCCGAAGCCCCCCCGGAAGGGGCCGGTTCTCTCCCGCAGCCGGGCGAGATCTTCGACGGAAAGTACCGTATCGAGCGCTCGATCGGTCGAGGCAACATGGCCGTCGTCCTCGAGGCGACCCACCTTCAGCTGCAGGATCGCGTCGCGATCAAGTTCCTCCTTCCGCAGTGGGCCCGCAGCCCCGAGTCCGTCGAGCGCTTCATGCGCGAGGGGCGCGCCGCGACGAGGATTCGAAGCGAGCACGTCGTGCGCGTGTTCGACGTCGGCGTCACCGGAGAGCACCCCTACCTCGTCATGGAGTTCCTCGAGGGGAGCGATCTCGATCAGGTCCTCGCAGAGAGCGGTCCGCTGCCGATCCCCCTGGCGGTCGATTACCTCCTCCAGGCGTGCGAGGCGATCGCCGAAGCCCACACACGCGGCATCGTTCACCGCGATCTGAAGCCGGCGAACCTCTTTCTCACGCGCCGCGCCGACGCATCGGCGTGCGTGAAGGTGCTCGATTTCGGAATCTCCAAAGCTCCCGAGAGCGCGAGCGCCGACGGAGGGGCCACGGCTCCGACGACGGTGATGGGCTCGCCGAACTACATGTCGCCCGAGCAGATGCTCTCGTCGACCGACGTCGACGCGCGCTCGGACATCTGGTCGCTGGGGGCGATCTTGCACGAGCTCCTGGTGAAGTCGCCGCCGTTCGACGGAGACACCTTCGCCGCGCTATCCGCCGCGGTCTTGAGAGACCCTGCCCCTCGGCTCGAGTCCCTCCGCGCCGACGTGCCCCCCGCGATCGAAGCAGCGGTGCTGCGCTGCCTGGAGAAGGAGCCGTCGCGCCGCTTCGCGCACGTGGCCGAGCTGGCGGGGGCGCTGGCTCCGTTTGGGAGCGGGTCGGCGCGGGCGTCGGCCGAGAGAATCGCCCGCGTGCTCGACGGCGGGACCGGGAAGATCAGCATGCCGATCGCGCGGGTAACGCAGCCGCGAAGCGAGCGCGCGGCCTCGCTCCTCGCCGGCACGGGCCTGCACGCGGGCGCGCCTCGCGGAGGGGGGCGCGCACTCGGATACGTCGTCGCCGCCGTCGCGTTCGTCGGGATCGGTTCGGGAATCGCCTGGATGGTCGTGAGGAACGACAGAGCCCTCCGCGCGGCAGAGCAGGAGCACAACGCACCCGCCGCAGCGCCCCAGGAGCCCGTTGCTACAGGCGCCCCTACGCTCACGAGCGCATCCGGGAGCGCACCGAGCCCGAGCGCGGCTCCGTCGCCGCAGACGCCGCCACCCGATCCGGTCCCTCGCCCCGCAGCGGCCGAAGACAACCGTCCAAAGGGTGCTCCGGGTCCCACGCCTGCGAGTCGTGGCGCAACGCAAGTGCGGCCAGGGGCCCATCCGCGCGGGCAAAAGCACGGATCTCACGCGCAGCCCCCCGGGGTTCCCCCTCTCCCTGACTTCCCGGTGCCGGCCGATCCCCAAGGCGAACCGTCTTCGTTGCCGATCGCGCGTCCCCCCCCCGCAGCGGTCCCTGCCGTCTCCGCGGCCCCCGTGAACCCTCCCCTCCCCGCGCCTACTTCCGCGAGCGCGCCGCACCCCTAGCGATGCGATAGTCCCTCCGCGATGCCGATCGACGATCTCCTCGGACGCCGCGCCACGCTCGCCGTCCGGCGCTTCGGCCCCCCCGGCGCGTTCCTCGCTCTCGGTGAAGGCGACGAGAGCGTCATCCTCTTGCCGAGGAGCGAGGTCCCCTCGGACGCGCGCGAAGGAGACCCGCTCGACGTCTTCGTGTACCTCGACTCGGACGACCGCCCGATCGCGACGATGCGCGCACCGAGAATCGCGATCGGTGAGGTTGCCTTCCTGACCGCGAAGGACGTCACGCGCATCGGGGCGTTCTTCGGCTGGGGGCTCGTGAAAGACCTCCTAGTCCCGTTCGCGGAGCAGACACGCGACGTCGCGATCGGCGAGCGTCACCCGATCGGGCTCTATCTGGACAACAGCCGGCGCCTCGCCGGCACGATGCGCGTGAGCGAAATGCTCCGGAACAAGGGGGAGTTCTTGAACGACGAATGGGTCGAAGGGGAGGTGTGGCGCGTGGAGCCGGGCATCGGGACGTTCGTGATCGTCGAGCGAAGCTTCGTCGGCCTGCTCCCCGAGAGCGAGCCGCACACGCTCACCCGCGGCGACCCGGGGCGCTTCCGGGTCTCGAACGTCCTCCTCGACGCACGAATCGAGCTCTCGCTGCGCGGGCACGCTCACGAGGAGCTCGAGAACGACGCGCGCCGCGTGCTCGAGATCCTCTCGCGCCCCGCCGGCGCAAAGGTGGGAGACCGGTCGAGCCCCGAAGCGATCCGCGCGGCCTTCGGGCTCAGCAAGAAGGCGTTCAAGAGGGCCGCCGGGCGTCTTCTCAAGGAGGGAGCGATCACATTGGGCCAAGACGGGCTGTTCGCCATCGTCCGCCGCTAAATCGCCGTCGAGCGGTGACTTGCTGGGCAGCACGGCCCGTCGGAAACCGTCATCTCCAGGTCGGTAACGCTATGCCGCCGCCGAGGCCGCATGGCAGGAAGGCCCATGGGAAAAATCCCCCTCGCGACGCTCTTGCTCCTGGCGCTGTCGCGCGCCGCGCTGGCCGACGTTCCGGCGAAGCCGCCCGTGACCCCCAGCGCTCCCCTCCCTGCGCCGACGGTGAGCGCTCCGGTCTCCGCCGCTCCCACCGTCCCGCCACCGCCGCCGGTCGACGATCCGATGCTCGCGCCGGTCCCCCCGCCGAAGCGGGTCATCTCGTCCTGGAAGGAGGCCCAAGATTTCCTTCGCGCCCGCTCTACGAACCTGAAGACCGCGCTGGATCAGGTCCTCCAGGCGGAAGGGCAGACCATCGTAGCGCTCGCGCAATACCTGCCGTCGCTCGGGGGGTGCGCGGGGGGGAGCTCTGCGCCCCCGGGGTGTGGCAACGCCGTCTACGCGCACCAGCTCCTGACGAAGACGACGACGCAGAACATTCCCGGGGAACCGCCCGCGACCACCGTACCTGTCCCGAACACGCTCACCGGGAGCGTGACGCTCTCTCAGGACATCATCAACGTGCAGGAGTTCGACCAGATCAGCATCAACGAGCTGATGGAGGACCAGAGCCGGATGACGGTGAGCGACACGAGGCGCACCCTCGATCTCAGCCTCGCCAATCAGATCGTGTCGGTGGTGACCGCCGAGCGAAGCGCCGAGATCAGTCGCAGCGGGCTGCGCGTGGCGCTCGAGCAGCTCGAGCTCTCGAAGCGGAAGGAAGCCCTCGGCGCGGCCACCGCGCTGGACGTCGTCCGGGCGAAGCAAAACGCGGCGAACGCGCGCGCCGCGCTCGTCAACGGCGACGAGGCGCTGCGTGAAGCGCGCGAAGCGCTCGGGTTGACGCTAGGGATCCCGGAAGAGACCGGCGTGGGTCACGACATGAACGTCAACGGGATCGTCGACGACGCGATCGGCGCCTGCAAAGCGGTCCACACGGTCGACGAGAGACCGGACATCGCCGCCGCGCGGAAGAACCTCGAGGTCGCGAAGCGCAACCTGCGAAACACTTGGTACTCGTTCATCCCGGTCCTCACGGGAACGAGCTCGCTCAGCGGGACGACGGCGGCCAACCTCGGCTACCCGAACCCGACCTGGAGCATCGGCGCGGCGCTCTCCGTCCCGCTCTGGGACGGCGGCACGCGCGTCGGCCAGATCAAGAGCCAGGAGGCTGCCGAGGACATCGCCTTGCAAGCGCTCGAGACGCTTCGGCGCCAGGCGATCATCCAGGTGCAGCAGGCGCAGCGCGGCATCGAGGTTGCCGAGGTCTCGTACAGGGTCTCCAAGGAGCAGCGAGACCTCGCGGCGCAAAACGACTCGATGACGGAAGCCGCCTTCGCCCAGGGGCGCGGCACGAGCGTCGACCTCGTCACGGCCTCCGAGGCGCACCGCGAGGCCGAGCAGAACCTGGCGGTCGCGGAGTTCGGCGAGGTGAAGGCGCGACTGACGGCGATCATGGCGCTGTCCACGTGTCCTTGGTGAGCCGCCCCATGATGCCCGCACCTGTGCGCACACCGACACCCGTTGGGCACCGTGTGCGTCTGCCCCTTGCATCCACTCGATGGGTTTCTCCACCGGCGCTACACTCGACTCAACGTGGGGCTGTCGCTCGCGCCGCGAATCGGCGAGATCGTGTGTGGCTATCGGCTGCTCCGAGCGCTCGGCTCGCGGGCGTGGCCCCGCTATGTCGCGACGAAGGCGCGCGAGGCGAGTAAGCGCTCGCCGCGCGTCGTCGTCGAGCTGTTCGCGGAGTCCGCGGATGTCGTCCAGAGCGCGCGTGCGCTCACGCAGTTGCGACACGCGAAGCTGGTCCCGGTACGCGACGTCGTGGTCGAAGCAGGCGTCGTCGCAGTGGAGAGCGACTTCGTCGAGGGGGAGTGGCTCGCAGACCTCCTCGAAGCGCGGCAGCGATCGCCGACGCCGACGCTGGGCGCGCTCCTTCGCGTGCTGGCCGACGTCCTCGAAGGATTGAGCGCCTTCCATGGTCTCGCAGGACCGTCGGGCGTTCCGCTCCACCTCGTTCACGGAGAGGTTGCCCCGGCGAACATCCTCGTCGGAGCCGACGGCGTCGCGCGGCTCGCGCACCCAGTTCGCGCACCCGCGGCCGACCCGGCGCCCGATGTCATCGGCTACCTGGCACCCGAGGTGCTCCTTCACGATCAGAGCGCCGACGAGCGTGCCGACGTCTACAGCGCCGGCGTCCTGCTCTGGGAAGCGCTCACCGGCAGGCGCCTTCACTCGGCGACCCACGCGGGGGAGATCGTCGTCCGGCTCCTCGGGGGGAAGGTGCAGCTGGCGGAGGTCCCGCGGGACTCTCTCTGGGCGCAGCCTCTCGCGGAAGCGGCGAAGCGCGCCCTCTCGCCGGAGCTAGGTGCGCGCTACGCGTCAGCGGCCGAGATGACTGCTGCGGTGCGATGGATGTCCGGCGAGCACCTCGGGTCGAAGCAGGACGTCGTCGGTCTCGTCGAATCGCTCGCGGGCGCGAGGATTCGCGCGCGTGCCGGCGGAGGTGCCTGGGGAACGCAAGCACCCGTCGCGCCTGCGGCGGTCGCGAAGCCTTCGATCCCGACTGCGGGCGCGCAGCTTGCGCAGGGCGCGCCGCCCGCGTCGGTTCGCGGCGACGCGCCAACTCCTGTCCCGCCTCGAACGTGGCCGGCGCCGCCACCGGCCGTCGACCCCGTCGGGGAAGTACGCGCCGACGACGACGCCGAGCCGATCTCTCTAGAGCCGGAAGCCGCATCCGATCGCCCGACGGCGCTCCCCGGGCTCCCCGCGGGCGCGCGCGTCGTCCCGAAGGCACCACCCCTTCCACGCCTCTCCGTGCCCACTCCGATCGTCCCGATCTCGATGGCGTCCTTCGCGCGCGCCTCGACGCCGTCCCCCTCCCAGCCCGATCTGCCTCTGGTCCCGCCCGCGCCCCCAGCCCCCCCCGCGCTCCCGGAGCCGCCCGAGCCGCCCGTCGTCCTCGCCCCCCTTCCGAGCGAGCCCCCGGTCCCGGAGGGGACGGACGCCCCGCTGGTTCTCCCTCCGCTGAACGACTCCGAAGCGCCCGTAGCTCGGCCACGCCGCAAGAAGCTGCTCGCCGTTGCTGCGACGGCGGCGGTCGCGCTTGTGCTCGGGCTCGCGTGGCTCGCGAACGGAACGAGCGGAGCTCCGGAAGTCGCAAAGCAACCTGACGAATCAGCCCGCCCGGCGAGCGCCGCTGTTCCAGTCACGACCCGCGCCGAGGTGGCCGAGCCACCCAAGGCGCCCATTCCGTCCGCCTCGCAGCCTGCGCCGAGTGTGGCCTCCCCGTCGGTCGTGGCTGCAGACGCCCCCTCCCCGCCCACGACCGAGCCACCCCCGAGCAAGCCGTCAACGGCTCCCGCTCCCGCCGCTCCGCCGCCCCCGGAAGCCGCCTCGCCGCCGCCGCTCCGCAAGAAGTCGAAGACCGCGTACTATCCGCTTGGAATCTGACCATGCGCGCGCACTTCCTTGCAGCGTGCGTCTTCGCGAGTGTCCTCGCCTTGCCGCTCGCGGCGTACGCCTCGGGCGTCGACCCCGATGCCGCGACGCCGGTTCAGCGTGAGCAGGCACAGGCGCGTTTCGGGCGCGGGCGTCAGCTCTTCGTGGACAAGAAATTCAAGGAGGCGCTCGCCGAGTTCGAGGGGTCGCACGACATCGTGGCGAGCCCCAATGCCCGCCTGTACATCGCGCATTGCCGCCGCGAGCTCGGCGATCTGGTCGCTGCGTACGAGGAGTTCGGGCGTGCGGCGACCGAAGCGAAAGAGCACGCGGCGGGCGACCCGCGCTACGCGAAGACAGCGGAGGCCGCGGAGCGCGAACGCGACGCGCTCGCCCCGAAGCTCGGGTTCGTGACCGTGACCGTGCAGAACTCCACGCCGGAGACGAAGCTCACGATCGCCGGTGAGGAGATCAAGAGCGCAGCGTGGAGCGAGGCCGCGCCGGTCCTCCCAGGCACCTCGGATATCGTGGCTGAGACCCCGGGTCGCCCGGCCGTGCACGCGAGCGTCACGCTCGCGGCCGGCGAGAAGAAGCAGGCGAACATCGACGTCGGACCCGCGCCGCCACCGCCGGAGCCTGTGCAGGCCGCCGCTCCGCGCCACGAGGAGACGAACCCGCGCCAGGGTCTGCGAACCGTATCGTTCGTCGCCGGAGGCGTCGGTGTGGTCGGATTGGCGACGTTCGCGGTCTTCGGAGCGCTGGCCACGTCGACGTACAACAACCTCGAAAACGAATGCCACGGGCCGTGCACGACCGATCACAGTGACCAGGTGAGCTCGGGAAAGACACAGCAGACCGTGGCGGACATCGCGCTCGGGGTGGGGATCGTCGGCGCCGCCGCGGCCGTCACGCTCTTCGTGCTGAGCCGGCCCCCACCGAAGTCCGACGCCCCGAGCGCGACGGTCTCGATGGGACCCGCGTGGCTGGGAGTAAGGGGGACCTTTTGAGCCGCCATCTCCTCGCTGCGGTCGCCGCCGGGTTCCTGCTCGTCGCCACGGCGTGCTCCTACGACTTCGATCAGTTCCAGTACGACGGGGAGACCGACGCCGCGACCGGCGGTCCCGACGGATCGCCAGGGACGGAGGACGGGAGCGTCCAGACGGACAGCTCGGCTCCTCCGGTCGATTCCGCTGCCGGCACGGACTCTGGCACGGGAGGCGACGACAGCGCGCTCCCCGGGAACGACTCGGGCGGCGGGAGCGACGCAGGGTGCACGACCTCCTGCACGACGACGGCAAAGAGCTGCTCGACGACGTGCGCGCAAACTCTCGCGACGTGCACTTCGCAATGTCCGGGCGGAAACCAGGGGAAGAACTGTCGCCAGCAATGCCAGAACCAGGCAAATCAGTGCACGCAGCAGTGCGTGAGCACGTGCGACACATGCACGATGAACGCGGGCTGCAGCGACCCTGGCGGGTGCAACGCCGCGACGCAGTGACACGGCCGTAGTCGTTCAGCCCGAAACGACCACGCTGACTTCGCGCGCCCACTCCACGATCACGTCGGCGATGGCTTCGTACACGTCGGCCTGCGGCACCCCCGCGCGCTTCGGGACCGCGTGCGAATGGTCCCCCCCTTCCACCTCGAAGAAGCGCGTCCCCTTCGCGGTCTTCGCGAGCGAAGTAACCAGCGGCGCGATCTCCTCGCGGGTGCCGAAGACGTCGCGCGTCCCCTGGACGAAGAGCATCGGCACCCCGACCTTCGGCAGATGGCGATCCCTCCGCTGAGCCGGCTTCCCCGGCGGGTGCAGTGGATACCCCAGGAACACGAGCCCTCTCGGATCGATCGTCCCCTTCGCCGCGCACTGCGACGCTATCCGCCCACCCATCGACTTCCCGCCAGCAAAGAGCGCCCCCTTCGTTCTTGATCTCACCGCGTCGAAGACCGCTCGCAGGCACGCTTCGAGCGCGTCGTTTGGATCGGGGAGCTTTCCACCGCGCTCCGTGTACGCAAAGTCGAACGTGACGACGCTCACCCCACGAGCCCGGAGCCGCTCGGCCGTCCCGACCATGTACGGATGCCGCTGCCCCGCACCGGCGCCGTGTGCCAGGAGCAGCGTCGCGACGGGCTTGTTGGCCGGGTACGCGATTGCCGTCACCTCCCCGCCAGGAATCGCGATTCGAAGCTCCTCAGTGCGGCTCCCAGCGGTCACGGAGCCAGCCTAAACCACGCCCGGTTGACAGTCTCTGAAGCGAGGACATCTTGTAGGCTCGCGCGTCCAGGGGGCCCCTTGCAGGAATTACCGCCGCAGTCGTTGATCGACGAAAAGTTCGAGATCGTTCGCCGCCTCGGTGAGGGGGGCATGGGCGCGGTCTACGAGGCGCGAAATCGCGGCACGGGGCGGCGCGTCGCCGTCAAGGTGATCGCCGGGGAAGCACTCGCCAAGAGCAAGGAGGTGATTGCGCGCTTCCAGCGCGAGGCCCTAGCGAGCGGCGCGATCGAATCGCAATACATCGCCCACGTCTTCGACACGGGCGTCGATCCGGCGACGGGCAGCCCGTACATGGTGATGGAGCTGCTGAGCGGCGAAGACATCGAGCACGCCATCAAGCGGCTCGGCCCCCTCCCCCCGGAGCTCGCGCTCCGCATCTGCGCGCAGGCATGCCTCGGATTGCAAAAGGCACACGAGGCGCACGTCGTGCACCGCGACATCAAGCCGGCGAACATCTTCCTGGCGAACCGCGACGGCGGGGAGATCGTCGCGAAGATCCTCGACTTCGGGATCGCGAAAGTGAAGATGGAGGAGCTCTCCGGGGAGGCCAGAGGGCTGACGCGCACGGGCTCCATGCTCGGAACGCCGCTCTACATGTCGCCGGAGCAAGCTCTCGCGCGAAAGACGATCGACCACCGGACCGACGTCTGGTCGCTCGGCGCCGTCCTCTACGAGGCGTTGAGCGGTGCTCCTCCCCACGCCCACGCCGAGACCGTGGGGGAGCTCATCATGTGCATCTGCTCGCAGCCTGCGCGGCTCGTCCAAGAAGTCGCCCCGTGGGTTCGGCCCGAGGTCGCGGCGATCGTGCACACCGCGCTCGCCATGGACCCCGCGGCGCGCTTCGCGACCGCCGAGGACATGTTCAAGGCGATCGCGGCGCTCCTGCCGAACGGGTACGCGCTCCACGCATCGATGTTCGTCGGGCTCCCCGACGAGGCGCGGCAGGTCGCGGCGCCGCAGCTGGCGCGCGGCGCCGACCTGTTTCGTCCTGCTCCCCAATCGCTCGCCCCTCCCGCTTCCCCCTCGGCGGCGATGAGCTCCGCGCCCATTCAGCCCGGAACGACCGCGGGATTCGGACAAGCGTGGAAGAGAGAGGAGGCGGACCCGCGCAAGTCGCGAGGCGGATGGGTCGCGCTCGGGGTCGGCGCTGTCCTCCTCGTCGGAACGACCGGCGTCGCGATCGGAGTCGCGAGCTCTCGCTCGAGCACGCCCGCAGCAACCACCACGGCTCAAGGGGTCGCACAGGCAACTGCGACTGCTACCGCGACGACGACGCCGGCCACATCGCAGAGTCCGACCGCGACAGCAGCAGCAGCGACGCAGCCCGCCGCCCCCGCACAGCCCGCGCCGAGCTCGAGCAACGTCGCGCGACCGGAGAGAGGAACAGCTCCCCCCTCCAAGTCGGCGCGAGGAGCCGCCGCGCGCCAGGCGGTCTCCGAAGGGGTAAACGCGCTTCGCGGCGTCTTCCGACGCTGACGCCGGCCCCGCCCTGACGGTGGCGGCTCGATGTCGTACCCTTGAAGAGGGCCCACTGTGCTCTCCTCTCCCCGCATCGCCCCGTCTCCTCCGTCGATACCGGGCTACCAGGTGCTCGGGCAGCTGGGACGCGGCGGCATGGGGTTGGTCTACGAGGTGCTCGACGTCGAACGCGGCGTACGGCTGGCGCTGAAAGCGATGCACTCGTTCGGTGGCGCAGCCGACGTGCTGCGCTTCAAGGCCGAGTTTCGCGCCCTTCGCGACTTGCATCACCCGAATCTCGTCACGCTCGGCGAGCTCCTCGAGCACGAGGGGAAGTTCTTTCTCACGATGGAGCGCGTCCTCGGCGAGGACTTCGTGCGCTACGTGCGGGGGGATCCCTCCGAGCAGCACGACGACACGGAGGTCTCGCGGGACACGACCTGGCGAGCCCCACGCGCAGACCCGACGCTACGTGATCGGATCGCAGCCCTGCCCGACACGACCGCGCTGCCCCCACCGAGCGAGCCCGTGGCGCCGTCCTTCGACGAAGCGCGCCTCCGGGCGTCCCTTCGCCAACTCGCGGCCGGCCTTCTCGCGCTCCACGACGCGGGCAAGGTGCATCGGGACGTGAAGCCGTCGAACATCCTCGTCACGTCAGAGGGGCACGTGAAGCTCCTCGATTTCGGCGTCGTCGCGGAGCTCGCGCGCGATCCCGAGCCTGACGAGGTCGTAGGCACGATCCGCTACATGGCACCCGAGCAAGCGCTCGGTGTCGCCCCGACCCCAGCGGCTGACTGGTACTCGGTAGGTGTCGTCCTCTTCCAGGCGCTCACGGGCAAGCTTCCGTTCGAGGGGGGGGACGACCACGAGGTCATTGCCCGCAAGTGCGCTCTGCCGGCGCCGAGCCCGTCGTCGCTCGCGCGCGGGCTGCCGACTGACCTCGTTTCGCTGTGCGAAGATCTCCTCAAGCTCGACCCCAACGGGCGCCCCGACGGAAGACTGGTCCTCTCGTCGCTCGCGCGCCGGCAGAGCGCGCGCCCCTCGCCATTGCCGGAGCCCCACTCGGAGTCGTTCGTCGGACGCGAGCTCGAGCTCAAGCGACTGCGGGACGCGCTGGCCGGGTGCAAGGCGGGACGAGCAGTGACGGTGCTCGTGGAAGGCGAATCGGGTGTCGGCAAGAGCGCGCTCGTGAAGCGCTTCCTCCTGCGCGCACACGCGGAGGACCCGAAGGCTCTGGTCTTGAGAGGGCGATGCCACGAGCGCGAGCGCGTGCCGTACAACGCCCTCGACGCCGCCATCGACGATTTCAGCCGTTGGCTCGCACGCAGCGAGTTCGACGCGAGCCGCCTCGGAGTGCCGATCGAGCCTCTGCTCACGGTCTTCCCCACGCTGCGCGCGGTCCCTACGCTCGTCGAGCTGGCGCTCGGGTCGAGCGATCCGGGAAACGTTCCGGACCAACGTGGCGCAGCGTTCGCAGGACTCAAGGCGCTTCTCTCCCGCCTTGCCACGGAGCGCACCGTCGTCCTCGCGCTCGACGATCTCCAGTGGGCAGACGCCGATAGCCTCGCGCTGCTCCGCGAGCTTCGTCGCGGAGAGTCGCCGGCACCGGTGCTGCTCGTCGCGACCGTGCGCGCCGAGGCCGCCGCGGAGATCGCCGCTTGTCTGAACGACGGGCACGCGGAGCTCCGCCGCTTGCCCCTCGGGGGACTCTCGCGCGACGAAGCCGCGATGCTGCTCGCGGCCCGCGGCGCTGCGTGCGATCTCGACGACGTCCTCGCCGAGACGCATGGGCATCCCCGGTTCATCGCCGCGCTCGCCGCCGCGCCGCAAAGCGAGGTACGGAGCACGAAGCTCGACGACGTCCTGCGGAGCCACGTCGCAGGTCTGCATCGCGAGGCGCGAGAGCTCGTCGAGATCGTGGCGGTCGCCGGAGCCCCGATCGGCAACGACGCTCTCGAGCGCGTGGCGGCGATGTCTCCGGAGGCGTACGCCGGAGCAATCGCGACCCTCGCCGACGCAAGGCTGGTTCGCGCAGGGGGGAACCGCTCGGCCGACCGCGTCGAGCCGTATCACGATCGCGTGCGCGAGGCCGTTTGCGAGAGCTTGAGCACCGACCGGGCGCGCGCGATCCACGCGCGGATCGCATCCACTCTGGAAGCGCTCGGAGCGCCGGCTGACGTTCTCTATACCCAGTTCGCCGGGGCGGGCGATCGCGCGAAGGCCCTCCACTACGGGTCGCTCGCCGCAGACGCCGCCGCGAGCGCGCTGGCGTTCGGGCGGGCGGCGGAGCTTCAGCGCGCACTCCTAGCATGGGGCCCGCATCGGCCGGACGATGAACGGCTGCTCTCTGTCGCGCTCGCAGAAGCGCTCCAGAACGACGGACGCGCGACCGAGGCCGCAGCGATGTTCCTCTCGGCTGCGCGTATCCCTGGCGCGGAGCCCTCGATCGAACGGGAGCTTCATCGCCGCGCCGCCGAACAGCTGCTGATGAGCGGACACGTGAAGGAAGGGCTGCAAGCTGCGGGTAGCGTGCTCGCGAGCGTCGGCCTGCCGCTGCCGGAACGCCCCGCGGCAATTCTAGCGGGGGCAGGCTGGAACCAGCTCCGCCTCGCGATGCACTCGCTCCGCTGGGAGCCGCGCGGCGAGAACGCATTAGCGACGCGCGACCTGGAGCGCATCGACGCGTGCTGGTCCGTGGGAACGGGCCTCCAGATGGTGGACCTCGCTCTCGGCTCCTACTTCCAGACGCGCGGCGCTCTCGAGTGCCTCGCCGCCGGCGAGCCATTCCGGATCGCCCGAGCGCTCTGCATGTCGTCGATCTCCGCCGCAGCAGCAGGACGCCGCCCGCTCGCGCTGCGCCTCTACGAAACGGCGAAGCGTGCGGCAACGGCCCACGGCTCGCCGATCGCGCGCTTCTACGAGCGCCTCGCGCGGCACGGGCTCTACTACATCCTGGAGAACGACTGGCGCGCCTGCCTCGGCGGCGCCGCCGAGGTAGAGAAGATGTGGCGCCGCCTCGGTCGCGGCGACGGATGGGAGACCGACGTCGCGAGCCATTTTGCGTGTTCTTGCCTGCACCAGCTCAGTCGGCCGGAGTTCAAAGAGCGGGTCCGGGCGCGCATACAGACGGCCGTGCGAACGGGGAATCGATTCGTCGAGGTCACGTTCCGGGCACGCTACGCCGACGTTCACCTGATGGACGACGACCCGCGCGAGGCGTCCGCGGATCTCGAGGAGGCGCTCGCGTCGTGGGAGCCCGCCGGAAGGAGCTTCGGCAATCAGCGGATGTGGGGGCTCTGGATGCGGATCGCGATCGCCTCGTATACGCAAGAGCCACGCCGTGCCCTCTCGGTCATCCGGGCGGAGGCGCAGCAGATGCGTCGCTCGATCCTCGCGCGGCTCCCGGTCTTCATTCTCGGCTGGGCGATGTACCTCGCGGGCTTCGAGCTCAATTGTGCTCGAGAAGCGCTCACTCGGCGCGAAATGGCCGCAGCCGCCGGACACGTCCGCGAGGCGAAGCGCTGGATGGCGGTGCTCGCCGCGACAGGACTGCCCGCCGCGCCGGGGTGCGTTCTGATCTTCGACGCCGCATGTTCGCACCTGCAGGGGGACGCCGACGCCGCGCGTGTGAAGCTCGAGCGGGGGATCCCGGTGGCAGAGGAGAAAGGCATGATCCACATGGCGGTCAGCGCCAAGCGTGTGCTCGGAACCCTGCTCGGAGGAGACGATGGAGCCGCCATGGTCCGCTCGGCAGACGCCTCACTGGGAGCCGCGGGCGTGAAGCGACCCGAGCGCTACGTGAGCACTCAAGTGCCGGGCTTCCCGGTGTAGTGCGCTCCTTCGATGAGGGCTGCGACAGCAGCATCTCCGGGTTCGCCGCGCTCACGCAGTCCCTTAGCTACCCGCGCGCGATCCCCGGCCGACCGGTTCTGACTCAGCTTGGCCTTTGCCTCGAGACGCTCGATCCGGATCGAGAAGGCGACGATCCCACCGAGGAGGCGCTCGATGTAGCTCGCGTCCGCACCGTCGGGGCTCCATGGGTGCTGCGCGCCCGCCTCGTGCTTTGCCGAGAGATCTCTGAGCGCCCGCCGCGTCTCCTCGCGATCGCCCAGCGGCCGCGCGACCCCGTGCGCGTGCACCGCCGTGAAGTTCCACGTAGGCACGCTCGAGCGCGGTGACTCGTACCAGCGCGGGGTGACGTAGGCGTGCGGGCCGGTGAAGACAGCGACGACCGACGGCTCCGAGGCGAGCAGCGCAGCGCAAGGGTTCGCGCGCGCGACGTGGGCTCGGAGCGTGCCGAACGGAGCCGGCTCGGCGTCGATGAGAAACGGGATGTGAGCGATCTCGGGCTCTCTGCCGGCGCGCGGAATCACGAGCATGCCGAACGAGTTGCCCTCGATGAGGGCTCGCGCCTTGGCGAGGTCGGGCTCGGAGAACTCCGCGGGGATGTACATGGTGCGCGAGGATACTTGCGGCGCCGGAACCTGGGGAGAGTCGCGTCGACCTTGGTGGCGGCGAAGAGCTACCCTGCTTCAATGCCGAACGTTGGCGACTTGATAGACCGCTACGTGATCGAAGCGGTCATCGGCGAAGGGGGGATGGGGCGCGTTTATCGCGCGCTCGATCCGCGCCTCGGGCGTCGCGTTGCGCTCAAGCTCCTCTTGGCGGACGGCACGAACGAGAAGGTCCGGTCGGAGGCCGCGGCGCGGATGATCCGCGAGGCGCGCGCGGCGGCCGCGTTCAACCACCCGAACGTCATCGCCATCCACGATGTGGGCGAGTTCGAGGGGAACCCGTACATCACGATGGAGCTCGTGAGCGGGTCCACCCTCCGCGCGTACGTCGGAGACGCGAACCTCTCGAACGAGCACAGACTGGAGTGGCTCCTCGATGTCGCGCGTGGGCTCGGGGCGGCGCACCGCGCAGGGTTGGTGCACCGGGACATCAAGCCAGAGAACGTGATGGTCACGACCGACGGGGTCGTGAAGATACTCGACTTCGGAATCGCGCGGCGGACGGAGGACCCGTCGGTAGTAGACAGTGGAGCGCCGACCGCGGCCGCCCACCTCGCGTCGCTGACCGCGGAAGGGATGATGATCGGCACCCCTCAGTACATGCCCCCGGAGCAGCTGCAGGGGGAGCCGCTCGACGGGCGGGCCGACCAGTTCGCGTGGGGCGTGATGGCCTGGGAGCTGTTTGCGGGCGTCCTGCCGTGGGGCGCGTCGAAGAACGGCGCGCAGCTCGTCGCTGCCGTCCTCGCGACTCCGGTGCGTCCGCTGCGCGATGTCGTACCGAGCGTGGACCAGGCGGTGAGCGACGCCGTGGCCAAGGCGCTGTCGAAGAATCGGGATACCCGCTTCAAGACGATGGAGGAGCTGCTCGTCGCGCTCGAAGGAAAGCGCGCGTCGGCGCCCTTGCCGAGCTCGCAAGACGTCGCGCTCCAACCGACGGCGGCGCAACCGAGCACGCCGGGTCCTGCGCAGGCCACGCTGCCGACGACCAAGCCGAGCGCGCGCCCGCCGGAGGGGGCTTTGACGACCGGCAACGCGGGGAGCATCGCCAGAACGGACGCACGGCTTGCCGCCCAGCCTCCGCGCGGCGCTGGGGTGCCAAGGTCGATCGTCGCGCTCGGCATCGTCGCCGCCGTGGCGGTGGCGGTCGCGTTCGCGCTGGGCAGCTCTCACCGCGAAACCTCGGTCGGCGCCGCCCCTTCCGCCGCGTCGAGTGCGGCGATGGATGCCGCTCTCGCTACGGGACCGCTCGTAGGACTCTGCACCGATGGGACCAAGAACGACTGCAGCGCCGGCAGCAGGGCCTGGTGTGACGTGGACGACCGCGTGATCGCGTGTTGCGCGCCGGACCTCGTCGCGACCGGAAAGGACGGCGTCTGCGATTGCGCTCCCGGCGGGGTTGACCCGGACGCGGGCGCGAGCGCCTGCCCGAAGGCGAAGCAGAGCGGGACCTCGGGCGCAGAGGCAGTAGTCGACGCAATCAAGCCGAAGCTCAAGGCTTGCTACACGCAGGGGCTCGAGAAGAACGAGTCGCTGGCGGGGAGCGTTGTCTTGAGGTTGGAGCTCGCGCCAACGGGAAGCGTCTACCACGCCAGGATCAAGGAAGGGCGCATGGCGAGCCCGCTCGTGCAGAAGTGCTTGCTCGACGAGATGCGCCAGGCTCGCTTCGAGCCGCCACCTGGCGGTCAGTCGCGCATCGACTTACCAATCCGCTTCGAGCGCGAGGTGGACGACGCTCCCTCGATTCCTGGCCGTCATCCGTGCCGAGGGAACGGGACGTGTACCGGGGGCGCAAAGGCCTGGTGCGACGCCGACGAGAGAGAGCTCGCCTGTTGCGCCGACGGGCTCGTCGCCGTGAGCCGCGATGGGATGTGCGATTGCCCGCCGGGGGGCGTGACGAGCGCGAAGAGCAGCTGCCCGCGCGCGGACAAGAAGACTTGGGAGAAAGCGCTGGCTGAGGTGGAGGACACCGCGCTGGGGCCGCCATTGCGTAGTTGCATCAACGCAGCCGACGCTGGGCGAGTCACCGGCGGTGGACTCAAGGTGAGCGTCACGTACGATCCCGATGGCTTGGTGGGCAGCGTTCACATCACGCAGAACGCGCTCCCTCAGGTGTTCGTTCAGCGCTGTCTTCTCGACGCATACCGCGGAATCAAAGCTCCGCCACCCCCAGACGGTACCTGGACGACGACCGAAGACATCGATATCGCGCCGCGCAAGTAGGCGGAGCCATCCGACGGTCCGGGCGGAAGCGCTTCGTGCGCGGAAACGCGACCGTGCTTAGATTCATCCGACTACGGAGCCGCCATGGAAAAAGAACGAAATCGCATGCCCGCCGTGTACCTCCCTCACGGTGGGGGCCCCTGGCCCTTCGTCGACGTCGGGTTCGGGGCCAAGAGCGAGCTCGACGCGCTCGCGACCTACCTGAGGTCGATTCGCCAGCTTCCGCCGACGCCGCCGAAGGCGCTCCTCATCGTCTCCGCGCACTGGGAAGAGCCACGGCCTACCGTGATGACGAGCGCGCGGCCACCGATGCTCTACGACTATTACGGGTTCCCGCCGGAGTCGTACACGATCACGTGGCCCGCGCCGGGAGAGCCCAAGGTCGCGGGGCGCGCGCGGCAGCTCCTCGACGCGGCTGGGCTCGAGAGTGGGGCGGATCCGCAGCGTGGCTTCGACCACGGTACGTTCGTGCCGCTCAAGCTCGCTTACCCGGATGCGGACGTGCCGACCGTGCAGCTCTCCCTCAAGCAGGGGCTCGATCCCGAGGAGCACCTGGCCATCGGACGAGCGCTCGCCCCCCTCCGCGACGAAGGGGTATTCATCATCGGGAGCGGGCTCAGCTTCCACAACCTGCGCACCTTCGGAAGCCCGAGTGCGCGCCCGGCCGCCGAGGAGTTCGATCGCTGGCTACGCGACGCGGCGACGGAGGAACCGGACGAGCGCGATCGGCGACTCGCCCAGTGGTCCAGAGCCCCCTCGGCGCGCGCGACGCATCCGCGCGAAGAGCACCTGCTCCCAATGATGGTCGTCGCAGGAGCCGCAGGAGCCGACCGCGGCACGGTGGGTTACACGGGAACGCTCGCGGGGCTTCGAATCTCCGCCTACCACTACGGGTGAGCGTCACGCGACCACGCGAGCACCTACGCGGTCGCGATCGCGCCCGCTTCGGCGCGCGATCCGTTCGTCGCCCGCTTCGCCGCTGAGCGCGCCGTCGCGCTCGACGCGAGCACCTGCGCGTCTAGCGCGGTTTCACCGGGATCGGGGCGCCGGCGCCGGTAAACACCGTCGACTCCCATCTCGTAAGTACGGCAGTTGTCGAGGGCGAGCGGCGAGAGGCACTCGCTTCGAATCTGCTCGCGAAGCGACTCGCTCTCGACCGGGAACAAGAGCTCGACGCGTCGATCGAGGTTTCGTGGCATCCAGTCCGCCGAAGCGAGGAAACTCTCCTCGCCGCCCCCGCCCCCCTCGCCTGGAACACCGAACACGAAGACCCGCTCGTGCTCGAGGAATCGCCCGATGATCGAGCGAACCCGAATGTTCTCCGAGACTCCGGGGACTCCCGGTCTCAAGCAGCAGACCCCGCGAACGACGAGGTCGACGGGGACCCCCGCCTGCGACGCACGGTAGAGCGCGCGTACCACCTCCGCGTCCACCAGCGCGTTCACCTTCGCGAAGATCCGCGCGGGGCGCTTCGACTCGGCGCGCGACCGCTGCTCCTCGATCTTGGCGAGAATCGTATTTCGTAGAGAGACGGGGGCGACGGACAGCTTCCGGTAGCTCGCCGTGCGAGCGAACCCGGAGAGCGCGTTGAAGAGCTCGGATGCGTCCTGACCAATGGCTTCGTCCGCCGTGAAGAGCCCGAAGTCGGTGTAGAGCTTGGCAGTCGTCGCGTTGTAGTTCCCCGTGGACAGATGCACGTATCGCCGGAGCGTCGCCCCTTCGCGCCGAACCACCAGGAGAACCTTCGCGTGCGTCTTGAGCCCCGACGCGCCGTAGAACACGTGCACCCCGGCGCGCTCGAGCGCGCGTGCCCAACCGATGTTGTTCTCCTCGTCGAAACGAGCTTTGAGCTCGATCGATACGGCGACCTGCTTGCCTCTCTCCGCGGCGCGAACGAGCGCGCGCACCGCCTCGGAGTTCGAGCCGGCGCGGTAGAGAGTCATCTTGATCGCGAGCACCTCGGGGTCGTCGGCCGCGCGCCGGAGGAAGTCGAGCACGGGGGTGAAGGGGTCGTACGGGTGGTGCACGAGAACGTCGCCGGCCGCGATCGCCGTGAACGGGTGCTCGCTCCAGCGCGCCACTGGACGCGGAAGGATCGGGGCGTCGTGCAAGTCGGCTCGCGGCCGTGCGGCGATCGCCATCAGCCCCGAGAGCCCAAGCGGCCCACTTGATTCGTAGACATCGTCGTCGCCGATCTCGAGCTTCTCGAGGAGCAACCGTCTCACCCTCGGAGGGACGTCGGGGGCGACCTCGAGGCGCACGGCCGCGCCGAAGCGGCGGCGCCGGACTTCACGATCTACGACCGCGAGCAGGTCGTGCGCCTCGTCTTCGAGGATCTCCATGTCCATGTCTCGAGTGACCCGGAACGGACAGGAGCCCACCAGCGTCATGCCGGGGAATAGGTCGTCGAGGTTCGCCGCAATCAACTCCTCGAGCGGCAGGAGCTCGACGTCGTGCGCTCCGCCGCTCTCGATCTCGACGAAGCGCGGGAGCGTCTCCGGAACCTTTACTCGCGCGAAGCGACGAGCGCCGGAAGTGGGCTCCTCGGCCTCGACGGCGAGCGACAGGGACAGGTTCGACAGAAATGGGAACGGGTGCACCGGATCGACGGCGAGCGGGGTGAGCAGCGGAAAGACCGACTCCTTGAAGTAAGCCCGCGCCGTTGCGCGCGCAGCGGGCTCCAGATCGCGCCACGTGCGGAGGCGAATCCCGGAGGCCGACAGCTCCGGCAGGAGACGGCCAACGAGATCGGTCGCCATCCCGACGAGGCGCAGGACCCGCTCGCGGATTTGCGCGAGTTGCTCCCGGGGCGACGCGCCGTCGGGGCCGAGGGGAATCGCTGTCGCCCGGAGCTGCTCGTGGAGCCCCGAAACGCGGATCATGAAGAACTCGTCGAGGTTCGAGCCGAAGATGGCGAGGAACTTCACTCGTTCGAGGAGCGGCCAGCTGGCGTCCTCGGCCTGATCGAGCACACGCTCGTTGAACGCCAGCCACGACAGCTCGCGGTTGATCCAGAGGGCGCGGTCGTCGAGGTCGCTCGCGTTCATGAGCGCCGTGGTCTCGCAGCCCTGCAACGTTTCCGCGACGGTCACCGTACAGGCGCGCAAAACACGTCGAAGTGACTCGACCCTCACCGGAACGTCACGGGCGCCGTTGGCCCAGTCACCTCCGCCAGACGGTCGCGAGCCACGGTTGCTCGCTCCGCGGCTTCCCCTCCGGCCGGTAGTAGTGCGTGATCAGCGTGAACCCGACGGATCCGACGAGAGCGGTCCACGCTTCGAGCGTGTGAAACGCGCCATACCGTTCGCCCGAGAAACCTTCGGTATCTTGTCCGCGCGGATTCGAGCAGAACAAGACGCCCCCCGGAAGCAGCGCCCGTCGGAGCTCGGAGAGGACGCGCGCGAGCTCCTGCGTCGGCACGTGGAAGAGTGACGCGTTCGCGAAGACGCCGTGGAAGCGCGCCTCCGGTAGGGACAGCTTGAGAAAGTCCTGGTGGAGCACTTCGCACCCGGTGGCCGCGCGCGCTCTGTCCACGAATCGCGCCGATCCGTCGAGCCCCACGGCCTCGTGCCCGAGGGACTGAAAGTAAGCCAGGTCGCGTCCGGGGCCGCAGCCGAAGTCGAGCAGGGTGAAGGGGGGAGGGGCCTCGATCGCGCCGAGGAGAGCCGCGTAGTTCTGGGAGACGTCGTGCGTGCGCGTCCCCTCCTCGAAGGATTGCGCGGTCGCGTCGTAGTGGGCCAGCGTGCGCGACGTAAGGGCCTGAAGCTCGGCGGGCGTGAGGGACTTCATGGGGTTCACTCGCTGGATCACCAGACCGAGCACACTTTGCCCGGGTTCATCGGCGAGCCGACTTTGCAGTGATACGCCTCCGCGAAGGCGGGCACGTCGGCGAGCGGACCGTCGACGCGCCACTTCGGAGGGGCGTGCTCGTCGCTGTGGGCGTACATCTCGTTCAGCTCCGGCGTCTCCTTCGAGCACCATCCTTGCGAGTAGCCGAGAAAGAAGACTTGCTCGTCAGTGGCTCCTTCCACGGATCGGCGCTCCGCCGGATGAGACTTCTGCCACGAGCGCAGGGCCGCGAGGCCGAGCTTTAGCCCCCCGATGTCCGCGATGTTCTCGCCCGACGTGAGCGCCCCGTTGAGCTTCACTCCGGGGACCGCGTCGTACGCCGAATACTGCTCCTGGACGCATTTCGTCGCCTGCTCGAACTTCGCCTTGGTGTCCGCGGTCCACCAGTCGCGCATGTTGCCCGAGCCGTCGAACTGGCTCCCTTCGTCGTCGAACGCATGCGTCAGCTCGTGGCCGACGGTGTTGGCCCCCTCGTCGCCGAAGTTTGCGGGGGGATAGAAGTCCCGCGAGAAGAACGGAGGCTGGAGCTGGCCTGCGGGGAGGACGATCTCGTTCAGGTTCGCGTCGTAGTACGCGTTCACCGTTGGCGGCGTCATGCCCCATTCGTCTCGATCGAGCGGCTTTCCCACCTTCGCCAGCTGGCGGTGAAGCTCGAACTCGTCTCCGCGCATCGAGTCACCAGCGTAGTCGGAGCGCGAGACGGGGAAGTCGTACGATCGCCACTTGTCCGGGTAGCCGACCTTGTCGTGTATCGCGTCGAGCTTCGCGAGCGCCGCCGCTCGCGTCGCCGCGTCGATCCAGGTGAGCTGACCGAGCTCCGCGCGCATCGCCTCGTGGATCGCGTGAACGAGGTCTCTCGCGCGCTCGCGAGAGTCCCCCCGAAACTTCGCCGCGATGTACACCTGCGCAAGAAGCTCACCCAGCTCGAGATCGACGTCGCGCACGCACGTCTTCCAGCGTGGCTCCAGCTCCTTCTGCCCGGTGATCTTCTGCCTCAGCGCGAACTCTTCGTTCTGGAACGGCTTGGACAGGAGCCGCGCCTCGGCGTGCACGATCTGCCAGGCGAGGTAGTGCCGCCACGCGGCGGGGGCTTCCTTGTGCATCAGCAAGTCGATCCCCTTGAAGTACCCGGGATCGTTCACCGAGATCTCGTGGATGTCGGGGAAGCCGAGCGTCTCCCAGTAGACGTCCCACGGGAACGTCTTCGCGATGCCGGGCAGACCCGCGCGATCGACGCGGTGATAGGTCTTGTGCGGGTCGCGGCGCTCGACCTTGTCCTGCGCGATCTTGGCGAGCTCCGTCTCTATTCGCATGACGTCGGCGACCGCGGTCTTCACGTCGCCTGGCTTCATTCCGAGGAGCCCGAGCATCCGCCCCACGTGGCCGGCGTAGTACGTGCGCACCTCCTTCAGATTGCCGCCGTTCTTCAGGTAGTAGTCGCGGTCTGGCAGACCGAGACCGGACTGATCGAGGTTCGCGATCACCCGCGTGGCATCCTTCTGGTCCTGCGCCGCGATGACGTCGAAGAGAGGGAAGATCGCCGCGGCGTGCAGGTTGACCACCGCAAGGGCGAGCGTCTTGGCGTCGCTGATCTTCCCGAGATCGTCGAGGAGCGGCTGTATCGGAAGAGCGCCGGCCCGCTGGACGCCGTCTTCGTCGGTGCATGCGGCGTAGTAGTCGCCGATCTTCTTCAGCGCGGCGTCATCGCCGGGGGACTTCGCGGCGGTCTGGAGCACCTCGTGCAAGAACTCTTCGTTCGCCTCTACGACCGCCGACGATACGCTCCACTCGGGCCGATCCGGTGGGATGGAGGTGCTCTTCGCGAAGCCACCGCAGGCGTAAGCAAAGTAGTCCTGGCAAGGATCCATCGACGGATCGATCCACGCCGAGACGATGCCCGTTTGATCGAGCGTCATCGATCGGGGGGCGGCAACGACGGTAGCGGTCGCGCTCGCAGCGCTCGGTGCCGGCGCCGACGGTGCGGGCGGTTCTTTGGTGCCGCAGGCCGCCCCCCAAGCGGCCAGAGGGAGGAGAAAGAGGAGGGACCGCGGCGGCCGAAGCATCGGGGCGTCTTAGGACACATTGTCGAGGGAAGTCATGCCGATTGCCTCGGGTCCTCAAATATTCTCGCCCCCCGCGACCCACACGAGCATCGACGTGAGCACCTCGTCGGTGCCGTCGTCCGCGACGTAAGTGTGTCCCACATGGCCGAGGCTCCCGAACTTCGCGGGGACACCGAAGGGGGCGAGCCCGCGCGGCGTGTCGCGCATCGTCGGGAACATCATGTCGTAAGCGCCGCACGCGAGGGCGACGCGCGAGACGCGGGCCGCGCGAAGACGATCGACCGCGTGCCCCGTATCCGCCCCGAGAAGAAGGAGCCCCGCGTACCGACCCGGCAGCGCCCGCGCGACATCCATGGCGACGTAGGCTCCTTGAGAGAAGCCGACGAGAATGACCGGCGCCCTCGCGGAGTCCGGCCATCGCTCGTGGGAAGCGTCGAGCGCGTCGTCGATGAGGTGAATCTTGTCTTGGAGGGAGCCGCCCCAGAAGGACCCGCCGTTCGGGCAGGAGTCGTTGGCCTGTGGGCACACCAGCCAGCCAGGAGCCCCCTCGAAATGGCCGCAGCCGTTGATCGTGAGCCCGCATACTCCGTGCAGGTAGACGAACGTCGCGCGAGCCGCATCGGGGCTGGTGCTCTCCGGGGGCGCACCGAACACCGGATGGGGGCCGGTCGCCAGCTGGACGACGCGGGTCGCTGGAGCGTCGGCGCGCGTGACCCGCGGGTTCAGTGCGCACGCCGCGACAAGAAAGAGCACGAGAAGACGAGCGAACACGACGGGCACACGCCGCCGCGAACGCGGGGAACGTGACCCGAGTCCACGCATGACACGCCTCGCTGAAGTGACCGCGCGCGCCTCGCCCCGTTCTCGGGTGCGGTCTCGCGCTTGCGGCTTCGATCAGTGAGTCGTGCGAGCGAGTGGAATCGTGACGCTCGTAGTCCGCACTACGTTGCGGGCGTCACAAGGAGCTCCCCGAGGCGGGGCTCGCCTTACCGGAGCGGCTGGGCTTCGGGGAGGGCGCGACAGGAGTGGACGTCGAGGACGGCGTGGGCGCGAAGGTCGGCGTGAACATCGATGACGGCGCCGGCATCGGCACGGACGACGGCACGGGAACCGCGCTGTGCGGGGGGATCGGAGCCGGGGGAGGATTGAGCGCGGCGTTCGCGGCGGCGCGCGCCGAGACCACCCGCTCCGCGGTGTCGCCCGCGGGATCGATCTCTTTGGCTCGGTCGAGGCCGTCGAGGCACTTGGCCCACGCCCTCTCGCCGCAGGCTGCGAGCGCATCCTCGCGCACGCTGCGCGCCCGCTCTTGCGGGGACGGCGCCACCTCGGACGGAACCGGGCGCACGTGATCGTGCGCGATCGGCTCGCGTGGACCGCGACGCGCCAGGTAGATCAGCATGGCCACGATGCCGAGCGCGGCGAGCAGGGCGACCTCTTTTCGCCACTCGGCGCGCAGATGACGCCGCAGCCGGCTGACCCGCTTGCGGACGCGCGGTGCGGGAATCTGTTCGCTCTCCGCGATCGACTCGAGCTTCTCCCCTTCCCCCTCGCGCATCATCCACTCGAGCGTCCGGCGCGGCTCTTCCCCTTCTGCCGGCAACGCGCGCTCCGCCCACCGCACGAGATCGTTCTCGGAATGCGGCGGTGCCTCGACGTGGATCTCGGGGAGCTCGAACGACTCGCGCTGCCCGCGCCGATGCCGATCGGCGATCTTGTGGCGAGCGACGCCAATGAGCCAGCGCTGGAGAGCGGCCTCGTCGCTCGTCGGAGCCGAGGGGGAGAGCGCCTCCGTGAGGGTCGCTTGGACGATGTCCTCGACGTCGCGCTCGGGGACCCGCTTGCGGACCATACCGACCAGCGTTCGGCGGAACGCATCCCCTTTCCAACCGCCCAC
>JBKQKP010000174.1:0-44364 GCA_052147435.1 Polyangiaceae bacterium | reverse complement strand
GCTTTTTTTTAGCTCGCCTGCTCCGCCGTCTCCCCGAGTCGAATGAGCAGCGGCCCGTGCGCGCCGAACGTGAACGTCGTGATCGACGCCGTCGCGCACGCGATCCGCTCGCGGAAGCGCGGGATCGGAATCCCGAGGAGCGCGCACGTGATGATCCGGATCGTCGCCTTGTGGCTGAAGACGAGCACCGTCTGCGTCATGTGCGTCTCGGCGATCTCCGCGACGATCGGCATCGCGCGCGCGGCGATCGTGAACCCGCTCTCCCCCCCCGGCGGCGACCGCGTCCCCGGGTCACCGGTCCACGCCGCGTAGGCCTCCGGCTCGCTCGCGCGAATCTCGGTCTCGTGTCGCCCCTCCCACGACCCGTAGCCGATCTCCTTGAGCCCCTCCTCGACCTTCGCCCCCAGGTTCAGCGCGCGGCACGTCGGCTCGGCGGTCATCCGCGCGCGGAGCTTCGGGCTCACGTAGACGGCGTCGATCTTCCACGTCGCGAGCCGCTTCGCGAGCGCGTCGGCCTGCGCGACGCCGCTCTTCGCGAGCGGGATGTCGAGATCGCCGCAGAAGACCCCGTCGCCGCTCGCTTCCGTGTCGCCGTGCCGGATGAAGTGGATGGTCCCCACGTCCGGCATCGTAACCTACCTTGCCGTGCGCACGAGGCTCCCCGGTGAAAGGAGGACCTGAGCCGCCCGCTCCGCCGCTTCTTTCGCCTCGGCGAGGCGGTCCTTCAGGAGCGCGTCGGCGCCGTCGGCGTCTCCGGGGCGCAGAATGCTCCGGACGAACACCTCGGCCGCCTTGTACGAGCTCCGGACGAGCGGCGCGCTCGCCACGTACGAGAAGCCGAGGCGCTCCGCCTCGCGCGCGTAGCGGTCGAACGTCGCGGGATCCACGAAGCGATCGACCGCCGCGTGCTTCGGCGTGGGGCGCAGGTACTGCCCGAGCGTCACCAGGTCCACCCCCGCGGCGCGCAGGTCGGCGAGCGTCTCGATCACCTCGTCGTCCGTCTCGCCGATCCCGACCATCACGCTCGACTTGGTGATCCGCGAAGCGTCCCGCTCCTTCACGCGGCGCAGGACGGAGAGCGATTGATCGTACGAGCAGCGAACGTCGCGGATCGTCCGCTGGAGCCGGCGGACCACTTCGATGTTGTGCGCCCACACGTCGGGCTTGGCGTCGACGGTCGCGTCGACGTAGTCCATGTGCCCGCCGAAATCGCCGAGGAGCGTCTCGACGAGGATGTCCGGACGGAGCTCCTTCAGCCGGACGACCGTGCGCGCGACGTGCGACGCCCCTCCGTCGAGGAGATCGTCCCGGTCGACCATCGTGAGGACGACGTACTGGAGCCCGAGCTTCGCGATCGCCCGCGCCACGTGCTCGGGCTCGCGCCCGTCGACGGCGCCGCGGGGGTCCCCCGTGGTGACCGCGCAGAAGCGGCATCCGCGGGTGCAGACGTCGCCGAGGAGCATGATCGTCGCGGTCCCCTCGGCCCAGCACTCGCCGACGTTCGGGCAGCGCGCCTCTTCGCAGACCGTGTGGAGATCGAGCGCGCGGAGGGTCTCCTTGAGGTGCGTGTACGACTCGCCGCCCGGAGCGCGCACCTTGAGCCAGGGGGGCTTGGGGGCGAAGCGAGAAGACGGAGAGGAGGGGGCGGTCACGACAGAGGACGTAGCGTCGCCGGGGGCACTAGTCAAAGCGCCAACGCGCGGAGCGACGCCTCGCTCGGGGGGGAAGCGGCCCCCCGCTCCGTGAAGATCGCCCGTACGTAGCGCGCCGGGGTCACGTCGAACGCGGGGTGCCTCGCGCCGACCCCGTTGGGGCCGAGGGGGACCTCCTCTCCGTCCGGGAGCCGCAGGTGCGTCACCTCGCGCGCGCTCCGCTCCTCGATCGGGATCTCGGCGCCGCTGGCGCAAGCGAGGTCCACCGTGCTCCAGGGGGCCGCGACGGTGAACGGAACCCCGTGCAGGTGCGCGAGGCAGGCGATCCCGTACGTCCCGATCTTGTTCGCGACGTCTCCGTTGCGCGCGATCCGGTCCGCCCCGACCACGATGAAGTCGATCGCCCCCTTCGCGAGGAAGTGCCCCACCGATCCGTCCGGGATGATCTCGACCGGGATCCCGTCGTGATGAAGCTCCCACGCCGTGAGCCGCATCCCCTGCAGGTACGGGCGGGTCTCGCTGGCGAGAACGCGGATCTGCTTCCCCGCTTCGTGCGCGGCGCGGATCACGCCGAGCGCCGAGCCGTACCCCCCCGTGGCGAGCGCCCCCGCGTTGCAGTGCGTGAGGATCGTCGCCCGGTTCGGGACCTCGCGCGCGCCGAGCGCGCCCATCGCGCGGCACGCGGCGACGTCCTCGGCGTGGATCGCGCGCGCCTCCGCGGCGAGCCTCGCGACGCGGCTCGCCTCCCCTTCCCCGCCGAGCTCCCTCGCGAGCCTCCCCATCCGGTCGAGCGCCCACGCCAGGTTCACGGCCGTCGGGCGGGTCGCGCGAAGCAGGGCGTCGGCTCGGCCCATCGCCGTGAGGAAGTCCGTCCCGCTCGCGTCCGCCTTCGCCGCGAGCACCATCCCGTACGCGGCGCTTACCCCGATCGCCGGCGCCCCGCGCACGACCATCGCGCGGATCCCTTCGGCGACCTCCTCCACGCTCGTCATCTGGACGTACCGCTCCATGCGCGGCAAGAGCCGCTGATCGAGCATCCAGACGAGGCCGTTCGACGGGCTCAGCTCGACGGCCGAATACGACGCGCCGCTGATCGGGCTCGGGTGCGGGTGGCCGCTCATGAAGGCTTCGATTGGGAAGAACCGCCTCCGTCGACCAGCGCGAGGCGATGCGCGATCTCCTCGGCGACGAGCGAGAAGTCCTCCGCGGCGCGCGCCTTCTCCCCCTTCAGGTAGGCCCGCAGGCCGTCCGCCGCCGTCATGGCGAGCGATGCGTTCACGCCGCGCTCCGTGAGCGCCGCGAGGACATCGACGTTCTTGAGGAGGGTGTCGATGTCGTCGAAAAGGCCGTCGAGCTCTTCGTCCACGCGCTTTGCATCCATCCCCTCCTTGGTCGCCGCGACGGGGGCGCGTGTCAACTCGGGACTGTCATGGAGCCGCGAGCGCCGCCCGCTGCTTGGCCACGTTCGCGGAGGGGGCACCGAGCTCCTCGGCGTGATCGAGCGCGGCCCGCGCGTCCCCCTTCCGCCCGAGCTTCGCGAGCGCCCACGCGCGACCGAGCTCCGCGGGGGCGAAGCGGGGGCGCAGGGCGAGGATCGCGTCGTAGGCCCGGAGCGCCGCCGCCGCGTCGTCCCGCTTCACCGCGACGGTCGCGAGCCCCAGCCAGCACTCGGCGCTCTTCGGATCCGCCGCGAGCCCTCTCCGGTAAGCGCTCTCGGCCCCGGCCAGATCGTTCAAGTTCACCCGAACGAGCCCGAGCGTGTGCCACGTCTCGGCGTCGTTCGCCCCGCGCTTGATCGCCTCCTCGAGGCGCGGGGCCGCCTCCTCCACTTCTCCCCAGCGCGCCGCGCGCGTTCCCCCTTCGAGCGGCCCGGCCGGGCTCGCCGGCGCGGTGCCCGCCGCGGTGTCGTACGCCGCGAGCGCCCCCTCGAAGTCGTGGGCGATCTCGCGCGCGTGTCCGAGCTCGATCCACGCCCGCGGATCCCCCGGCGGCAGATGCTTGGTGAGCTCGTCGGCCTCCCTCTGCGCCGCGCCCATGTCCCCGGTGAACGCGAGGAGCCGCACGAGCATCGCCCGCGCCTCGACGTCGTCGGGGGCCTTGGCGAGCTGGGCGCGCACGAGGACCACCGCCTCGGCCTCGCGATGCCGGCGCGCGAGCGACATCGCCTGCTGCAGCACGGTCGGCTTCACGCACCCCAGTCCCGCGAGCGCCACGAGCGCCGCGACCCCCACGATCGCAGCAACGGTGACGGCTGCGATCCGGTCTCCCCTCACCCGCCCGCCTCCGCGCGAGCTTCGTCGAGCGCATCTTCGAGCGCCTCTCGCACGGAGTGCCGCGCTTCCCAGCCGAGCGCGCGGAGCTTCGCCGGATCTCCCATGAGGCTCGGGATCTCCACGGGGCGCACGCGCGCGGGGTCCACCTCGATCGCCGCGTTCACGCCGCTCACCGCGATCATCTCGTCCACGATGCTCCGCACGGTCCGCCCGACGCCGCTGCAGACGTTGTACGCCTCGCCCGGAACCCCTCGCTCGAGCAGCAGCCGGTACGCCGCGACCACGTCGAGCACGTGGGAGAAATCGCGCACCGGCCCGAGGTCGCCCACCGACAGCACGCCGGCCCCCCCGCGCCGTCGAATGCCGAGGAGCTGCCGCGCGAACGAAGGGACGGCGAACGTCGGAGCCTGCCCCCGGCCGATGTGATTGAACGAGCGCGTGGCGACCACGCGGAGGCCGTACGCCCGGTGAAACTGAAATGCCGCCACCTCGGCCGCCACCTTGGACGCGCCGTACGGGCTCGTCGGCGCGAGCGGCGACTCCTCGGTCGCGCGCGCGCCCGGCGGGAGAATGCCGTACGTCTCTCCGGAGCCGACGAGGAGAAGGCGCGCGGTGGGGGCGATCTCTCTCAGGACGGCGCAGACGTTCACCGCGCCGAGCGCGTTCACCTGGAACGCCTCGAGCGGCGCCTCGTGGCTCCGCGCGACCGAGCTCACCCCCGCTAGGTGGACGAGCCCCTCGGGCCCAAAGGGAACCAGCGCGGCGCGGACGGCGGCCGCGTCGAGGACGTCGACCACGCGCGCCCCTGGACCCGGTCCGGCGAGCGCGAGCACCTCGTCCCCGCGCGCCTCCATGTGCGCGCACAGCTGGCGCCCGACGAAGCCGTCCGCCCCGGTGACCGCGACGCGCACTACGCGACCGTCTTCGTGAGGTTCGCGATGTCCGCGTCCACCATCATCTCGACGAGCGCCTTGAAGCTCACCTTGGGGGTCCACCCGAGCTTCTTCTTCGCCTTCGAGTAGTCGCCGATCAGCGAGTCGACCTCCGCGGGCCGCTTGAACTTCGGGTCGATCTCGACGTGCTTCTTCCAGTCGAGGTCCGCGCGCGCGAAGGCGATCTCGACGAGCTCTCGAACGGTGTGGGTCTCGCCCGACGCGATGACGTAGTCGTCCGGCGTGTCCTGTTGGAGCATGCGCCACATCGCCTCGACGTAGTCCCCCGCGAAGCCCCAGTCGCGCTGCGCGTCGAGGTTGCCCAGATGGAGCTTCTCCGCGAGCCCGAGGCGAATGCGCGCCACGCCGTCCGACACCTTGCGCGTCACGAACTCGAGCCCGCGCCGCGGCGACTCGTGGTTGAACAGGATCCCGCTCACGGCGAAGAGCCCGAAGCTCTCGCGGTAGTTCACCGTGATGAAGTGCCCGTAGGCCTTCGCGACGCCGTACGGCGAGCGGGGATAGAACGGCGTCATCTCGGTCTGCGGGACCTCGCGGACGCGGCCGAACATCTCCGAGGACGACGCCTGGTAGAAGCGCGTCTTCGGCGCCGTGTGGCGGATCGCCTCGAGCACCTTCGTGACCCCAAGGCCGGTGAACTCGCCGGTGAGCACGGGTTGGTTCCAGCTCGTCGGCACGAACGACTGCGCGGCGAGGTTGTAGACCTCCTGCGGCTCGATCGCGGCCAGGGTGGAGGCGACCGAGTACTGATCGAACAGGTCCCCCTGGTGGAGCGTGACCTTGTCGCGGATGTGGCGGATGCGGTCGAACTTCTCCTCCGACGAGCGGCGGACCATCCCGTGCACCTCGTACCCGTTCGCGAGGAGGAGCTCGGCGAGGTAGCTTCCGTCCTGCCCCGTTATTCCCGTAATGAAGGCGCGTTTCGGCATGGGAGTGGGTCTCTGTCTACCACAGAGTCGAGCCTGCCACGGCCGCACCGGACGGGTCGGCGGGAGCCCCTTCGTGCTAAATGCACTCGTCGGTTTTGCCAGCGGAGCCAGTCATGTCGGACGAGCGGAAAGAGACGAGCACGGGGATTCGGGTCATCGGCATCCTCGGCGCCGGGCAGATGGGGGGGGGGATCGCGCAGGTCGCGGCGCAGGCCGGGTACGACGTGAAGCTCGCGGACGCTTCGCGGGAGCTCGCCGAGAAGGGGCGCGGGAAGGTCCAGGCCATCCTCCAGAAGCAGGTCGACAAGGGGAAGGTCTCCGCCGACATGCTCGCGGCGATCGTCTCGCGGATCGAGGCGGTCGAGGGGGCGGCCGGCTTCCGCGACTGCGATCTCGTCGTCGAGGCGGCGAGCGAGAACACGGACCTGAAGCTGAAGCTCTTTCGGATGTGCGACGAGGCGATGAAGGAGAGCGCCATCCTCGCGAGCAACACGTCGTCGATCTCGCTCACGAAGCTCGCGGGGGCGGTGAAGCGCCCGGACCGGGTGATCGGGATGCACTTCATGAACCCGCCGCCGCTGATGAAGCTCATCGAGCTCGTGCGCGCCGTGCAGACGTCGAACGAGACGTTCGAGACGGTGAAGGGGGTCGCCCAGAAGATGGGCAAGACCTGCATCGTCTCGAAGGACGTCCCCGGGTTCATCGTGAACCGGATGCTCATCCCGATGCTCGGCGAAGCCTGCTTCGCCCTCCAGGAGGGGCTCGGGACGCCCGAGGACATCGACACCGGCGCGAAGCTCGGCCTAAACCACCCGATGGGGCCGCTCGAGCTCGCCGATCTCATCGGCCTCGACACGATGCTCTTCATCGCCGAGGTGCTCCACCGCGAGCTGGGGGACGACAAGTACCGCCCCCCGACGCTCCTCAAGAACCTCGTCGCCGCGGGCTGGTACGGTCGGAAGACCGGCCGCGGCTTCTACACGTACGACGACAAGGGGAACCGGACCGGAAGGAGCGTGTGACATGGCAACCTACGAAACGATCCTCGTCGCGCGCGAAGGGAACGTCGCGACGGTCACGCTGAACCGACCGGACAAGCTGAACGCGATCAACGCGACGCTCCTGCGCGAGCTCTTCCACGTGGTCGTGGAGCTCTCCGCCGACAAGGAGATCCACTGCGCGGTCCTGACGGGAGCCGGGGACAAGGCGTTCGCGGCCGGCGCGGACATCGGCGCGATGCGCGAGATGACCGCGGCCGAAGCGCGGACGTTCGCCCACCTCGGGCACGCTCTGGGGGAGCGGATCGAGTCGGCGTCGATCCCGATCCTCGCCGCCGTGAACGGCTTCGCCCTCGGCGGAGGGTGCGAGCTCGCCCTCGCGTGCGACTTCATCTACGCGAGCGACAAGGCGAAGCTCGGCCAGCCCGAGGTGAACCTCGGCGTCATCCCCGGCTTCGGGGGCACGCAGCGCCTCTCCCGCCGCGTCGGGATCGGCCGCGCGCGCGAGCTCTGCTACACGGGGGACGCCCTCAGCGCCGAAGAAGCGCTCCGGATCGGCCTCGTGAACGCCGTCATCCCGCACGCGCAGCTCCTGGCGAAGGTGCAGGAGACGGCCGCGAAGATCGCCGCGAAGGGGCCGCTCGCGATCGCGCAGTGCAAGCGGGTCATCTACCGCGGGGCCGACCAGACTCTCTCGGTCGCGAACGAGCTCGAGGCGCAGGCCTTCGCGGCGCTCTTCGGGAGCGGCGATCAGCGGGAGGGGATGGCGGCGTTCCTCGAGAAGCGGAAGGCCGTCTTCACGGGGAAGTGACCGTCACGGACCGTCACGTTTCGCCGACGCGCACCTCCGCCATCGCCGCCGGGTGCGCTCGCTCGAACGCGCTCTTGTGGATCGACATCGCGACGTCGCGCTCGTCGTCCGTGTACGCCCGGGCCTCGGCGCTCGTGTCGAGGCGGTAGCCGACCTTCTCGAAGACGCGTCGCGACGCGGCGTTCTCCGGCAGGATCGTGACGTAGACCCGCTCGACCCCGAGCGCGCGGAAGGCCGCGACGTGCAGGAGCGTCGCGAAGCGCGTCCCGAGCCCCTTCCCCTGCGTGGTCCGCGCGGCGATGAGGATCGCGAGCTCCGCCGCCCCTGCCGCGATGTTCCGGAAGTCGGCGTCACCGGCGAACGAATCGCCGTCGTAGAGGAAGAATTGCCGCGCCCCCTCGTCGGCCATCGCCTCGAAGTTGGCGACGACGTCCTCCTCCGAGAAGCGGATCGTGTTCGCCATCATCGCGCTGTTGTGCGGATCGTTGTAGGCAGTGGCGAGCTCCGCGGCGCGGGCGCGCACCTCGTCGATCGTCGGCTCGACGGCAGTGAGGACGCCGTTCGTCCCCGACCATTCGGCGCGTAACCGGCGCGGGGCCATGCGAACCGAACGTATCGCACTTGGGGCGTCCCCTGCGTGGAACGACGGTGGCCCGCGTGCGAAGAAGCCCCCCATCGCGGGCGCAGCGCGCTCAGCGTCACGGTCGAACGACGGTGGCCCTACGGGTGCGCGATCACCACGAGCGTCGGCGCCCGCGCGAGCACGCACTTGAGCGAGAGGCTCAGCGTCTCCGGGTCGAGCGCCGCGAAGCTCTCGTCGAGCACGATCAGCTCCGCGCGCTGCAGGAGCGCGCGCGCGATGAAGAGCCGGCTCTGCTCGCCGTGCGAGAGCTGCCAGCCGGTCTCCCCGACCATCTGCATCAGTCCCCCCGGCATCCGATCGAGGAGCGGCCCGAGCCCGAGATCGCGACAGATGTTCATCGCCTCTTGCAGATCGCTCCAGTGCGGCGGCCACCCGCGCCCCATGAGGAGGTTGAACGCGAACGTGTTCGAGAGGATGTGGTTCTCGTGGAACTGGGGCGCGGCCACGACGCGCCGGCGCCACCCGTGCGAGCCGAGCGTGTGCCGATCGAGCCCTGCGAGAAGGAGCAGGCCCGACTCCGGCGAGCGGAGCCCCGTCAGCACGGACGCGAACGTAGACTTGCCTCCGCCCGACGGCCCTTCGAGGAGGATCCGGTCGCGCGCGTTGATCCGGAGCGACACCCGCTGCAGCGTCGCCTCCCCCTGCGGCCTGTACCGGAAGACGACGTCGTGCGCGTCGATCAGCATCTCCCCCGGCGCCGCGGCCGTCTGCTGGAGGACCTGCGTGCTCGGCGCCGCGGTCACCTCGGGGCGCGCGGCGGCGTGGAAGAGCGGACCCGCCTGCCCCCACGCGATCTGCGCGCCGACGAGCGACGCGATCCCCCCCGTGAGGCGCTGGATGGCCCCCCGGGCGAGCATCACCCCGCCGATCCCGACGGCGAGCATTCCAGGCGACGCGCCTCCGGAGATGAACGCCGGGACGATCGCCAGCATCCCGGCCATGAGCCACCCGCGCGAGAGCAGCCCGCCGATGATCGTGTTCGTCCGGTCGAGCGCCGCCGAGCGATCGACGTACTCCGAGAGCGAGCGGTCCTCCTCGTTGTGCCAGAGCGCCGGCGGCTCCTGCGCGAGGCGCGTCCGGTGGCCGACCATCCGCTCGACGAGGTCGTCGGTCATCTGGATCCGCGCGCGGCTCCAGGCGAGCGTTCGAACGAAGTAACGCCACGACAGGTACACGGTGAGCAGAATCCACGCGAGAAGGAGCACGACCGAGGTAAGCCCCCCCGGTCCCGCGGCGAGAACAGGCACCGCGACCGCGACGTCCACGGCGGCCATCAGGCTCGTGAAGCCTCCCCCCATGGCGAGCGACTCGACCGCCTCCGACTCGATCACCCGTCCGAGGATCTGGCCGGTCCCTTGATGGCGGATCTCCTCGGGCTCGAGCCTGAGCGCGCCGAGGAGCATCCGTCGCTTCAGGAGCGCGCCGATCCCAACGCCGATCACCCCCTGCCACCACGCCGCGAGCACGCGGATCGGGACCATCGTGAGCAAGATGAGCGCCCACGCGAGGAGCCACCCTCGATCGAGGTTCCCCGAGAGCGCACCCCGTCCGATCATCCACCACGCGAGGATCGACAGCCCCTGGATGACCATGTTGGCGAGGAGCATCGACGCGACAGGCCGCGTCAGCCCGGCCCTCCTGATCTGCCCTAGAAACGGCGCCGACGGCGGCGTGCGCACCATCCACCCCGCGTCGAAGCTGACCTGCGCGACGGGCTCACGAATGAGGACGTCGCGGACATGCGCTCGGCGATTCTCCGGAATGTTCGTGCGCGCGAGGATGGCGTCCACGCGGGGACCGCTCGTCGCGTACACCTTGCGGAGGAGCACCCCCTCGACCGCCGCGCGCGAGACGCGAATCGTCGAATGATCGAGCGCGATGACGCGCGCTTCGTCGCCGCGAGCCCCGACGATGGCGACGACGCGAGGCTCGGCAGGATCGTCGAGATAGAGGAGCGCCGGCCCGGCACTGCGCACGAGCTCCCCGACGTGCCCGTAGTTGACGTTGAGCGCGTCCGCCTCGAGCCCCAGCGTGTGCGCGGCCGTGTCGATCCAGCGCGCCATCCCTTCGCGGTCCAGCGTGGCGGGGACGAAGCCCGCGATCGACGCCGTTCGCTTCGTCGAGGCGAAGCCGCTTGCTCGCGCCAGCGACTCGAGCGCCTCCCCCGCCCGCGGAAGGGGCCAGGCGTACTGTTCGAAGGGGACGGCCGCGCGAGTCATGCCCTCACCCTTGCCCCCCCGGGCGCCGGTCTGCGCCGAGCGCTCCCTGCTCCGCGAGCCTCCCCGACCGGACCACCACGCGACGCCAGCCGCTCCCCAGCCACAGCTTCTGGCGGACGTCTTCCTCGGCCTCGAGCAGCGCGCGGTAGCGCCCCCCCTCCTTCACGGCGAGCTTCGCCGGAGGGCCGTCTTCACGGATGCCCCCCGCCTCGATCACGAGCACGCGGTCGAAGTCCTGCGTCTCGCCGACGTCGTGCGTGACGCAGAGGATCGTCGCCTCCTTCCAGAGATCGCGCGCGCGCTTGAGGAGCGCGCGACGGCGCTCCCTATCGAGGCCGCGGAACGGCTCGTCGAGGATCACGAGGCGGCTGTTCGGACGCATCATCGCGCGACCGAGCCGCACCCGCTGCCCTTCCCCACCCGAGACGAGCGCCCCCCCTTCGCCGAGGTCGGTCTGCAACCCGTCCGGGAGTCTCTCGAGGAGCCCGATGAGGTCCGCTTCCTCGAGCACGTGCCCCACCCGACTCTCCCCCGTGCTGCCGTACTCGAGGTTCTCGAGCATGCTCCGGTTCCAGAGCTGGACGGCCGGATCGACCCAGGCCGTCTCGGTTCGGAGGCGCAGGAGGCGCTCGCCGCGGAGCGCGCCGTTGTCGACGTAGATGGTCCCCTCCGCGGGGCGATGCCAGCCGAGGAGGAGCCCCACGAAGCTCGACTTCCCCGCCCCCGACGGCCCGACGATCCCCACGTGCTGCCCCGCGGGGATGGTGAGGTCGAACGGCTCGAGGATCGTCCGCCCCGACGCCCGCACGGAGACGCCGCGGAAGGCGAGGCTGGCGCCAGTGGTGATCCGACTGTACCGGAAGGTCCCCGTCGTCTCGTCGAGCTCGTCGTCCTGGGCGCGCTCGTCCTTCTCCTCGATCGCCCCGAGCGGCTCGAGGAGCCGGAGCATCAGGTTGCGAATCGCCGGATACTGCCGAGCGCCCGCCGCGAGCTCCTGGCCGAGCTGCGGCACGTTGAGGGCCCAGTAGAGGAGCAGCAGCACGGCCGCCGGCTCGGGCGTTCGATGCAGGTAGTCGAACGTCAGCCAGACCGCGAGCGCGAAGCCGACGATCGCCTCGACCGCCTCGACGACCACCGCCGCGCGCAGCCGATCGTACGCGGCGCGCATCCAGTCCATCAACATGCCCGCGTGCTCCGTGCGGACCGCGCGCTCGGCGCCGTGCGTGCGAACGGCGAAGAGCCCGAGCAGCGCGTCGAGGTAGAAGCGCGTGAGGGAGCCGTCGAACGAGCGGACCCGAAGGTCGGTCTCGACCATCGCCCGCTGCGCCGCCCACGGCAGCGCGATCGAGATGAAGACGGCGACCGCGACGACGGGCCAGCTCTTCGGATCGATCCAGACGAGGCCGCTCGCGGTGACGAGCAGGTCCATCGCGCTCCGGAGCAAGCGCCCTCCAATCGACGGGAGCTGCCGGAGAGGGTGAATCGCGTGGCACCGGTGCGCCATGTCGGACGTGGGACGGCTATGGAAGTAGCGATCGCTGAGCTTCGGTATCTTCGAGAGGAACGCCACGCGAAGCCTCGTCTCGAGGCGACGCCCCATCCGCATCATCCCGGCCGTCGCCGGCATCTCGAGCGCGAGCATCGCGAAGAGGAGAACGAACAGCACCGTCACCCCCCCGATGCGTTGCTCCGTGGGCCCGAGCTGCCGCCCGAGGTCGAGCAGGCCGCGCAAGAGGATCGCCTCCACGGCGCCCCCGAGCGCCGCGGTGACGAGCGCACCCACGATCGACAGCGGCGTGAGGATCCCGTCTTCGCGCAGCATGCCGAGGAGCTCGCGCGCCGGTCGCGTCGGAGGCTCGCGAAGCGCCGCTTCGAGCTCGGGGGAGAGCGGCTCGGCGGCAGCGGCTGCTCCGTCTCCCGCCTCCGCGCCGATCCCCCGCCCCCCGAGGACCTTCACGAGCACGCATCCCGTCATTCGAACTTGCTCGGTGCCGTCGTCCGCGCGCGGCGATCGCCACGCGGTCCAGAACGTCCGGGGCACCGTGAAGTCGTCTTCCTGCGTGCCCGCCACCTCGACGCGCGCGTTCTCGAAGAAAGACGCGAGCAGCGCGCCCGCGCCCGATCCCGGATCGACGCCGCCTGCCCTCACGAGCGTGTCGATCATACGGACGGACGCGTCGAGCGCCGCGAAGCCATGCCAGCTCGGGTCTTCCGCGCAGCGGGCGATCAGCACCTCCCCCGCGGCGAGCGCCCCGACCTTCCGCAGCCGATGTCTCAGCCCCCCCAAGAACTCGTCCGACTCGGCCCATCCTCGCCAGGCCTCCGCGGGGATCGGCATGGTGTGCACGAAGAGGCTCTCGAGTAGCTCGCTCGGCCTCATCCACCGCCGCCCCATCGCCGGGTCCATGACCTGGATGATCCCGGCGGACTGCCTCCACACGACGACGAAGTGCGGCGCGCCGTCCGGGTTTCGCCACACGAGGAGCGCGGGGAGCGCGGCGGTCTCGGCGAGGAGAAGGTGATCGAGCGGGAGCATGACCTGCTCGGCGACGAGCCCGAGCTTCCGCGCCACCTCTTCGAGGACGTCGATCGACGTTCCGTCCACGTCGGTCTGGCACGCCTCGCGGAGCCTCCCGTAGCTGACCGGGATCCCGAACCCCTCGAGCAGACACTTGAGCGACGCCGGACCGCAGTCCATCGCCGACGTCTGCACGACCTCGGGGGCGAAGTACTTGCGATCGGCGGCCACGCTACCTTGCCCCCGGTGCGACCGTCGCGAGGCCGGGCGCTGGCTCGCTCCGCGCCTTCGCGACCAGCTGCCCCGCCGCGCGGAGCACCAGCTGCGCCGGAGACGCCTTCTCGATCTCGATCTCCGCGGTCGCCGGCATCCCGTGCTGGAGCGGGATCAGCTCCGAGTGCTTCAGAATCGTGAGCTCGACGCGCGCGTGGTTGTCGCGCACTTCGCTCGCGACCTGCGTGACCTGCGCCGTCACGTCGCCGAACTCCGTCCACGGGAAGCCCTCCAGGCGCACGCGCGCGAGCTGCCCCTCTTTCACCCGCCCCAGCGCCGACGCCGGGGGGAGCTGGGCCACGACGCGAAGGTTGCCCGGCGCGACGATCGTCGCGATGCGGTCCCCCTCTTTCAGGACCGACCCCATCCTGACGGCGCCAACCTCGCCGAGCTTGCCGTCCGCCATCGCCCGGATGCTCCTGCGCTCGATGTCGTGCTGGATCCTGTCGATGTTCGCTTCGAGCGCGGCGAGCTCCGCGTCGAGCCTCGACGCCTCGCCTTGCAAGGTCGCCAGGCGGGTGCGGCGGTCGTCTCGGTTGGTGTGGAACTCGTGCTGGAGCTTGGACGTGTCGGCCTGGAGGGCCGCGAGCTGTGCGTCTCTCTGGTCGGCGTTCGCGCGTGCCCGGATCGCCTCGATCTCGGACACCGAGCCCTTCGCGCGGAGCCCCTCGAGCCGCTCCGCCTCGCTGTCGGCGAGCTTCGCCGCGGCTTGCGCTTCCCTGATCCTCGCTTTCCCCTCGTCGATCGCCGAGTGACTCTGCTGCGAGAGGTCACCCAGGGCCCGCTCCTCGGCGGCGAGCGTGTCCCGCGTCGCCTCCAGCTGCGGCTCGATCCCCTCGGCCTTCGCGCGCGCCTCCGCGAGCTCGAGCCGCTCCGTCTCCGAGTCGAGCACCACGAGGACGTCCCCCGCGTGCACCTCCTGGTCGAGCGCAACGTTCATCTCGATGACGCGCCCCCCGACGGGCGCGTCGATCGGGTGGGTGGCGCGCATCACCTCGAGCTGTGCGGTGTCCGACGCCACGTACACGGAGAGCCGCGCGAGCGTGAACCACGACGTCCACGCGCCAAGGACGAGCGCCGCGCCGAGCAGGACGGCGCGCGAGCGACCCTCCGACTCGGACTCGAGGGAGCGAAACGTGCGTGAAAATGTAGAAGGCATTTCGAGCGCGTACGAAACGCGTTCGCCTTAAGCGGACAGTGTCTCCCCTCTGACGGTCAAGGTTTCGACCGGCTCATAACCGCTTCGCTAAGCTTCCCGCGCGCGGCCTCCGAGTCGTAGAGGCGCGCCAAGAAGTCGTAGAGGACGAGCTCGTGCGCCCGCTGCTCTGCGCGCAGGAGGCGGTTGGCGTGCATGTGAAGGAGGCTCCCGGCGATGGAGGACAGAGCCGGCGCGAGGCGACCCGACTTCTCGAGCGAAGCGAGCGCGGCCGAGGGGGCGGCGCTCCTCGCCGAGCGCTCCGCGAGCGCGACGAAGCCGGCGTGGAGCGGCGACTCCGCCGCCTCCGCGACCGTCGTCTTCAGGAGCCACTCGAGATCGGGTCGCTCTTTGCGGAACTTCGCCCCGAGTTGCTTCTCGAGATCGCCATTGACCCGGTGCTCGGCCGCGAAGCTCTGGCGGACTGCCGTGAGCAAGCGGAGCCGCTCCATCAGACCGAGCCCGAGGTCGAGCAGGAGCAGGTGCATGCCGCGCAGGGCGAGGCGCCAGCGTGCGTCCGCGGCCTCGTCGCCCGAGAGCTCGCGCTGGATCGCGAGCACGGCGTCGCTGTCGGCGCGGAAGAGCGCCTCGCACGCGAGGATTCCCTCGTCGCCTCCGTAGCGCTCGATCTCGCGCTCGTAAGTGTCGAGGGAGATCTTCCAGACGCGCCCGTCTGCGAGGAGCGGCGCAGCGAGTCGGTGGATGCGCGGCAAGACGTTTGCGGCGAGCCGTGCGGGGTCTCCGTGCAGCCGCACCCGCAAGTGCCAACCTGGATCCCCGTAGCGAATGAAGAACCAGGAGTCGGCGTCGCCCGCTGCGAGGCTCTCCTCGACGAGCGGCGCCACGACCTCCGACAGAACGCGATCGGCGGTCGCCGTCCCGGCATAGATCTTCGCGTAGAGCCACTCGGACCCGGGCGCAAACGAGCGTGCGATCGACACCGGAGGGGCGACCTCCACCGCTGCGCGCGGCTTGCTCCGCACGAACGGCACCACCACCTCGTGAGCGAAGAGCCCCTCGGGCCCGCTGGCGCACATCTCCGAAGGGGCCGGAAACATCTCCTGAAGCGTCGCGATCTCGCGCTTCTTGACGAGCGCGACGAACGACTCGACCAGCACGACGTTGTCGAGATCCACGGGGAGGACGTTGTCCCCATCAGCGACGCCGACCCATCGAGGGAGATCGAGGCGCTTGCGGAGCGCCTGAACGGCCCGGAAGCGCGCGGCGACTCCCCCTTCCCCGAGCGCCTTGATCTCGGCCGTACGCAGGTTCCACCGCGCGAGGCTGAGGACCGTGCGACCGAGCGCGACGCGAGGGAGATACGGCGCGCGCCCGAGCGCCCCCCACGACCATCCGAAGCCCCCGTCGCTGTCCTGCGACTGAATCCCGCACAGAAAGCGATACATCCCGAGCGCGCCGTTCGAATAGTTGTGCGCGCTCGTGAGGCGCGGAACGATCTCGCGCCCGAGGCGCTCTGACCGCAAGACGACGCGATCGCCTCGAAGCGACACGCGAAGGTCGGAGATCGGGATTCGCTTGTCCTCGGGCGCGCCGCCGCGGCCGAGGTACGGGATCTCGTGCTCGCGCAGGAGCGGCCTGCACAGAATGTTGCCGAGGCGCCCCTCGGGCAGGTGGACGATCTCCGCGAAGATCGCCCCGGGACGTAGCGCCTCTTCCGCCCTCATGTGCTCGCGCACGAACCGCGTCAGCTCGTCGTCGCCGTGGCAGAAGCGCCCGAGGAGCACGGCGCCCGAAGGGCCCGACACGCCGTGGACCCACATCTTGAAGTCCCCCTTCGCCAGCGCGTCGGGCGAGGCAGCGGCGAGCGTCGCCATGACGGCGAACGCGTCGGGGGGCGTCGCGAGCGATTTGCCCTCCAGCGCCGCAAGGTCCTTCGCGTCGAGAACCCACTCGCGCACGGCCTTCATCTCGGAGAGACGTTGCACGAGCCAGTCCTCGTGCTCGCCGAACGGCGGATGCGTCGCCTGACCGGGGGGAAACCGCAGATCGTTCAGGAGGGGCGACGGCTCCGAGCTCCCCGCACCAAGCTCGACGCCGATACCGCGCTCCTCGTCGAGGACTTCGACGAGCGGAACCTCGCGCGCCTCGTAGCGCTCCGTGAACGCTTCGCGGAACTTTCGCATCGCGTCCCGTGCCGGCGTCTCGCGACGAAAGCGGGCGAGCACGTCGAGGACGCGCGTCATTTCACGGAGCGGAGCACCGCCGAACGTCGAGCCCGGCGCGGGCTTGAACAGATCGACCTGAAAGAGGCGCGGGAGCTCGGTCTTCGCCGGTAGATCCGCCAGCGTCGCCGCGATCTTCTTGTAGCGTTCCTGTCCGAGACCCAATCCGTCCCGGTCCATTCGTTCGAGCTCTTGCGAAACGCCGGACAACCGGTCCGCGGCCTCGGCGTGGGCGTCGCGGAGGGTGTCCACGATGTCGTAGATCGGCTCGCGCCCCGTGACGGGCGGCGCCAGATCGGAGACCAGGATCTGCGAGTCGATCAGCTGATCGACGTACGCGTGCGCCTCGTCGAGAGAGACCTCGGCGTCAGCGTCGACGAGCGCACGGGCCAGCTCGTCCGGGGTCTTTCCGCGCTCCGCACGCGCGAGGGTCTCCTCGAGGTACGGCGTGCTCTCGACGCTGACGAGACTGAAGGTCCTATCCCGCGTCTCCGGATCGATGCGCGACTCCGCGTACCGGAGCTGCCCGGCCGACCGGAAGAGGCCGGAGCTCGGATGAAAACGCATCGCCGCGCGAACCTCCGGGCGCTTCTCGAGCGCCTCGCAGAGCGCGCCGAGGTAATGCGTGTCGAGACGCGTGTGGCGCTGGTAGAGGGCGCGTGGCGCGAGCGTCAGGCGAGTGTCCTTACCCAAGGTGCCCACGGAGCAGCCCGAGAAGAGCCCGAACGGGGTGGGGCGCGCGCACATGCGTCCGAAGTAGCGGGCGACGATCTCCACGACACCGTGAGCGCGTTCGCTCTTGGGGTCCACGAGCCATGCCCCGATCGCGTCATCGAGGCTCGGAGATGCGACGAAGAGGGCCTCGCGGACGACAGGATCGGAGACGAGCGCCCGGAGGCGGTCGACGAGGAGGGCGCGATCGCCGGCGATGGCGCTCTCGAGGTCAGCGTCACTCGCGGTCGGCGCGCGCACGCCGTCGCTCCACTCGGCGAGCATACCGACCGGGAGAAGCGGTGTCCGGAAGGCGAAGAAGCCCGAAGGGATGACGTCGAGAGACTTGGGAGCGGGCGCGGGGGGCTCGGCCATCGAGGTCGCCCAATCGTAGCGGCTCCGGAGAGCCCTCAGAGCCCCATCTGCTTCGCGATGATCACCTTCATGATCTCGTTCGTCCCGGCAAAGATGCGCCCCACGCGCGCGTCCATGTACGCCCGCGTGACCGGATACTCGAGCATGTAGCCGTATCCGCCGAAGAACTGCAGGCAGGTATCGACCACCTGCGACGCCATCTCCGTCTGCCAGAGCTTCGCCATCGAGCACTCTTTCACCAGATGCTTGCCGGCGACGTGCTCCACGAGCAGCCGATCGAGGAACGCCCGGCCGACCTCGATCTGGGTGGCGCACTCGACGAGCTTGAACTGCGTGTTCTGGAACTTGACGATCGGTTTTCCGAACGCCTTGCGCTCCTGCGTGTACGCGATCGTGTCCTTGAGCACCTGCTCGGCCGAGGCCTGCGCCCCCACCGCGACGACGAGGCGCTCCTGCTGGAGCTTCCGCATGAGCATCAGAAACCCCGCCCCCTCGTCGCCGAGCCGGTTCGCCGCCGGGACTCGGCACTCTTCGAACGCCAGCTCCGCGGTGTCCTGCGAGGCCATGCCCATCTTCTTGAGCTTCTTCCCCTTGATGAACCCGCGGCGCTCCGCCTCCACGACGAAGAGCGAGATGCCGCGGTGGGCGTTGGCCGGATCGGGGTCGGTCTTCGCGGCGACGATGCAGAGGTCACACAGGATGCCGTTCGAGATGAATGTCTTCGCTCCGTCGATGACGTAGTCGTCGCCGTCCCTCACGGCGCGCGTCTGGATCGCCGCGAGGTCCGAGCCGGTGCCGGGCTCCGTCATGGCGATCGCCGTGACGAGCGCGCCCGACGCGCACCCGGGGAGCCAGCGCTCCTTCTGGGCGTCGGTGCCGAACTCGTGGATGTACGGGACTACGATGTCGGAGTGCAGCGCGAGCGCGAAGCCCGACTCGTAGCAGCGCGAGAGCTCCTCCATGAGGACCACCGAGCAGAGGAAGTCGCCGCCGGGGCCCCCGTACTTCTCTTCGAGCCAAGGGCAGAGGAAGCCCGCGGCACCGGCCTTGCTCCACGCCTCGCGGTCGACGCTCCCTGCTTCGTTCCAGCGCGCCTGGTTCGGGCGAATCTCCCTGTCCACGAAAGCGCGGAAGGAGTCTCGAAACATCTGGTGCTCTTCGCGAAACAGCGATCTATCCACGGTGGCTCCGGCGTTGAAGGGGGGCTCAGTCTACGACGGGCAAGCTCGGTCTCAGGCGTCCGTTCGGAGTGTGCGCGAACGTTAGCGCACGCGATCCGCACACCCGAGCGAGCACCTCCGGGCGGTTTTCATTGGCCTTTTCGTGTGGCGCACCGTGGCAAGGGACTTGCGAAGAGGGGGGCTCGTCCTCTCGGAGAATGTCCATGCACGCAGGTCTCTTGTGCGCGGCGGCCCTCGCGGTCACCGTCGGCACGGGCGGTTCGCCCGGTTGCAGCGCGTCGGCGTACGCGCGAAGCGGCTCGGACTCGGCGACTCGCCGCACGCACGTCGTCGTCAGCGTTCACGTCCCCGGCCTCGGCCCGGAGCCCGGGAGCCATGGCCATCGCGTCACCCTCGAGCTGCGGTCCTGGTGATGGTGATCATGCGGAAGTGACGGCGAACGACGAGTGATAGCGAGTGATAGGATGCGCGCTCATGCCCAGCGTCCTCGCTGATTTGCCCGAAGGCTCCATCTTCGCGGGAGAGTTCCGGATCGTCCGCAAGCTCGGCGCGGGGGGCATGGGGGCGCTCTACGTGGCCGAGCAGGTCGGGACGGGGCGGCAGCGGGCGCTGAAGCTGATGCACCCGGGGATGGTCTCGAGCGCCGACCTTCGTCAGAAGTTCACGCTGGAGGCGAAGGTCGGCGCGCGCATCGCGAGCGAGCACGTCGTCGAGGTCGTGGCCGCCGGGATCGACGCCGAGTCGGGGGTGCCGTGGCTGGCGATGGAGCTGCTCGTGGGCGAGGACCTCGCGCGGCACGTCGAGACGCGCGGGCCGATGCCGCTGGGAGAAGCGGCGCTCGTCCTCGATCAAGTCGGGCACGCGCTCTCCGCCGCGCACCAGGCGGGCATCGTGCACCGCGATCTCAAGCCGGAGAACGTCTTCCTCGCCCAGACGCGGCGAGCCAACGAGTCGTTCATCGTGAAGCTCCTCGACTTCGGAATCGCGAAGGTGGTCGAGGAGGCACGCGGGACGAACACGGGGGTCATGGGGTCGCCGCTGTGGATGGCCCCCGAGCAGACCGAGCATCACGCCACGATCACGCCGGCGACCGATGTGTGGGCGCTCGGGCTCGTCGCGTTCTACATGCTCACGGGAAAGAACTTCTGGCGAGCGGCGACCGGAGGGTCCGAGAGCTTCTCGTTCACCGCGTTCTTGCGCGAGCTCGTGCTCGAGGAGCTCTCCGCGGCTTCGGTGCGCGCGGCGGCGCTCGGGCTCCCGCCGGAGACGATCCCCGCGGGCTTCGACGGGTGGTTCGCCCGCTGCGTCGCGCGCGATCGCGACGCACGCTTCCCGGACGCGCGCGCGGCGCTCGAGGGGTTCCACGCCGCCATGCCGTCGGTCCCCGGCCAGGCGCCGGGCGCGGGGCTCGCGCTCGGGAGGGACGGCCCGGTCGCTTCAGGATCGCCTCGCTCCGGAACCACCGGCGCGCAGCTCGGAACCGCGCGAACGGTCGCCGACTCGGGCTCCCTCGCGAACGATACGGTGCGCGACTCCGTCCCCGACGCCCTCCCGGTCGGCGGGCCGCGAGGTAAGGGGGCCGCGATACTCGTCGCGACTGCGGTCGTCGCGGTCGTGGCGGCGTTCTTCGCGTTGCGGAACCCCGCACCGGCGCGCCCCGAAACGGCTGACGCCGGGGCGATCGCGGAGCCTGCGCTGTACTGCCCCAAGGGAATGGTCCGCGTCCCCGGCGCCGAGCTCCAGGTCGGCGCCGCGAACGGCCCGCCAGAGGAGGCCCCCCCTCACCCGGTCAAGCTCGGCGGGTTCTGCCTCGACGACGGCGAGGTCACGGTGAGCGAGTACGCGGCGTGCGTGGCCGCGAAGGGATGCGCCGAGCCCCACGCGAAGGCGGAGTGGGCCGACATCCCGAAAGAGGAACAGCAGAAGTGGACCCCGTTCTGCAACTACGCGCAGAAGGACCGCGCCGATCACCCGATGAACTGCGTGACGTACGACGAAGCCAACGCGTACTGCCGGTGGGTGGGCGGGCGCTTGCCGACGGAGACCGAGTGGGAGCTCGCCGCGCGCGGGACTGACGGGCGTCCGTTCCCCTGGGGGATCGATCCACCGTCCCCCTCACGCCTGAACGCCTGCGACGACGGGTGCGCCCTCGGGCGGCAGAAGCAGGAGGTCATCGGCGCCGTCCCCCTGACGGGTGACGATCGATGGGGAGCGACGGCCCCTTCGGGGGCGTTCGCGGCCGGCGCGAGCCCCTTCGGCGCGTTCGACATGGCGGGGAACGTCGCGGAGTGGACGAAGAGCGCGTACTGCTCGTACTCGGAGCCCGCGTGCGGCGCCGTGGCGCGCGTCGTTCGCGGAGGGTCGTGGGTGAGCGACACGGCGGCCGCCGTGCGGACGACGAGCCGCGCGAAGATGAACCCCGCGGCGCGGACGCCGGACATCGGGTTTCGCTGCGCGAAGTAGGGACCACGAGAAGTCCCCCCAGTCACCGCCCCCCTCGCTCGTTCCTACTGGCAGTAATTCCCGGTGCAGGTCCCCGCTTCGCAGCTCGGGACGCACGTCGACGACGCGAGATTGTTCCCCGAGCAGCACCCCCCATTACACGGATGCTGCCCGTCGCAGGCCGTCGTGCACTGCTCGTTGTAACAAGCGTTCCCCGGAGGGCACTGGCTGTCGCTCGGTGGACCATCGCACCCGCAGACTTCGTTGAGCCCGATGAGCTCGCAGCTGCTCCCGGCGTCCGACCCGCTGCAGTTCACGCACGCCGCGCCGAAATTCCCGCACGTCGTGCCGCTGATGGCCGCGCACGTCCCGTCGTTGCAGCACGAGGTCTGGCACGTCCCGTCGGTCGCCCCGCCGCAGTTGCCATTGCACGTACCGTTCGCGCCGCACGTCGGCGTCTGACCGCTGCACGCGGAGCACGTCGGGCTACCGCAGTGGCCATTGTCGTACGCAACGCACGTGAACAGGCTACAGCAGCCGCCGTTGCAAGCCGACGCGCCGACGCCGCCGCAACCGGTCCCGCATGTATGGTTCCCCTCGCAGGCGCTGAGCGAGGGGCAATCCGTGGCGCTGTTGCACCCGCACGCTCCGCTGACGCACGCCCCCCCGTTGGCCGAGCCCGTACAATTCACGCACGCGCCGGGGGGACCGCAGCTGGTCGGGGTGTTCGCGCACGGGCCCGGGCCCGAATCCGGCGCGGAGTCCGTGGCGGCATCGTGAAGAGGGGAGGAGTCGACGCCGGCGTCAGGCGTCGGCGCATCGACGGGGGGGAGCGTCGAATCGACGAAGCCGTCGGCTGCTGCAGCGTCGTCGTCGACCGTCGTGTCTGGGTTCGCGTCGGCGCCGGCGAGCCCCCCCTCGTCGCTCTCCAGGCCGTTCGAGTCCAATCCGCACGCGGCGACCGCGAGGGCAGCGAGCGCTGCGCACGACCAGACCGGCCATCCTGAGCCTTTCACCGGAGCTCCACGGGACAAAGGATGCTGGCTGCAACGACAGTTGTCGAGGAAACGTCGTCCCGAAGTATCGTCAGGGGTGCGTCCCGATGCCCTCCCCTCCCCCGTTCGGCGTCCGTGCTCCCCTTGCCTCCCCTCGCCTCGCGATCGCCGCGGTCACCGTGGTCGTTGGAGTGTCCGGCTCCGCCCACGCACAATCCTCTCCCCCCTCCCCGGTCGCATCGCTGACCCTCGCCCAGGTCGTCGCCCTCGCGAAGGACCACGCCCCCTCCGTCCACGCGGCGCTCGCGCGCATCGCCTCCGCCGACGCGGCCGTCGACCGCGCCCGTGCGCCTCTGTTCCCATCCCTGTACGCTCAGGGGGGCGGCACAGCGTTCGGTACGAACGGCCAAGTCTACGCGAGCGGCGTCATCTCTTCCGCCGCGAGCGAGACGTACTTCCTCGGCCAGGGCTCCCTGAACCTCCAGTGGACGCTCTACGACTTCGGCCACACCTCGAGCGCGATCGACGGCGCGAAGGCGGGTGTCACGTCGGCGACGTTGTCCGCGAAGGCCACCGAGCAGATCGCGATGGCCGAAGCAGCGGTCGCCTTCTTCACGCTCCTCGCAGACGACGATCTCATTCGCTCCGCCGAGCTCGCGCGCGCCGACCGGGAGCACGTCTTGGAGATCACCCACCACCTCGTCGAAGGGGGCTACCGGTCGCCCGTGGACGAGACGCGCGCGCAGATCGCGCTCGACGTGGCGAAGCTGGACGTGACCGTGGCAACGGGGACCCGCGATAGCGACTCGGTGAACCTGGCGACCGCGCTGATCCTCGATCCGGCGACGACGTTTCACCTCACCGCGCCGACCCCGCTCCACATCGACGACGCCGCGGCCCGCGACGGCGAGGTCGCGCTCCGCACCCGGCGCGACGTAGCCGCCGCCGCCGCCCGCGTCGATCAGGCTCGACACAACGTGGCCTCCGCCAAGCGCGCTCACCTGCCGGTGCTCGCGGTTTCCGCCACGGGGCAGCTCCTCTACGCGCACGACATCTCGACGTACACGGGCGTGGGCGGGGGTACTGTGGTGACGGACGGTCCAACGGAGCTCGCGCAGGGGTCGCTCACGCTCACGGTCCCGATCTTCGATTCGCTCGTCAACGCGAACGTCCGCGGCGCGGAAGGGGGGCTGAGTGAGGCGCAGGCCGGGCTCGAGCAGGTCACCCTCGCGGCGCGGAGCGAGGTGCTGCAAGCGTCGAGGCAAGCGCGGAGCGCACGCGTGGTCCTCGAGCAGTCGGAGCGCCTCGCCGCGGGGACGGGGGCCAACTTGAAGGCCGTCGAGGACCGCTACGCGACCGGCATGGAGAGCCCGCTCACCCTCGCCGACGCGCAGCGCGAGGACGCGAACGCGCGGGTGGCGATCGTCCGCGCGCAGCTCGCGTACGACGTCGCGGCCGTCCGCCTCCTCGCGGGATTATCGCGGGCCGATGAGCTGTTGAAGGCACGCTGACCGGGTCTCCACGGTCCCGCGATCAGCGCTATTCGCGGCGCGTTCAGAACGTACGCACGACGGCCACAGCCACCCCGAGAACCGCCGTACACACGGTCAACAGGCACGCTCCGACGAAGGCGCGAAACGCGAACGTCCGCAGCGGTGCGCGGAGCCCTTCCTCCGCCCTCGTCGCCGCTGCGTACGCGATCGCGCCCGCCCACGCGAGCAGCACGGCTCCGAAGGCGAGGTGTTCCTTCCGCTCGAACAGGTAGCCGACCGAGGGGGTGTGGATGAAGATCTGTTGCTTCAACGTGTCGCGGTACGGCCCGTACAAGTAGGCGCCGATCGCCCCCGTTGCGGTCACGAACGCCACCGAGAGCCCGACGGCGAGGTGGGCCCTCCTGCGTGGGTTCCGCAGGACGATCGCGGGGTGGAGGAGGGAGGCCGCGGAGAGCCATCCGAGGTGCCCGTGGACATGCTCGAGCACGCGCATCGGGTCGAGGTCCGCCATCGACCGCGGAGCATGGCCCGCCCGGCCGCGGTTGGTCCACACCTTGCGATTGAGACCCCCGAACCCCGCCCAAACCGACGGAGCGGGGCAGTTCCGAGCCCATTCGGCGCTTAACGACACGGGAAAGCGGGGCACAATGTCTCAGTCCACTTCAGTAGGCGTATCAAGGAGCAAGGCGATGACGGACGAAAGCGCGCACCCGGTAGAGGCCGCCGAGGGGCGGGGCAATGTCCTGCTCTTCGAGGACGACGAGACCCTCGCCGCCCTCCTCGCCCGGGTGCTGAGGAACGAGGGGTACAAGGTCGACCTCCTCGACCGAGCCGACGCCCTCCCGAGCGGCGCGAAGCTCTCGCGTTACGACGTCGTCCTCTCGGACATCCACCTGGCCGACGGCACGAGCGGCCATGACGTTCTCAAGCGTGTCCGCGCGACGTCCGATCACCTCCCCGTCATCCTGATGACGGCCTATGCCGACATCGAAGGGGCGATGAACGCCGTCGGCGCGGGAGCGTACGAGTACCTCGCGAAGCCGATCGAGCCGAACGAGCTGAAGCGAATGGTGAGCGAGGCGATCTCGCGCCATCGGATCGCGGGAGCAGCCGCTGAAGTGGTCGACGCGCACGCCGACCGCGCGAAGGACGCGACGATCGTCGGGACCGCCCCCGCCATGATCGGCGTCTACAAGACGGTGGCGCAGGTGGCGCCGACGAAGGCGAGCGTTCTCATCATCGGCGAAAGCGGCACGGGCAAGGAGCTCGTGGCGCGCGCGATTCACGCCAAGAGCCCGCGCGCTCAGAAGCCGTTCGTCGCGGTGAACTGCGCCGCCCTCCCCGAGTCGATCCTCGAGAGCGAGCTGTTCGGCCACGAGCGCGGCGCGTTCACGGGCGCCGTGGGGGCGAAGCGGGGGCTCTTCGAAGAGGCGAGCGGCGGGACGCTCTTCCTCGACGAGATCGGCGAGATCAGCCCGAAGATGCAGGTGCAGCTCCTCCGCGTGCTCCAGGAGGGGGAGATCCGGCGCGTCGGCGGCAGCGACACGATCAAGGTCGACGCGCGCGTCGTCGCGGCCACGAACCGCGACTTGAAGAACGAGCTCGCGACCGGGCGCTTCCGGGAGGATCTCTACTTCCGCCTCCAGGTCGTGACCGTGCGCGTACCGCCGCTGCGCGAGCGAAAGGGGGACATCCCCATCCTCGTGAAGCACTTCGTCGCACGCCACGCCGAGCGGCTCGGGCGGCAGGTGCCGCGCGTCGCCCCCGAGGTCCTCGAGTCTCTCGCCCTTTACGACTTTCCGGGGAACGTGCGCGAGCTGTCGCATATCGTCGAGCGGGCGATGCTCCTCGCGCGAGAGGGGGTCGTCACCGGAGCCGACCTGCCGCCGGAGGTGCGCGGCGCGCTCGCGAGCGCGAACGCGTCCGGCAACGGCTCGCTCGCCGAGGACTGGCCGACGCTCGGCATCCTCGAGCGCAGGTACATCGACCGTGTGCTCGCGCGCACCGGGGGGAACAAGACGCGGGCGGCGGAGGTCCTCGGGATCGATCGCCGGACGCTGAACCGGATGTTCGCGCGCGAGCGAGCGGCGGCGGCGGGGCGAGCGAGCGACGCGGACGTGGACGCGGAGCTGGCGAAGCTGGAAGAAGAAGACAAGGACTGACGGGGTCTTCCGGGCCTCCCTGACAGATTGCGCGCGGGCACTTGCCGGCGCGCCGCTCGCCCAGTATCGATGGCGCCACCATCGTGTCCAGCTCCGCGTCTGCCCTGTCTTCCGTGCTGGCTCAGGAGACGTCGGTCACGACGCTCCGCCGCGCGCTCGCGAACGATCGGGTGCACCACGCGTACCTTTTTGACGGGCCCGACGGCGTCGGCAAGGAGATGGCGGCCTTCGGCCTCGCGCAAGCGCTCGTCTGCGAATACCGCGGAGTCACGCTCCCCAAGGACGACGCCTGCGGCACCTGTCGCGCGTGCCTTCGCGCGCTCCCCAAGGAAGAGACGCGCCGCCCCGTGCACCCCGACGTCGTCGTCCTCGAGCGGGGGCTCTACGACCCGGCGGCCATCGGACGGCGGACGCAGGAGTCGCAGGAGATCAGCATCGACCAGGTGCGCACGCTGGTCCTCGCCCGCGCCTCGTTCGCCCCGCACGAGGGGCGCGCGAAAGTCTTCATCATCCGCCGCGCAGACGAGCTCTCCACGTCCGCTGCCAACGCCCTGCTGAAGACGCTCGAAGAACCGAACGACAAGACTCACTTCGTTCTGATCAGCTCGCAGCCCGACTCGCTCCTCTCCACGATTCGCTCCCGCACGCAGCGCGTCCGCTTCGCCGCGCTCCCGGACGCAATCGTCACGAAGCTGCTCGTCTCGCGCGGGATAGACGCGTTCCGAGCGCAGGAGATCGCCCGGCTGTCGGGGGGGAGCATGCAGTCCGCGCTCGGGCTCGCGGACGACGAGGAGTCTGCGGCGCGCGAGCACTTCGTCCAGCGGGCCCTCGCCGCCATCACCGCACCGACGATCGGTCCAGCGCTCGAGCTCGCGGAGGAGGCGAAGAAGGCGAAAGGGGAGCTGCCGACACGACTCGCGGCGCTCGCTTCGGCGCTCGCCGCCAGCGCATGCGCGAACGCGGGGGGCGCGGGGCGCGCGGCCGACGCGGCAGGCGCGCGCTACCAGCTCGCGCTGGCGGCGATGCGGCAGCTCGAGGGGAACGCTTCCGCGCAGCTCGTCGTCGAGTCCCTCCTGGTTCGAATGCGCTCGGCCTAGGTCTTCTTCCGCTTCTCCCTCTCCTCCCCTCCGCCCCAGACCTCGAACTCCCCTTCGCGCAGCCGGCGCCCGCGCCACCCGCGCGCGACCCCCTCCGCGATGACGACGATCGCGACTTCGCCCGACGCGGCGCTGTACTCGCCGACGATGGCGGTCCCCGCGACGTCGGGCGCCCCCGTCCCCACCCGCTGCGTGCGAAGCGGCAGCCGGCGGTTTCTCTCGAACCGCGTCCCGTCGATCTCGAGCGCGCTCGGAGGCTCGGCCCCGACGGCGACCGCCTCACGCGCAACCGGCGCGAGCCACACGATCTCCGCGCTCGGCCGCGGCCGAACGTAGACCGCCCGCTCGCCCGAGGCGTCCGGCGCGATGAAGAGCACCACGGCGGCGGCGTCTTCGCGCAGGACGATCGCCCCGCCGAGCCAAGCCTCGGCTCCGTCGATCGATCGCACGATCACGTCTCCAAGCGCGCACGGGAACGCGCTCCAGTCGACCCGCTCCTCCACGACTCTCCCCTCCTCGAGCACCGGCTCAGTGCCGGGCTCACGTGTCGCCTGCGCCGCGGGAACGGGGCCCGCTTGCGGGAGCTCCTTCCGCTGGTGTCGCACCGCCACGAGTCGGCCGATGAGCAGCCCCCCCGCGACCGCGATCGCGGAGAGGACGGCGATCATCCCGCCCTCTCGGCGATCTCGTTGGGGCCAGTCAGCGTCTCGTTGAGGCGGCGCGCGCGCGCGGTGACCTGCGCGAGATCGACCGGCGCGTCCGCGCTCGGGAAGAGCCCCGCGATGACCGCCCCCGCGTCGGCGCTCCGCGCGATCTCGCGTGCGCGGTCGAGCGTGATCCCGCCGATGGCGACGAGGGGGACTCCGGCCGCCCGCGCAGCGACGTGCGCGGCCTTGAGCCCTTCGATCCCGACGACAGGGTCTGCGCCGGCCTTCGACGCCGTCGGGTACACAGGCCCATACGCGACGTAAGAAGGGCGCTGCGCGAGCGCGAGCGCGAGCTGCTCGAGGTTGTGCGTCGAGACTCCCACCCGCAGCCGCGGCGCGAGGCGACGCACGGTCTCGAACGGAAGGTCGTCCTGTCCGACGTGGACGTGGTCGCAACCCGCGAGCTCCGCGACATCGACCCGGTCGTTCGCGACGAGGGGGACGCCGGCCCCGCGGCAGATCGCGCTCAATTCACGCAAGAGCGAGAGCATCTCGCGAGCCGGGAGCTCCTTGGCGCGGAGCTGGAGCGCCGCGGGGCGGGCAGCCACAACCGCGCGGACGAAGGCGATCACATCGACGCCACGAGCCGCCAACGTTTTCACGTCGGCGATCGCATACAGCCCTCGCATCATCTATCCCCCAGGTATCCGCCGACAGGCGCCGTCGTCAAGGGCGCGGCAAGCGCTCTTGGAGCGCGCCAGGTCCTGGTGCTCCGGGAGCTGCCTCGTGAGGAACCGCGGTGGGGGCGGGCTCGAGCTTTACGACCCGGACTCCGCGGACGATGCGGTTCTTGGTCTTCGGGTCCGGAGGGGGATGGATCGAGACGACATCGCCACGCGCGAGCGAGCTCCAGGCGCTGTTCGCTTCGTCCTCGTCGCGGTCGAGGCGACTAAGGCGTGTTCGGGCTCCTCCTCCGTCGGCCGGACCGCAGACGAAATGCTCTCGCTTCCCTTTGCTCACGAGGGGACCGGAGATGACGCGAGAGATCGCGCCGACCCTCTTGGGGAGAAACTCGGCGAGCGTCCGCTCCTCTGGACGACGAAGGACCAGGTAGCTGAACGTGAGCCCCTGCCATCGCAGCCCGGCGGCGCGCGCGACCGGCTCGAGCCAATGCGGGAGATCGACGGCAATGTCCTCGTGACACCACTCGCCGGGGACCTCGAGCGCGGGACAGGGACCCTCGTGCAAGCAGGGGGAGAAGACGCTCGCGGCGCGCGAGGCGAGGACGGCGTCGCGAACGGCGTGGAGGTGGCGGGTTCGGTCGCGCAGCGCCGGCTCGACGACGACGAGCGCGCCGCCGGGAGCCAGCTTCGTCACGAGGCTCGCGACGAGCAGCCCGTGACTCCGGGTCCGCTCCTCGAGATCGCCCCCTCGATCGAGCTCGCTGAGGACCTGTCCGAGCAGGATCAGGTCCCAGGGGGTGCGTCCGGCGATCTCGAGCGAGATCGATCTTCTTTCGATGTGCACAGCGAGCGTCACCCCGTCCACGCGGTGCCCGCGATCGCGCACGAGCTCGCCGGCGACGTCGAGCGCGAGGACGTCTTCGTCGGTCCAAGTCGCCTCGATCGGCCGGGACGCCCCCGCAGCACCGAGCGCCCGTGCAACGCCCCACGTCGTCGCGCCGAGGCCGCAGCCGAGGTCGAGCACACGAAGCGGTCCTTCTCCCCCCCTTCCGAGCTCGCCTGCTCCGATCAGCTCGCGCACGGCCGCGGCGGCCTTGGGGACATCGCGCGCGAACGAGAAACCGAGACGGGCGGCGATCGAAGGACCCGACGACGCGACGGCGCGTCCCGGCGGAGGGATCGGAGCGTTGTACGCCTCGGACAGCGCACGGACGAGCGCCCCAAGCTGCTCGGGCTCCCTCGTCGTGGGCCACCGGTGCGCGCCGAGGACGCGATCGATCGACCCGCGCCACTCTTCTTCGAGCGGACGAACGAACGCGGCGGAAGCGACGAGCGGCGGCGACGGCATCGCGGAAAGTACGGTGGCACGACCTGCACGCCTTGACTATCCACGTCGCGCCGGCGGTAGCCTCGGTTGAGATGAAAATGGATCGGAATCGGCGTGACGCCGTCGGCGCGGTCGTGGCGGGGCGGGATGGGCGCGTGCTCGTCGTGTTGCGCGCGACGCCCCCCGGAGCGGGGAGCTGGACGCTCCCGGGGGGGAAGGTCGAAGCAGGCGAGAGCCTCGCAGAAGCGGTTGTCCGGGAGGTGCTGGAAGAGACGGGTGTTTGCGTTCGCGTCGTCGAGCCCTTCACCGTCGTCCCGCTCGATGGAGAGGGCTTCTCGTATTCAATCCACGAGCATCTTTGCACCGCTGACGAATCCGCTGCGGCAACGCGCCCCGGAGACGACGCGGCCGACGCGCGATGGGTCTTGCCCGCGGAGCTCGAGGCGCTCGGCGTCTCGCGCGCGGTGAGGTCGGTGGTCGCGCTCGGGCTCGCTCGTTTGCGGGCGAGGAGCAGGGAGGAGGAACGAGACGAAGAGAGGATCATGGTAGGCTCCGCGGCGATGCGCACGACCCACACCTGCCCGAAGTGCAATGGCCAAGAGGTCCTCTTCCTCCCGCAGATCGCCGACCGTGACGACAACGACAACGTGAAGCCGCTGAGCGCGCACGTCGTCCACTTTGATTGGAAGGACGACGTCGAGGTCGGCAAGCTCCAGGCCTATGTCTGCCACGCCTGTGGGTACACGGAGCTCTACACGAAGGAGTCGGCGCAGCTGCCTTGGGAGAAGATCCCCGGCGCAAGGCTCCTTACGCCGCGCGACCCTCCCCTCGCTGCGCTGCGGCTCCGGCCTCCGCCCAAGCTCTGAATGCGCGCGCCGCACGCACTCGCCGCGCTCGGCCTCTGCGGCTGCCTCGCCCACGTCCCCGCGTCGCCAGCCCCCTCGGCAGCGGCCGCGATCGATCGTCTGCGCGAGACCGGCCGGTGCGGGGTCGCCTTGCAGGCGAACGCGAAGATCGATCACTTCGGCAAGCAAGGGCGGGTGCGCGGAGATCTCCTGATGTTCGCCGCCGCGCCGGCGAGCCTCCGGATGGACGTGGTGAGCCCCTTCGGCGTCACCGTGGCGACCCTCACGAGCGACGGTTCGCGCTTCGCGCTCGCCGATCTGCGCGACAAGCGCTTTTACGTCGGGCCAGCGAGCGCATGCAACATCGCGCGGCTCACGACCGTACCGATGCCGGGGCACGTCCTGGTCGAGCTCCTGCGCGGACAGGCACCGGTGCTGAAGCGGGTCGGCGAGCCGACGATCGATTGGGACGGGCACGGCTACTACGTCATCCGTGTCCAGAGCACGCGCGACGCGCGCGAGGAGCTCCACATCGCTCCGCACCCGGACGACCTCGGCAAGCCGTGGAGCGAACAACGGCTGAGGCTCCTCGACGTGAAGGTCGAGCAGTACGGGGGGGTCCTCTATCACGCCGAGCTCGCCGACCACCGCCCGACGACGACGGCGCCGGCGCGCGTCGACCCGGACGGCGTGGAGCCCCCGATCCCGCCGAGCGGCCCGGCCTGCAACGCGGAGATCCCGCGGCGGATTCACGTCGAGGTGCCAGGGGAGAGCGCCGACGTCCAGTTCCGCTACGACGACGTCCACTGGAACCCACCGATCCCGGACGGTTCGTTCACCCAGCCCCCCCCCGAGTCGATGCCGACGGTGCCGGTGACCTGCGACTAGGTCGTCGAGGGAGGGGCCGGGGGTGGGTTGGCGAGCGCGCCGGGATCGTCCGTGATGAGCCAGTCGACGCCGAGCGCGGCGAGATCGTGTGCTTCACTCGGGTCGTTCACCGTCCAGACGCCGACGCGCTTGCCGGCCCGCTGCAGCCTCGCGATCGTGTCGGGGCTGGCTTGCGTCCTCTGGACGTGAACAGCAAAGATCGGTGCGCGCGCCGCGAGCGGGGCCCATGCGGGCTCCCACGCGCGCTGCCCTTCGTGCGTGAGCCGCGCGCGCCGCACGCGCGGAGCCGTCGCCGCGAGCATCGCGAGGAGCGTCGGGTCGAATGAGGACAGGAGCACCTCCACGCCGGAATGCCGCGCGAGAGCTCGCGCGATGGCCCGCGCCAGAGCGAGGCGATCGGGGACATCGTGCTTGGCTTCGACGTTGAGAGCGACCCGGCCGTGCGCCCAGTCGAGCACCTGATCGAGGGTCGGGACGCGCGAACGGGCAGCGTTCGCCGCCCCAAGAGCCACCCTCGCGAGCTCGCCCAGCGTGAGCCGCGCCACGACGCGCCGATCGCTCCCTCCGGTCATGCGCGCCAAGTCCGCGTCGTGCATCACGACGACATGGCCGCCAATGCAGGTCCGAACGTCGAGCTCGATCGCCGGGGCCCCCTCGGCGTGCGCGCGCGTGAAAGACTCGAGCGTGTTCTCCGGAGGCCACCCCTCCCCCCGCCCCCCTCGATGCCCCACGATCACCGCAGTGCGACCGGAGGGCGAGCCCGCTCCGTCTGCACGGGGGGAAAAGACTCCTCCACTCAAGTAGAGAGCTCTTCGGCGATCGTCCGCGCGATCTCCTGAGTCTTCGCGACGTCCCCCTCCGGCAACGTGATCCCACCGACGACCGGGTGACCGCCCCCCCCCCAGCGCTCGCAGATCTTCGCGATGTCGTGGCGACGCGGCGTGGGCGACCAGGGGTTGTAGCCGATCGAGATCTTGCACTTACTCTTCGAGCGGCTCACGACGACCGAGTACGCGCTCTCAGGGAAGAGCGCGTACGTGACGAACTTGGTGGCCACGTCGATCAGGCGATCGCTCAGGTCGACGAGGACGACCCCCCCCTTCTCGCGCGCCGCCGCACGGACCATCGTGACGAAGAGCTCGTTCTGCGCGCCGAGCGGGGCGTACGCCGCGACCACCTCCGGAGACCGGGCCACGTCCTCGATCGACTCCGTGAGCAGGCGCGGGACCATCCGCGCGAGAAACGCATCGTCCCCCCCGTGCTCGACGACGGTCATCAGCTGGAGGACCGGCTCTTTGCGCTCGACCGCGAACTCCGCGGTCGGAAACGACGCCGAGTCGATCATGTCGGCCCAGCGAACGAGGCTCGCCGTGGCGGCGGGGTCGAGGCCGAAGTCGCGCGCCCCGACGTCTGCGATGAGCTTCGTGCAGGAACCGTACGTGCCGTCGTGAAAGAAGCGCCGGTCTGGGGCGGGGACGTGCGTTCGCACCTCGTACGCCTCGCGATCGCCCCCCTGGAACGCGCTCACGTGGTGGTCGAAGTACCAGGTGAGCTGCGGCGCGGGGGAGAAGCGGTAGTCGAGGATCGCGTTCACGTCCCCCGCGAGCACCTTGGGGTCGACGCCGTTCTGGCCGGGGCCGTAAGCGCAGCTCGCGTAGCGGAAGCGTAGCGGGCCCCGATCGACGTGGCGGAGGAGGCGCGTGAACATGACCGCGGAGCAGAGTCCGTCGAAGCAGTAGCCGTGCGTCGCGACGACGACGCTTTTTCCAGACTCCGATCGCGCGCCCTCGTGTGCATCCATGACGATGGGCCTTAGCATGAGGCGATGCGCGTTCACCACCTCGCCTTTCGGACGCGGGACCTCACTCGCCTCGAGCGCTTCTACACCGACGCGCTCGGTCTCTCGATCGCGCGGCGCGACGGGGAGCGGAGCGTGTGGCTTCGCGCCGCCGGGACGATCCTGATGCTCGAGCAGGCCGACGAGGGGGAGCCCGAGGTCACGAGCGGGACGAAGGAGCTGGTCGCTTTCGGAATCGAGGCGCCCGACGTCGCGCGCTGGCGGCGAGTGCTCGAGGCGAACGGGATCCCGATCGAAGCGGAGACCGCGTACACGCTGTACTTCAGGGACCCGGACGGGCGGCGGATCGGGCTCTCCCACTTCTAGGCGGTCAGCCTTTGACGAGGTGGGGCACGTGCACCCCCTTCGCCTTCGCGCACGCGATCGCCTCGTCGTAGCCGGCGTCCGCGTGCCGGATGACCCCCATCCCCGGATCGGTCGTCAGCACGCGCTCGAGCCGCGCCGCCGCCTCCTTCGTCCCGTCGGCGACGACGACCATCCCGGCGTGGAGGCTCATCCCCATGCCGACCCCGCCGCCGTGGTGGAAGCTCACCCAGCTCGCCCCGGACGCCGTGTTCACGAGTGCGTTCAGGATCGCCCAGTCGGCGATCGCGTCCGAGCCGTCCTTCATCCCTTCGGTCTCGCGGTTCGGAGAGGCGACGCTCCCGCAGTCGAGGTGGTCGCGCCCGATGACGATCGGCGCCTTCACCTTCCCGCTACGAACGAGCTCGTTGAACGCGAGCCCCACGCGCGCGCGGTCTCCGTAGCCGACCCAGCAGATGCGCGCCGGGAGCCCCTGGAACTTCACTCGCTCCCGCGCGAGCTCGATCCAGCGGCGCAGGTCGGGGTCGTTCGGGATCGTGGCGAGGACGGCCTCGTCGGTCGCGGCGATGTCGGCGGGATCGCCCGAGAGCGCTACCCAGCGGAAGGGGCCCTTCCCTTCGCAAAAGAGAGGGCGGATGTAGAGCGGGACGAAGCCGATGACGTCGAACGCGCGCTCGCAGCCGGCTTCTTTTGCGCAGGCGCGGATGTTGTTGCCGTAGTCGAAGACCTCGGCCCCGGATTTCTGGAAGGCGAGCATCGCGTCGACCTCTTCGGCCATGCTCGCCTTGGCCCGCTCGACGTACCCGTCGGCGTCCTCGCTCCGCAGCTCCGCGGCCTCGGCCAGCGTGAGCCCCGCGGGGATGTAGCCGTTGAGCGGATCGTGCGCGCTCGTCTGCTCGGTCACGAGATCGGGGACGACGCCGCGGCGCACCAGCTCCGGGTAGATCTCCGCGGCGTTCGCGCAGACGCCGACGCTGACCGGCTTCCCTTCCTTCTTCGCGCGGTCGATGCGGGCGAGCGCGGCGTCGAGATCGTCGATCCGCTCGTCGAGGTAGCGGGTCTCGAGGCGCTTCGCGATGCGCGACGGGTCGACCTCGATCGCGAGGCACGACAAGCCCGCCATCGTCGCCGCGAGCGGCTGCGCCCCCCCCATTCCGCCGAGCCCCGCCGTGAGAACCCAGGCGGCCGCTCCTTCTTTTCTCGTCCGCTTCGCGTACGCCCGGCGCGCCGCGACGAACGTCTCGAACGTCCCTTGCAAGATCCCCTGCGTGCCGATGTAGATCCACGAGCCCGCGGTCATCTGCCCGAACATGATGAGGCCTAGCTTCTCGAGCCTCCGGAACTCGTCCCAGTTGGCCCACTTGCCGACGAGGTTCGAGTTCGCGAGAAGGACGCGCGGGGCGTCGGGGTGCGTCCGAAAGCGCCCGACGGCCTTGCCCGACTGAACGAGCAGCGTCTCGTCGTTCCCGAGCGAGCGGAGCTCGCGCACGATGACGTCGAACGCTTCCCAGCTCCGCGCGGCCTTCCCCGTGCCGCCATAGACGACGAGGTCCTGCGGGCGCTCCGCGACCTCGGGGTCGAGGTTGTTGTGGAGCATGCGGAGGGCGGCCTCCTGGACCCACCCTTTGCACGAGATCTCGGGACCCCGGGGCGCTCGAAGCGTGCGCGGCTCACTCATGCCGCCTTCGATAGCACACGCGCGCGGCGCGGTCTCAGGCCTCCGCGGCCGGCGTTTTCGCGCCGTTCGCGCCGTGCTCCGCCAGACGGTCCACGATGAGCTCGAGGAGCTCGTGCGTCGTTTCGCGGTGCGTCGCGCTCATGAGGACGGCGTCATCCCCCCGGGCACGCGCCCCGCGGACGAGCATCAGCCCCTCGTAGGGAGAGCCGCTCAGGAGGTCGCTCTTGTTGAAGACGAGGATGCGCGGGATCTCCGCGAGATCGAGGTCGCCCAGGAGCTTCTCGGTCGTCTCGATGTGCTGCTCCCTCGCCGAGTCGCTCGCGTCCACGACGTGGAGAAGGAGGTCCGCGTCCGCCGCCTCCTCGAAGGTGGCGCGGAAGGCGGCGAAGAGGTCCTTCGGAAGATCGCGGATGAAGCCGACCGTGTCGGTGAGGACGATCTCGCTCCCCGTGCTCCCCCTCTCCGGGCCGCCGAGGTGAAGACGGCGCGCGCGCGTGTCGAGCGTCGCGAAGAGCTTGTCCTCCGTCAGCACACCCGCCCCGGTGAGCGCGTTCAGGAGCGTGCTCTTCCCGGCGTTCGTGTACCCGACGATCGCGACCGTCGGGACCTCGTCGCGGGCGCGCTTTCGCCGCCGCTGCTCGCGCCGCTTGCCGAGCTGCTTGAGCTGCGCCTCGAGATGCGAGACGCGCTCTCGGGCGCGGCGCCGGCCGATCTCGAGCTTCGTCTCTCCGGGTCCGCGCCCCCCGATGCCACCTGTGAGCCGAGATAGGGCGTCGTCCTTCTGCGACAGGCGCGGCAGGCTGTACTTGAGCTGCGCGAGCTCGACCTGCAGCTTGCCGTCGGCGCTCTCGGCGCGCTGGGCGAAGATGTCCAAGATGAGCTGCGTACGGTCGAGGATCCGGAGGTCGCTCACCTTCGCGATCGCCGACGCCTGCGACGGAGAGAGCTCGCGATCGAAGATGAGCGTGGCGGCGTCGAGCTGCATCGCGCGAAGGACGACGTCGTCGAGCTTCCCCTTGCCGAGGACCAGCTTCGGGTCGATCCGGTCGCGCGCCTGGAAGACGACGTCGGCCACGTCGACGCCCGCCGTCCGCGCGAGCTCGCGAAGCTCGCGCAAGCTCTCTTGCCCAGCCTCCACCGCGTGAGCCTTCGACTTCTCCGCGACGTGCACGAGAATGGCGCGTCCATCTTTCGCGGCGACGGCCCGGGCCTTCCCCCGCTTGGCGAACTCGGCCTCGAGGTCCGACATCAGCGCGCCGACGTGGACGTGCACCTGTCCAATCGGGAGCGGGCCCACTTCGCGGTACGGGAGCTCCCCTTCGCCGTCGGCGGGGACGTTGTAGGCGTAGACGAGCCCGCGCGCTTCCCCGAGGTGGTTCATCTGGATCGCGGCGATGAGATCGAGGCGCAGGCGGACGAGGTCCACGATGTCGTCGCGCGTGAGCGGCTCGCCGCGCACGTGCGTGTGAACGAGGCGAAGCCCGCGAAAGCGCCCTTCCGCCGCCCGGAGACGCCCGATGTCCGGAAGCATCAGCTTCCCGGCGTCCCCCACGATGACGTAGTCCACTTCCCCCGAGCGATGGACGAGCGCCCCCACCTGCCTCCCGGTCTCCGCGGAGGCATCGAGGAGCGCGCGCGTGAGCTCCGGCGTCGAGATGTTCTCGACAGGAACCCGCCGCCGGTAGATCCGCTCGAGCGTCTTCACCGCCTGCGGCGAGAGGCCCGCAGTACTGCCGTAGATCTCCGTCAACCGCCGGTGCCCGCGTCCACGATCGGGCTCCCGGAGTCTTCGTCAGGGGTCGTTCCCCCGTCCTCGTAGCCGCTGAACCCGCTCCCCGTGGACCAGCCGCCGGGGGGGGCCGGGAGCCCGCCGTCGGGGCTCGGTCCGCAGCTCGAGCCGATCGCCGGCAGCGCCCACGACCATGCCGCCGTCGTGATCTTCGGGTAGTAGGCGGTGAACGAGTAACACATCTCGTTCTCCGTATCCTGGCCGAAGGTCACTGCGCTGCTCGTGTCGTTCTGCCACGCGCAGCGCGTGCTCACGACGTCCCCCTCGTTCAACGTCGCGTTGATCGGGAACCAGATCTGCGAGTTGAAGTTCCACGGGACGTTCTGGGCCATGCCGACGAGGCTGGAGCCCCCCGCGATCGCCTGCTCGCTCTGAATCGCCGTGCCGATCTGGTGCATGTGCGGGAAGGCCGCGAAGAGATGGATCCCGGCGAAGAGGGAGGGGACGGTGATCTTGCACGTCTGATCGAGCGTCGAGTACGCGGGGATGTTGATGTTCTGCGTCCCGAAGGCGACGACGTCCGAGTCGTACTGCACCGGCTGGTCCGTGCTGCAGAACGAGAAGCCGCTCGTGTCGGTCTCGCCGCTGTAGCCGGCGGCGTTGTTGTAGTGCACTTGCACGATCCACTGCGTCGTCGCGTCGTACGGGAACCCGACGTTCGGCGGCGTCTGCATCGGCCCGCCACCCGGGGCCCAGCCGTAGACGATGCGCCACGTGAGCGAGCCCCCCGCGTTGCAGGGCTGCGGCGTCGTCGTGACGCTCGTGTCGGCGGGATCCGCCTGGAACAACAGAACGTGGTGGACGATCTTGTGGTTTACGATGTTCGGCGTGATCGCCATCACGTGGTTGGTCCCGCCGTCGCCGAACACGGGGACCGTCGCGGTGTAACAGACGTACACGTTCTCCTCGTTCTGCGGCATCGTCCACGCGGAGCCGGGGGAGATCGTGACGTTGTTCGAGTTGCACGCCACCGTGGGGGTCGCGGCGTCGGGCACCGTGACCCCGGCGTCGTCAGCGCACACGGCGCCATCCGTCTTCGGCGCGCCCGCGCCGAGCCACGCGTTCATCGTCGCCAGGTCCGCGGCGTCGAGCGGCGGGTTGGGGGGCTGAGGCATGATCGCGTTGGCGTCGGAAATCCGGAACTGCGCGGTCTGATAGACGTACGTGCCCGTGATCGGCTGCGGGCCGAGCGAGTCCGCCGGCGTCTTGGCCTGGAAGTCCTCCCAGGAGACGAGCGGCATCGGCGCGCCGTTCTGCGGCGGGTTCGAGTGACAGCCCTGACAGTGCTCGACGACGACCGCGTTCACGTCGCACGGGAGCGGCGTGCCCACGCCGACGGTCGCATCGTCGCCCGCGCCGGCATCGCCAGGCGCCGCGGAGTTGGCCCCGCACGAAATCGAGACGACCGCGAAGGCAGCAGCGACCCAAGAAAGGAGGGGTTTGTTCATAGGGCCGGTAGAGAATGGTGGGGGGTGGGGGGGGTCGCAAGGCCGCGAAAGTCCTGGGACCTTGGCGAGACTCTTACCCTGGCGATGGCGCACCGCGTTGTTTTGGGCGCATCGGAGGTACCCGTGCGACGTCGCAGATATCCAAGCGACGTCACAGATACCCAGGCGACGTCACAGATACCCATGCGACATCGCAAATACCCATGCGACATCGCAAATACCCATGCGACGTCGAAGATACCCATGCGACGTCGCAGATACCGATGCGACGTCACAGACACCCGTGCGACGTCGCAGATACCCGTGCGACGTCGCAGATACCGCCGCGGACGCTCGAGCTCGCTACCGGTTCACCCGCTCCTGGTACTGCCCGGTCGTCGTGTCCACCTTGATCCACTCCCCTTCCTTGATGAAGAGCGGAACGTTCACCACCGCGCCCGAGGACAGCGTCGCGGGCTTCGTGGCCCCGCTCGCCGTATCCCCCTTCACCCCGGGCTCGCTCGAGACGACCTGCATCACGACGTTCGGCGGCAAATCCACGGCGATCGCGTTGCCGTTGTAGAGCGTGACCTCGCAGTCGAGCCCCTCGGACAGGAAGCGCGACTCGTCGCCGAGCTTGTTCTTTTCGACGTGGATCTGGTCCCCCGTCGTCGTCTCCATGAAGACGTACGTGTCGGACTCCATCCACGAGTACGTCATCTTCCGGGTCTCGACGTCGGCGAGCTCGACGGACTCGCCCGACTTCCACGTCCGCTCGACGACGTTCCCGTTCGTGAGGTTCCGGATGCGACACCGCGTGAACGACTGCCCTTTGCCGGGCTTCACGAACTGGTGCTCGACGACGTGGAACGGGACGCCGTCGATCTGAATCTTGAGGCCCTTGCGGATGTCGGTGGTCTGCATTTCGAGGGGCTCGGGTTAGCACGCGCCTACGGAGGTCGGCAACCGGAGTCCGGCTGGCGCCCGAAACCTCTCCGCTACCCCGCCCCCAGAAACTCGAGCTTGTGCCCCGCCGCCCGCAGCTGGCTCACGAAGTTCGCCTTGTCCGCGCTCCGAATGTAGGCCTCGCGCGCGTCGACCTTCTTGCTCGCGACGAGCTCGAAGAGCGCGTCGTTCAGGAGCACCATCCCCTGCTTCCGGGCGGTCTGCATGACGCTCGGGATCTGGAAGGTCTTCCCCTCGCGGATGATGTTCGAGACGGCGCTGTTCACGAGGAGCACCTCGTAGGCGGCCGTGCGCCCTCCGCCGATCTTCTTGCACAAGGTCTGGCTCACGACCCCCTTCAGCGACTCCGAGAGCATCACGCGGATCTGCGCCTGGCGATCGGTGGGGAACGAGTCGATCAGGCGGTCGACCGTCGAGTACGACGTGGTCGTGTGGAGCGTGCCGAAGACGAGGTGGCCGGTCTCCGCGGTCTCCATCGCGATCGCCATCGTCTCGAGGTCGCGCATCTCGCCGACCATGACGACGTCGGGGTCCTCGCGGAGCGCGGCGCGCAGGGCGCGCTTGAAGCTGTCGGTGTGCGGGCCGACCTGGCGCTGGTTGATGAGGCACATCTTGTTCTGGTGAACGAACTCGATCGGGTCCTCGATCGTGATGATGTGGTCGTGGCGCGAGCGGTTGATGAGGTCGATGAGCGCCGAGAGCGTCGTCGACTTGCCGCTCCCCGTGGGCCCGGTGACGAGGACGAGCCCCTTGCTGAGGTAGCAAAGGTTCTGGATCGACGCCGAGAGGCCGAGCTTCTCGGCGGTGACGATCTCGGTGGGGATGGTGCGGAAGACCGCCCCCACGCCGCGCCGATCGAGGAACACGTTCCCGCGGAAGCGCGAGAGCCCTTCGATCTCGTAAGCGAAGTCAGTGTCGTGGTCGTGGTCGAACTCGGCGAGGTTGTTCGGAGGCATGATCGGCCGAAGGAGCTCCAGGATCTGGTCCCCCTTCAACCGCGGCGCCTGATCGTCGAGCCGCGCCATGTCGCCGTCGCGGCGGATCATCGGACGCTCCCCGGCGGAGAGGTGGAGGTCGGAGCACCCCTGCTTGATCATGGCGCGAAAGAGCTGGTTGATCGGGGGATCGCCCGCCGGGGCGACCGCGGCAACGCGCGGCTCCGAAGCGCCGCCCATGGGCGACGGAGGCGAGGGCTGAGGCGCAGCCGCCTGAAGTCGCCCGCCGCTGGGGGCGACCGCGAACGGCTCGATCGGCATCGCCGGGGCAGCGCGCGCATTGGCAGACGAGGAAGGGGGGCTCGAGATGTCGATCTCGAGCTCCGAAGGGGCGGCGGCGAACCCCACGGGAAGGTCGCGCGAGCCGATCGAGCCGCCGTTGATGACCGCGCTGCCGAGGTCGAGCTCGAGGGAGTCGTTCCCGCGCATCGGCTCCGGCGCCCTCGCGGCACGCGCTTCGACCGCCGGGCCAGTCACCGCCCGACGATCGGGCGCGGGGGCCTTGGTCAGCTCGATCTTCCCGAGCGCCTGTGACGCGGGCGCGCGCTTACCGCCACCCGCCGTCCGAAGTCTCGCCTCGACGTTCCCGCTCCACGAACGGACGACCACCGAGACCCCTTGCCCACCGCAGCTGTACGTGAACTCCCCCCCGTCGGACGCTTCGAGCTGCGCGAGCGCCCCCTCCCCGACGATCTCCCCGAGGAGCTGCCGCAGGTGCGGCGCCGCGAGCTTTCGGTTGATGAGGACATGCGGGGGCGACCCCTCGACGCGCAGGTAGGGCTCCGCGTTCGTCGCGAGGACGATGTCCGCCCCGCTCCGGTCCAGCATCACTTTGATGATCTTATCGAGCTGCGCCATCTTTCGAGAGGGTCTCTGTCCTTTCCTCGCCTAGCCGTTCATTCCCGCACGTCGCGGAGGTGCCGGATGAAGGAGCGGTTGATCAGGTACTCGCGATCGAGCTGCGCCAACGCCACGAACGCGCGCTTCGCGTCGTTGACGTAGTCGAGCGTCCGCACGTGATCGGGCGGCAGGTCGACGAAGAAGACCCCCGTGATCGCCTCCCCCGAGTCGAGCTCCGCGGTGACGAGGATCTGCGGCGTGCTGCTCCGCTCCTCGGCCACGCTGTCGTCGTCGTCGAGCGACGGCGTGACGACGTATCTCACCTGCGCCTTCCCCACGATGAGGACATTCCCCCCGGCCTTGAGCGGGAAGAAGGCGACACCGTCGTTCAGCCTCTCGAGGACCGTCTCCGACGCGCGCACCCCGCCGGGACGGAGGAACATCTCGCCGGCGAGGGGGGGCCCACTGGCCATGCAGACCTCGACGGCGAACGCTTGGGTGCCGATCTGGTAGCCCGACGTCACGTGAAGGTTCTCCAGAACACCAAACGTATCACCTTGCGCCCACGGGCCGTGGGGAGTTTAAGCGAAGGAGCATGCACGACGTCGACGAGGAGCTCCGCGACATCAAGCGGGAAATCATCGAGTCGCGAGGGCTCGTCATCAAGACGAACAACCTCACGAACGCGCTGTCCGCGGACGTCAAGTCGATCGCCAAGCGGCAGCAGGGGTACGAGCGACGCATTTCCTGGAACAGCGCCACGGCGTACGTCGTCTTCGTCGTGATCGCGTTCGGCACGCTCAAGTTCGCGTGGGACGCGCGGGTCGACGCGATCAAAGCGGAGATGGAGCAGAAGACGGCGGACAACGAGCGCCTTCGCAAGGAGTGGCACGAGGCACAGAAGCGCGAAGAGGACCGCGACCACGCCGAGGCCAAGGCGGCGCAGTTCTACGAGCTCGTGCGGCAGGGGAAGCGGATCGATCTGGTCGAGGGGTACGAGGCGATCAAGCGCGAGCCGCTGACGAAGACGGAGGAGGCGTTCTTCTCCGACGCCGTGGAGAAAGCGCGCGCGGAGCTCTCGGAGATCCTCTACGAGCAAGGGCTCGAGAAGGTGCGCGTCCAGCGCTGGCAGGAGGCCTCGACGTCGTTCGAGGACGCGCTCAAGTACAAGCAGGAGTCGGCGTCCTCGGCGCGCGTGAAGCTCGAGCTGGCGGAGGCGTATCGCCACCTGAGCCGGCAGAAAGACGCCGTCCCGCTCCTCGAGTCGATCGGCGAGGGGCCGGCGGACAAGGAGATCCAGGACGACGCGCTCGACGAGCTGGCCTGGTGCTACGCGGAGCTCGAGGCGTGGAACGACGCGAAGAACACCTGGCGCACGCTCCTACGGCGCTTTCCCGATTCGCACTTCGCGAACGAGGCGCGAATGCAGCTCGCGTCCGAGAACATCCTGCACTGAGCACGACGCCGCGCGGCGGGCCTCAGGCCACGAGCGTCTGGTACGCGGCGGTGACCTCGACGAAACGCTCGGCGAGGGCGCGTCGCTCGGCGTCGCTCGCTTGCGGATGCAGGTCGGGGTGGAAGTCCCGCGCGAGGCGGCGGTAGGCGCGCTTGATCACGGTCGCGTCGGCGCCGGGCGGAACGCCGAGGACGCGCATGGCGGCGAGCTGCCGCGGATCGGCGTACACCCCGCTCGACGCCGCGTCCGGTGACCTCGAGCCCGTCGTTCGACGCGAAGCGGGGGTGGGGGGGGTCGCGCCGGTGTGATTGTCGCGCGAGCGCCGCCGGCCGCTCAGGAACTCCGGGGGGCGGAGCGGATCGTCGACGAGGGCGCCTCGCGGCGGACGAACCGTCACGCGGAAGAGGAGCTGCGCGTCGGTCAGCCGCTCGAGCACGCCGAGGCGCGTGAGGAGCTGGCGTCGGAGCGCGGTGTCGATCAGCGTCGGAGAGAGTTTGAAGTCGCGGACGAGGACCTCGCCATGCAGCCGTCTCGACGCAATCGCACGGAGGAGGGAGCGCTTGAGCACGTCGTCGCCGACGGCCCCTTCGCGCCGAAGCTCCTCCGCCAGCGAGGGGACGGGCCCGTCTAGCTCCACGGCGACGACCAGACCGCGCGAGATGTGGACCCGGTGCGTTCGCCCGTGAAACTCGGCGAGCTCCAACGTCCCCGTCGCCCGCGCGCGGTGGAGCGTCCCCAACAGATCACCGAGCGTCGTCGATCGAAGGCGCCCCGGAAGCTGCATCGTTCTCGTGGATTACCAAGTCGTCCGCACGACCGGCAACTTTGTGGGCCTCTACTCGCCCACGACGACCGCGCCGCTCGCCTCGAGCTCCGAGGGGGCGCAAGCCGCCTTGACGCACGCCACGATCCGGAGTCGCACAGAGAGGTCTCCCGTCCCGCGCGCCCGAGCCGCGAGCGCGATCGCCCAGCGCCACACCGTGTCTTCGCGAGCGCTCGCCTCGAGCGGCCCCACGCGCCCCCGGAGCGCCGACGCGAATGGCGGGGTCTTGGTGACGACCACGTCAGCCCATTTGAGGACAGTCCCCTCGGGCACCCTAACCTCGACTTCGCACCGCACCCGCCCCGGCTCCGAAGCGTGCGCGCACTCGAGCCTCGCTCGCGCATGAGGGGGCTCATCCGCCAACGCACCCCCGCCCGCGCCCGCGACGAGCGTTGCGAGCGCGACGGATGGAGCAAGCCGTAGGGCGTGAAACGGGGAACGCACTCGAGAGTCCGTGGTATCCGATCGTTCGATGCGCCGCACGATCCTGCTGGTCCCTCTCCTCGCCACCCTGGTCGCCTGCGAGGACAAGCCCACGTCGACTTCGCCCCCTTCCCCCCCCTCTTCCTCCGCGACCGCGACCGCGCCCCCGACCCCGACCCCGGCCCCGACCCCGGCCAGGGCCCGGGCGAAGTTGTAGGAGCGGATGCGGGTGGGGGCGTTGCTGTAGTCGGTCAGGCCCACGAAGACCACTTTATTCGGGGAGTTCGGAAGGCTCATGGTTCCCCTGCCCTAC
>JBKQKP010000173.1:0-49182 GCA_052147435.1 Polyangiaceae bacterium | reverse complement strand
GAGCCGCCGAGCCGCGCGGCCACGCGCTTGCCTATCGACGCCCCGAGCGCCCGGCCCACCGTGTTTGCAGCCTCGGTACCGGCGGTGAGGACGAGATCGTCGAGCGCGCTGCACGGCAGAAGGACGTGCCTCACCTCCCCCCCCGCAACGACGCTCCCGCGCGGCAGGTCGAACCTAACGGAGTGCGTGGGATCGAACCCGGCCAGAGGACGCCTCTCCAAGCTGGTATACGGGGGGTGGAAATACGGGTCAAATGGGGTCCCGCGTTCTCGCCCTCATCTCCGCCATCTTGGCGTTTGCGCCCGACGCCGGAGCCGTCGACTTCCCTCCCCCCGCCCCCGCTGGCGCGCTTATCGCGCCCGGGAGGCTCCGCCCGGGCGCAACGCCCCCTTCGCGGCGTGTCTGCTCGCTGCGCGAGCCGCTCTGCGTTCATGGCGACGTCACCCCGAAGGCGCTCCTCGGGGTCCTCGCGTCGGCGGAGCGCGCGTGGGAGGTCGAGACGCAAGCGCTCGCGCTCCCCGAGCCGGACGCGGACCCCGAGACCGCCGCGTACGACCTTTACGTCATGCGTGGCGTGCCCGAGGGGACGGTCACGCTCGCAGGGGCGCGCGACCCGCGCTCGCCGGTTGATCGCGCGAGCGCCTACACCCTCTTCGACGCGTCGCTCGCGCTCGGCGAATCGTGCGCGAGAGACACGGCGGTCGCCGAGTCGGTCGCGCGCGCCTCGCTCTTTCGCGCCGCCCCTGCGACCGACGAAGGGAGCGCGCGCGCTGAGGCGTCCTACTTCGCCCGCCTCGCCGTGCCGTGCGCCATGACGAGGCTCGGCGATATCGACGCCTTTCAGCGCAGCCCGGAGCGCGCCATCGCCGATCCGTTCGCAAGCGGAGACGTTGCTGACTCTGCGGCTGACGCGCGGTTCGATCGCGGGGCCTCGCTCTTCTACTGGTGGATCGACGCCAGCTTCAGCGCCACCCCCGGAGGGCTTCCGCGAGCTCTCTGGGCTCTCTCGCCGACGACGACGCCGCTCGGCGCCGATCGCTGGAACGACGAGCCCGACGGCTTCGACGTGCTCCGGGCGAGCTTCAAGGACGTGATCTCCAGCGGGTCGCGGATCGAGGATCTCTTCGCAGAGTTCGGCGCGACACGCGCGCTCCTCGGCGCTCGGGAGAACGGCGCCGAGCTCCCCGAGTCGCGCCCGCTCGGTGCCGCGATAGAGCCCCGGATCGACTGGACGATCGGCTGGCCCGCCACGCCGCGCCGCCTGGCGTCTCCGCTGCCGCTCGCGCCGACGGGCTCCGCGTACGTGCTCGTTTCGCACGCGGGTGCCCCGGCCGGCGCTCGCCTGCGCGTGGAGGCCGCGTGGGAGCAGCACGCGGCGATTCGCTGGACCGTGGTGAAGCTCGACGCCGCCGGGCGGGAGCTCGGCCGCATCCCGATCGCGGCCCCCCCCCGCGCAACCGAAGCGCAGGCCACGATCATCGACCTCGACGCAGCCGCGTCTCTCCTCGTGGTGGCTACGAACGTCGGCGACCCTTACGTCCCGTTCGATCCCGACGACGAGCGCTTCGAGCCGCACGGGTGGCTCGTCACGCTCGCCGCGGAATAGCGGCGGACTCTCAGGGACCGCCGTCGAGCTCGTCGCGTATCGGGACCGCGAAGCCGCCGACCGCGTTCGGTCCCAGCACGCGAGGGACTCTCCCCTGGAAGGCGTCGCCGAAGAACGTCAGCGCGACGCTCTGGACGGCCGCATACGACTCCGGAAACGTCACCGGCGTCGCGAGCTTCGTGTACGGCGGGCCGTCGTACGGGATCTGGAAATCGTATTCGCCGATCGAGTCGACGAGATCGACCCCGTGCTGACCCGGGCCGACCTGGAAGACGATGGCTGTGCTCCCGGTGACCGGCGTGTCATGGAAGGCGCCCGCGTCGTCCGGGCTCACGTTCACGAACGGGGTCGCGCGCGGGTTGTTCGTGGCCTCCGCGACCGTCTGGATCTCCGCGTTCGAGCCGACGTTCGGCAGCGCGTGCCCCCACCCTGCGGCGCGCGAAATGGCCTCGCTCCCTTCGTCGGTGACGATCCCGTCCCAGATGACCTCGGTCATCGCGGCGTTCCGAGCCGTCGTCGCCGTGCCCGCGAGCGGCTGCGGGCTCGTCGTGAGGTACTGGGCATACGAGATCGGGTCGCCCGGCTCGATGATGTTCTGAAGCACCTGGATGAGCGGGTGCGACCAGTTGAAGACGTCGCCGGTGATCTGGAAGTTGAACGCCGCGGCCTCCGAGAGGAGCGGGCTGATCGACGGCGAGTGGGCGGCGAGCTCGGGCATGAGCGACCCGGAGTTCACGTTGAGGAACCACGCTTGCACGTGCGGCTCGATCGCGGCGGCGATCGTCCCCTCCATCGCACCGAGCGAGTCGCCGATGTACGCGATGTGGCTCGGATCGATCTGCGGCGTGCCGCTCCCCGTGGCGAGAGGCGACAGGTCCGGGTTCGAGCGAAGGAGCTTCACCACTTGCGCGGTGTCGAACCCCCCCTCGCGAAACTGATCGCAGATGGCGAGGATGTTCTGCAGGCCGCCGAAGAAGTCGGTCGAGCCGTTCTCGGTGTCGGCGAAGCCGTCGGGGCCTTTGTACGTCGAGCCTGGTCCCGCGAAGTCGTTCACGGCGTCGACCGTGTTCGCGGCTTCGGGCGCGCGCGCGCCGAACGTGACGCTGTCGATCGCCGCGACGAGCCACCCCTGCGCGGCGAACACGTTCGCCAAGTCCATCACGAACTCGCGCGATCCGCTGAGGCCGTGCTGCACGATGATCGCCGGGTAGCCGGCGGCGGGCATGGGCGCCGTCGGGATCGCGAACGTGATCCAGATCTTCACGTTGGCTTGCGGGACCGGGACGCCGCCGTCTATCGCGAAGGTCGCGAAGGCCTGGTTGCCGTAGCTGTTGCCGGTCGTCTGGAGGTAGCTCGTCGCCGAGAAGACGGCCGTCCCCACCGCGGCGAGCTGATCGTGCGCCCGCACCGGTTGCTCGACGTCCGGATTGTCGGTGCCGTTCGGGAGCTTGCCCGACGGAGGGACCACGCCGAGCCAATCGTCGAGGCTCGCCGTGAAGCCGGCGGGGAGCGTCCCGTTCCCAGTCCCACCGTCCCCGGCGTCGGAGGCGCCGGCGTCGCCGGCCGTCGCGACGGCTGCGAACTTCGTCGCCCCCATCGGCGCCATCGTGGCGGAGTCCCACGAGAGCGTCGCCGCGGGCGCGCTCTCGAGCGCGTTTCGCATCGCGAAGATCTCGGGCGTCTTGTTCATGGTCGTGAACGCGGCCATCGAGACGATCGTCGCGCCGTCGGTCGACAGCGCCGTCTTCAGCGACGCGCTCGCCGTCGTGTACGCCTTCATGTACGTCGCGCCGATCGGCCCCGCGGCGGTTCCGTTGACGACCGTCGTGAAATCGGAGCTCGCGGCGAGCGGGTTCCCGCCGGTGTCCTTCACGCGGCTCGTGAGGACCACGGCATACTGGTGTGCCGGCTGGAGGAGGTAGCCGCGCGGGGGGCCGACGGCGATGACCGCGTCGGTGCCCGACGAGTGGGGCTGGTCGTCGTGGAAGGCGGCGCGGCACGGGAGCAGGGGAGAGGCGCCGGCTGCCGGGGCGAGATCAACGACGTAGACCGAGCTGGTGTTGGCCGTGCAATCCGTCTCGGCGACGGGGAGGGTCGTGGGATCGATTCGGGCGGATTCAAACGTGTAGTTCCCTGCGTCGCCGTCCGGTACTTCGACCGCGAAGATCGCGAGCGCGACGCGCGAGAAGCCGTTCAGCTGGCTCAAGCCGTAGTTGATGAAGCTCGTGCTGTTGGGGATCTGGCCGCCGAGACCCGGGATGGCCGCGAGGACGCTCCCGTTCGAGAGGTAGGCATCGGTCGGGAAGGGGACGTCGAGGAAGTTCGGCGGAGTCGTGCCCCCTCCGAGGAGGAAGCGAGCGACTGCGCCGCTGCCCCCGCCATCCGACTGCGCGCCTCCATCGGGGGTCCCCCCCTCGTGGTTTGCGACCTCGGGGTTCGCGGTGTTGCTCGAGCAGGCGGCTGGGGCCACTCCCGCGGCAAGGCCGACGAGGAACAGCACGGCAACCGGAGCGAGACGGACCACACTACGGCGAAGAGAGGGCATTCTTTCTCCTGAAACGAGGCCTGAGCTAGAAAAAGCGACGATGTAAGTCGCGGTTACGTAGCAGATCCCTACCCCAGTGCCCGGGCGTTTCGGCTAGGAGACAGTCTCGTAACACTCGGCTAGGGAGGCGTTTCATGCGCGCGGTAAAGATTTTCTTCGCGGGTTCGGTCGGAGCGGGAACGCTCGCGCTTGCGATGGCGGCGTGCGGCGGCTCCAGCCAAGCCCCTCCCGGAGGGGCGATTGACTCGGGCGTCGGAGACGGCACGACGCCGACGACCGACTCGTCGTTCGCCGATAGCCCTATCGGTCCGGACGCGAACGACGGGGCCTGCGTTTTCACTGACGCGAATCTCAACACGGCTTCGCCGCCCGATGCGGCGCTGGACGACGCGGGGGCATCGGTCGGGACGTGCCTCTCCTGCGCGCAAGCGAACTGCCAGAGCGACGTCACCGCGTGCAACGGGGACTGCGCGTGCGAAACGGTGTTCGACTGCGCGTTCAACTGCCTCAGCAGCGTGGGGGGCTCGCTCGAGGTCTGTTACATCGAGTGCGGCGGATCCCTCACGGGATCGAAGGTCGACCCGGTGGAGACCTCGCTCGGCGAGTGCGCCCTGAAGCAGTGCCCGACGGAATGCGCCGTGTGTACGATCTCGCCGAAGCTCTGCCCCGCGGAAGCGGGAACGCCCCTCAACGACGCCGGGACCGACGCGTCCGACGCCGCAGCCGACGCCGCCGAAGACTGATTCAGCGGAGCGTCCTCGCCCTGTGGTGCGCGACCCACGGGGCGAGACGCGACCCGGTCTCGCCGCTCGTCGCCGTGCTCGCCCCCGTGGCCCTCTCCATCCGCGCGGCGGCGAGCGCGACCGCGACGGCGACCGCCTGCTCGTCCCCCTCCGGGACGCGCGGGTAGCCGAGGAGCTCGTCCTTGTGGCGATCGAGGAAGCCGGTGTCGTAGCGGCCCGCGACGAACTCCGGGTGCGCGAAGAGCTTCTCGTGGAACGCGAGGTTCGTCCGGATCCCCGTTACGACGTACTCGGAGAGAGCGCGCCGCATCCGCGCGACCGCCCGCTCGCGCGTGGGGGCCCACACGGAGAGCTTCGAGATGAGCGGGTCGTAGAAGCTCGAGATGACGCAGCCGGGATACGCGCCGCCGTCGTCGCGGACGCCGGGCCCCGCGGGGGTGACGAGGCTGTCGATCTTTCCGGGGGATGGGAGGAAGCCGCTCGACGGATCCTCCGCGTACACGCGGCACTCGATCGCCGCGCCGCGCGCCGACAGGTCCGCCTGCTGGAAGCCGAGCTTCTCCCCCTCGGCCACCTTCACCATCTCGCGCACGAGATCGAGCCCGGTCACGAGCTCCGTGACCGGGTGTTCCACCTGAAGGCGCGTGTTCATCTCGAGGAAGTAGAAGCTCCCGTCCTGCGCGAGGAGGAACTCGAACGTCCCGGCGGAGAAGTACCCGACGGCCTTCGCCCCCTTCACGGCGATCTCCCCCATCTTCGCGACGAGCTCGCGCGACGCGGCGGGGGACGGCGTCTCCTCGACGACCTTCTGGTTTCTCCGCTGGATCGAGCAGTCGCGCTCGAAGCAGTGGACCATGTTCCCTTCGCGATCGCCGAGCACCTGGATCTCGACGTGCCGAGGTCGAAGGATCGCTTTCTCGAGATAGACCGTGTCGTCGCCGAAGAATTTCTTCGCTTCGCTCCGCGCCCGCTCCCAGGCGCTCGCCATCTCGTTCGCGCTCTCGACGAGGCGCATTCCTTTCCCCCCTCCGCCGGAGGACGCCTTGAGCATCACCGGGAAGCCGATCTTCGACGCGGCGGCGATCGCCTCGTCGGTCGTGCTGCACTTGGCGCCGGGGACGATCGGGACCCCCGCCGAGCTCATCTTGTCGCGCGCGGCGGTCTTCGACCCCATCTGGCGCATCGCGCTCGCGGGGGGGCCGATGAAGACGACCCCCTTGCTCTCGCACGCCTCGGGGAGCGCGGGGTTCTCGCTGAGGAAGCCGTAGCCGGGGTGGATGGCGTCGCAGCCCGCCTTTTTCGCGGTGTCGACGATCTTGTCGACGCGGAGGTAGCTCTCGGACGCCTGCGCCGGGCCGATGGGGTACGCCTCGTCGGCGACGCGGACGTGCAGGGCGGCGCGGTCGGCCTCCGAGTAGACAGCCACGGCGCGGATGCCCATCTCGTGGAGCGTGCGCGTCACCCGAACGGCGATCTCTCCGCGGTTCGCGATGAGGACCTTGCGGAACGGCTTCGGCATGGGGAGACGATTACCATAGGTTCGGCTATTGGGAGGTGTCGTGGCCGACCGGGACAATCTCACCTTCGACTTCACCGCGCCGGCCCCCCCCGAGCCGCCGCGCGCTCTGTCGGTAGCCGAGCTCGATCGCGCCATCCGCGAGTCGCTCGAGAGCTCGTTCGAGATGCCGCTCTGGGTCGAAGGGGAGGTGACGAGCGCGCGCCCCGCGCCGAGTGGGCATGTGTATTTCTGCCTGAAGGACGAGAAGGAAGACGCGTCGATCGACGCCGTCATCTACCGGACGAGCCTTACGGTGCGAGGAAAGGCGCTCCTCAAGGACGGGGCGCGCGTGCGGCTGCGCGGGAGGCCGTCGTTCTACTCGCCGCGCGGGCGGCTTCAGCTCGTGGCCGACAAGGTCGAGGCGGTCGGTCGCGGCGCGATCCTCGAGGCGCTCGAGAAACTGAAGGAGAAGCTCGCGGCGGAGGGGCTCTTCGCGGCGGAGCGGAAGAGAGCGCTCCCGCGGGACCCGCGGATCATCGGCGTCGTGACGAGCCCGGCGGGGGCGGCGATTCACGACGTCGTGAAGGTGGCGTTCCGTCGGGGGGGGGCGCGGATCCTCCTTGCGCCGGCGCGGGTGCAGGGGGACGGAGCGTCGGAGTCGATCTTGCGGGCGCTGCGCGCGATTCAGCGCGTGGCGGAGGTGGACGTCGTCATCGTGGGGCGCGGGGGGGGATCGAGCGACGATCTGCTCGCGTTCAATGACGAAGCGCTCGTGCGGGCGGTAGCGGCGTGCCGGGTGCCCGTCGTGAGCGCCGTGGGGCACGAGGTCGACTTCACGCTCGTCGACTTCGCCGCCGACGCGCGCGCCGCGACGCCGTCACAAGCGGCGGAGATGCTCGTCCCCGACCGGGCCGGGCGCGCGTCGCTCCTCCGGCAAACCCAGGTGCGGCTCGTCCACGCGATGCGCGCGAGGCTCTCGGCGGAGCGGGCCGCGCTGCACGCCGTCGAGCGGAAGCTGGGCGATCCGCGCCTCGCGATCGCGTCGCAGCAGCAGCGGCTCGACGAGCGGATCGAGCGCCTCGCCGCGTGGTCCCGCCGGGCGCTCGGGGGGCGCAAGGAGCGCCTCGTGCGCCTCGAGCAGGCGCTGCACGCGCGGCATCCGCGCCTCGTGATCGCGCGCGAGCGGAGCGCGATCGATCGGGCGTCGGACGCGATGAACGCCGCGATGCGCGCGCAAATGGCGCGGCGGCGCTCGACGCTCGAGAAGGTCGCAGGGAGGCTCGACGCGCTGAGCCCGCTGAAGGTGCTCGGGCGCGGGTACGCGATCGCGACGCGCGAAGACGGGCGAGCGATTCGGAGCGCGCAAGACGTGAAGCGTGGGGAGCGCATCACGGTCCGCGTCGAGACCGCGCGGATCGAGGCGGACGTCATGGACGTGAAGCCCGACGCCCACCCCGACAAGGGGGAGAAGTGAAGCGCTTCGCCCTCCTCGGTGATCCTGTCGCGCACTCGAAGAGCCCGGCGATGCACGCGGCGGCGTACCGGGCCCTCCACCTCGAGTGCACCTACGAAGCCATCCGCGCGCGCCCGGAGGACCTCCCGGCGCTCGTTCGCGCGCTGCGCGACGGAAGCTTCGACGGCTTCAACGTCACCGTCCCCCACAAGACCCGCATCCTCGAGCACGTCGATCGCCTCGACGCGAGCGTCACGGGCGTGGGCGCCGCGAACACCCTCGTCCGCGCGCCCGACGGCAAGGTGGTCGCCCACAACACCGACGTCCCCGCCCTTTCCGCCGAGCTCGTTCGTCTGGCGCCGGAGCGAACGAAAGACCATTGGCGAGCCTCGCGCGCGATCGTCCTCGGATCGGGAGGAGCCGCGCGGTCCGCGGTTGCAGCACTGAAGCGGCTCGGTGTGCGCGGTATCGTCATTCGCTCACGTTCCCCCCGCCCTGCCGGCGGGGCGGGGGGCCAGGGGGGCGGGGTGCTTGAAGGGGTGGAGGTCCACGAACAACCTCTCTCCCCCTCCTCGGACGAGCGCGACACCCTCACGATCATCCAAGCCACCAGCGCCGGCATGACCGGCGCAGACCACGGTGACGCCGTCGCGCAGGCCATCGACTGGAGCGCGCTCCCACCACGCGCCGTCGCCCTCGACGTCGTCTACGCCCCCCCCGAGACCCCGTTCCTCCGTGCCGCGCAGGCCCACGCGATCCGCTCCTCCAACGGCCTCGGTATGCTCGCCATGCAAGGCGCGCTCGCGTTCGAGCTGTGGCTCGGCGTACCCGCCCCGTACAACGCCATGCTCGCGGCGATCACGTGAGTCTACCCGTGCCCTCCAGCGCCCCCGCCAACCCGCTCCTCGTCGCGACCAAGAATCGCCAGCGCATCGGCTACCGCCGGATCGTCCAGCTCCTCGTCTACCTCGTCATCGTCCCCACCGTGATGATCCTCGGCGTCGGGATCGTCCTCATGTTCCTCGGGGAGCGGTACAACCTCGTCTTCGGGATCCTGACGGTGGCGTTCGTGTCGGCCGTCGGAACGGGGGTCGTCCTCGTCCTCGTCTTCGTCCGGCGCGAAGCAAACCTGAGCGCTCTCCAAGCGGACTTCGTCTCGAAGGTCAGCCACGAGCTTCGCACTCCGCTCACGGCGATCCGCCTCTTCGCGGAGACGATCGAGCGCGCGCCCGACGACAAGACGCGGCACGAATGCGTCGAGCGGCTCATCACGGAGTCGGAGCGGCTCGGGTCGCGCATCGAGCGGCTGCTCGATTGGGGACGGATGGAGGCGGGGCGGAAGGTCTACGACCTTCGCGAGGAGGGCATCCAGCCGATCATCGACGAGACCGTGGAGCACTTCCGGGCGATGACCGTCGGGAGCGAAGTCGTCTTCGAGGTCGAGTGCGATCCAGGCGTACCCCCAGTGCTCGTCGATCGGCACGCCATCGTCGATCTCCTCCTGAACCTTCTCACGAACGCGCAGAAGTACGGAGGGTCGCCGCCGCACGTGAAGCTCCGAGCCTTCACCTCCCCGACAGGGCAAGTCGTGCTCGAAGTGAGCGACAACGGAGGTGGCATCGCGCGGGGCGAGCACCGGCGCATCTTCGAGAAGTTTTATCGCATCGACGACCGGCTCTCCCGCTCCCGCGAAGGGTCGGGGCTCGGTCTCGCGATCGCCAAGCACATCGTCCGGGCGCACCGGGCGCGGATCGAGGTCGATAGCGCAGTCGGCCGGGGGAGCAAGTTCCGCGTGCTCTTGCCGCGCTGGTCGCCGCGCGCGGCAGGCACTAAGGACACTTCGCACACCGGCGAAGGGCGGGCCTGATGGTGAGCCGTTTCCGAAACCCAGGCACGGACGCGCCGGCGCAGCGAACGGTGCTCGTCGTGGAGGACGACGCGAGCATCGCGCTCGGGCTCCGGATCAACCTCGAAGGAGAGGGGTATCGCGTGCTCCTCGCGGAGAACGGGGAGCGCGGTCTCGAGCTCGCGCGGAGCGAGGCGCCGGACCTCATCGTGCTCGACGTGATGCTCCCGCAGATGAACGGCCTCGAGGTGCTCCAAGCGCTGCGGAGCGAAGGTCGCATGATGCCGATCATCATCCTGTCCGCCCGCACGGGCGAGATGGACAAGGTGACCGGCCTCGAGCTCGGCGCCGAAGACTACGTCGCCAAGCCGTTCAGCCTGGCCGAGCTCTTGGCGCGCGTGCGCGCTGCGCTCCGCCGCCCCCCCGTCATCACGCGAGGAGAGGCGCCCCTCCCGGCGATCTTGCGGTTCGGCGACGTCGAGATGGACGTCAGCGCGAGGACGGTCACGCGCCGCGGCGAGCCGGTGGAAATCACGGCGACCGAGTTCGACGTCGCCATGTGCCTGATCGAGAGCCGCGGGCGCGCGATGCCGCGCGACGAGATCTTTCAGCACGTCTGGGGGCCGAACCACCACGGGACGCCGCGCACCATCGACAATTTCATCCAGCAGCTACGGGCAAAGCTGGAGCCCGATCCGGCAAAACCGAAGCATTTCCTCACGGTGCGAGGAGTCGGGTACCGGTTCGTGGCGTAGCCCCGAGTTGACGACCGCCTCATCCGCGGCTAGCTGCACGTTACACGGAAGCAGCGAAAGCAGCACAGGCGCCCGCATGGACAACTCCCTTCTCCGCCAGTACCTCTCGACGGTCTACGAGCTCCCGTCCCCGAACGGCCCCGTGCGGGCATCGCTCGACGGCGACGTGATCACCGACCCATCGACGTTGCCGGAGGTGCTCACCCGGCCGTTCACGATCCTCACCGCGTACAACCCGCGCTCGATGCTCCTGCCGCGCAAGGTGAACGACAGCCGCCACAACGTGCTGCGCGATCTGCTCATCCTCGGCTGCTACCGCGTCGAGCAGTGCGTCGGCTTCGAGGAGGACCCCGAGGGGACCTGGCGCGAGCCCGCGTGGCTGGTTCACCTGATGGATCGCGAAGAGGCGATCGCGTTCGGGCGCGTGTTCCGCCAGAACTCGATCGTCTGCTGCCGTGGCGGGCGGCCGGAGCTCATCGTGACGGACCCGACGTGCGACGAGACGGGCAAGACGTTCGTGGGGAACTGGCGCGTCAGGAGCTAGAGGTCGCCCCTAAGAGCCCCCGTCGCGCTATCGTTGATGGTTCGATAGGGGGTCTCCGATGTTCCGAGTCGACCGGTCACGCGTGGTGTGGACTCTGATCGCGCTCGCACCGGGCGCGCTGGGAGTCGTGGCGAGCGCGTGCAGCGTCGGCTCGCAAGGGGTGGCGGGGGAAACCGAAGCGGGGGCGCCCGACGCCACAGTCGTGACCGATGCGACCGCCAGCGAGGATGGCGGTGGTTCCGACGCCACCATTGGCGCCGACTCGGGCCTCTCCGCAGACACCGGGCTAGCGGACGCCCCCTCCGATTCGCAAGGGCAAGCCGACACTGCCCCGACCGTCTACTGCGCAACCACCGGGACGTACGACGGCGGAGAAGCAGGCGCGCTGCCCGACCCGAGCCCTCAGATCTTCGGCCCGAACATGGCGGGTTGCCCAGGCGTCGTCTACTGGGCCCAGCGCGCCTCGCTCTGCAGCGCGGCCTGCACGCCGTGCAGCGCCTCCCAGTGGGTCGCACTGCACGGGACCACCCCCCCAGCCTACGACTATTGGACGAACGACGACCTCGGCTACTCCGGCGAGTTCGAGCAGGGGGAGGCCTGCCTCGCATCGCCGCTCGACGCGGGCCCTGACGCAGCGGCACCCTACGAGTGCGAGTCCGCCGACAGCGGCCCGGTCCCGATGCGCGTGTGCCGCCCCGATCCAACGGTCGCTCCGTTCACCTATGGGCAGTTCGATCCGCTCGGGAACGAGTGCAACTGGGTCCGCTGCGCGTACGGCACGGACGCGTCGGTCCCGGACGCCGGTCCGGATGCTGGCCCTGATGCCGCGCCCCCGGTCTTCGACTTCATGGGAGGGTGCGATGGAGACCTCACCGCGGGCACGCTTTGTTGTTGTCCCTAGCCAGAAGGGCCTACCGATCCTTCGCGCACCGGAACCCGGTCATCACGAGCCGGAACGCTGCGGGGTGATGCACGCGGTTCGTGCTCCGTAGACCGTCGGCGTCGTAGTTGAACGCGCCGCCGCGGAGGACCCGTTCGCACTCCGTCGGAATCGGGTTCGAGCCCGTGAACCCCTGCTTCCCCTGTTTTCGCAGCTCGTCCTGCGCTGCCAGGATCTCGTCGCACGTACCGGGCTTCCCCTGCGCGGCGGTGGCGCGCACGTAGGCGTACGGGTCGTACTCGTCGGCGGTCCATTCCCACACGTTCCCCGCGAGGTCGTCGTGCCCGTACGGCCCGCGCCCGGAGGGGTGCGAGCCCACGTTCTCCGTGGCGCCGGTCGCGAGCAGCTCGCCGAAGACCGTTCGCTCGTGTGTCGGCGGAGCGTTCCCCCACGGGAAGCGCCGGCCGTCGTCGTCGCGGATGGCGCGCTCGAACTCCGCCTCGGTGGGGAGCCGCGCGCCTCGCCACGCGCAGTAGTCGTGCGCGTCGAACCAACTGACACCGTTCACCGGCTGCGCCGGGCGGTGGAAGCGGGAGTCGTCGCCCGCGTGGGTGACGCTCGCTATCCAGGACGCGTTCGGCTTGCAGGCGCTCGCGAGGACGCAATCGGCGTAGGCGGCGTTGGTGACCTCGGTGCGATCGAGGAAGAAGGGGCGGAGGGTAACCGAGTGGGCGGGGCGCTCGTCCGGCTGGCCGCCGTCGTTAGTGCCCATGGTGAAGGTGCCACCGGGGACGGGGAGCATGCCCGGCACTTCCCCCGGCTCCCTGGTCGAGCCTCCGCCCGCGTCGCTGGTCGAGCCTCCCCCCGGCCCCTCCTCGCGCGCTAACCCTCCCCCCGGCCCCCTCCCTGCAAGCAGGGAGGGGGTGTCGCTTGTCGCGGGTGCTGCGACCGCGGTCGAGGAGCTCGCGTCGCTCGACACCCCTTCCCTGCTTGCAGGGAAGGGGCCGGGGGATGGGTTTCCCTTTTCTGCAGAGAAGGGGCCGGGGGATGGGTTTCCCTTTTCTGCAGGGAAGGGGCCGGGGGATGGGTTCCCCTTGCTCGCAGAGGAAGTGCCGGATGAGTTCGCGCACCCCAGCGAGCTCGTGAGCAATGCGCACAGCGCGAACAGCGCGACGGAGAGCTGCTTCACAGGAACGCCGTCACTATGCCCCGGACCTCCTCCCTGCGCGAAAAATGGTAGGGACGGTGCCGGCATGGTCTCGATCCAGCACCTCGTGAAGCGCTACGGCGCGCGCCTCGCCGTGGACGATCTGTCGTTCGAGGTGCCGCGGGGGGAGGTCGTCGGCTTCCTCGGGCCGAACGGCGCCGGAAAGAGCACGACGCTCCGCATCCTCTCCGGCTTCCTGGGGATGACGAGCGGCAAGGTCTCCGTCGACGGCCACGACGTCGCGACGGACTCGTATGCCGCTCGCAAATGCATCGGCTACATGCCCGAGGCGGTGCCGCTCTATCCCGAGATGCGCGTCGCCGAGTACCTCACGTTTCGCGCAGAGCTCAAGGGGGTCGCGCGGAAAGGGCGGCGCGGGAACGTCGACGGGGCGATGGAGCAAGCGAACGTCACCGATGTGGCGAGCGTCCCCATCGGCAAGCTCTCGAAGGGGTATCGCCAGCGGGTCGGCCTCGCCGACGCGCTCGTCGCCAAGCCGCCGCTCCTCGTGCTCGACGAGCCTACCGCAGGGCTCGATCCGAACCAGATCGTCGAGGTGCGCGACGTCATCAAGGCGCTCGGGCGCGAGCACACGGTGCTGATCTCGACACACATCCTGAGCGAGGTCGAAGCGAGCTGCTCGCGGGTCGTCGTCATCGACCGCGGGAAGCTCGTGGCGGAGGGGGCGACGCGCGACATCCGGCGTATGCGACGTGCGCCAGCCGCCGACGTCACCGTGCGCGGCGATATCGAGGAGCTGGTCCGGATCCTCAACGCGGTCGACGGCGTCGTGAAGGTGAAGAGGATCGAGATCGTAGCGGGCGAGCCGGACGTGGGGGTCTACCGCTGCACGTGGGTGAAGACGCTCGCCGACGCGCAGGTCGTCCGCGCGACCGAGCAGATCGTCACGCACCTGGTCGCGCACGGTTACGCCGTCCGGGAGGTCCGCCCCTCGGGAGGGACGCTCGAGGACGTCTTCCGCGACCTCACCCGCGCCGCGCGCGACGACGAGAGCGACGCCCCGCCAAGCGCGCCTCCGTCCTCCAAGTCGGGAGCCGCCGCGTGAGGGGGTTTTGGCCGATCTACAAGCGCGAGCTCTTCGCCTTCTTCGTCACGCCCTTGGCCTGGGTGCTCATCGGCGTGTTTCTCGTCGTCCAGGGGATGCACTTCTACCTGCTCGTCGAGCACTTCTCGAACGTCGGCGAGATCGCGAGCGACCAGACGCCGGTGCAGGCCTTCTTCGGCAACACGGTGCTTCTCTATTTGATCCTCTTCCTCCTCGTCCCGGCGATGACGATGCGCCTCTTCGCCGAGGAGCGACGGAGCGGCACGATAGAGACGCTCATGACGGCGCCGGTCTCGAGCGCCGCTGTCGTCCTCGCGAAGTACGCAGCGGCACTGACGACGTACGTGGCGATGTGGGCCCCGACGGTCCTTTATCTGTTCATCCTGTCGCGAACGGGCGATCTCGATTGGCAGGTCGCCGCGTCGAGCTACCTCGGCGTGCTCCTTGTAGGGGGCGGGTATCTCTCGCTCGGACTTCTCGCGAGCGCCGTCACGAAGAGTCAGTTCCTGGCGCTCGTCCTGAGCGCGCTGGTCATCCTCGTCCTGTTCATCCTCGGGATCGCCGAGTTCGTCACCCCCGAGGGGACGACGCTTCACGACGTCTGCGCGTACGTCTCCGTGTGGGCGCAGATGAACGACTTCGCGAGCGGGATCGTCGATCTGCGGCGCGTGGCCTTCAACTCGACCCTGATCGTGCTGCCGCTCTTCATCACGACGCGCGCGGTCGACGCGTGGCGGTGGGGCTGACCGTGGCGAGCGCGAAGAACGAGAAGATGAAGACGGAGACGCGCTTCGGGCTCGAAGGGGCGCACCTCGTGTCGCTCGTGGGCATCGTGTCGGCGATTGTGCTCGCCGTCGTCGCGAACATCCTCGTCGCCCGTCACTACAAGCGCTGGGATTGGACGAAATCGAAGCGCTACACGCTGAGCGCCGCGACGCTCTCCACGCTCCACGATTTGCAGGAGCCCGTCGACCTGTGGCTCCTCATGGGCGGTGCCGATCCGCTCGAGCAGAGCGTCAAGCAGACGCTCGTGGCCTATCAAGCGGAGACCGACAAGCTCCACGTCCACCTCATCGATCCCGACCGTGACACCGCGGCGCTCGAGGACGTGCGGAAGCGCTTCAAGATCGATACCGGGCGCACCGAGGACGGTCACGTGGTGACCGACGCCGTGATGGTCGCCTCGAAGGGAGACAAGCACTGGTTCGTCGGGGCGAACGACCTGGTGTCGGTCGCGCCAGGCGAGGGGGAAGAGGGGCGCGCGCAGCCGCGGGAGGAGCAAGCGATCACGCTGGCCATCCGAAACGTGCTCGGCGGCGACAAGTCGAAGCTGTGCTTCACCGCCGGCCACGGGGAGCTCGAGCTCGCGGACGGGAGCGAAGAGGGGCTCTCGTTTCTCGCGGATATCCTCCAGAAGGACAACTACGAGACCGCCACCGTCGACACGTCTGCTGCCGACGCGCACGACCCGTTCAAGGGGTGCGCCGTCGTCCTTATTGCGGGCGCGCGCGGCCCATTCACGAAGGAGGAATCCAACCGGCTTCGCACGTACCTGATGGACGGCGGCAGTCTGTACCTGGCCGTGAGCCCGCTGAACGCGCAGAGCGAGAGCGGCATGGTCCCCGCGGGGCTCGACGACGCGCTCTCGCCGTTCGGCATCGCCCTCGACGACGACCTCGTCTTCGAGGTGGACCCGAAGGTCGCGCTCCCCGACTCGCGCGGCATCCGTTTCTTCGCGACGGCGAAGGAGCACCCCGTCACGGCGGGCCTCGTGCACGACGACGCCGTCCCGCGCGAGGTGCCGCGCGTGATGATCAACTTCGCCCGCTCGCTCCACCACGTGTCGCCTCCCGGCGCGAGCTCCGCGGTCGATCTCCTCGCGTCGAGCGACAAGTCGTATGGCGTCGTGAGCATCGCGGGGGCCGCCGACTGGACCGACATTCCGGACAAGAAGCCGCGCGATCTCTCGGGCCCGCTCGTCCTCGCGATGGCGGGCGAGCGGCCAAAGCTCGCGCCGAGCATGCCTCACGGTCCGCGTGTCGTCGTCGTCGGCTCGGGGAGCGCCGTCATCCGGCGCAACTGGGCCGAGCCGCTGCCGCTTCGTGGCGCCGCGCTCTTCACGGAGAGCGCGATCTCGTGGCTCGCCTCCAAGCCCGCCATCCTCGACGTTCAGGCCAAGGCGAGCGTGGCGGCCGGCATCCGCATCACCGAGGACTCGCGCGCCGAAGTGAAGCGCTACGTGCTCGTCTTCATGCCGCTCGCGGCGCTCCTTCTCGGGCTCGCCGTGGGGTTGCGGCGGCGCGGGACGGAGGGGGCTCCGCGCGGTAAGAGCGTGAAGCAGAAGGAGCGCCAGAAGGGGCACGCGTGATGCAGTGGCGCGCGCACGTGACGTCGATCGGACTCACGATCGCGGCGGCCGGGGCGCTCGCGTACGCGTACGTAGATCGCGGGAGCGTCACCGAGTCGGAGAAGAAGGCCCGCGAGGGGAGCGTGTTCGTCGCGTGGCATCGGGAGGAGCTGGCGCGGATCGTCGTCGATCACGGAGACGGCGAGCACATCGTCCTGGAGCGGGCGAAGGACGACGCTGGCGACGCGGAGTGGTGGATGCGCGCGCCGCTCGCCGAGCGCGCCGACAACGAGGCGTGCGACAAGCTGGCGAGCGCATTCGAGCTCGCCGCGGTGGTGCGGAAGGTCGCGCCGGGGGTGAGCGTGCCCGGTCTGGATGCGCCGCGGGCCAAGGGCGAGGCCGACATGGGGGGGGTGACGTATCGCTTCGCGCTCGGTGGCGATGCGCCCACTCCCGCGGGCGCGGCGTACTTGCGGGTGGACGGCGTCGGCACTGTCGTCGTGGCACGCGAGCTGGTCACGGCGCTCCTGCAGGGGGCAGACACCTACCGCTCGCGCTTCTTCGTGCCGTACGTCTCGGTGCAGCTCGCGGGGCTCGAGGTCAACGTCGGCGGGGCGGACCTACGAATCGAGCGCGCCGACGACGTCAGCTTCAAGCTGGTCCCGAGCGGGCTACGTGCGTCGCGTGGGAGGCTCGACGCGATCTGGGGAGCGCTCGGCGAGATGCGGGCAGAGGCGTTCGTGAGCGACGCCGTCGCCGGGCCGCTCGTGGCCAATCCGAGCGCGACGATCACGATGACCCCGCTCGCGAAGAGCGCCGTTCCCGGCGTGATTCGCGTCGGCGAACCGTGTCCCGGCAACGGCGAAGACGTCGTGGTCGTGCGCGACGCGCCGACGCGTCTCTCGGCGTGCGCTCCGAGAGGGATCCTCACGGGGCTCGGGACGACGGAAGCGGACCTGATCGACGCGAACCTGTTTGCCGCGCACGCCGACGAGGTCGCAGAGCTCCGCATCGAGACGTTGGGCGCGGGCCCGGCGGCGGCGCTCGAGCTCGCGCGCAAAGAAGGGGGGTGGCGCGAGAAGGCCCCGGTCGAGCGCGATCTGATGGGGGAAGACGCGGACGCGGCGGCGGCGCTGGTCGCTGCGATCGCGACGGCGGAAGGGGGCGACCCGCGCAAGAGCGACGAGCCGTTCGTGGCAAAAGGGCGCGTCACGCTGCGGCGCGCGGATGGCGGGGTCGCCGAGGCCGTCGAGCTCGGGGCATCGGACGCGGAAGGGGGGGTTACAGTGCGTCGGGCGTTCGACGGCGCGCGCCTTCGAGTCTCGGCCGCAGTCGCGCGCAAGCTCACGCCGCGCGCGGTCGCCCTCCGGGGGCACGAGGTCTGGGCTCCGCGAATCGAGGGGGTCCCGATCGGGTCGATCGAGACGCGCTGCGACGGCGTCGAGCAAAAGGTGACGCACGACCACGACGGGGAAACGTGGACGATGCTCGCTCCGAAGGGCTTCACGGTCGACAACACCTCCGTCCTGGACCTCGTCGACACCGTGACGCGCGCAAAGGTCGACTCCTGGTCGGCCGACGCAGACGACGGGCATTTCGGTTTCGCGGCGCCCGGCTGCTTCGTCGCGCTCACCCTCCAGATCGACGGTGGCGAGCGCGTCGCCCGGATCGAGCTCGGGAGCTCCGGCGAAGGGGGGGTCTACGCGCGGACGAACGACTCCCCGGCGGTCTTCGTCGCTCCGGCTTCGCTACGCGACCGCGCGCGCGCGTGGCTCGTCGACCTCCACGGCTTCGCCCCGGGCAACGTCGACGCCGTCGTGCTCGAGCGAAACGGGGAGCGCCTCTCGTACTCGGCGGATGGGGGGGCGAACGAAGCGACTGACGCCGTGGTGTCCGCCGCGAACGTCCTCCGAGCCGACTCGGTCGTGCATCTCGGGCCTCCGCGCGCCGAGGAGGGGCTTGCACACCCGTCGCTCGTCATCACGCTGCGCGGCGGGGGGGGGGCGAGACGGATCGTACTGGGGGGGGAGACCGCGGCGGACGGGAAGACGCGGTTTGCGCGCGTGGACGGCGTAGACGCGACCTTCGCGGTGGAGCGCGAGCGGGTCAAGGCGTTCTTCGATCGGTTTTGAGCCCGGACGAGGCGACGGCGAGGACGAAAACTGGCGCGTACACCAGAAGCGAGCTAGCGAATCAAAGGATGGCGTCCGAGCGCATCGACGCGAAGCCGATCGTCAAGTGGGCTGGCGGCAAGTCCCGGCTCCTCGGCGAGCTCCTGGACCGCGTCCCCCGTCGCCTGAAGACCTACGCCGAGCCCTTCGCCGGCGGAGCGGCGCTTTTCTTCGCGCTCGCCTCCGAGCGCGCGCGGGGAACGCGCTCCTTCGAGAGCGCCATCCTCGCTGACAGCAACGAGGAGCTCGTCGCCTGCTACCGCGCCGTCCGCGACGACGTGGGCTCGGTCATCGACGCGCTCGGAGCCTTCCGCCACGACCGCGAGCTCTTCTACGAGGTTCGCGCGCGGAGCACCTCCGGCATGACCGACGTGGCCCGCGCCGCCCGATTCATCTTCCTCAACCGGACATGCTTCAACGGTCTCTGGCGCGTGAACTCCGGCGGCCACTTCAACGTCCCTTTCGGCAAGTACAAGAACCCCCGCATCCTCGATCGCGAGGCCCTTCACGCCGCCTCTCGCGCCCTCGCCGGGGTCGACGTCCGATCGAGCGATTTTGCCGACGTGACGGGGAACCTCGGCCGAGGCGACTTCGTCTATCTCGATCCGCCGTACGTCCCGATCTCGCGCACGGCGTCGTTCACCGCATACGCCAAGGATGGCTTCACCCCGGGCGACCAGGAGCGCCTCGCGCGCGAGCTCCACGCGATGAAGCGTCGCGGGGTGAAGGCGATGCTCTCGAACGCCGACACTGACGTCACGCGGGCGCTCTACGAGGGGCTCACCTGCCACGTCGTGCGCGCTCCACGGTCGATATCGTGCGACGGCGCCACCCGCGGAGACGCAGGGGAGCTCGTCGTGACCACGTGGGAGCGTCCCGGGATCCGCGAGACTCGCGAGCTCCGCGAGGGGCTGCGCACGCTTTCCGCAGCCGGGTGAGCTACTTTACCCAGCGTGCCGGACGCGAGCCGCCTCCCCCCTGACGACGTGATCCGCGTACGCGTGAAAGCGGAGCTTCGCAAGCGCCTCCGCGGCGTGCGGGCGACAATGCCGGCCGACGCGTGCGCGAAGCGATCGGAGCGCATCGTCGTCCGTCTCGCCTCCCACCCGGCGGTCGTCGCCGCCAAGTCGGTCGCGCTCTTCTGGCCGATCGTCGAGCGCCACGAGGTGGACCTCCGCCCCCTCGATGCCTCACTCCGCGCCCGCGGGATCAGGGTCGCCTACCCGTGGATCGACCCCGAGACTCGAGCCATGACCTTTCGTTTCTCCCCCGCCGAAGAGCTCGAAGAACGCGGCTTCGGCTTCTGCGAGCCTGCGCCGACAGCCCCGGAGGCCTCCCCCGGCGAGCTCGACGTCGTCGTCGTCCCGGCGATCGCGATCGATCCGACCGGCCACCGAATCGGCTACGGCGCGGGCTTCTACGATCGCACGATCGTCCGCTTCGCGCCGCCCGCGGTCACCATCGGTATCGCGTTCGACTTCCAGCTCGTCGCCGAGGTGCCGTTCACGGAGCATGACGTCGCCGTGGCATACGTGGTGACGGACGAACGAGAGATGGCCGCTGGCGCAGGCCCCTAGTTCTTGCGCCGGTCCGCCTTGGGCTCGCGCTCGCCGTTCTTCTTCGGCTGGCACTTCGGGCAGACGCCGTACATCTCGTGTTTGTGGCTCCGCAGGAGGAAGCCGTACCGCTCCGCGACGTCTTCCTGCAAAGCCTCGATCCGCGGCTCTTCGAACTCGACGATGTCGCCGCAGTCGAGGCAGATGAGGTGGTCATGGTGCGACGCATCGTCCGCCAGCTCGTAGCGCGTGAGCCCGTCGGTGAAGCGCCGTTCGTTGGCGACGCCGCACTCCGCCAGGAGCTTCAGCGTGCGATACACGGTCGCGTAGCCGATCCTCTTGTCGAGCCCCCGCACCTGCGCCAGGAGCTCCTCGATGCTCACGTGGTTCGGCGAGCGGAAGAACGTCTCGACGATGAGCCGCCGCTGGTCCGTCGAACGGAGCCCCTTTTTCGCCATGTGCGCCTGGAGGAGCGACCGAAAGTGCTCCAGGTTGGGCGAGTCGTGACGATGGTCCTCGTAGGTCGGCTTCATGCGGGCCACGCATAAAGGTGATCGTCGTATCTGGGCGCCGTCAAGTCGCAACGGCCTCGGGGGACGCTAATGGTTGCGCTCAGGGACGCTCCACGGGGAGCCCCTCGGCCTCCCATGCCAGGAATCCCCCCTCGATGAAAGCGACCGGGACCCCCTGCGCCGCGAGCGTCGCCGCGAGATCCTTGGTCTTGTCTCCCCCGCGGCAGTAGACGACGGGATGCCCGGCGAGCATGTGCAGCTCCGCAAGGCGCCCTTCGATCCCGTCGATCGGCATGTTCACCGCCCCGGGGATGTGCGCACGCCCGAACGCCGCGGCTTCGCGCGTATCGACCGGAACGACGGCCCCCTCCTTGAGCATCTGCGCGACCTCGATCGCTTTCAGCGCCCCCTCCGCCCGCGGTAGGAACGGCTCGACCATCTCGCGGAGCTTCTTCTTCCCCACGGCGCCGACGACCCCGTCGACGATCCGCTGCTCCGCGAAGAGCACGAACATCGGCACCGATTTCACCTGGAGCTCGCGAGCGAGGAGGGGCGACTTGTCGATGTCGACCTTCACGACGCGGACCTTCCCCTCCACGTCGCGCGCGAACGCCTCTACTTCGGGGGCGATCTGCTTGCAGGGGGCGCACCAGTCGGCGGTGAACTCGACCATCACTGGGACGTCGCTCCGCAAGACGACCGCCTCGAACTCACGTTCGGTGATGTACGGGATCGAGCCTCCCCCCGCCGCGGTACCGCTCTGCTTCTGCCCCGGTCCTTTTCGCCCTGCGCCGCCCAGCATCGTCATCTTGGGATCGCTCCTTACTAGATCCCTCGACAACGTAAACGCTCTCGACGCTTTCGCTAGGGGAGGGGGGGCCGTTAGGCGTGCGGCGCCTCTCCGAAAGCCGTGCTCGAAGGGGGTTTCTCGCTGATCCCACCCCCTCGCTGGGAGTGCGAGCTCGCCGGCCCCCCCTCGATCGCCCCCCCGACGGCTGCGTGCAGGCGCGGGTCGAGCGCGTCGCGGAGGGCCTCCCCCACCAAGTTCAGCGCGACGACTGTGACGAACACAGCAACACCCGGAAACACCAGCAGCCACCAAGCGCCGAGGTGCTCACGGGTCTCGCTGAGCGTTTCCCCCCAGGAGGCCGAGCCGGCGGGGGTTCCCACGCGAAGGAAATCGAGCGATGCCTCGACGAGGACGACCGAGGCCACCCCGAACGTCGCCGCGACCAGCACGGGCGCTACGGCGTTCGGGATGACGTGCCGCCGTAGGATCCGCCACGGCCCCGCGCCGAGCGCGCGCGCCGCGACGACGTAGTCCTGCGAGGAGACGAGCATCACCTCGGCGCGAACGAGGCGCGCGACCTCCGGCCAGCGGGTGAGGCCGATCGCGAGGAGGAGCGTCCACAGCGACGGATGGCTGACCATGGCTTGGACGACGAGGACGAGGACGAGCGTGGGAAACGCGGTGAGGGTCTCGGTGAGTCGAGCGATGATGCCGTCGAGGAACCCGCCGAAGAAACCACCGAGCGCCCCCAGGAGAGAGCCGATCGCGACGAAGCCGACGGCGGCGAAGAGCGCGGCGCCCAGCGAGGCGCGGGCGCCGTGGACGAGGCGGGCGAAGACGTCCCGACCGAAGGCGTCGGTGCCGAGCGGGTGCTCCCCGGCGAGGCCGGCGAGAGTCGGCGCGCGCATGGCGGCGACGGAGCCGAGCGTGCTCGTTTGCTGAGGGCCGTAGTGGACGAACGGCTCCAGCGACCAGTCGCCCGCCCACCGCTCGGCGGCGAAGCGCGCGTGGTCGTAGGAGACGAGCGCGGCGGGATGCGTGATCGCGGGGAACAGGAAGAGGTGCCCATGGAAGCGGCACGCGACCGGGAGATCGCTCGCGAGCACGTCCGCGAAGACGGCAATCATCGTGAGGCAGGCGAGCGCGAGCGCTCCGACGCGCGCGGCGCGGTCTCGCTGCAGATGTGTGAGCGTGCCCGCCGACCACCCGCGCGGCTCGTGCGTCCGATGCGACTCGCGGGGTCTCCCCGAAGGGGGATTCAGGCTGTCGCTCGAGCGCGGGTGATAGCTGAGCTCGATCCGCGTCGACTCAGGGGGGCGCCCGAGCGGGCCGCTCATTTCGTCTCTCCGCGTCGCGTGTGGTCGTGATCGCGCATCCTCGGATCGAGGAGCCCGTGGGCGATGTCGCTGGCGATGAGCGCGAGCGTCGTGATGACCGCCGTGACGAGCGCGATCGAGACCAGCCACGCCGTGTCGTGCGCTTCGACGGCGCGGATCGTCTCGTAGCCGATTCCCGGGACGGCGAAGACCTCCTCCACGACGAACGCGCCGCCGAGCAGCGCGGGGAACTGCAGCCCGGCGAGCGTGACGGTCGGGAGCATCGCGTTTCGCAGCGCGTGTACGACGAGCTGTCGCAGCGGCGAAGCCCCCTTCGCCTTCGCCGTACGGACGTAGTCTTGCCGGCTCGTCTCCAGCGTCGCGGCGCGCTGGTAGCGCGAGAGCGTCGCGAGCGACCCCACCATCAGCGCCACGACGGGCGCGGCCAGGCGGTTCCACACCTCCGCGGGATGCCCAAGCGCCAGCGCCTCCGGCGCCATTCCCGGTCGCGCCGGGGCGAGCGCGAACGTGTGCGCGAGGAGCTGCGCGGCCCAGAACGTCGGCAGCGAGTACATCGCGAAGAGGACGACGGCGAGGGTCACGTCTACCGGCCTTCCGCGCCACCACGCGGCGAGTGCCCCGAGCGGGATCGCGATCGCGTAGCTCAAAAGGAGCGCGAGCAAGGTGAGGAGCAACGTCACGGGGGTCTTCGCCCGGAGCTTCTCGGCGACGGGGAGCCCGTCGACGGCGCTCGTCCCCAGGCGACCGGTGGCCGCGCCGAAGATCCACTTGCCGTAGCGGGTGTCGAGGAGCGTGGACTCGATCCGCCCCGGGCCGTCGTAGGCGACGTAGTCGCTCGAGTGCACCTGCCACCACGCCTGCCAACCGCTTACGATGCGATGGAGCTCGACGTCGTCGGCGTCGAAGGGAATCGTTCCATCGCGGCCCGTCGCGTGCGAGGCGAGGGCGGCGAGGGAGCGGATGGACTCCCGGTCGTCGGTCTCGACCATCGCGGGGACGACCGCGGGCAGTGCGTACGTGTCGATCTCGACGAGGTCCTTCTCGCGCACGTCGGACGCGCGGAGCGCGAGGCGGTGGACCGCGCGGTGAAGCGAGGGCTGGGTGAAATCGAGCGCGCGGTCTTCCCAGAAACGGCTCCAGAAGAGGATCGCAGCGCTCGGGTCGTGAAGCACCTCGTCGCTCGATACCCCCATCCGCTGCGCGATCGGCGCCAGCGCGATCGCCACGCGGCCGCGCGCGACGGGCGGAAGCTTCTCGATCCCCGGGAGAATGAACGGCAGGGCCGCGCCGCCGAGCTTCACCAGCTGATGCGCGCCGAGCGTCGCGCTCGCGTCATCGGCGGCGATGTGGCGGACGGCCTCGTCCGTCTTCATGTGGACGTCCTTCGCGTTCGGGGCGAAGAACGCGGGGAGGTCGAGGAAGCGCTCCCGTCTCTTTTCTTCGAGGGCGTCATACGCCGTCGGATCGCGCACGACGAGCGCGGCCGCGCGCTTGGGCAGGTCGGCCGCCGGATCCGGGAGGAGCGACGTCACGAAAAAGACGACGAGGCTGATCCCGAAGAGCGTGGGAATCGCCCAGAGCGCGCGTCGAAGGGCGTAGCGGAGCACCTCAAAGACGACTATCGCACGGACTCATGAGCGAAGCCGAGCGGGACCTACGGGCGCGCGCAGAGCGCTGGATCGCGGACGACGTGGACGTCGGCGCGCAGGACGAGCTGCGCGCCCTCCTGAAGAGCGCCGATCTCGCGAAGACGGACCTCGCCGATCGTTTCGCAGGCGCGCTCGAGTTCGGGACGGCTGGCCTGCGAGGGGTGATTGGCGCGGGGCCGAATAGGATGAACCGGGCCGTGGTGCTGAGGACGACGCACGGGCTCGCGCGCTTCCTCCTGTCGTCCTCGATCGCCGACGTGAAGTCGCGCGGCGTGGTGATCGGGTTCGACGGGCGGCACATGAGCCGCGAATTCGCCGAGGACGCCGCGTGCGTCCTCGCCGCGAACGGCATACGCGCGCTCCTCTTCGACGATCTGGCCCCCACGCCGCTCACCGCGTTCGCGATCGGGGAGCTCGGCGCGGCCGCCGGCGTCATGGTGACTGCGAGCCACAACCCGCGCGAATACAACGGGTATAAAGCGTACTGGGGAAACGCCGCGCAGATCGTCCCGCCGATCGACGCGGGGATCGCTGTGGAGATCGCGAAGGCGCCGGCCGCGAAGGACGTTCCCCGCATGCCGGTCGCGGTGGCGCGCAGCGAGAAGCTCGCCGTGCCGGTTCCCGAGACGGTCGTGACGGCGTACCTCGCGAGGGTCCGGGGGATGTCGGTGCATCCGCCGACGGAGAAGGGGAAGGGGCTCCCGATCGTGTACACGCCGATGCACGGCGTCGGAGGGAAGCTCGCGCGGAACGCATTCGACCAGGCGGGGTTCAGCCATGTCTCGTTCGTCGCGGAGCAAGAGCACCCCGACGCCGACTTCCCCACCGTCGCGTTCCCGAACCCGGAGGAGAAAGGCGCGATGGACCTCTCGTTCGCCCTCGCGCGCAAGACCGGGGCCGAGCTGGTGCTCGCAAACGACCCCGACGCCGACAGGCTCGCTGTGGCCGTCCCCTCGAAGAACGCGAACGCGAACGCGGGCGCGGCGTCCGGCTATGTCCAGCTCACCGGGAACGAAGTGGGGGTGCTCCTCGGGCACTATCTCCTCACGGAGCAGGCTGACCGCGGCGCGAACCGGCTCGTGCTCGTGTCGATCGTGTCGTCGCCGCTCCTCGGAGTGATCGCGAAGGCGCTCGGGGTCGCATACGACGAGACGCTGACGGGGTTCAAGTGGATCGCCAACCGCGCGATGGAGATGGAGAAGAGCGGCAAGCGCTTCGTCTTCGGGTACGAAGAGGCCCTCGGGTACACCGTCGGCGATGCCGTGCGCGACAAGGACGGCGTGAGCGCGGCGGCGGTGATGGCGGAGATGGTCGCGTGGCTCCAGGACAACGGGCGCACGCTCCTCGGCGAGCTCGAGTCGATCCATCGCAAGTACGGGCTCTTCGTCAGCTCGCAAGTGAACATCACGCGCCCAGGGGCGAGCGGGGTCGCGGAGATCAAGGGCATCATGAGCCGACTTCGGGCGTCGAAACCGCGCGTGTTCGGGGGGCACCAGGTCGCCATCGTCCGCGACTACGATGCGCAGACCGAGACGCATCTCGCCGACGGGCGAACGGGGCAGCTCAGTCTGCCGAAGAGCAATGTCCTCGCGTTCGAGCTCGCCGGGGGGAGCCGGATCATCGCGCGCCCTAGCGGGACGGAGCCGAAGATCAAGTTCTACTTCGACGTCCGCGAAGCCGTTCGTTCCGGAGAGCCGATGGCCGAGGCCGAAAGGCGCGCAAACGGAGTGATGGAAGAGCTGAAGAAGGCGTTCGTCGCGGTCGCGCAGGGGTGACAAAGGTGACGAGCGTGAGTTCGTAATGCGCTTCCCGCGCCTCCAGCTCTTCGAGTTCAACGATCTGGCGTGGGTTCATCCGGCCGTGCGCGACACCGTGGTTGAGTCGTTGAGTCGCACGCTGGCGTGGGGGAGGATCCTCGACGGCCTCGTTTCGCCCTTCGAGGCGTTCCTCGCCGCCTCCGGCGCGCGCGAAGTGCTCGAGATCGGCTCCGGGGGGGGCGGACCCGCGAGCATCTTGTCGCGCGCGATCGCGCGCCACGGCGGTACACCTCCGCAGTTCCTCCTGACGGACCTTCACCCGCGCGTCGAGGCGTGGGAGCGCGCGCGCGACGAGCAGCCCGGTGTCATCGATTTCGAGCCCTCGTCGGTAGACGCGACGTGCATTCGGCGCGACCTCGCCGAGGGGCGCGCGCGAAGCATCATCAACGTGCTGCACCATTTCCCGCGCGAGCTCGCGACAGCGGTCCTCGAAGACGCCGTACGGGGCTCGCGCGGCGTGTTCGTCGCGGAGGGGTTCGAACGTAACCCGCTCATGTTCGCGAACTTCGCGGTCGCTGGGATCCCGGCGCTCGTGATGAACCCCCTCTTGAGCCCGAAGGATCGGCTCGCGAAGGCGGCGCTCACGTGGCTCTCGCCCGCCGCGATCGCGATCTCGATGTGGGACGGTCTCGTCTCGACGATGCGGGTCTGGTCGGAGGACGAGCTCCGCGAGATGGTCGCGCCATTCGGAGCAAAGTGGCGCTGGGAATACGGCACGTACGACTACTTGCCGCTCGGCAAGGGGTACTACTTCTACGGCGTCCCCGCGGGGGGCTGAGTCGCGCAGTCCGTTCATCGCCGCGCACGGCTTGCGCCGTTGCGCGGCAGGCTTGCACGGCGATGTGCGAAGGGCACGAGCCTCGCAAGAGGGGAGGGGTCATGAGCCCCAGCCAATCGCCCAAGCCCGCACGCACCGTGATCCTCGCGGCCATCGACATGTCGCCTGAGTCTGCGAAGGTCGTCGCCTCCGCCGTGGACCTTGCCCGGAAGACGCCTGGCGCAGAGCTGCACATCGCGCATGCGGTCGACGTCCGCGACTCCATCCGGCAAGAGGCGAACAGCGCGCAGCCGTATGAGCTGATCATCGCGCAGCACTCCGACTTTCTCGACGAGAGCGCGCGTGTAGCGCGGGCTGACTCCGGCGTGACGGTCATCGGGCATCTGGTCGAGGACCGTGCGCAGCGCGCGATCCTCCAGACGGCCGCGAGCATCGACGCGGACCTGATCGTCCTGGGGACGCACGGGCGGACGGGCCTTGCGCGCTGGGCGATGGGCTCCATCGCCGAGGCGGTCGTGCGCCACGCCACGTGCCCGGTGTGGGTCGTGCGCGAGAAGAGGCACGAGGAGCCCCAGATGGAGGCCATCGAGCCCCCCTGCCCGGACTGCGTCGAGACGCAGCGGACGACCCACGGTGCCACGCTCTGGTGCGCACGCCACGCCCGCCACCATCCACGAGCCCATCTGCACTACGCGAACCCCCAGGGTTTTGGCGCCGGGTCGAGCCTCCTCAAGCCCTGAGGTCCCGGAGCCCCGTTACCCCTCCCGTAGGCTCCCTTGACAATCCCGGCTGAAACGACCATAACCCGCGTCCCTTTCGCCTCTGGATGGCTCAAAACCGCCCGCTACCGCGCGGCGGCCACTCCGGAGCGGGATCGAGGGCAGCCATGCCGAAGATGAAGACGAACAAGGCCGCAGCGAAGCGGTTCAAAGTGACGGGCAAGGGGCGCGTCCGCCGGTCGAAGGCGGGCGGGAACCACGGGATGCAGGAGAAGTCGCGCAAGCGCCTCCGCCGCAACCGGAACAACGACATGGTTCATAAGACCATGGAAAAGCACGTCAAAAAGCTCATCCCTTACGGCTGATAGGAGTCTTCGACAATGCCGCGCGCAAAAAAAGGGTTCAAGGCTCGTCGTCGCCGTAACCGGCTCCTGAAGCACGCCTCCGGGTTCCACAGTGCCCGCTCGCGACTCTTCGCGTACGCGAAGGAAGTCGTGATGAAGGCGTGGGTCTATGCGTACGCCCACCGCAAGCGCAAGAAGCGCGACTTTCGCCGCCTCTGGATCGCCCGTATCAACGCGGCAGCTCGTCAGAACGGCACCAGCTACTCGCGCCTCATGCACGGCCTGAAGGGGGCGAAGATCGCCCTCGATCGCAAGGTCCTGAGCGATCTGGCGATCTCGGACGCAGCTGCGTTCGCGCAGGTGGTGAAGTCGGCCGGCGTCGCGCGCGCCTAGCTGCTCGCGAGCCGAGGTCGGGGGGCTATTTCGCTTCCTTCTTCGGCTTGGGCGGCCGGTTCGTGTTCTTCCGTGACGACGGAGGGGCCGCGCCTTGGGAGGGCGGGGCGGCCGCTGGAAAGTTCTGTGAGGAAGGGCTGCTTCGCCCGATGCGGAGGCGGCTGAGGCTTTCCTGGTCGGCCGCCGCCTTCTGCTCCTCTTTCTCGATGGCCGACCATCGGACGTCCCACATGCAACGCGCGTCGCCTCGCGCGCGGCATTCGACGTGGCGGACCACGGGGCCCTCGATGCCGAGCCCGATGCCCACCTGCCGTGTCCAGCCGCTCAGGACGGCGCAGAACGTCACGTTCGGCTTGGCGATCCCGGAGACCTCCATCGAGCCGCTGTTTTCGCCCAGGCTGTGGACGATCATCTGCCCCTCGTCGTTGAACTGCCGCCAGAGCCCCGCCACGCGGCGGAAGAAGAACTCCGGCTGCGCGAGGTAGAAGGCGATCCGCACGAGCGTCCCCTTCATGTTGGCGCGCGCGCCCGCGGCTCCGATCTCCTCCGCGAGGCGCAGGTGCCCCTGGCCGAGGATCTGGTCCGCCTTCTCGACGAACTCGATGAACTCCTCGACCGGGTGCCAGTTGATCGCGATGGCCGAAATGTAGCGGTCTCGAACCGGCTCGCTGCACGCGCGCACGACCTCGCCGAGGGCGTCGCGCCCGTACTCCTCCTCGATCCATTTCGCCGCGTTGAGCAGCCCCTGGGCCTTGACCTGCACGACGCTAAGTCTACCGCGACGGAGCGAGCGCCGTGGAACCCAACCAACCGATGCGGGCTGTGTGCTAACCACATGTGGCACATGACCACGTCGACCGACCCGCAGCAGAGCTCGATCGACGGGGCGCTCGCCGAGCTCCGGCGGGCGTTCCCCGCGCGGTTCGCCGCCGCGAAGACCGAGCAAGATTTGCGTGACGAGAACGCGAAGATCCTCGGAAAGAAGGGGGAGCTCACGGCCATCTTGAAAGGGATGGGGAGCGTCCCCGCCGATGCGCGTAAGGCGATCGGCGAGAAGGTGAACGCGCTGAAGCAAGAGGTGGAGAGCGCCTTCGAGACGCGACTCCGCGAGCTCGTCCTCGCCAAGCGCCAGGCCGAGCTGCACGCCCGCCCCTTCGACCTCACGCTCCCCGGCCGCGCGCCCGGGCCCGTCGGGCACAAGCACCCGCTCGCGATCGTGCGCGAGGAGATCCTCGGCGTCTTCCGCGGCATGGGCTTCGCCGTGCACGACTCGCCCGAGATCGACCTCGAAGAGAACAACTTTTCCAAGCTCGGCTTCCCCCCCGACCACCCCGCGACGGACATGCAGGACAGCTTCTGGACGACGAACGGGCTCGTCCTGCGCACGCACACCAGCAACACGCAGATTCGCGCGATGAGCACGAAGAAGCCGCCGTTCGCTTACGTCCACGCGGGCGTCACGTATCGGCGCGACGACGACGCGACGCACTCGCCGATGTTCAGCCAGATCGAGGCATTCCTCGTGGACCGCCGGGTCTCGATGGCAAACCTCCGCGGCGTGCTCGCCGAGTTCGCCGAGCGCTTCTTCGGCCCCGGGAGCCCGGTGCGATGGCGACCGAGCTACTTCCCGTTCGTCGAGCCGGGCGCGGAGGTGGACGTGGCTTGCGCGAACTGCCGCCAGAGAGACGGGACGCGCAAGGGGTGCAACGTCTGCAAGCACACCGGGTGGGTCGAGATCCTCGGCTGCGGGATGATTCACCCCGTGGTCTTCGAGGCGTGCGGCATCGATCCCGAGGAGTGGACGGGGTTCGCGCTCGGGATGGGGATCGAGCGGATGGCGATGGTTCGGTACGACCTGCCGGACCTGCGGCTGTTCTTCGAGAACGACCCGAGGTTCTTGGCGCAGTTCTGATCGAGGCTCGAGCAGGAAAGTTCACAGAATGAAGGCGTCGTACCAGTGGCTTCGTGCCCTCGTCCCGCAGCTCTCAGCGTCTCCGAAGGCGCTGGCGGCGCGCTTTACCCAGGCGGGGCTCGAGGTCGAAGGGACGCACGAGTTCGGCGCGGGGACTGAGGCGTGCGTCGTCGTTGCGGTCGTGTCGACGAGGCCGCACCCGTCGAAGTCGGGACTGAACCTAGTGACCGTCGACCGCGGTGACGGTGGGGCGCTGGAGATCGTTTGCGGCGCTCCCAACGTGCCGCCCCCGGGTGGGCTCGTCGTCCTCGCGCCTCTCGGCGCGCATCTCCCGGCGGCCGCGAAAGGGGCCGGGATGACGATCGAGCGCCGCGCGATCGCCGGCGTGACGAGCGAAGGGATGCTCTGCAGTGAGCAGGAGCTCGGCCTCACGGAAGACTCCGCCGGGATCCTCGTACTTTCGCCGGGAGCCGCCAAGCCAGGCCAGAAGCTCGTCGAGGCGCTCCCCGCCGTGCGCGACACGATCTTCGAGATCGGTCTCGGCGCGAATCGCCCCGACGGGCTTGGTCACATCGGCCTCGCACGCGAAGTGGCGGCGCTCTTCGGTATCCCCTTCGTGCCCCCGAGCGTGGAGGCGCCCGCGCGCGTGGCCGCCGGGACGACGATCGACGCGCTCGTGAAGGTCACCGTCGAGGACGCGGAGCGGTGCCCTCACTACGGTGCAAACGCCGTCGTCGACATCGCGATTGCGCCGTCGCCGCTCTGGCTCCGGTACCGGCTCTCGTCGCTCGGAGTGCGCCCGATCTCGAACGTCGTCGACATCACGAACATCGTGATGCTCGAGTACGGCCACCCGATGCACGCGTTCGATCTCGACCTCGTGCGAGGGGGGAAGATCGTCGTGCGTCGCGCGCGTGAGGCGGAGCCGATGACGACGCTCGATGGCGTGGCGCGCAAGCTGAGCGCGGACGACCTCGTCATCACCGACGGCGAGGGGCCGGTGGCGCTGGCCGGGGTGATGGGGGCGGCGAACAGCGAGATCCGCGCGGAGACGAAGAGGGTCCTGTTCGAGTGCGCCTACTTCAATCCGCGCGGCATCCGTCGTGCGTCGCGCCGGCATGGGCTGCACACGGAGTCGAGCCATCGCTTCGAGCGAGGGGTCGACCCCGGCGACGTGGAGGCCGTCCTCGCGCGCGCGGCGTCGCTGGCGACGCAGCTGGCGAGCGGGGGCGCCGTGCCCGGGATGATTCACGCGCGGACGAAGCCCATCGAGCGGCGCACCGTCACGCTGCGTGCGTCGCGGCTCGCGCAGATCCTCGGCGTCGATGTGCCATGGAAGGACTCGGTCGCGACCCTCGAGCGCCTCGGGTGCGAGATGCGGGAGACACGCGAGACACGCGAGACACAGAAACGAGACGACGCGATCGGCGACTTTCTCGTCCCCACGCACCGCCCGGACATCTCGCGCGAGATCGATCTCATCGAAGAGGTCGCCCGCGTCCGCGGCTTCGACTCGATCCCGGCCGTCCTCCCCGCCATCCGCCCCACCCGCGAAGGGGCGACGCGCGAGGACCTGATGTCCCGCGCGCGCGCGGCCGGAGTGGCCCAGGGGCTCTCCGAGGCCGTGACGTACGGGTTCCTCGACGAAGCGACGCTCGCCAAGTCAGGCGCCCCCGCACCCGCGGTCCGCGTGAAGAACCCGCTGAACGAGAACCACGCCGTCATGCGGACGAGCCTCCTTCCGGGGCTCCTACGGAGCATCGACCTGGCGGCGCGCCGCGGGGAGCGCGACGCCCGGCTCTTCACGGTCGGCTCGGTGTTCCTCGGCGGCGGCGGCGATCGCGAGCTCCCCGAGGAGCGCGCGTCGTTTGCGGCGGTCCTCGCGGGTGAGCGCGCGGCGTGGCTCGCAAAGCCCGAGGTCGTGGACGTCTGGGACGCCAAAGGGATCGCCACGGCGGTCGTTCAGCGCCTCGCGAACCGCGCGCCAAGCGTGCGCGCTTACGGCGAAGACCGCCCCGCGCACCTGCATCCGCGCGGCGCCGCGGAAATCTCGGTCGCGGAGCATGTCGTCGGGCGCTTCGGTTTGCTCCACCCGGACGTGCGCGACGCTCTCGAGCTCGAGATCACGGGGGACATCGTCGTCGTCGAGCTCGATCTCGCCGTCCTCGAGAAGGACGTGGGGCGCGCCCCCTCGGTCTATCGCGCGATCCCACGCCTCCCGGCGAGCGCGCGCGATCTCGCGATCGTCGTGCGCGACGACGTCGCCGCAGGGGAGGTCGAGGACGCCGTTCGCCGCGCCGCCGGCCCGCTCGCCGAAGAGGTCCGGCTCTTCGACCGCTTCACCGGCGGCGCGATACCCCAGGACCACACGAGCCTCGCGTTCCGCGTCGTCTATCGGGCCGCCGACAGGACGTTGACCGACGCCGAGGTCGACGCGCAGCATGGGCTCGTGGTTTCCGAAGTGAAGGCCCGGTTTGGCGCGACGCTCCGAGCGTAGCAAGGGTTACAAGAGGAAGCGGAGATGACCGCGAACGCGAACGCCCAAAGCCTCGTCGGCGCCGTTCTCTCGCGGCGCCTGCGCCTCACGCGCGTGATCGGTGAGGGGGGAATGGGCTTCGTCTTCGCGGCGGAGACCACGGCGTCGATGTCGGGGGGGAGCGGAAAGTACCCGGTCGAAGCGCGCGAGTTCGCGGTCAAGATCCTCCGCCCGGAGTTCGTCGCGGATGCGGACGTCCTCAAGCGGTTCCTCGACGAAGGGCGGACGTGCCAGCGGCTCATCCACCCGAACATCCTCCGCGTGTTCGAGACGGCGCAAGCCGAGGACGGGACGCCGTACATCGTGATGGAGCTCCTCGCGGGGGTCCCGCTCTCGGCGTACACCGCGAACGGGGGTCGCGTGCCGACGCAACAGGCGATCACGATCCTGCAGGGGATCCTCGCAGGGCTCGCCGCGGCGCACGCGCAGGGGATCGTCCACCGCGACTTGAAGCCGGAGAACGTCTTTCTCGCACGTTCGCCGAGCGGCCACTTTCAGATCAAGCTCCTCGACTTCGGGATCGCCAAGGTGATGGACGCGGCGGGGGGAATGGGCTCGCGCACCCGTACAGGGGCGTTTCTCGGGACGCCGGCGTACATGAGCCCCGAGCAGGTGAAGGACCCCCGGAACGTCGATCCTCGCTCGGACCTGTGGAGCGCCGGGATCATGACCTGGGAGATGCTCACGGGGCGGGTCGCGTTCCCTGCTCCAACGGAGTACGCGCGCCTCGCCGCGGTGACGACCTTCACGCCCGACACGCTCGTGAAGGTCGATCCGCAGCTCGCGCCGATCTCCGGGATCATCGAGCGCGCGATGCAGAAGGACCCGGGGCTCCGCTACGCGTCGGCGCTCGAGATGGCGCGCGCGCTGCCGGCGGCGGCGACCTCGAGCCCGCCGCAAGCCCCGGACGGCTCGTACACGAACCCGAACCCGACGCCGTTGAGCCGCTTGCCGGCCGTCCCGTCGATCTTCGGCCCGAGCAGCGGCATCTCGCCGGGGGCGTCGAGCGAGCACACGCCGGTCGCAGACGAGCTCGTCCCCGTGCACGCGGCGCGGCCAGGAGGGGGCACGTTGCAGAGTGCACCCGCCGTCCAGATCCCCACACCGATCCCCCCGCGCGTCGTCGTCCTCGATGCCCCCGCGGGGTCGACGATGCCCTCACACGATCTCCCGGTTCTCGAACCTCCGAGCGCTCGTTCGGGGGGAGCGCGCCCCGTTCCCGCGTGGCTCGTCGTCGTCCTCGTACTGGGCGCGCTGGCCGCGGGCTTCGTGCTCGGGTTCGCCGTCGCACGCTCGATGTAGTCTTCCCGCGCGCAGCCGGTGTACCGTTACCGGGGGCCTTCCCCGGGAGCACGAAGCCATGGCCGACTACGATCCGACGCACGATGCCCGCTACCTCGAGGTCTTCCCCTCGTTCCTCCGCACACTGGGCGAGGATGCGGCAACGCTCGGCGTCCTCGCCGGCTCCGACGCTCCCGAGGTCGCTCGGCGCTACGTCGTCGCGGGACTCAATTACATCTTCAAGTCGCTCGATCTGATCCCCGATGGCATCGACGACCTCGGCTTCCTCGATGACGCCTTCGTCCTGCGGGTCGCGGCCTCGCTCGCCGCCAAGGAGGCGCCCGAGTCGACCGCGATCGAGCCGCTCGCGCGCCTCGCGACCGACGCCGGTCAGGTGAAGGACTTTCTGGGCGACGTGTACCCCCGGCTCGAGGCGTACGTGAAGAACCTCCTCAAGGGGGCGGCGCGTGGTCGTACCGTGGACGACGTCATGGGGGACGCGCCGACGCGCGAGACCTTCCAACACGAGGTCGCCGCGTGGGCGAAGGACTACCAGGTGCCGAGCTTTTCGCGCGACGTGAAGACGCTGATCAAGCTGAAGGCGTTCCTCAGCGCCAAGCTCGCCTAGTCGCCAGCCGTCAGGACGGCGTTCCCGGTCCGCGCGACTCCGGCCCGCCGGGTCGCTGTTGCTGCGCGCTCCCGCCGTGCATCGCTGTCATGAGGTCCTGGAGGAGATCCCGCGCTTCGGGCTTCGCCTTCAGGTGGTTCAAGAGGAGCGTCGAGACCTCGCTGAACGCCTTCTCGAAGGCCAGCCCCTCGCGCGTCCGCGCGGCGACCTTCTCGCGCCCCGACGCGAGATCCTCTTCGAGCGCCTCGGCGTAGCGCGAGAGCTGCGCGCGAAGCTCGTCGATCTGTCGCCGCAGGTCGCGTGCTTGCTGGTCCTTCACGGCGGCTTTCTGCTCCCGCTCCGCGAGGTGCTCTCGCCGCGCGTCGAGGAGCGCCTGCGCCGCTCCCGATCGCTCGAAGACCTGTCGCATCGCTTGCGGCGAGCCCGCCGGCGCGCTGTCGGCTGCTTGCTTCGCCTGCGCCGCCCCCTTCTCCGCCGCCTGCACGAGCTCGCGCAGCCGCGTCGCCTCTTGCTGCTCCCCGTTCGCGTCGCGAAGAGCGCGCGACTCCTCGTGCGCCAGCTCCTCGACTTTTCGCCCGATCTCCGCGCGCAGCGCCCGACCGCGACGCTCGAGCGACTCGAGCTTCCGCGTGTGGCTGGCGACCTCCCCCTCGAGCCGCGTAGCGCGCGACGCGAGGTCCCACGCCTGCGCTACCGCGCTCTGAATCTCGGGCGCGGGGTTCCCCTGCGGGTAGCACCGGCTCACCATCCGGGAGAAGAGCGCTGCCCGGTTCGCCCACTCGATGACCCCCGGCGACTGCGGCGGGGGGGGGGGCGGCGGCGCTGCAGCGTCTCCCGACGTCGCGACCTCCCACGGGGTGGCTGGCAGCGAGCGCTGGAGCGCCTTCAGCTCTTCGTGGAGATGGTGGGCATCCTGGTAGCGCTTGCGCCGATCCTTCTCGAGCAGCTTGAGGACCATCGCCTCCGCGGCGGGGAGAATGTCCGGCTTGATCGATCGCGGCTTCGCCGGCGCGGTGCTGCGCTGCATCTCGAGGAGCGTCTCGCGGTCGTTCGACCGGAAGGGGAGCTGCCCCGTGAGCATCTCGAAGAACAGCACGCCGAGCGCGTAGAGATCGCTCTGCGCGTTCGCCTCTTCACCCCGTGCCTGCTCGGGCGACATGTACTCGGGCGTCCCGAAGACGGCCCCCTTCGGAGCGAGGCGCGGGTCCATCGCGAGGTGCGCGAGCCCGAAGTCGAGGATCTTCACGAAGTCTTTTCGACCGCCGCGCGTGCTCAAGAGAATGTTGTCGCTCTTGAGGTCGCGGTGCACGACGCCCAGGTCGTGGGCGCGCGCGAGGGCGGCGCACATCTGCTCGAGGACATCGACGCCGCGCGCCAGCGCCATCGGTCCGCGCGCGAGCTCGCTCGAGAGCGAAGTACCGACGAGGTACTCCATCACGAGATAGAGCTCCCCCTCCTCGGTCTCGCCGATGTCGTGGATGTCGATGATGTGCGCGTGGTCGACGCGGTTCGCCGCACGGGCCTCGCGCAGCATCCACGCGCGCAAGTGCGTCTCGCCGCGAAGGTCGGGCCGGATCAGCTTCAGCGCGACGACGCGATCGATGAGCACGTGCCGCGCGCGGTACACGACCCCCATCCCGCCTTCGCCCGCACGCGCTTCCAGCCGGTACCGCCCTGCGACGACCCTCCCCAACATCGGGTCGGACTTCCCGGGGTTCGAGGCACGCTGTTGGTTCATCAGAGTCCTTTAGTGGATCACGACAGCAGGCACGTCTGCTCGAGAGGTACAGCGTAACCTCGCGAACGCCTCCGAGGAAATCGCCTTGTCGCAAGCGATGCGCGGTCGCGCCTACCTTCGCGCACGACCCCGCAGTGCCAGCCCAAACGCCCGCCAGGAAGGCCGGAAGGCCGGACGACCGGAAAAAGCGACGAGAGGGTGCGATACTGGGGAACGGAAGAGAACCCGCTCTCAGAATGCAATCTTCACGAGCGGCATCCGCACTTCGGTCTGCTGCGCGAACCCGTACTGCCGAAGCTCGCTGGCGGAGAAGACCGGCCGGATCTCCGGGACCGGCACGCCCAGATGCAGCCCTGCCGCGTTCACGTCGAGCAGGGAAAGGTGCACGTCGGTCGGGCGGGGGGCCGCCTGCTCGCTCCTGTGGGGAAGCGGGGTGACGGAGGACGTCGGGGGGGGCGACGCCGGGGGCGCCGAAGAGGGCGGGGGAGGAGCTACGGACGAAGGGCCGACCAGGCTTCCGCCGGGGGTGCCGGGGTTCGGCGGGGGGCTGTTCGTCGGAGCGTGGTCCTCGCTCGCGTTCTCGGCGGGCATGTAGCGGGTCGCGTTCAACGTGAGGACGATGGCGGGAATGACGAGCCCGAGGCCGCCCGCGAGCATGAAGACCGGCGCCCGTCCGTCAGAGGAGTGCTGCTCGACTTCCCAGCCGCCGACCGCTCCGCCGCCCGCGAGGACGACGTCGGTGATCACGTAGATCCAGGGGTTCTTGACACCGGCGATCGACTCCACGATCGTCCCCACCTCGGCGCCGAGGAGCGCGCCTCCGACGATCCCCTTGGGCGTCGGATTGACCGTCAGCTCCTGCGCCTGCGCCACCGACGAGGTGAGCGTGCTGAGGGCAAGCACCGACGCTGTCGCAACTGCGCTGAAGCGCTGGGCATTCGAGAAGGTGCGGATCGACGTGCGCATGTCGTAGGTCTCCGGTTCCGTAAGCTCCGCAGCGGCCGGTCGCGCGAACAGCTCGCCGCCCGGAGAATCCGCGTGAATCACGTCCGACTTCGACGAGCCCCGGGTTTGACTCCGGGTGCTGTGGTAGGTGGCGCGAAGCTATCACGGCGTTCAATGGCGATCACCACGGTTAATCGGAGAGGCTTTTTCCGCATGTTGCTGCGGCTTTCGCCTGCTCGCCTGGCGCGCGTCGGTAGGGGCCCGCTCGCCCCGCTCGCGGCGAGAACCGCCGCGGTGAGCGTCGGGATCCTCGTGCTCCTCGCGCTGGCGGGGGCCTCCGTGAGGGTTCTCCCCTGGGTGCTCGACCCGCGCGTTCCGTGGAGGGTCGCGGTGCCTTTCGCGCGCGCGGTCGCGAGCGTGGCGCTCGAGGCGGCGGTGCTCGTCGGATGGCCCATCGGCTGGGCGCTCGCGGCGTTCGCGCTTGCCGAGCGAGGCGAGGCGCGCGTCCTCGCGATGCTCGGCGAGCGCCCTTTCTCGACGACGGCGCGCCTCGTCCCCCTCGTCGTCGTGTTCGGCGCGATCCTCGCCGGCGCTTCGGTCGCAGGGGGGCGCGACGCGAGCGAGCCGGGACGTGTCCTCTCGGATCTCTTGCGCGCCGGTCGCGCCTCGTGTGCGTCGACACGGACGCCGGGCGCGGTCGACGTTCCGCTCCTTGGTGCTGCCTGGCTCTGCGACGGCTCGCGCGACGCTCATCTCGTCGGTCGACCGCCGTTCTCGGGCGGTGGGAATGGGCGGCAAGCGAGCGCCCTCTACTCGGCGCGCGCGATCGACGTCGCGCCCGACGCCCGCCGCATCGAGCTCGACGACGCGTTCGTCGCGTTTGCCTCCGCGGGGGGAGACGCGCCGTCGGCCACGAGCGTGCACGTGAAGCACGCGCTCTTCCGCCTCCCCCCGTTCGTCCGCGCGTCCTCGCTCCCCACGTCGTGGCGTGCTGCGTTCTTGGCGACGTCGGCCGCAGTCTCGGCGCTCCTCGCGGTGTGGCTGCTCCTCGCCATGGAGCAACGAGCGCTCGCTCTCTGGCGCTTGCACGCGCTGCTCCTCGGCGCCGCCGGCCCGGTCGCGTCGCTCGCGCTCCTTCATGCGCTCGAGCGGGCCGAAGCGCCGATGCCACTTCGGCTCTACGCAGCGCTCCCCGTCGTGGCCGCTGTCGCGACCGTTTCGGTCGCGGGCCTCGTGTGGTGCTTGCCCGGAGTGCGTGCGACTGCTAGCAGGTGACCCATGGGGAGCATAGGTCCCGGCGAGCTACTCATCATTGCGCTGATCGCGCTCCTGCTCTTCGGGGCGGGTCGCATCGCCGACATCGGCAAGGGGCTCGGCCAGGGGATCAAGAACTTCAAGCAAGGCTTGAAGGACGACGAGGAGCCCAAGAAGGCCGACCCTCCCGCTCCCAAGGCACCCGAAAAGGAAAAGGACCAGGCGTCCTGAGCCTCCGCGCCTGGCGTTGCCGCACCGCGGCGTGCTAAGTGCGAGACCTAGGATGGCACGTCCGAGGCAGCCTCGGCGGGGTCACGCCTAGGAGGTTCGCCCGTGTCGACGAGGTTCGCTGAACGCCTTCGCGCGGTCGCGCCGAGCATGACGCTCGCGATGAACGCTCGTGCTGCCGAGCTGCGATCGAAGGGGGTCGACGTCTACGCGTTCGGCGTGGGCGAGCCCGACTTCGAGCCGCCGCGCTTCGTGTGCGAAGCGGCGAAGCGGGCGATCGACGACGGGGTCACCGCGAAGTACACGGCCGTCACCGGGATTGCGCAGCTGAAGAAGGCGGTGTGCGAGGCGACGTCGCGCTCGCGCGGCTGGGAGCCGACGCCGGAGATGGTCACCGTGAGCGTCGGAGCGAAGCACGCGCTCTTCAACGTGGCGCTCTCGCTCTACGAGCCGGGCGACGAGGTGGTGATCCCCGCGCCGTACTGGGTCAGCTACCCGGAGCAGGTGCGGCTCATGGGGGCGACCCCCGTGCACGTCGAGACGCGCGAAGAGGACGGCTGGCGCATGTCCGCCGCGCAGCTCGAGCGCGCGATCACGTCGAAGACGAAGGCGGTCATTCTCTGCAGCCCGTCGAACCCCACGGGGGCGGCGTACGACGAGAAGGAGATGCGCGCGCTCCTCGACGTGCTCCGCGCGCACGAGTGCTGGCTCGTGGTCGACGAGATCTACGCGGAGCTCGTCTACGACGGCTTCAGGCACGTCTCCGCCGCGAAGCTCGCGCCGGATTTGCGCGCGCGGATGGTGATCGTCGACGGCGTGTCGAAGTCGTACGCGATGACAGGGTGGCGCATCGGGTGGTCGATCGCGCCGCGCGAGCTCGCGAAAGCGCTCGACGTGGTGCAGGGGCAGAGCACGACCAACCCGAGCGCGGTCGCGCAGTACGCGGCGCTCGCGGCGATCACCGGGCCGCAAGAAGAGGTCGCGAAGATGCGCGCCGCGTTCGAGAAGCGTCGCGGCGCGATGGTCTCGGGGCTGAGCTCTCTTCCTGGGGTGAAGTGCCGCACCCCCGAAGGGGCGTTCTACGCGTTCGCGGACTGCCGCGGGCTGTACGGGCTGCGCTGGGGCGACAAGTCGCTGGCGAACGACGAGGACGTCGCGTTCTGGCTGCTCGATCGCGCGCACGTCGCGGCAGTGCCCGGTGGAGCATTCGGCGCGCCGGGCTACGTGCGCTTCAGCTACGCGACGAACGAGGACCGGATCGCCAAGGGGATCGAGTCGATACGCGCAGCGATCGCGGCCGCGCGAGGCTGAATCGCCCCACGAGCGGATTGCGTCATACGCGCGGCGAGCCTGGAAAAACCCGCCCGCCGCGTGGCTTTACTTCGTGTACGCTTCCCCGCGTCTCGAAACGCATCACGTCGCCTCGAGTCGCGTGAAGCTCGCGGCGCTTCCTCCGTCCATCTGACCTCGGGGCGCCGCCAGTAACGCGCCTCTTCAGCGCAAGGAGCTTCTCATGGTTAGAATCAACGCACGGAAAGCCTGGAAGACGGGAGCCGTCGTCGCGTCTCTCTTCGCGATTCCGATCTTCGCGAACGGGTGCAGCTCGACGAACAACCTCACGTCGATCGCAAACAGCAGCTGCGACGGGGACGCGAACGCCAAGGCATTTGCCAGCGCCGTCTCGTCTCTCCAGTCGATCCAAACCAGCATGGAGAGCTCGGTGCTCACGGCGTGCACCAACATCGCGAACGCCCTCTCCGCGGCCGGCGTCACTCAGGCGGCGATCCCGGCCACCGACGGTGGCATGGACGCCCAGGTGACCGCCGCGTGCAACGCGGCCTCGGCGGGGATCACCGCGGTTCTCAACGCCACGAGCACGGACGACGCCGGGGCGTCGGCGAGCGTCTCGTGCGGACTGAACGTTTCGGGTGGCGGCTGCCAGGTGAGCGTCGACGTCGAGGCGAGCTGCGAGGCCAACTGCAGCGCGAGCGGGAGCTGTACCCCGCCGTCCGTCACGGCGAGCTGCACCCCGGCACAGCTCTCGGGGACCTGCTCGGCCAACTGCACGGGGACGTGTCAGGGGTCGGTGAGCGCACCGGTGGTCAACTGCCAGGGCTCCTGTTCGGCCGAGTGCAGTGGAGAGTGTGACGTCAGCGCCACCGCCCCCACGATCCAGTGCGCAGGGACGTGCGGCGGAAACTGCACGGGCTCGTGCGTCGGTAGCGCGGGCACCACGCAAGTGAACGGCGCCACCTGCAACGGGACGTGCCAGGGGACCTGCACAGGGAACTGCACCGCGATGCCGGCGTCGGCGTCCGTCCACTGCGCCGGTACGTGCAAAGGGGGATGCACCGGAGGCTGCACGCTCTCCGGAGGAGCGAGCGTGAGCTGCTCCGGAAGCTGCCAGGGGGGATGCTCGGTTGCGTATACGAATCCCGTCTGCACGGGCCAGGTTACGCCGCCGTCGTGCAACGCGAGCGCGACCTGCCAGGGGAGCTGCCAGAGCCAGGCGAGCGCGAGCGCGACGTGCACGCCACCCACGGTCAGCCTCGGGTGCACTGGGAGCGCCTCAGCGTCCGCGCAGGTCACGGCCCTCACGACGGCCGTCGGCGCGAACATGGGAGCCATCATCGAAGCCGTTCAGACGCAGGGGCCGCTCGCCGTGCAGGCTGCAAGCACGGTCGTATCGACCGGTGCGGCGCTCGGTGTGGACGCCGTCTCGTGTAGCTCGCAGGTCATTGCCGCCGGGGTGGCATCGTCGAGCGTGACCGCGACGGTGAACGTGAGCGTGACGGTGAGCGCGTCCGCAGGGGGCCCCAGCTCCTGATCCGACGCGGATAGCGACGTGAGCGGCGCGCTCCTTCGAGGGGCGCGCCGTTCGCGTTTGTGCGTCAGACGTCGCTGTCGTCGTCGTCGTCCGTCTCGTCCCGCTCGTTCGCCTCGTTCAGCGCCTCGACCGCCTCTTCAATAGGCACCGGCGGCGGCTCGCTCCGCTCTCGCTTTTCGATGTCGAACTCCAGGCGTGACGTCTTCGCGCGGAGCCGGTTCGTCGCGACGCGCAGGCGCTCCGAGCTCGACTCGAGGGCGCGCGTTCGCTCGCCGAGCGCCTCGGTCCGCGCCTTGAGGCGACGGACGGTCGCGTGCAGCGCGTCCGCCGAACCTGAGCCCGTCTTCGCTGGTAGACCCATTCCGTCGCCCTCGGACTCCGACCCCTACCCGGGGAATGCACGCGCCAGTCCAGGCGACGGCTCCGCTCGACCTCCGCGAAAGGTCATCCGGGTGGACGGTTTGTTCGCTGTTTCTCCCACCGAGGACGGATCCACACCTGGATCGCGCGTGATCCGAGGAGGGGACTGCCCCCCCGGCCTGGTCGTCGCGCCGTCCACCCGAGGAGGTACACTCGCGCCCCTCATGTCCCCCCCGGTGGATGTACGTCTCACGATCGGATCTGCTCGCTACGAAGACGGCCCGCGTCTCGCCGTGCACGATCCGTGGAGCGGAGAAGAGATCGCCAACGTCGTCATGGCGGACGCGAAGCGCGCGGAAGAGGCCGCCGTCGCGTCCGTACGTGCGTTCGATCGAATGCGCGCGCTCAAGTCGTACGAGCGTCGCGATCTCCTCCGGCGCGTCGCCGAGGCGATCCGCGCCCGAGGCGAAGAGATCGCGCGCCTCCTCGCGCGTGAGGCGGGCAAGCCGATCGTGCAGGCGAGAGGCGAGGTCGCGCGCGCCGTCAGCACCTTCGAGATCGCCTCCGAGGAGGCGAGTCGCATCGGCGGGGAAGTCATGCCTCTCGACGTCACCCCCGCCGCGGCCTCGTACGTGGGGGAGTGGGTGCGCGTCCCCGCGGGGCCCGTGCTCGGGATCGCGCCGTTCAACTTCCCGTTGAACCTGGTGGCTCACAAGGTCGCCCCCGCGCTCGCGTGCGGCTGCTCGATCTTGCTCAAGCCGCCGCCGCAGACCCCCCTCACGTCGCTTCTCCTCGCGGAGATCGTGCGCGGCGCGGGGGCGCCGGACGACGCGCTTCTCGTGGTGCCCTGCGCGAACGACGTGGCCGAGGCGCTCGTGAAGGACGATCGGTTCGCGACGTTTTCGTTCACCGGGAGCGCGAAGGTGGGGTGGGCGCTCAAGGCGCTCGCGGGGAAGAAGCGCGTGCTCCTCGAGCTCGGAGGGAACGCGGCGGCGATCGTGCACGAGGACGCGGATCGTGCGTGGGCTCTCGAGCGCATCGTCGCGGGGGCCTTCGGGTACGCGGGGCAGGTGTGCATCAAAGTGCAGCGCCTCTACCTCCACGCGCCGATCGCGGACGCCTTTCTCGCCGATCTCGTCGCGCGCTCGAAGGCGATCTCCCCCGCGAACCCGCTCGACGACGCGACGCTCGTGGGGCCGATGATCGACGAGGGGAACGCGAAGCGCGTCGCGTCGTGGGTCGACGAGGCGCGCGCGGCGGGCGCGAAGGTGCTCTGCGGAGGGACGCGCGAGGGGGCGCGGTATTCACCGACCGTGATCGCCTTCGACGGAGACGGGCGAGGGAAGAAGGTCGTCGACGAAGAGGTGTTCGGCCCCGTGCTCACCGTCCACCGCTACGGCACATGGGGAGAAGCCCTCCGCATGGCGGACGCCACCCGCTACGGCCTCCAGGCGGGCATCTTCACCGACTCTCACGCGCGGATCCGCGAAGCGTTCGCGAACCTCCACGTCGGAGGGCTGATCGTCAACGACACGCCGACCTTCCGCGTCGACGCGATGCCGTACGGCGGCACGCGCGACTCGGGCCTCGGGCGGGAAGGGATCCGGTTCGCGATCGAAGAGATGACGGAGCGGAAGCTCCTCGTGTTCCGGGAGGCGTCCCCTGGCGACTCCACTCGGTGAGCCACGACCGGCGTGGTGCGCACCACGATTTACGATCGGCCGACCACGATCGGCGTGGTGCGCACCACGAATTTCGATCGGCCGACCACGATCGGCGTGGTACGCACCACGATTTTCGATCGGCCGACCACGATCCATCGTGGTGCGCACCACGAATTTCGATCGGCCGACCACGATCGACGTGGTGCCCACCACGATTTTCGATCGGCCGACCACGATCGGCGTGGTGGTTGACGAATCGCCGGGCCGGCCGTACGAGCGTCTTCTCAAATGCCGCTCTCCGTCGAAGCCGTGATGACCGCCCTGTCGAAAGTGATCGACCCCGAGCACGGAAAACCCGTGACGGACCTCGGAATGATCTCGGACGTGAAGATCGACGGAGGAGGCGTCAGCTTCGCCATCGACCTCGGAACGAGCGGGACGGCGAAGCAGGAGACGCTCGGCGCCGCATTTCGCAAGGCGGTCGCGGCGATCGACGGTGCCAAGAGCGTCGAGCTCCGCTGGTCCGGTGAGCTCGGCGGGCGCGAGACGATGCCGTCGGTTCAGGGGGCGGATCTCCCCCGTCCTCCCGGCAACCCCGCCCCCGTCGCTACCGGTGCGCTCCCCGGCGTGAAGAACGTCATCCTCGTGATGAGCGGCAAAGGGGGCGTCGGAAAGTCCACCTGCGCCACCAACCTCACGCTCGCGCTCAAGCGCGCCGGCCATCGCGTCGGCCTCCTCGACGCCGACATCTACGGCCCGTCGATCCCGACGATGCTCGGCGTCATGGGGCGACCGGTCAGCACCGACGGCAAGACGATCGACCCGCTCGAGCGCTTCGGCGTGAAGCTCATGTCGATCGGCTTCCTCCTCGAAGACCCGAAGGCCGCCGTCATCTGGCGCGGCCCGATGTTGCACGGTGCCCTGCAGCAGTTCCTGAACGACGTGAAATGGGGGGAGCTCGACTTCCTCGTCCTCGATCTCCCCCCCGGCACCGGCGACGTCGCGCTCACGCTCTCGCAGCGGGTGAAGGTGACGGGCGCGGTCGTCGTCACGACGCCGCAGCCGGTCGCGACCGACGACGTCTTCAAGAGCGTCTCGATGTGCCAGAAGGTGAACATCCCCGTCCTCGGCGTCGTCGAGAACATGAGCTACTTCATCGACCCCGCGGGGCTGAAGCACGAGCTCTTCGGCAGAGGCGGAGGGCAAGCCGTCGCCGACTTCGCGCACGCTCCGCTCCTCGGGCAGGTGCCGCTCGATCAGAGCGTCCGCGAGTGGGGCGACAACGGGACCCCTGTCGTCCAGGCGGCGCCCGAGAGCCCGGCGGCCAAGGCGTTCATCGCGATCGCGGATCGGCTGGTCGAGCTCGTCGCGAAGAAAGAAGCCGACGAAGCGCCGCTCATCGATCGCAGCGGCGGGGCCGGCCGCAAGCGCCTCCCGGTCACGAAGTAGGCGCACGCGCACGCAGGGAGAGGCGGGGAGAGGCTGTGCGCGTCGGCGTGCGTCCGCGGGCGCCGTCCGGTGGTGAGCGCGCGATCCACTGAGGAGCGTGGCTTTGGGGCGACGCTGCAATCGGCCGTCACGGGCGCACGAGCCGCCCGGCGCTCGAGGGGACCAGCGCGCGGAAAAATGCGGGTCGCCGTGCGATTCGTGGGACGCTAGCGGGATCTGGCAAAGGACATGCTTTGTCGGGTCCCCAAATGCGCGTCCCTACCTTCATCAAGACCTCCTGCGGCGCCCTCGCGATCGGGGGGCTAGGCCTCCTCGCTGCCGCCGGCCCGGGGTGCGGCTCGAACGGCGGCGGACTCTTCGCCAACAACGGCAAGGACGGAGGGGACAACCCCGGCCCGAACAACGGGCTCGTCGACCTCTCCGACGGCGGCTTCACGCTCGACGCGCTCGCCGCCGCGGACCCGCCGAACCAGTGGTGCGGTCCGGACGCCGATGCTCCTCTGCAGCCACCGATCGGCGGGTCCCCCGATTGCCCCAGCGACAAGAACCTCGAGGGGTGTCCGTGCAGCACCCCCGGGCAGACCGCCGCGTGCTGGCCGGGCCTCAGGGGCAACCGCAACGTAGGGCAGTGCAAGGACGGCGTGGCGACGTGCAACCCGTTCGGCGAAGTCGGCGATCAATGGGGCCCGTGCGTAGGCGCCGTGCTCCCGAACCCGACGGCGACGAGCGGCCCGGCCGCGTGCGACTGCTTCTCGGAAGGGGAGTGGCACATCGACAACCTCGTGCCGTACTTCATCACGTACAACGGCGACGCCGGCCCGACGATCGCCCTCTCGACGACGCAAGCCCCCGACGGCGGCGAGACCGTCTACCCCGTCGTCACTCCGACCGAGCCGGATCCTCCGCCGGAGGCGACCGCGAACTGGTCGACCGACGAGCTCACGGTCGACTGCGCGGGGACGTTCACCCTTTGCTACGACCTCAAGTACGGCGACTTCAACAACCCGTTGCCGACCGACTGCTCCATCTTCCCGAACGGGCCGATCTGTCTCCCGAAGACGTACTACCCGGACGCGGGCGCGACCCAGCCCTTCCCGTCGTTCGGCCCGTGGGAAGCCACCGCGGCGCAGAGCGAGTGCGCCGCCAACTTCCACCAGAACGGCGGTTACGGCGAGATGAGCGTCCTCGGGGTGAGCGTTCTTTGCCAGCACATCGCGAGCGACGCGGGGACATCGTTCGTGTTCCACCGCATCCAGTACTGCCCCGCGAGCAACCCGAACTGCGGGCAGGACGGGACCGGATCGTTCAACTAGGTCGCCGAGCGGCGATCAACCCGTCCCTCGGCCCCTTCCCTGCGAGCAGGGAAGGGGTGTCATGCGCCGCCCGGTGACGGGTTCTCACTACGGCTTCGGCGCAGGCTTCGTGTCCGGTTTCGCTTCCGGCTTGGCGGCAGGCTTTGCTTCGGGCTTCGCCGCGGGCTTCGCTTCGGGCTTGGCTTCGGGCTTCGCCTCGGGCTTGGCTTCGGGCTTCGCCTCGGGTTTTGCCTCGGGCTTGGCTTCGGGCTTTCCGGCGCTCGTCGGCTTCGCCTCGGGCTTCGCCTCCGGCCTCGCCTCCGGTCTCGCCTCGGGCCTTGCTTCCGGCTTTCCGGCGCTCGTAGCCTTCGCTTCCGGCCTCGCCTCGGGCTTCGCGCCGGGCTTCGTTTCGGCCTTCGCTTCGGGCCTCGCTTCCGGCTTCCCCCCCTTCTCCGGCTTCGCGCCGTTCTCCGGTCTCGCCGCTTCCCCCTTCTTCACGTCCTCTTCGCGAGGGATGGGCTTGCGCGGCGCCGTCGCCGTCGGGAGCGGGCGCCTCTTCACCGTCGCCGCCGGCTTCGGAGCGTAATGTCCCGCGCGATGACCGGGCGGGAAGCCGTTGCTTCGCGCGATCGTCTTGTGCTCGCCGCGCACGTACCCCGCCGGGCGCGCGGGCTTCGCGAACGTGATGCGGTCCCCGCCGTAGTAGCGCGGCTCTTCGTTCTTGGTACCCCAGTACCCGCGAACGAAGGCGACGTGGTTCCCGTTACGCTCGTAGTACGGCTCGATGTAGACGTGCCCTTCCGGCGGCGGGGGGTTCCACCGCCCGTAGCCCCACGACCACTCGCCGCCGGTCCACTGCCAGTAGCCTGGGGTCCAGACCATGCTCGGGCTCGGCGGGTCGGGTTGCTCCTCGTAGATCAGCTCCGGCGGTTCGCTCGTCGCGACGAGCTCCTCCGGCTCGGTCTCCGGAGGGGGCACGACCCCGACTTCCACCTGTACTACTGGCGCCGGCGCTGGCGCTGGCGCGGGCGCTGGCAAAGGGGGCTGTCCGTTCCAGCCCCCCTCGACCCATACGTGCCCGCTCCCGCGAGGCTCCCAGTGCGCGGCGTGCCATTCCGCACCGGGTTGAGGGCGGTGCTCGTAGCGCCCCCCGACCCATACGTAGGCGTGACCGTCCCAGCGGTGGTAGCCGGCGACCCAGACGTGCTCGGGGCTCGGAGCCGGCGGCACGACCTCGACGATGGGCGCGGGGGGGGGCGGCGGCTCTCCCTGGACGACGATCTCGGCCGCCCCTCCCCCCACCTGCCCCTCGACGACGACCGAGGGGGGGGGAGGCACGACCACGCCCCCGCTTGCGTGTACAGCGCACCCGACGCTGAACGCCGAGCCAAACAAGATGCCGACCGTGATGCCTGATGTCTTCTTCATGATCTTCTCGGTCTCCCTGACGAGTGATCGCTGATGGGGGGGAGTTTCGCCCGGAACGAGCCGCTTCCAGATCCCTTTGTCGTCTCAAACCCACTGGAAACGCAAGGTCAGCTGCGTGTTCGACCTGGGATTTATCTCGTTCGCGTACACGCGCGCAGAAAACATCTGCAGAACCGCCTGGAACACTCCCGCGTACGCCAGGCGGAAGTACGGCAGCGCGAAGAGCTCGCAACCCACCGACTCGACGATCGAGTCCTTCGGCCCCGTCTTGTAGACGGCCGTGCCGCCTCCATACGCTCCGCGCTCCCAGAATTTCTGCGTCAACAAGAGCGCCGTCCACGGGGTCACCCCCGTCTCGATTCCCAATCGAAGAGCGGTCCGCAGCGTCGTCCCCTGCGCGCGCTTCCCCGAACGCGCCCCCATCTCCCGCGCTTCTTCGCGCGTAAGACCGAGAGCGTCGAGCGTCGCGTAGTGGGCGTACGCGACGGGCATGGGCAGCCACTGCGCAGCGGCCGTCAGCAAGATCGCGTCGCGATGCTCCGCGGGGAGCATCCGCTCGTAGCGCTCGTAGTGCCCGTGCCCGATCTCTCTCAACGCTTGAATCGACGACAGGATCCACGTGGAACGCCACTTCGTCACGGGTTTCAGCTGCTCGCGGGGCGCCTGGAACGGGACGAGCACCTCGCCTCTCGCGGCCTCTTCCTTCGCGCGATCCTTCACGACCTTGATTATGCCGGAGGCGGGCGCGGCGAGCCACGGCGTGGCCACCCCGAGAGCACTACGGTGACGACGGCGCCTGCGTCTTCGCCTCGCGCTCGCGACGCTGGGCAAGGAGGGCGTCGAACTTCGTTTGCTGTGCGGAGCCGAGCTCGGCGCGAATGCGGTCGTCCACCTTGGCTCGGTGGTCGAGGAGCGGATGGCCGCACTTCGAGTCCATGTCCAGGGAGATGACCCGAGCCTCCCGCTTCGCTTGGTTGAGGATGCCTGGCTGGGCCGCGTTGGGGAGCGGAACGATGCGTAAGATGGCATTTGTCCTTGCCGCCACGGCGGCTATCCTGTTTTCTGGGCCTTTGATGACACAGGC
>JBKQKP010000172.1:0-60784 GCA_052147435.1 Polyangiaceae bacterium | reverse complement strand
CACCACGGCAGGATCGGACAAGACCAACGGCCTCGCGGGCTTCGCGGCGCTCGGCCTCGGGTTTGCATTCCTGAGTCTGCGCCGCCGCGGCAGCAAGAAGGAGTCGTGAAATGAACCGCTCGTCCCTCGCACTGCTGATCGCGTCCTCCGCCGCAGCGGCGCTCATCGGAGCGTGCTCGTCGGGGGACGACTCGGGGGGCCTGCTCGGGCACTACAACAGCGGGTCCGGCGGTGCGTCTGCCGGCGCCGTCACAGGCGGCAGCTCGAGTGGGTCGGCCATGTCCTCCTCCTCGGGCAGCTCGTCGGGCAGCTCCTCGGGGGGCACCTCCTCCGGGGGGAGCTCCTCGGGCGGAACGCTCGCTCCCCCGCCTGACGCGGGACCCGGCAGCACGGAGTCGGCTGCTCACGTCTTCTTCGACAACACGGTCTTCCCGGAGATCACGGCGACGTGCGGACCGTGCCACGCGAGCGGAGCGAACGGCGCTCCGGAGATGATGCAGGCTCCCGCCGACACGGCGTACTCGTCGCTCGACGCGCTCGGGCTCATTCAGACCAACAGCCTCCTTCTCACGAAGGGGTCACACGACAACGGCGCAGCTCCCGTGCTCACGAGCCAGGAGACCACCGACATCACGACGTGGCTTGGGATGGAAGCGACGGAGCGCGCCGGCACGGCCGCACCGGCGAACATCCTCGGCGAGGTCGCGCAGTGCGTGAGCCAGACCGAGTGGAACAACATCGGCTGGGGCAAGCTCCAGACGCAGCCCCGCTCGGACGAGAATCCCAACAAGTGCAGCGGCTGCAACTACGCCCTCTGCGCTTCATGCCACGACAGCGGCGAGCAAGGCTTCTTCATGGCCGAAGGGAGCAACATCGAGCCCGCCGGGACGACCTTCCAGCAAACGTTCCAGGGGCCCTCGCTCATGACGTACGTGATTCAGTACTTCGGGTTGAACGGGACCACGCCGGTCCCCTCCAACGCGATCATGCTGAAGCAAACGGCCGTCGCGACGGGGCCGGCGTACAGCCATCCGATGTTCGTGATGTCGGACGACATGACGAACAAGCTCAACACGTTCGTGAACGACGCGATCATGAACTACAACAACAAGACATGCGGCGACGACGGTGGGCTTCTCACCACCGGCGCGGGCGCCGACGCGGGCGGCCCCTAGGCTGCAGGCATCGACAGGAAGACTCCGAAAGGACCGCTCGCGCAAATCGCGCGAGCGGCCTTTCGCTTTTGTCTGCAACTGCCCTCTCCAGGCCCCCCCCGAACCGACGCAGTTGGCTACCCGCCGTCTTCTCCAGCCACCGGCCCCGTAGGAATCGCGGCGTCGGTTCCACAGACATCGCCACCGCACTTCACCGGCGGGCAGTAGCTGATGGGCACCTTGTTCACGACCGCGGGTATCGATCGGAGATACGCGATGATCCCGGTCACTTCGTCCGGACACATGTTCGGGTAATGCCGACCCATCTCCGGGCAAAGCTCCAAGCCCGTGTTGTCGATGCCTTCCGTGATCGCGTACGCGATCTCCTCGCTCGTCCAGTTGCCGAGCCCTGTGGTCGGATCGGGCGTCAGGTTCGGCGGGTAGAGCAAGTGGCCTTGCTGAATGACCAGCCCAGTCTCCTGGCCGGTCACGAGCGCCGTCGAGCTGCCGGCGAGGTTGGACCCGTGACAGTCCTCGCACCCCTCCGCAGTGACGTACGTTTGCCCGTTCGCGGCAGTCGTACCGACGGGGGCGCACCCGCCATCGGACTCGCTCCCACCCGTTCCGATGGTCCCGTTCAGTGTGTTCGTTCCGTTCGACGAGCAAGCGATCGCGACCGAGATGCCGAAGACGAGGCCAAGAGCTATCTTGAGGCGCATCGAGCAGTCCTTTCTCGATCGAGGAAGATCCAGTCGCTAGTTTTGCACGATCCACGGACTCCGCGCGTGATTGCGAAGGCGACGCGGGCGTTTGAGGCGCACTGCACCAAAGCAAGGCCGATGCGAGGCCCGTGCCTCGCCGGCTCCTCGCGGCACGCCCCGGCACGAAGTACGCTACGCGGGTGGTAGTGCGCATCGACCCGCGGATCCGCGTCGCCTACCTCGTCGCCATCGCGGTCGGGGTCTTCTTCGTTCGCCAGCTGGCTCCGCTGTCGGTGCTCCTGCTCGCGCAGGGGGTTCTCTGGCTCGCGCTGGGGCTCGGGGCCCGGCGGCTCCTCCGTCAGGTCACGAAGCTCTGGGGCTTCGCTCTCTTCATCCTCCTCTCGTTCGCGCTCACGAAGGAGGACCCGGCGCTCGACCGCTGGATTCATCCCGAGGTTCTTCCCGGCGTCCACGTCGCCATCAACGTGACCGGTGCGCTCGTCGGCGTGGCGATGCTCGTGCGCATCGTCGTCGTCGTCCTCGCGTCGCAGGTCGCGCGCGCGGGAGACGGGCGCGCGATCGCGGCGGGGCTTCGCGACATTCACGTGCCGCCGATCGTGGCTGCGTCGATCGATGCGGTCCTCGTGCTACTCGGGGGCGAAGAACAGATCCCGGGTTCGGGGATGGGGCGAGGCGGGGGGCGAGGCGGAGGCGGGGGTGGTGGAGGCGGGGGAAGGGGTGGTGGTCGGGGTCGCGAAGGACACGGAGCGGAGGAGGGGTTCTGGGCTTCGGTGAAGCGCCTCGGGCGCGGCGACGTCGAGCCCATCGTCCGGAGGCTCGAGAGGCAGATGGACCGCGCCGAGCGTCACGCCGTGGAGCAAGGGGTAGGGGAGCGGGCGGGGAGTCTCGTGCGCGACGTTGGCGTCATCGCCGGCGTGTCGCTGACGATGCTCGGGATCAAGGCGCTCAAGGTCCTTCCCGCCATCCCGTTCGCCCCCGGGCACAAGCTCATCATTTTGACGCCGCTCTACATCGTCGCGTCGCTCCTCACGCGGTCACGCTTCGGGGCAACGCTGACGGGGCTCGTGATGGGGACGGTCGCGTTCCTGCTGGGCGACGGTCGCTACGGCATCTTCGAGATCCTGAAGCACGTCACCCCGGGGCTCATCTGCGACCTCACCGTTCCGCTCCTCATGCGCGGCGGGCGCGAGCCGGGGCCGGTCCTCTGGACGCTCGAAGGGGCCCTCATCGGCGCGGGGCGCTTCGCGACGATCTTCACGATCACCCTCGCCGTCCAACCGCCGAGCATCGCATGGGCGATCCTCATTCCGGGCGCGACTGTGCACACGACTTTCGGGGCGCTGTCGGGGTACGTGAGCTACCATCTCGTCAAAGCGATCGCGCGGCTCCGCGCTAGAGTCAGCGCGGAGACCGGGCTCGGGACGGCAGCGGGGGGGGGAGACGCAACGGCACCACCCGCCCCGGCTGGAGAGCCACCCATCATCGAGAGGACGCATGAGCAAGCTGGTTACAGGTGACGGTCGCACTCACATCGCCTCGTCGCTCATGCGCGAGTCGCTGGTGGACAAGCGCGTCATCGCCAAGACCCAGAGCGATCGCGAGTACGAGATCATGCCCGACGTGGCGCTCGTCTCGATCGGCGGGCAGTCGATCTTCGACCGCGGAAAGTCGGCGCTGCTGCCGTTGGTAGCCGAGCTCGCATCGCTTCGGGCGAAGCACAAGCTCGTCCTCGGCGTCGGCGGCGGAACGCGCGTCCGTCACACGGTGAGCGTCGCGCTCGATCTCGGGCTCCCCACGGGAGGCATCGCGCAGCTCGTGGGGGCGATGGAGGAGTGCAACGCGGTCTTCCTGAACGCGCTCATGGCCAAGCAAGGCTCGATCGTGATGCAGCGCGAGCACTTCTGGGAGCTCCCCCTTTACCTCGACAACGGGATGCTCCCGATCGTCATCTCGATCCCGCCGTACCACTTCTGGGAGCCGCCCCCCCCCGCGGACGACGGCCCGCTCCCGACGCACGGCTCCGACTTCGGGCTCTTCATGCTCGCCGAGGTGCTCGGCATGCGGAAGATGATCTTCGTGAAGGACGAGGATGGCCTGTACGACAAGGACCCGAAGAAGCACGACGACGCGCAGCTGATCCCGCGCACGACGCTCGAAGCGCTCCTCGCGAAGATGCCGGACGAGATGATCCTCGACAAGCAGCTCTTCGGCGCGTGGCGGACTTCGCGTCACGTGCGCGAGGTTCAGATCGTCAACGGCCTCAAGCCGGGGCAGCTCTCGCGCGCGCTCGCCGGGGAGAAGGTGGGCACGGTGATCGAGAAGGAGAAGCGCTCGTGAGCGCCGAGAAGCAGGCGCGGGAGACGGTCCAGGGGGAGCGCCGCGTCATCTCGAGCGCGCTCTCCGAGTCGGCGATGACCGGCGGGAAGATCGACTTCGACTACAGCCCTATCGCGATGATGCCGGACGTGAAGGTCATCAAGATCGGTGGGCAGTCGCTGATGGACCGCGGGCGGACGGCGCTATTCCCGGTCCTCGACGAGCTCGTGAGCGTGAAGGACAAGTACCGGATGCTCCTGTGCTGCGGGGGCGGGACGCGGGCGCGCCACGTTTACGCGGTCGCGAGCGATCTCGAGCTCCCCACGGGGCTCCTCGCGGCGCTCGGCGGCTACGTGCCGCGCCAGAACGCGCGCATGATCCAGATGCTCCTCGCCAAGCACGGCGGCCTCTTCATCATGCACGACGACTTCGAGAAGCTGCCTCTCTACTTTGCCATGGGGTGCATCCCGATCATGACCGGGATGCCGCCGTTCGGGTATTGGGAGAAACCCACCGAGAACGGGCGCATTCCACAACATCGGACCGACGCCGGGGTCTTCCTGTCGTGCGAAGTGCTCGGCGGCAAGCGAGCGCTCTTCATCAAGGACGAGGAAGGGCTCTACGAAGACGATCCGAAGAAGAACAAGAACGCGAAGCACATCCCGCGGATCAGCGCGAGCGAGCTCCTGAAGGCAGACCTGCCGGACATGGTGCTCGAGAGGATCGTCATCGAGTACCTGGAGCGGGCGCGCTTCTGTACCGAGCTCCAGATCGTGAATGGGCTCGAGCGGGGGAACATCACGCGCGCGCTGGCGGGTGAAGACGTGGGGACGATCATCTACAAGGGGTAAATGGGGTTGCTGACACTGGGCGACTTGTTCGCGCCGCTCCCCGTGGCGGACTTCAAGGGGCAGTTCTGGCAGAAGCGCCACTACCACACCCCCGGCCCGAGCCCGGTCCTCGACAAGCTCCGCGCGCTCCTCGGCGGCTTCGACGTGGAGCACCTCCTAGGCTTCGCGTCGGAGATCACCGCCTTCAGCTACGTCGACGGGCTGACAGACCGGCGCGACAGCCTCACGACGGCGCAGGCGCTCGCCCTCTACGACCGGGACTACACGCTTTACTTCACCCTCGGCAGGCTCCCTCCGCTCAAGGAGCTCGCGGCGAGCCTGGCGCTCGAAGCGGGAATCTCCGCGGTCAGCGCGAACTCGTCGGTCTTCGCGTCGCGCACGTCGGGGGGGCTCAAGAACCACTTCGATCAGAACGAGAACTTCACGGTGCAGCTCGTCGGGACCAAGGTGTGGACGGTTTGGTCGAACACGGCGGTCGAGAACCCGATCCACGCCTTCCGGCGCGACGAGCCGCTAATGGTTCCGGACACGGGGATGTACCTCGACTCGCGCGCGCGCGTCGGGGAGCTGGGGCCGGGGGACGAGGTGGTCATGTCGCCGGGGGCCGTGCTTTATCACCCGCGCGGGTCGTGGCACGCGACGCGCGCGGCATCCGAGTCGATCTCGCTCAACATCTGCCTCGAGCCGATGACCTGGTACGACGTCCTCCTCGGTGTGGCGGCCGCGCGCCTCGTCTCGAGCGCGACGTTGCGCACCGTCGTGCCGGCGATCAAGACGACGGGCGACTTCGGAGAGCTCGCGCGCCGCATGGGGGGGATGGTCGGAGCCGCTCGAAAGGCGCTCGCGGAGCTCACGCCGGAGGACGCGGCCGAAGCGTGCTTGGTCCCCCCCGGGATGAACGCGGATCTCCTCGCGGTCGCGGCGCAGAGTCGAGCGCGGATCTCGGCGACGAGCCGCCTGCGGAAGAACAGCCTCGCCGGGATCGACGTGCTCCGCGAGCGCGGCGAGGCCGTCGTGCGCGTCTCGCTGTTTCTCGGACGCCTCACGCGCCACGTCACGTTGCACGCGCCGCTGGAGCTCGCCCCCGCGTGCGAGCGCGCCGCCGGGCCGGATCGTGAGTGGACGCCGCGGAAGGTAGCGGGGGACAAGGTGCGCGAAGAAGACCTCGTCGAGGTCGCCCGGGCGCTCGCGGCCGTCGGCGCGCTGCGTGTCGTCTCGGGGACGCGCTGAACGGACGCGCTGACCGTATGCATGACGCATGGGAAATCGCCCGCGATGCTCCGTGATAGACTTCCTTCTAGAGTGGGTCCCTCCAAACGCAGCCGGAATCCGTCGTCATCTCGCCGGCGCGGCGCCTGGGCACTGCAGGCGTTGGCCGTAGCGGCGCTCGCGGCGGGTGTGGCGATCGCGTGCTCGAATTCGAACGCGAACAACAACGAGGGGGGGAACGACGCGGGGAATTTCGACGGGGCTTGCGGGCCGCTCCCCGAGTCGCTCAGCGTTGCCCAGTTCGACGACTGCGTGGCCAACGTACCGAACCCCTGCTGCATCGGGTTCAACGAGTTCACCTGCGCCGGCGGCGACGGCGGCGGGGCCCAGTGCAGCGAGACGGCGAGCTGCGTCCGCGCGGCGCGCTACGACCAGAGCCTGTGCAACGGCGCGGAAGCGTACTCCTGTCCGGATCTGAGCGGCACGAACTACGCGACGATGACCGCCCCCTCGTGCGAGCAGATGGAGGCGATAGGCCCGGCGGGGGAGGGGATCCGCTGGTGCTGCGGCACGAACCTGCCGCCTCAAGGGAACCTCGACGCCGCGGTCCCGCCGACGACGCCGGACGGCGCGGGGGACGACGCGACGCCGGGGGGCGGCGATGCGACGACGGACTAACGGCGTGCACTTGAGGAAGGGAGCCAGCGCCGCGTGCGCCGTTCTCGCGCTGAGCGCGCTCCCCGCCTGCTCGCGCGGGGACACCAAGACGCTCGAGTCGACGGCTCTCGCGTCCGCCGCGGCTTCGGCGTCGGCTGCAGCTCCGGCGCCTGCGGCTCCTGCATCCGCGGCTCCTGCACCCGCCGTGAGCCCCCCCCTCGATGCGTCGGCGGCGAAGCCATTCGGTGCACCCTGCGTCGGCGATGCCGAGTGCGCCGGAGGGGTCTGTTTTCACAAGCGGCTCAAGGTTCCCGGCGCCGGCAAGGAGCGCCGCGGTGCGGACGACGCGGTCGAGCACGACGGGTACTGCTCGATTCGGTGCAACAGCGACGCGGAGTGCCCTGTCCCGCCGACGAAGGGGCGGTGCGGGGCGCGCGGGATGTGCAAGCGGCCGGAGTGAGAAGTCAGCGTTTCGGCCGGTTCGGCTCTGCGGCGAACGCATAGCGGGCCGTCGCCTTGTCTCCCTCGCGAATCAGGACGCCATCGTCAACCCCGGCCCGGAGATCGCGGCTCGCGGTCGGCGCGGAGATCGACGGGAATAGTCGGGCGTAGTCCGCGCGGGAGAAGTCCCGCTTCGCAAAATGGGAGCGGGCGCGCTCGAGGCGCGTCGCTGCCGTCGCGGGCTCCGGGCGGAGCTCGGCGAGCAGCTCCGTGAGCGCGTCGCGCATCGCGGCCAGCGAGAACAAGAGGAAAGGGGTCGCGTCCCCCGAGCGATCGGCTTCGCCGAGAGCTGCGTAGTAGGCGTCCTGTCGCGACCGGACGACGGACTCGACGGGCACGTGCTCGAAGACGGGGTGGACATCGAGGAGCATGCGGTGCTCCCAGAGGCGACCGATTCGTCCGTTCCCATCGGAGAACGGGTGAATGAACTCGAGCTCGTAGTGCGTTACCGCCGCCTTGATGATCGGAAGGGTCTCGCGGTCTTCGGCGACGAAGCCGAGGAGTTGTTCGACGAGGCGCTGCACCTGTGAAGGGGGGGGCGCGACGTGTGCCACGCGAGTCCCCTGCACGACACCGACCCCACCCTTTCGAAGCCTGCCTGCGTCGGGAACCAGGCCGCCCATCAGGATCTCGTGAGCGGTTAGGAGGTCTTTCACGCGGCTCGGATCGAGCTCGGTGACCCGTTCATAGGCTGCGATGGCGTTCGTCACCTCCCGAATCTCCTGTCGACCGCCGACGACGCGCTTCCCCTCCAAGAGTGCTGTCACGAGGGGCTCGTCGAGCCCTGCCCCCTCGATGGCGAGGGTCGCTTGGACGGTGCGGATGCGGTTTCGCCTCCGGAGCTGTACCTGGGGCGCGGCGCTGGGCAGTCCTTCGACGCGACCGACGAGGCGGGAGATCTCGGCGCAGACGGAGAGAAGCGCCGGCGTCAGGGTGAAAGGGGGGCGGTAGACGGCGGCCGCGGGCAAGCATTGATAGTATCATATGATACTATCACCGGCGTCCAAACCTGAGCCCGAGCCCCTCATTGATGGGAGTCAGGGACTGATCGACGAGACTTCGGGAGCCATCGACGAGACTCCGGGACTCATCGACGAGACTCCGGGACTCATCGACGAGAGTCCGGGACTCATCGACGAGAGTCCGGGACTCGTCGACGAGAGCCCGGGACTCATCGACGAGAGTCCGGCACTTGTCGACGAGAGTCCGGCACTCGTCGACGAGCGCGGTCCAGCCGACGACGAGCGATGCTTTCTCGTCATTGAGCCGATCGGCTCCGTCACTCCCCGTCGGCCATCGCAGGAACGAGCACCCGCGCGACCACCTCGACCAGCCCCTTCACGCGATAGAAGCAGGGGACGTCGATGGCCCAGGACACGTCGCGCGTGTCGAGGTCGATGACGCCTGCGTCCAGGGCGTCACCCGCGAGGGGCTTGCCGTTCTTCGACGCCGTCTGGAACCCGTCGTCCCCTACGAGATCGATCCGCAGGGTCGCCGGATCCATCGGTAGCCCGGCGGCCCACCAGACGTCGGCCAGCGAGACGAACCGGTGCCCCTCGCGGCGCACGACGTTCAGCGCGGCCAGGCGGACGCTCGAGACCGAGCGCCCGTGGCGAACGCTGACGGTCGCGCGCGGTATCGGTGAGCGGATGTACGTCGGTTGGGAACTGCCTCGGCAACAGGGACAGGCCATGGGTTTCCTCCAAGCAAACCACGCACCGCTTCGCGTTCACGCTCGTGTAACGACGTCGCTCGGCTCCCTCTGCTCGCGCTCCACCACCGCGCCATCGCCGGTCTCCTCCTGCCAGCGGTAGCCGAAGCGATGCACGGTCTCGAGCCCGTCGCCGCACGCACCGAGCCGCTCGCGGAGGCGGCGGACGTGCGTGTCGACGGTGCGTGAGTCGGTCTCTTCGTCGGTCCCCCAGACCAGGCGCATGAGCTCCGCGCGCGAGAAGATGGTCCCGGGCGCCCCGAGGAGCGTCGCGAGGAGCTTGAACTCGAGAGGCCGGAGGGCGAGCGGTGCGCCGTCGAGCACGACGCGGTGGCGCGCGATCTCGACCTCGAGCCCGCGCCAGCGATACACCTTGGGGCGCGCGGCCTTCGCGAGGCGCGCAGTGCGCGAGCGCTTCGCCAGCGCGCGGACGCGGAGCACGAGCTCGCGGACGTTGAACGGCTTCACCACGTAGTCGTCCGCCCCCGCCTCGAGCCCCTGGATGCGGTCGTAGTCCCCCCCGCGCGCGGTGAGCATCAGGATGCCGACGTCGGCGAGCTCCGGGTCATGGCGGATCGCTGCGCACACGGCCGTCCCGAGCATGTCGGGGAGCATGAGATCCAGCACGACGACCACGGGCTTCGTCGCGCGCGCCGCGGCGAGCCCCAAGGCACCGGTCGCGGCCCCCTCAACGACGAAGCCCGCGCTGCGAACGTTGAAGGCGACGAGGTTTCGCAGATCCTCCTCGTCCTCGACGACGAGGACGCGATCCGCTTCTTCTGATTGAGCGGTCGATGCCGCGTTCATGCCCTCGAAGCCTGACACGCGAAATCGCCGCTATTGGTTACATGCTCTCGCGGGAGCGAGCGCGAAGTCCCACGGCCGTTACAATTTTCTGACACCCCACCTTTCGGATTGATGCTGTCGCTCGTGCCGACCTAGCGTCTTTCTCACGCGCAAGGATCCCACCAAGTGCGTCGAGAGCTCCCGCGTCGCATCGCCGGTGGCTCTCGTCTTTTTGTTACTCTCCGAGCGGTGACCCGGAGGGATCGATGCCGCACATAGCTTTGAGAGACGGCGCACCTGGCATTCGCGCGCTGTTCGAGTTCCGCCCCGAGACGGCGCGTCCGCTCCTCGAGCTCGTCGAGGTCCTCCTACGGGGGCCATCGAGTCTCTCCCGCGGCGATCGCGAGCTCATCGCCGCCTACGTGTCCCAGCTGAACGAGTGCGTGTTCTGCGCGGGCTCCCACGGCGCGTTCGCGGCGGCGCAGCTCGAAGGGGGGGCAGGCGTGGTCGAGGCTGTGAAGCGCTCGTTTCGCGACGCCCCCATCTCGAGCAAGATGAAATCGCTCCTCGCGATCGCCGCCAAGGTGCAGAAAGGGGGGCGTCACGTCTCGGAGGCGGACGTCGTCGTCGCCCGCGCCGAGGGGGCGACCGACGTAGAGATTCACGACACGGTCCTCATTGCCGCGGCGTTCTGCATGTTCAACCGCTACGTCGACGGGCTGGCGACCGTGGCGCCGGAGGATCCCGCGGCGTACGCCGCGATGGCGGAGCGGATCGTCAACGGCGGCTACCTGGCGCCGCGCTGAGGAGCGCCATCGGCCCCCGCTCGGGCGGGCTTGGCCCCGGCGATCGCGTGGTATAGGTCGCACCCGCAAGCGCGATGGGAATGCGAACGCGACTGGGAAAACGCACGGTCACGTTCCTGCAGTACGCCTTCGCGGCCCTGCTCAGCGTCGCCATCTACGTCTTCCTCTACCGGGCCTGGCGCGCCGATCTCACGGTCCCCATGAACCCCGTTCGTGGCGACTACACGATGTTCATGTCGACCCTCTTCAAGGGGATGATCGACAACCCCTGGTACTCGCACAACGCCTACCTGGGGGCGCCGACCGGGCTCGACGCGCACGACTACCCCATTCCCGATCTGCTCTTCCTGCTCTGGGTGAAGGGGGGGAGCCTCGTGACGCGGAATCCGTTCCTCCTCGCGAACGTGACGCTCATCTTGAGTTTTCCGCTCGTCACGCTCTCCGCGCTCTTCGCGCTACGGCGGCTCCGCATCAGGTACTCGATCGCGCTCGTCGCGAGCCTTCTGTATTCGTTCAGCGCGTTTCACCACATGCGCGGGCTTCAGCACGTGTTCTACGCCGTGGGCTACTTCACGGTCCCTCTCGCGACGCTCGTGGCGCTCGATCTCGTCACGGGCGAGCCGGTGGTCTTCGAAGAAGGGGCGACTTGGTGGAGGGTGAAGCTCGCGCTCCGCTCGCGTCGATCGATGCTGGCCGTCGGTATTGCCGTCGTCATCGGCCTCACGGGTACGGTCTACTTTCCGTTCTTTTCGTCGTTTTTCCTCGTCCTCGCGGGGCTCGTCGGCGCGGTTCGCCGCCGTGCGCCGGTGCCGCTCTTCCGCGCGCTCGCGGTCACGGCGATCGTCGGCACCCTCTTCACGGCGCTCGTCTCGCCGAGCCTCCTGTACTTTCATGAGCACGGTCGGATCGCGCTCCTCCAGCGAGACGCGGCCGACGCCGAGCCGTACGGCCTCAAGATCACACAGCTGCTCCTCCCCGTGAGTGGCCACCGCGTCGAGCGGCTCCGTCTCCTCAAGGCGAAGTACGACGTTCGAGCGCCGCTGCACGAGAGCACCTCGGAGTATCTGGGGGTGGTCGGCGGGCTAGGGTTTCTCTACCTGACGTGCACGCTCCTCTTCGGAAAGCCCCCCCGAAGGAGCACTGAGCAGAAGGAGGCGAACGCGAAGACGGGGATCGACGACGCGCGAGATCCTCCCCTGGACCCCGAGGTCATGCGGGGGCTTCGCGTATTGAACCTGGCGGCGGTGCTCCTCGGGACGGTCGGCGGTTTCGGAGCGATCTTCGCGTTTCTCCTGTACGGCGAGATCCGGAGCTACAACCGGATCAGCGTCTACATCGGGTACTTCTGCCTGACGGCGCTCGCGATCCTCGCGGAGCGCGCGGCGCGTCGCGCGAGAGCGGGGACACTCGCCGCGCTCCTGCTTCCGGTGGCGCTCGTGGGGGTGCTCTGGCTCGGCCTGCTCGATCAGGCGCCGCTGATCGACCTGCGTTATGCGGCGTTCAAGGAGGACTTTCAGGGAGAAGATCGCTTCATCTCGGCGATCGAGGCCTCGATCCCCCCGCAGAGCAGCGTCTTTCAGCTCCCCTTCGTGCCGTTTCCAGACAATCCGCCGGTGGAGAAGCTCGAGGACTACGCGCTATTCCGTCCATACCTCCACTCGAAGACGATCCACTGGAGCTACGGAGCCATCCGCGGGCGGCGGGGCGATCAGTGGAACCGCGACATGGCAGCGCGGCCCGTCCCCGCGATGATCGACGCGCTCGCCGAGGCGGGCTACGCGGGGATCCACGTGACCCGCGACGGGCTCGCGGATCACGGCGCGGCGGTCGAGGCGAGCCTCAGCGCCGTCCTCGGGGAGCCGGCGCTGGTTGGGCCGAACGGGAGTGCGTCGTTCTTTCCGTTGGCGAAGAGGGCCGCGACGCTCCGGGCGGAGCTGGGGGAGGCGACCTTCGCAGCGCGCGGGGAGGATATCCGGGAGCCGGTATTTCTGGGCTGGCTGGAGGGCTACTACCCCGTCGAGAGCTCGAAAGACGAGACGTGGGTATGGTGCCGCGCTCACGGCCGCTTCGTGATCGAGAACCCGTCCGCGGCGACTCGCACGGTGACGCTCGACACGTTCGTCCGTTCTGCGGATGGCCCGGCGGTCGTCCGCATCGACGGAGATCTGTTCCATGAGGAGATCCACGCCGAGCCGTGGGGGTTCCATCTCGTGAAGACGTTCGACGTGCCCCCAGGGGAGCACTTCTTCCGGATCGAGAGCGACGGGAAGCCGTGGCCGGTCACGGCGGACGCGCGGGATCTGTACGTCGAGATGTACAACCCGCGTGTGACCGTGGCGGGAGAGCGACGGAACTAGCGCCGCGCCAGCTCCGTCTGCAGACTCGCGAGCACCGCATCCGCCAGCCGGCGCGTCGATGCGGCGTTCGGATGGTTATCGACTGGGATCCCCTCGAAACCGAAGCACGGGTTGACCACGGTTCGCCCCTTCCGGACCAGGAGCTCCTCGATGAAGTACCCGTCGTTGCGCGGGCAGGTCGTCCCGAGGTCGGGGGTCACGAAGATCGCCTTCGCGCCACGCTCGTCGGCCATCTGCTGCGTCCGGCGGAAGACTTCGGCCGTCGTCTCGATCGCCCACTCCTTGTGGTACCCGAACGACTCGCGAAAGGCCTGCGTGAGGCGCAAGTTCTGGATGAAGTCGGGGGGGACGAGCTTCACCTCGAGCCCGTCGAAGATCATCCGCGGGTGATCGACCCTCTCGACCCGGCTCAGCATGAGGTCGGGGAGGAAGAGCGTGACGATCGCGACCGGGTGCTCGAAGCGCGGGAACGTATCGAGGAGGCGGAGGAACGCCTGATCGCTCGCGTACCCATCGACGCCGAGATCCACGACCTGAAGGTTGAGCGCGTCCCCGACGATCCCGGCGAGCGACTCCTCCCACATCAACCCGTGCCCCATCGTGATCGACTCTCCGACGAAGAAGATCGTCGGGCGCGTCGGATCGGGCAGATCGTCCACGGAACGGGCGCGGTTGTGGTCGGCGTTGACGTCGTAACGAATCGCGCGCCCGCCGAAGTCGAGCGTGAGCGAATTCGACGCCTTCAAGAGCCACCCGTAGCGCGGGCTCATCTCGCCGTTGCACTCCTTGGCGAGCCCCATGGTGTAACGCCGCGGGAGCTTCAGGATGCGGAGGCCCACTTCGCTCGCGACGATCGCGAGGACGAACGCGAGACCGAAGCGGAAGCACGTCGCGAGCGCTTCTCGCGCGCTGACCTGCTCGGCCCACCGCCCGACCCACGGACGCGCGCCGAAAAGGAGGGCGGCGCCCACGGCGACGAGGATCGCGCGTTCGATCCAGGGGTACGACATGTGCTCCGCTTCGAGCCCGAAGCGGCGCTGCAGCCACTCGACGCGCAGCGCGCACGCGCCGGCGAGCGACGCGAGGCCGACGGCCGCCACGAGCGACTCGGCGACGGCTCGCCTCCGGCGTCCCATCCCGGGGGCTCTCAGAAGATCGAATAGATGAAGGGGGCCACGGCCTCGACGGTCGCCGCGAGCACCAGCACCAGCCCGGTCACGCAAAGGAAGACGACGAGCGGCGCGAGCCACTTGCGCCCCCCGTCGCTGACCCAGAGCCCGCGCGCGAATCCGCCAATCGACGGCACCGCGCTCGTCATCACGATCAGCCCACGCTCGATCTTGCCTCGCCTCTTCAACATGCCGCTACCTCGTCTGGTCTGGACCGCGCTTACGCGGACGCGCTGTCGCCGGTCATGGGGACGGTCAGTGCTTCGCCCGGGGGGATCTCCTCGCCGGTCGCCGTGAGCGGCTGGAGGGTTGCCGACTTCTTGGAGACCATGTGCCTCCCCGCGACGAGGACGTCGATCCCGCAGCGGCGGAAGGTGGAATACCCCTCGACGGCGCGCGTGACGATCGGCTCGCCCGCGAGGTTGAACGACGTATTGAGGAGAACCGGGATGCCGGTTTTCGCGCCGTACCGTTCGAGGAGCTCGTAGAAGCGCGGCGCCTTGTCACGCTCCACGGTCTGAACGCGCGCCGTGCCATCGACGTGCGTGATCGCCGCGAGCTTGTCCTTCCACTCTGGGCGAACCGGGAAGACGCCCGACATGAACGCGCCGAGCCGCGCGCCGCCGGGGGGGAGATCGAAGTACTTGTCGGCGACCTCGATCGGCACCGCGGGGGCGAACGGGCGGAACTCCTCGCGGTACTTGATCTCCTTGTTCAGCCGGTCCTTCATCTCGATCGTGTGCGGCGCGGCGAGGATGCTCCGGTTGCCGAGCGCGCGCGGTCCGAACTCGGCCGCGCCGTCCATCCAGCCGACGATCTTCCCGTCGACGAGCGCGCTCACCGTGCGATCCATCATCTCGGACTCGTCGGCCGCGGTGTCGAGCGGGAGGCCGTCCTCGCGCGCGATCCGCTCGAGGTCCTCGGGGACGATGACCGGGCCCCAGTAGGGGTGATCGGGCACGTCCTTGTGCTTGTTCCCGAAGTGGATCCGGTCGGCGTAGAGCGCCGCGCCGAGCGCGCAACCGGCGTCGCCCGGCGAGCTCGGGACGTAGAGGTTCGAGAACCCCGACTCGCGGAGGATCCGCCCGTTGGCGACGCCGTTCAGCGCGACGCCCCCGCCGAAGCAGAGGTCGGGGAGCCCGGTCTCCTCGTGCAGCGACCGCGTGAGCTCGACGAGCGTGTCCTCGAGCACGCGCTGGACGCTCGCCGCCACGTTGGCGTACCGCGCCCCCTCGGGCGTCGTCGGATCGAGCGGCTGGTGCGGCGCGCGCGGCGGGCCGAACAGACTGACGAACTTGTCCGAGAACGATCGCTTCGCCGTCGTGTGGAAATCGAAGTAGTCGAGGTCGAGCGTGAAAGCGCCCGGCTTCCCCGGCACCGGCCGGATGACCTTCCGGACCTCGTCCACGAACTCGGGCTTGCCGTAGGAGGCGAGCCCCATGACCTTGTACTCCCCCTCGTTCACCTGGAAGCCGAGGAACGCGGTGAACGTGGAGTAGAGCATCCCGAGCGAGTGCGGGAAGCGGAGCTCACGGAGAAGCTTGATCGACGTGGTCCCGTCGTCGGTGCGCTCGCCGACGCCGACCGAAAGCGTCGCCCACTCGCCGACGCCGTCCGCCGTGAGGATCGCGGCGCGCTTCGTCGGTTGCGTGAGGAAGGCCGCCGCGGCATGCGCCTGGTGGTGCTCGGTGAAGAGAATCTTGTCGCTCGAGACGCCGAGATAGCTCTTGATGATCCCTTTGACCCAGAGCTTCTCGCCGAGGGTGTTCTTCATCGCGTGCGGGAAGCTCCGCCAGCTCTTGGGGAACGCCCGGAGCGCGGACGTCAGGATGCGATCGAACTTGAGCATCGGCTTCTCGTAGAAGACGACGGCATCGAGCTGCCGGGGCTCGAGCTTCCCCTGCTCGAGGCACCATTCGATGGCGTGGAGCGGAAAGGCCGGGTCGTTCTTGTTCCGCGAGAGGCGCTCCTCTTGAACGGCGGCGATGGGCATGCCGTCGACGACGAGCGCGGCAGCCGAGTCGTGGAAGTGGGCCGAGATGCCGAGAATGTTCACTGCGGTCTCCTCTCAATACTGCGAGCGAAGCGACGCTTGTCCGGCGGCCCGCGACTCGATCCACCCCGGGAGCTCTTTTTTCCCCGAACGCTTCGCCATGAAGGCAAACAGCGGAAGGACGACGAAGTACTGCACGGTGAGGACCACCGCGCCCATCACGCTCGCGACCGCGGCGGCGAGGCGCAGGTAGGCCTTCCACGCCCGTCCGAGCTTCGCCCACAGGATGTGGAGGCCGTAGTGCTTCGGGGAGATGCGCTTCAGCTGCGTGTAGCTGTAGTTCGTGTGGAACGCTTCGTCCGGGATGACGAGGCCGAAGACGTCGCGCGTCTCGGGATCGGCCTCGAGCACGTCCTGGTAGACGACGAACCGGCGCGCCCCGGCACGCTCCGACAGGAAGAGGAACGCGAGGAGAGAGGCGTCCGACTCCTTGTCGACGTCGAGATCGTCGAGACCGCGCTCGCCGGGGGTAAACCAGTTCCCCTGGAACGCCGACCCGGGGTCGTCCTTCGCGAGCGCGGCGAAGATGGATCGCGCGCGGGTCGTGAAGAGCTTCGCGTGCTTCGCCTCGTCTTGCGAGTGGCGGAGGTAGATGCGGCGGAGGAGCGCGTCCTTCGTGCACTCCGCGGCACGGGCCATGTCGCGCCCGCTGTCGGCCTCCGTGGCGGCGAAGCCGAGGAGCTTCGAGCCGCGGCGGTGGGCGTTGGACCAGATCCAGCGATGAAGCGGCTGCAGAACGCGCTCGAAGCCGCCGTTCCCCACGAGCTTCAGATTCAGCTTCTGCGGCGACGCGCGCCGAGCCAAAGCCTCAGAAGGATTGCCCGCAACCGTTCCCCCGATCGTCATGCGGCGGCAAGCTACCTCAACAGGGACCGGGTGCAAGGGGGATAGGCAGGGCGAAGTCCTCTTAAGGAGGTGCTCTCAGAAGTCCAGCTCGTCGGTCGCCAGCACGATGGTCTCGAGATTGGCGATGAGCGGCCCGAGCGCCTCCTCGGAGGCCGACTGCTTCGACGCGAGGGCGCGCAGGAAATACGGGGGAAGCGAGCGATAGAGGAGCCGCGCCGTCACCTTGCCCCCAGCGCCGGGGTTGTTGAGATCGTAGTGGAACTCGCGCGTTTCGAAGGGGAGGAGCGCCGCCAGGTTTCCGCTCTCGTTGAATCGTTGGCGCGCGACGACCCCGCCGGTGAGGTACTGCAGCCACGTCTCGAAGCCGAACTGGTCCTGGACGTCCTGGGTGATCGTGTCCTGGACGAGGAACCTGTCCTGCTGCTCGAAGTCGACCAGGCTGACGAGCTTCTGCTGGAAGGTCGTGAGCTCGCCGTCGATGAACCGGCAGTTCTGGAAGAACGGCGGCATCGGGTTGAAGAACTGGTCGTCGAGCGTCGCGCCGTCGCACAGGTCGTCGGTCGGGTTGGTCAGGAACCCCGAGCTGTCGACGAGGTTGCCGTTCACGTCGAGCGCCTTGATCTCGAGCCACATCTGCCGCGCGAAGGCGAAGCCGCTCGGTAGGTTGTGTCCCGCCCCCACGTTCGCGACGAAGAGGTCGACGCCGATCCCGCCGTTTCCCTCCTCGCCGGAGCTCTCGCGATCGAACTGGATCGCCGCGGCGCTCTGCAGAAGTGCGGTCCTCGCGCTCAGCTGCGCCGCCGTCTGCGCGGCGTTGTCGATGAGGTGGTCGGGGCCGACGAAGGAGTGGTCGTGCACCACGCGAGGCGGGGCCACGGTGTACTGATCGTTCGGGATCTGCGCGCCATCGGCGACGCGCGTGAGGCCGGCGATCGCGGGCATGTGGCACGAGACGCAGGTCTCCTGGCCGCCGAAGTTCTTGTAGTCCTGGTACTCGTCCCAGGTCTCTTGAAGAACGAGGTCGATGCCTTTCTCTTCGATGCCGTCCTGGTTGCGGTCGATCCACACCTCGTGGCAGTTCTTGCAGAGGACGTTCGGGTTCGTGAACGCGTTGCCGGTCTGGCTCGTGTGGTACCGATTGCCGACGGGCTCGTCGAGATCGGCGAAGTACGTGGTGCCGGTGTTGTAACCCTGCTGCATTCCGGCGGTGAACCCTCCGGAGGAGAGCTCGGAGGTGCCGTTGAACTGGTGGCACGTCGTGCAGCTGACGCCGTCGCGCCATTGGGTCGAGTCGGCCTGCGGCAGGCCGTCCCCAGTCGCGACGGCGGACACAGTCGGCGAGTGGCAGTTAATGCAGAACTTCGTGAAGTCCGGGTTGGGGACGCGCGCGAGCGGGCCGGCGATGACCTGGTTGGTCTCTGCGATCATGACTGGGCTGACCATCGAGTTCGAGTGCATCGCCTGGCGCCACGTTTGGTAAATCGTCGCGTGGCAAGTGCCGCAGGCGGCGGCGCCGTTCTCCTGGGTCGGAGGGGGCGGCGCGCCGGTCCCCGCGTCCGGCGACCAGGGGACCGGACCAACGAGTCCGGCGTCCGGGATTGTCTGCCCGGGGCTCGAGGTGCCGCTCGGCGGCACGCTCACGCTGCCCGTCGAGCTCGGCGCCGGCGCTCCGCTGGTGGACGCCGCCGCGGGGGTCCCGTTGCCGTTGCCTTTGCCGTAATCCGGGTGCCCGTAGCTGCCGCTCGAGTCGCCGTAGCTGCACGCGGCGGCCAGGGTGCCGAGAGACACCGCAAGCAGAGGCAAGAAAAGCCTGGATGCGCGAGCGATCATGAATCGCGATAGAGCACTCGCCGTGCCCATACACCCAGGCGTGAATCGTTCGTTGATGTGGGACTTGTGCGGCATGCGTTGCTCTCGGCGAGGAATGAGTTGTTACAGACGGTGATGCCGCGTGCGCCGCTGTGGATCGCGGAAGTGAGCAGGCGCGGTGCGATCGGAGACCAGGTGCGCCGGCTGCGCGGAAGTTGAGCAGTCGCAATCACTGCTCGGTCGCGCCCGCGTCGTCGATACCGACGCTGCCGCCGCCTCCCGACGCGACGAGCCCCTTGAACGCGATTCGCAGCTGATCGCCCGTTGCCCACCCTTCGATGCTCAAGAGGCCTGGGCCGAGCGGCGCGGTTTGTCCGGCGCCGATCGTCTGGTCGACGTTCGAAAAGTCGTTGTCTTGGATTTGCGGGCCGGTCGCCGGGACGACGTAGAAGATCGGATACGTCACGGTCACGGTCGATCCGGCCGGCGCGATGAAAGCGATCGACGTGAGATCGAGATAGTCGCCGCTCGTCGACGCCGTGAACGTGATCGCGGCCCCGGGCACGAGCGAAGAGAGATCGACCTGATTGGCTCCGTCCGTCACCGCGAAAGGCGCGGTCGTCACGGCGCCTGGCGGCGCGCCCACGGCTTCCGCCGTGAGCCACGTGGTGATGCTCGCGCGGAGCGGATTCACGAGCGCGGGGCCTTCGTGCGCCCCTTTCGTCAGGAGAAGGCTCTGCTGCGGATTGGCGACGATGAATCCGGCGTACGTCTTGATGGTCGCGTATGGATCGGTCCCGCCAAGATAGGGAGGCGCGTTGTTCACCCCCTGCACATGACAAGGCCCGCACGTGCTCTCGAATGTGGGGAGAAGCGCGTCGAAGAGTGCCTCGGGGCTCGTCGGGGCGTCGTCCGCCGGAAGCGAGGCGTCCGCGACGATCGGAGTCGGCCCCACCGGAGTCGGAGCGACCACGCCGGCGTCGTCATTCGTGCGAGTGGGGGCGGCGCCGGCGTCGACGGGGCCGCTGCTGGGGCTCGGCTCGCGGTAGTCGTCGAAGTACGGAGCCGACTCCTCCTGAATGCACGACGAGAGGCCGGCGAGCGCGGCAAGCGCGGGGACGAGGACGACGCGGCGATGGCGACGCGAAAGCATTCGGGCGGTGCGAAGTGCAAGCCGGGGACCGTGGAAAGCCGCTTCGAGCTTGCCTAGCAGGCGATCCAAAAAGAAGGAGCCACGCTGGAAGCGTCCAGCCGGAGACGACTACTCGTCGGCGCAATGTGACGAGGAGGCGCGAACCGAGGGTCAGGCTGTCCATGAGAAGCGCGCTTCGCCCCCCGCCGCATCGTCGTGTAGAAGAGGAGAGCATGGTGCGGGCCGGCGTCGCATTTCCTCTTCGGATCGCACTGCTCGCTCTGCTGGCCGTGTTCGGCTGCAAACGGTCAGACGATTTGAACGAGTCGCGCCAGATGCCGAAGCTGTCGCCTCCACCGGACTCGAGCGCGCCGAGCGAGCTCGCCGTAGCAGTCGAGATCGACGGTCACGCGGCACCTCCGCTCGACCACGCGAAGCTCGATGCAACGCGGCCTGACTTCGTCGATGGCGATCGCCGCGCGTGGCGAATCGAGACGCTGCTCGGTGCGTCCGCGGAGCGTGACGGCGCGATCTTCACGGTCACCGGGGATCAGGACGTGGCGATTGTGCTCCGCCATCCGAAGAGTGACGACGACCGCGCCCCGGTCCTCGTGATGAACCGTCGCGGGCAGATCCTCGCCGCGATGGTGGTGAAGTCAGATCCGTTTCCGAGCTACCACGGTCAGGGGCATCGGCTCGAGCGTCGCGGCGATCCGCTGCCTCGCGTCGAGGGGGTAAAGCGCATCGTCGTGTCGCTCGATCCGAGCGACGCGTCGCCCTGATGCCGGCGTGGACCGTGCGCTACGGGACGCACTTCCCGGTGCACGTCGTCATGTAGCAGGTGCTGAACGTCGTGTAGGTCGCGACCGAGGCGGGGTGTGCGGCGTCGCAGGCGTCGAGGCAGGCGCGGCGCGGTCCGACAGCGGCGTCATCTCCAGCGTCCGTGGGGACAGCTCCAGCGTCGGTGGCGCCCCCGCCGCCTCCGCCGCCTCCACCACCGCCGCCCCCACCACCGCCGCCCCCGCCACCACCGCCGCCGCCTCCAGCACCGCCGCCCCCGCCACCACCGCTCCCCTCCGGGTACTGCTGATCGCAGGTGACGTAGCATTGGTCGAGCGCGAGACAATCGGCGTTGTTCAAGAAGCAGGTCACGGTCGCTTCACAGCAGTTCGCCGTGAGGCACTGGTCGCACACGCCGTGCGTGGCCGTCCCTCCGTCGGGAGCCTGGTCGAACGTGAACGGCTCGTAGTCGATGTTGCAGGTGGCGGCGGCATCCTCCGATGGGGTCGAGCTGGCAACGGGTGCCGGACCCGCGGGGGATCCGGTGGACGATCCGCCATCGGCGTTGGAGGACCCGCTTGCCGTCCCGGAGTCCAAGCCTCCGTTGTCGTCGCTGGCTACCCCCCCGTAAATCCCCTGGGTCGGGACCGGCGCGGTGCACGCGGCCGCCGCGACGCACGCACCGGCGAGCGCTGCCAGCGGCCAGAGGACGGAGGGGGCGAGCTTCATGGCAACGTACCTAGGCATATGCCGTACCGGCGCTGGAACCCGCGCAAATGCCCTTGCGACTGGGGTCTCGCCCCCAGCTCCCGAGGTCGTGCCGACCCAGCGATGGACGTCGCGCGATCCGGGGCGCGCCCCCACACCGGAGCTAGCGACGGTCCAGCGCTTCGTCCATGTCGCGGAGCGGATCGCCGAGCGGCGTCTCGTCGAAGGACATGTCGCGGTTGACCTCCTGCGGAAGGAGCTCCTGTGGAGCCCCCTGGCGCGCGATGTGTCCTGCCTCGAGCAGAATGACGTGATCGCCCAGCGCGCGCGCCTCGTTTCGCTGATGCGTCACGTGGACGAGCGGAATCCCGAGCTCCGCGACGAAGCTGCGTACGTCGGCGATCAGATCCTTACGTAGCTGACGGTCCATCGCCGAAAACGGCTCGTCGAAGAGCGCGATCCGGGGAGACATCGCGAACGCCCGTGCGAGGGCAACTCGCTGCGCTTCTCCGCCGGAGAACGTCGCCGGCCGACGATCGGCCAAATGGCCGACCTTGAGGCGAGCGAGCAGCTTCTCCGCGCGCTGTCGCTTCTCCGATGCGGATAGATGGCGGTCCATCCCGTAAGACACGTTGTGCGCGGCCGTCATATGCGGGAAGAGCGCGAGGGACTGGAACACGAACGCGACGCCGCGCAGGTGCGGAGGTCTGTCGATGCCTCGCGCCGAGTCGAACCACACGTCGTCGCCGAGCGCGATGCGCCCCGCGTCCGGGCGAAGAAGCCCCGCGATGGCGGCGAGCGTCGTGCTCTTGCCGCAGCCGGACGGGCCGAAGAGGATCGTGATACCCACCGCCGCATCGAACGCCACGTCGAGAGAGAAGGACGCCTCGTCCCCCACACCCCCTTCGTCCTTGCGCGCGCGCCTCGTCCGGATCTGGACGGAGAGCTTCGCGGGCTTCGGGGCTTCGCGCATCGTCCTCTCATCCTAGCGTACACGGGCCCCCGGATCGTTCGACCACCAGGGCGCCGATCGGCACGCGCGTTCCGGCACAAATGACGGGGTTTGGGGACGGAACGACGCTTGCTCCAGACCCTGGCGTGCAAGCAACCCATCCAAGCACCAGCGGCAGCGCCGGCGCGAGCAACCCGAGCGCGTCGCGGTCCGCCGGGACGCGCGTCGTGGCCGTGATTGCCGCGGCAGGGGTAATCGCGCTCGGTGTTCTCATCGTCCGAGAGCTCATGCCCCGCCACGCGGCTCCGCATGCAAGTGGCCCGAGCGATCGCACGGAGGACACGGCCCCGATCGCCGCCCCGACCCCGACCGTCCACGCTTCTCGCCCCTTGCCTCGCCCGTCGACGACCGCGAAGACGCAAGCCGCCGCCCCTGCCTTCTCGATCGCCACCCCGACGGCGCCGCTCGCCGCGACCGTCATCGCCGGTGTCGCCGCGGACCCTGATGCCTACGGTCCAAAGCGCGTGTTTAGTCCCCCCGCTGGGAAGGATGAGCTCTACAACTTCGAGCCGCTTCCGCCGTTCAACAGCACCACGCTTAGGCGCAGCCGCGCGAACCCCGGGGCGTGGGAGCTCGACGCGATGCACGGCCCGAAGCTCACCGATCTCGGCCCCGAGGGGGCCGTGCACCAGGCGGCCGTCGCGAAGGACTCGATCGGCAACGAGACCCCCTGGTACGTGATCGACTCCGGGCCGCTCGCGCCGGCCTACGCGCTGAAGCAAGCGAACGCTGTGCGCGTGATGAGCCGCGAGTACCTCGTGGCGAACCGCGCGACACTTCCGCCCGAGGTGGCCGCGTTGCTCGACAAGTAGGGGGCGAGAAGAGCTTCCGGTACGGGCGAGGGCGATCGTAGAGTGGCGTCGATGACGAACGTTACGAACGTTGCGAGTCTTCTCACGATCGCGCTCGCGCTCCTCGGTCCAGGGTGCAAGCAGAACGGCGCGAGCGCGGCAGTGGATTCAGGAGCATCGGCGGCAGTATCTTCGGCCGCGGTCTCGACGGCTGCCGCGTCGTCGGCGCCGTCTCCTTCTGTCGCCGCGGTTGCCGCCGATGCGGCGCCCCCTCCGAAGACAATCGCATCGAAGGTCGCGCAGTGCCCGACGGCGGTTGCCGGCGCGAGCGCGACAGCGGCCGACACGAAGGACGGGGTGGCGCTCACCGTGAAGGCCAAGGACGCCACGTCCGCCGTTGAGGTTCGCGACCGATCCCACGCGCTCGCCCAGATCGCCGCGCAGGGGGGCGGGGGACGCGGCGGTGGCGGCGGGGGAGATGGAAACGGCCCCAGTGATGGAACCGGCGGCGGTGGCGGCGGGGGAGGGGGAGGCGGCGGAGGCATGGGGAGGTGCCCAGTCGTCCTGAAGAACGTCACGCTCGACGTGAAGGACACGAAGGACGGCGCGATCATCACCATGACGCCAACCCGACCGCGCGACCTCGACTCCGTGAGAAATCAGGTGAGAAACAGGCTCGCAGGAGACTAGCGCGACGGGCTTCGGCGCCGGCGTCTATTGACGAACCGCAGCCTCGCGACGTCTCCTCCCGAGGATGATAACGCTGACGATCAACGGCTCTCCGCATCAGCTCGACGTCCCCCCCGACACGCGCCTTCTCTGGGCGCTCCGCGAGACGCTCGGCATGACGGGGACGAAGTTCGGCTGCGGCATCGGAGCCTGCGGCGCGTGCACCGTGCACGTTGGCGGCGAGGCGGTCCGGTCGTGCAGCACGGCGGTCTCGGAGGCAGTGGGGAAGCCCGTGACGACGATCGAGTCGCTCGCGGCGAATGGCCATCCGCTGATTGGGGCGTGGGAGAGCGAGTGCGTCTCCCAGTGCGGCTACTGTCAGCCGGGGCAGATCATGAGCGCGGCCGCGCTCCTCGCGAAGACGCCGAAGCCGAGTGACGCGGACATTAACGAGGCGATGAGCGGCAACCTCTGTCGCTGCGGCACGTACAATCGAATCCGTCGCGCGATCCACGCCGCCGCAGGGGGGAAGTGATGAGCGCGAACGCCGTCGTCCTCGGACGTAGAGAGGCCCTCTGGGCCGCGGCCTTCGCCGCGACGGGGCTGCTCGTCGGGTGCCATGTCGCTCCGGAGCCTCAGGTCGCCGCCCCCGCACCCCCTCCACCGGGCCCGTCCCCCGCGGCGCAACCGACGCGGGCGGTGCCACCTGCGTTCGCGCCGAACGCCTGGGTGCGCGTCGCGACCGACGGCACGGTGACCGTCATCATCGACAAGTCGGAGATGGGGCAGGGGATCCTCACCGGACTGGCGATGCTCGTGGCCGAGGAGCTCGAGTGCGACTGGTCCAAGGTGAAGACGGAGTTCGCGCCGGTCGATCCCGCGTACGTGAACCCGCTCTTCGGAATGCAGGCCACCGGCGGGAGCACGAGCACGGCCGGATCGTGGGACCCCCTTCGCAAGGCAGGCGCCGCGGCGCGGATGATGCTGGTGAGCGCGGCGGCGAGCGCCTGGGGCGTCGACGCGGCGAGCTGCCACGCGGAGAAGGGGGAGGTCGTGCACGCGGCCAGCGGGAAGCGCGCCGGCTTCGGATCGCTCGCGGAGGCCGCGGCGAAGCTGAAAGTACCCACCGACGTCCCGCTCAAGCCGCGCGCGAGCTTCCATCTCGTGGGGACGCGCGTCCCCCGCCTCGACGCGCCGGCCAAGGCGCGCGGTCAAATCGCCTTCGGCATCGACACGCAGCTCCCCGGGATGCTGGTCGCCGTCGTCGTGCGGCCGCCGAGCTTCGCGGGGAAGCTCGCGCATTTCGACGCGGCCAAGGCGCAAGGAATGCCGGGCGTGCGTCGCGTGATCCCGATCGACAGCGGGATCGCGGTAGTCGCCGACGGGTACTGGCACGCCCGCCTTGCCGCGCGGGAGGTCAAGGTCGAGTGGAACACGCCTGACCCATTCTCGAGCGAGTCGATTCTCGCCAAGTGCGTCGAGCTCGCGAAGAAGCCCGGGGTGGTGGCCGAGAAGAGGGGGGACTTCGACGCAGCGTTCGCGAAGGCGACGAAGAAGATCGACGCGATCTACACGCTCCCCTTCCAGGCTCACGCCACGATGGAGCCGATGAACTGCACGGCCGACGTTCGCAGCGGGAGCTGCGACATCTGGGCTCCGACGCAGTTCCAGGAGGCGTGCGGGAAGGGCGCGGCGAAAATTACGGGGCTCCCGTCGTCGGCGATCAACGTGCACACGACGTACATGGGGGGAGGCTTCGGGCGACGCTTCGAGATGGACTTCGTCGTCGAGGCGATCGTCCTGTCGAAGGCGATGCAGGCGCCGGTGAAGGTCATGTGGTCGCGCGAGGACGACATGCGGCACGACTTCTATCGCCCCGCTTCGTACAACGTGCTCCGCGGCGGCATCGGCAAGAACGGCCTCCCTGTCTCGTGGTCGCACCGGATCGTGAGCGACTCGATCATGAGCCGCACGTTCCCGCAGTTCATGAAGAACGGCCTCGACACCTCGGCCGTCGAAGGGGCGACGGAGCTTCCGTACGACATCCCCAACACGATGGCGGACTGGCACAACCTCGAGTCGGGCGTCCCCGTGGGCTTCTGGCGCTCCGTGGGGCACTCGCTCAACGGCTTCGTCAAGGAGTGCTTCGTCGACGAGCTGGCCGGGCTCGCGAAGATCGATCCGCTCGAGTACAGGCGGCGCCTGATGACGGATCCGAAAGCGGCGAGGCTTCGGGCGACGATGGAGCTCGCGGCGGCGAAGGCCGGGTGGGGAACGCCGCTCAAGCCCGGGCGCGGCCGCGGGATCGCGGCGCACGCGTCCTTCGAGAGCTTCGTCGCGCACGTGGCCGAGGTGACCGTGAACGCGGACGGGACCTTCCGCGTGGACCGTGTCGTGTCGGCGGTCGACTGCGGATCGGTCACGAACGTCGATCAAGTGGAGGCGCAGATCGAAGGGGCGATCGTGTACGGGCTGACCGCGGCGATGAAGAGCGAGATCACGATCGGCGGAGGGGGCGCGGTGGAGGAGAACTTCAACCGGTTCGACCTCCTCTCGATGGACGAGATGCCCGCGGTGGAAGTGCACATCGTGCCGAGCGAAGAGAAACCGGGCGGGTGCGGGGAGCCGGGGGTGCCGCCGATCGCGCCGGCGGTGGCGAACGCGCTGTTCGTGGCGGAGGGGGGGAAGGGGAAGAGGGTGCGAAAGTTGCCGGTGACCACGCTCAAGGGGTGACGCTCGAACCCTGGCACCAAGGGCGTGCGATGATGGACGCGCATGGCTGGGAAGGAGCACGACGAGTCGCTCGCCCATCGGACGACCGAGGTCGCTTCGGGCGATCGGAGCGGTGCTCGCGGCAGATCCGCCGACTCGCCGCCCGACTGGCGCCCCGCGTTCGATAGCGACACGGTCCTCGGCGAGAGGTATCGGATCGTGCGGTTTCTCGCGCGAGGCGGAATGGGCGAAGTGTACGAGGCCGAGGACCTGGTCCTTCACATGCGCGTCGCCCTGAAGTCGATTGCGCGCGAGCTCGTCGCCGACGCGGGCACGCTCGAGGGGCTGAAGCGCGAGGTGCTCCTGGCGCGCAAGGTGACGCACCCGAGCGTCTGTCGCCTTCACGACCTCGGCTTCCACGTCAGTCCCGAGGGGACGAGCGCGTTCCTCACGATGGATCTCCTGCGCGGCGACACGCTCGCGGCGCACATCGCCCGCAAGGGGCGGCTCTCGACGAGCGAGTCGCTCCCGATCGTGCGCCAGCTCGCGACCGCGCTCGAGGCCGCACACGAGGCGGGGGTGATTCATCGCGACTTCAAGACGCGGAACGTCATGCTCGTGCCGGGGAGCGGGAGCACTCCCACCCGCGCCGTCGTCATGGACTTCGGGATCGCTCTTGCGACCGAGGAAGAGGACCACCGCGCGTTGCTCGACGAAGGGCGTTTCGTCGGGACCCCCGCGTACATGGCCCCCGAGCAGGTCGAGGGAGGGGCGATCACGCGCGCGACCGACGTGTATGCGCTCGGTGTGGTGCTGTTCGAGATGGTGACCGGTGGGCTTCCGTTCGAGGCTGAAAGGGCGATCGACGTGATCTCGATGCGCCTCACGAAGCCCCCTCCATCGCCGCGATCGCGCGTGAAAGCGCTCGACCGGACCTGGGACGCCGTCATCCTCAAATGCCTTGCGCGCGAGCCTTCGAAACGGTTCCAGACCGTGCGCGAGGTGGTCGAGGCGCTCGACGTGCCGCCCGCGCCGGTCGGGAGGAAGCGGGCCATGATTGGCGCGCTCGCGGGGGTGGGGATCGCGGCGGCTGGCTTCGCCTGGGGACACGCGCGGTCAGCGAGCAGAGGGGGCGCGGAGCACGACGCGGACGCCCGGCGGAGACCAACCCTGGCGATCGTCATGAAGGACTCCAGCCGAGCGAACGCGAACGAGGAAGGGGGAGGGACGCGGTGGATCGGCACCGCGCTCGGAAGCATCCTCGGCTCCGAGCTCGACGCGGACGAAGCGCTGCGCGTCGTGCCGATCGACCGCGTCGCGCAGGCGAGGCGCGAGCTCGCGCTCGATGACGACGCCGTCGCGTCGAAGGGGGGAATCGCGAAGCTCCGCGACGCGCTCGGAGCGGACTACGTGATCGAAGCGAGCTACGTCGCCGGCTCCGGGGGCTCCGTGGAGGTCAGCGCGGACGTAGACGACGCGCGCGACGGCGAGCGCGTCGCGGGCGCCTCGTCGCGCGGGACGACCGCCTCGCTCTTCGACCTGGCGATGCCGGTGGCCGAGGCGGTGCGGAAGAAGCTCGGCGCGCGCGATCCTTCGGCCGCTCAGGTCGCGGCGGCGCGCGCAGCGATCTCGGGGAACGCAGAGGCGGTAAAGTGGTACGCGCAGGGGCGCGCGAAGCATTTCGAGTCGGACTTCGCGGGCGCCCTCGACGCGTTCGAGAAGGCGGTTGCCGCGGACCCTTCGTTTCCACTTGCGCACGCCGGGCTCGCCGCCGCGGCGGGCGCACTCGGGTACGACGCGCGCGCGCTCGAGGAGTCCAAGAAGGCATTCGATGGATCGCGGACGCTGTCTCGCGAACAGCAGCTCTCGATCGAAGCGGGCTACCGGGCTACCGCGAAGGACTGGCCGCGCGCCGTCGAGATCGGGCGCGCGCTCGTCGAGTTCTTCCCGGACAACGTGGAGTACGGGCTCCGCTACGTGCACTCGCTGGTCGCGGCCGGGCGCGCCAAGGAAGGGCTCCTCGAGGTCGACCGGATGCACGCGCTCGCCCCCCCGGAGCGCGACGATCCGCGCATCGATCTCTACGAAGCGATCGCCGCATCGAAGCTCTCGGACTTCAAGCGCGACCTCGAGGCGGCGCGCCACGCGGCCGCGAAGGCGCAGCGCATCGGAGCGACGACGGTGCTCGCCGACGCGCACGATCTCGCGGGGGACGCGCTCACGTTCATGCATCGCCCCGGCGAAGCGATGGTCGATGTCGAACAAGCGCGGGCTCTCTACGTGAAGCTGGGGGACAAGGCGTACGAGGCGGGCTCGCTCAAGAAGCTCGCCAGCATCTATCGCGATCGGGGCGACCTCGTGCGCGCGATCCCGCTTGCGGAGGATGCGCTCGCTCGGTACCGCGCGATTGGCTCCCGCTACAGCGTGGCGAACTCTCTTACAGATCTCGGCGGGCTCCGCTGGCTTGCCGGGGACGAGACCTCGGCGCGAGCGCTCTACGAGGAAGCGCGCGGCGTGTACGAGGCGATCCACGATCGCGAGGGGATCGGCAACGCGCTCGAAGACCTCGCTCTTGTGGATTGGGACGAGGCGCATCTCGCGGACGCCCGATCGGAGCTCGCCTTCGCGCGTACCAACCTTCGCGCCGTAGACGAGCACGACGGCGTGACGAGCACGACCCTCTTCCTGGCCGAGCTCGCGGTCGTCGCCGGGGATCCCGAGACGGCGGGGAAGGAGATCGCCGACGGCGAGGCGCTCGCGAAGGGGGACGAGTACTCGACGGCGAGCGCGGAGCTCGTGCGCGCACGGATCGCCCTCGCGCGAGGGGACCTTGCGGCAGCGGCGGGCGCCGGGCAAGAGGCGCTCGAGGCGTTCCGCGCGACCGAGAGCGCCCACGATGTTTTCGTTGCCGAGTGCTTCCGCGCCAGGGTTGCGCTCGACGACGGGCACCCGGCCGACGCCGAGGCACTCAGCCGCAGCGCGGCCGATGCGGCGCACACCGGGGGGATGAAGAACGACGAAGCTTGCGCGCTCGCCGCGCTGGCATCGGCGCTCGTCGCCCAGAAGAAGCTCGACGACGCATCGAGCGTCCTCGAGGGCGCCTCTGCCCTCGCTCCTACCCGTGTCGAGGCGCAGCTCGCGCTCGCGATCGCGCGCGCGCGGCTCCTCTTGGCGCAAGGGAAGTCCCCACAAGCGCGTGGGCTCCTCGCCGCCACGGCGAAGCGCGCCGCGGACCTAGGGCTCGACCTGGTCGCGAAGGACGCGCGGCGCGCGCTCGGGCACAGCGAGTTGAGCGCACCCTCGTCCTCGTCGGCGCGCTGACGAGCGGCGGCTCGAGCGTGTACCGGGTCGAGCTCCGGCGGGTCCGACGAACGCCAACGGCTTCGTCTTCGGGCTCCCCGCCGGGTTCGGTCGCTTCAGGGCCGCATCCGCCCCCGCGCGGGGCGGGCAGCCTCGGGTCGCTACCGGAACGCCGAAGACTCCGGGGCGCTGAGCACCTGCGCGCGAATTGCGCGCAGCGACTCGACGGCCGACGGCATCGCGTCGGGCTCGCTCGGCTCCGGCGCTGGGAGCGCCGGGAGGACGGCGATCGTCGGAACGCGCACGCTGCCGATGAACTGCTCCTGAAAGAGCTGGTACGACACGAGCGACAGCGCGGTGAGCGCGTGCCACACGGCGTGCCCGCCGAAGACGTGGTTTGTCGGGTTGCACACCATCTGACCGAAGTCGAGCCACCAGACGATGTACGCGCCCCCAAAGAGCCCGAGCGTAACCTTGAGCGCGCGGTAGTCGCCCCGCTCGCTCGCGCTTCGCCAGAGTCGGATCTCGAGCGACGCCGCGAGCACGACCTGGAGCGCGAAGACCACGAGGCCGCTCCCGTGCGCGCGCGCGAGGACGAGCAGCGAAGTGGCCACCATCAGCGCGAACGAGCAGGCGCACTGGTTGAAGCTCCACGCAAAGATGCGACGGAGCGCGAGGGTTCCCATGAGGGCGCCGATCAGGAACATCGACCCTTCGTCGGCGAACTCGCCGAAGAAGGTGGCCGTCGCGTGAAACGCGAACGAGCCGAGCCCCACGAGGATCGCGGTCGTCCCAACGAGGAGGAGCGGCGCGTCCCCTCTGCGGCGCGCACGGGCAGTGAGGTAAGCGCCGACGGCCAGGTAGGCGAGGCTCGACCATGCGTTCGCCGGCTCGACGATCCAACCGTCGAGGCGGGCCTCGCAAAAGCCGATGTGCCCGGGCTCGAACCCGGTCCACGGAGAAGCGACCATCACGAGTTAGCGTCTAGCGCGCCTATCGACCGCCCGGCATTCACTCGAACGGGTGACACGGCGGTGATCCGCCCCCCCCCCGACACCGCGCGCCGAGCCGGACCGCCGGCTTTCCCGCGCGCGCGTGCTAGCGTGCTCGCCCCGCCATGAGCCGACAGGTGCTGGACCTGGCCGAGATCTCCCCCGAGGACGCGCCCCGGGTGGGCGGAAAGGCCCTGCGCGAGGCGGCGATGCTGCGCGCCGGGCTCCCCGTCCCCGAAGGGTTCTGCGTGACGAGCGACGCCGTCGGCGGAGCGGTCGCGGAGGACGGTGCGCTCTCCCCCGAGCTCGCGGCCGAGATCGATCGCGCGTACGCGAGGCTCGGCGGGGGCGTTCCGGTCGCGGTCCGGTCCTCCGCGACGATGGAAGACGGCGCCACGACCTCGTTTGCCGGCCAGTTCGACACGTACCTGAACGTCGTCGGCGCGAGCGACGTGCGCGCCCGCGTGTCCGAGTGCTTCCGGTCGCTCCGGAACGAGCGCGCGCTCGAGTACCAGCGGCGCATGGGCCTCTCGAGCTCAGGACGGATGGCGGTGCTCGTGCAGCGCCTCGTGCCTGCCGACTGCGCCGGGGTCCTCTTCACGCTGAACCCGCAGACCGGGCGCGAGGCGGAGATGATGATCGAAGCGGCGTGGGGGCTCGGCGACGCGCTCGTCTCGGGCCGGGTGACGCCTGATCGCTTCGTCGTCGACGTAGACGCGAGGTCCGTCGCCACCCGCGCCGTCGCCGACAAGAAGCTCATGACCAAGCTCACGGCGAACGGCACTGCCGAAGGGCCGGTCCCCGATGCCCAGCGCGCGCAGCCGAGCCTGACCGACGAGCAGATCTGGGCGCTCGTGGACCTCGGCCAGCGCACCCAGGAGCTCTTCGGCGCGCCGCAGGACATCGAGTGGGCCAATCACGCCGGTCGGACGTACCTCGTTCAGTCCCGCCCGCTCACGGCAGTGGCCTTTCGCGACGAGAAGACGCAGTGGACCAGCGCGAACTTTCGCGAGGTGTGGCCGCGGTTCATGTCACCGATCTCGTTCTCGCTCTCCGCGGGCCGCTTCAGCGCGGAGATGCAGGCGTTCTTCGTGGGGCTCGGAATGATGCCCCGGGGCCGCGTCGTGGACTGGTGCCGCTCGTTCTTCGGGCAGGGCTACTGGGACGTGGGGGCGATGAAGAGCGTCATGCAGACGCTCCCGGGATTCGTGGAGCGCGCCTTCGACGAGACGGTCGGGCTCCCCATTCGCTACGAAGGGCGCGGCAGAGTGACGGGGTTCACCCCTGCGACGATCCTCCGCGGCCTGCCGATCCTCCTCCGCGTCCAGAGCCGGTACGAGAGCGTGTGGCGCGAGGCCGAGGCGTACGGCGAAGCGTTCCTCGCCGAGGAGGCGGCGCTCCAGGAGATGAACCCTTCCGCGATCGCGGAGGATGATTTCTTCGAGGCCGTGAAGCGTGCCGTCGACTTCCGCGACCGGACCGACGGCTTCGCGCTCCGGACAGGCTTCATGTCCGCCCAGGCGCAGGACGATCTGCGGCCCATGATGGACCGGATGAACCGCGGGCTCGCCGAGAACGACCGCGTCTCGCTCGGGAACCTGATCACCGGCCTCTCCCGCGTCGGCACGGCCGTCCCGATCTTCGAGCTGTGGACGCTCGCGTCGGCCGCGTTCGACGATCCCCGGGTCGCGAAGGTCGTCGCGGAGAGCCCACCGAACGAGGTCATGTCGCGCCTCGAGGCGACGCCGGGGGCCGAGAGCTTCTCCGCGAAGCTGGCGGCGTTTCTCCACCGCTCTCGCCACATGACGCAGTACAACGACGAGCTCGAGCTCCCTCGATGGGACGAGGACCCCACGTTCGCGCTCGCGACGCTGCGCGAGTTCGTCGCTGCCGGCGAGCGCCGCGACGCGCTCGCGGTCGAGGGTGGCCAGGTCGAAGCTCGCGAACGGGAGGAGGCGCGCGCGCTCGCCACCCTGTCGCGAGCCGCCCCGCTCCGCTGGTTCGCCTACCGGCTCGCGCAGTCCCTCCCCAAGTGGCTGCGGTGGATCGATCCGCGGAACCGGTTCGTCGATCAGCTGCGTCGCGTGCGCACGTACGCCTGGTGGCGCGAAGAGACCCGACATCGCCTCGACCGCGCGATCTACCAGTGCCGCCGGTTCATCGTGGAGCTCGGGCGGCGCCTGGAGAGGCGCGGGGTCCTCGAGAGCGCAGCCGGGGTCTTTCACCTCTCGTGGTCCGAGCTCGTCGCGCTCCACGAGGGGAGTCTCTCGCCGGAGGACGCGCGGCGTCGGGTCGCGCGCTACCAGCGCTTGCGGATCGCGTACCGGAGCTTCGACCCGCCGAGCACGATCGGCGCGAGCGCCGACGGGGCAGCCCCACCGCACGACGCAAACCGGACGAGCGCGACGAACGGGGCGCGCTCGACTCATCTCGTGGGGGTCGCGTGCAGCGCCGGCGTGCGCGAAGGAGAAGCGCGGATCATCCGGACGCTCGACGAGGCCAGCCACTTCCGGCAGGGCGAGGTGCTCGTCACGCAGTACACGAACCCCGGCTGGACGCCGCTCTTCAGCCTGGCGTCGGCGATCGTCATGGAGGAAGGGGGGCTCCTCTCCCATGGAGCGGTCGTCGCGCGCGAGTGCGGGATCCCCGCGGTCCTCCAGGTGCGCGACGCGACGCGTACGCTGCGGGACGGGCAGAAGCTGCGCGTCGACGGGACGCGAGGCTTCGTCGAGCTGATCGACTGAGGAAAGGGACGACGGGTGATTTCGATGCGCGTCGCGCTGGTAGGAACGGGGGCGCTGGGGCTCGCCAGCGCGAAGCGGCTCCTCGCGGCCGGCGTTCCGCTCGTGGTCTTCAACCGGACGCGCGCGGCGGCGGCGCCGCTCGAGCCTCTCGGCGCGCGCGTCGCCCGCGACATGAGCGAGGTCGCGCGATCCGCCGACTGCATCGTGTTCTCGGTCCGCGGCGCGCGCCCGATCGAAGAGATGCTCGACGCGATCGGCGGGGCGAAGATCGACGGGAAGACGATCGTCTCACTGGGGCTCATCGGCCGGAGACAGGCGCGTGCCCTCGATCGACGCGTGCGCCGGGAAGGGGGCGCGTACCTCAACGTCTCCCCGTGCGGCACCCGTCGCGAGGCGGAGAAAGGCGCGCTCGTCCTGGTCGCCGGGGGGAGCCGCGCGACGCTTCGCCGCTGCGAGCCGATCCTCGCGCCGCTCGGCACGGTCCTCTATGCGGGGGACGTTGGCGCGTCGGCGACCGCCGGCCTCGCTGCGACGGTCCTCTCCTTTGCGAATGTGACCGCGTTCTGCCACGCGGTCGCGAACCTGCGACGCAGCGGAGCGCCCCCTGAAGCGCTTCTCGAAGCGCTCGGCCAGAGTGCCCCGTTCGTCGACGCGGGCGGGTTCCTGAGGACGTACCTGGCCCCTTCGCCGGAGCCCGTCTCGGCGCGGGACCGGAACCGGATTCGCCGGCTGCTCCGCGACGCCCTCCGTGGCGCCCGCGCGAACGCCGTGAGCGATCTCGCGTTTCGCGCCGTTCGCGACGAGCTCCGGCGCGCGCCGATCGACGACGTCGCGCGCTTCGTGCGCCTCGCCTGGCCGGCGGGGGGCGACTTCCTGCGGGACGAGGGGATCCTCGCGAAGAGCCTCTTCCAGCTCGCGGCCTCGGCCTTCGCGGCGTACGCGGTGGCGCGGCGAATGCTCGAGGCGGAGGGGGTCCCGATGGCCGTGCTCGCGCGCGCGATCGAGCGCAGCCCCGTCCTCGGCGCGTCGTATCCCCTCTTTCTCGCGGCGTACTTCGGGAGGCTCTCCCTTCGCAATTTCGGGTCGCCCCTCTCCACGCTCGACGTCATCGCCGAAGAGCTGCGGCAGCTCCGCTCGACGCTCCGCTCGCTCGGCGTCGAGAGCCCCCTTCCGCGCGCCCTCGCGCGCCTCGCGCGATCCGCCATCGATCAGGGGCTCGGCCAGGCCGATTTCTTCGCCGTCAACTTCGCGATCGATCCCCCTTCGTACAGCGACGCGAAGAAGCGCGCCCTCGCCTCTAACTGCCGCCACGTGAACGCCGGGCGCGTCGGTTTCTTCCTGAGCGCGGGGATGGACTTCGTGATGGGCAAGCGCGAAGGGTGCTACCTCCACGACATCGACGGCGGCGTCTCGCTCTTCGACGCGCACTGCAACGGCGGCGTCTTCAACCTCGGCCACCGCAACCCCGAGATCGCCGCCGCGCTCCGCTCCGCGCTCGACTCGCTCGATATCGGCAACCACCACCTCCTCAGCGCGCAGCGCGGCGAGCTCGCCGAGCGGCTCGCGGCCCTCCTCCCCGGCGACATCTCGCGCGTCGTCTTCGGCGTCTCCGGCGGCGAGGCGATCGATCTCGCCATCAAGCTCGCCCGCGCGTTCACCCGGCGAAAGAAGGTCCTCTTCGCCCGCGGGGGGTACCACGGCCACACCGGCCTCGCCGTCTTCGCGGGCGACCCCCGCTTCTTCGAGGACTTCTCCGAGCGCTCTCCGGACTACGAAGAGGTGGCGCTCCAGAGCATCTCGTCCCTCCGCGAAAAGCTCGACGCGGGCGTGGCCGCGGTCCTCTACGAGACCGTCCCCGCCTCGGTCGGCCTCCCCGTTCCCCCCGCCGGCTTCTACGCGGAGGTGCGGAGGGCGTGCGACGAGGCCGGCGCGCTCCTCATCATCGACGAGGTCCAGACCGGCTGGGGGCGCTCGGGCAAGCTGTGGGCGATCGAGCACTACGGCGTGGTCCCCGACATCATGGTCCTCGGCAAGGGGATGTCCGCGGGGCACTATCCGATGTCGGCCGTGTGCTTCCGCCCGCACCTCGGCGGATACCTCACGCGCGACTCGTTCCGTCACCAGTCCACGATGGGTGGGGCGGAGATCGGTTGCGCCGTGGTCCTGAAGCAGCTCGACATCCTGACCGCGCAGGGCTTCTTGCCCCATGTACGCCGCATGGCGGACGCCTTCACGGGGGCGCTTGAGCAGCTCAGGTCGCGCAACGCCGACGTCCTCGTCGAGGTTCGACAGCTCGGGCTCCTGATGGGACTCGTCTACGCCCACCCCGAGCTCGGTCCCCTCATGACCCGCTGCGCTTACGATGAAGGGCTTCTCCTCGTGTTCGCCGGCCTCGACCCGCGCGTGTCGCAGCTCCTCCCGCCGCTCACGATCACTCGCGAGCAGGTCGAGCTCGTCGTGCAGAAGCTCGAGCGAGCGATCGCGCGCGCGCGGAATATTTTTCAGATGATGCGGTAACAAGGATGCAGCGTCGCCCGTTTGAGTGACATGCGCGGGCGGGGTCAGGGAACTAAGAACGCTGGGTGCGCGGCATCTCCCCGCGCCGATCGGTTCCCGTGAACTCGTCCCTCGTCAGCTCCGCCGATCTGTCCGCCAAGCTGGCGCTCGAAGGAGAGGGCACGCCGAGAGGTTCGGGATCGCTCTCCCCGCTCTCGCCGGTGCGTCTCCTCGAGGCGCTCAACGCCAGCCCGGTCATCGCGCGGACCGCGAACCTCCATTTCGTCTGGTTCGGAGTCTTCGCTGCGCTGTCCGCGCTCTCGGGCGGGCTCGTCCTCTCGTACTACCTCTGGGCCGCGGGTTGCCGCGCCGAAGGGCTGCTTGCCTGGGGGATCCTCGGCATCGCCGCCGGCAACTGGATCGGCGCTCGAAGCTTCCACCTGATCGCCCTCGGCCGGAAGCTGCTCGCTCGCCCGGGGAAGTACCTCGTCGAGACCGGCTTCTACGTGCAAGGGGGGATCGCCGGCATCACCCTCACCGCGCTCCTCTTGGCTGCGGAGCTCCACCTCTCCGCGCTCACGCTGCTGGATGGAGTGGCGCTGGCCGGCCTCGCGGCGCTCGTCCCCGGGCGGCTCGGCTGCTTCAACTACGGGTGCTGCTACGGTCGCCCGACGACCGTCCCCTGGGGGGTCCGCTACCACAGCGCGGAGGCGAAGGTCCTCCGCCTCAAGCCCCACCGCCACGGCCGCCCCCTCCACCCGACGCAGCTCTATCTCGCTGGCGCCAACGCCCTCGCGTTCGCGGGCGCCGTCGCGATGCTCCGGGCAGGGGCCCCGCAAGGGATGCTGGCCGCCACGTTCCTCGTCTACCACGGCGCCCTTCGCCTCGGCATGGAGAGACTGCGCGACGACGTGAACTTCAACGACGGTCGCAACTGGTTCACCCACCATGTGGCGGCGATCACCGTCTGCGCCGGCCTTGCGATCTTCGGGGCCGATCGCCTCCTCCCCGGAGGCCTCTTCGCGCCCGCCGTCCTCGAGGAGACCCTGTCGCTCGCCGGGGCAGCGTCGTTCTTCGCCGCGCACCCCGCGACGGTCGCAGGCTCGCTCCTCGCCGCGGCGCTGATGTTCGCTGGCTACGGGGTCCACGGTCCCCGGCTGGGCGTCTTCCCCGGAGCGAGGCGATGAGCGCCGTGGCAATCTCCCCGGCGGTCCTCACGCCCGGCGTGGAGGTCGCGAAGTTCGGCGGCGGGCGGAGCCTCTACGCGAACGAAGGGCTCCGCGTCACCATCCGCGCGCCGGGAGGCTCGGTCACCGGCGACGTCATGAAAATCGGTCCGGCCGGTCTCTCGGTCGCGTGCGATCCGACAGAGTCGCTCGATCTCCCCGCAGGGACGCCCGTCGACGTCGAGTGGTCCCCCGCCGACGCACCCCCCTTCGTGTCGCACGGCCGCGCGAAGAGGGCGTCTCTCGCGCTGCGCTCGCGTCGCTCGGTCCGCGAGCTCGACGTGGCGTTCGACCCTGCGCCGCCGCGCTCCGCGGACGAGCACGCGCTCTCGGAGCTCCACTGGCTCACGGCGTACGCGCCCGATCCGTTTTTCTTCCGCGAGTGGCACACCCTCAAGATCACGGCCGCCGGCCCGCGCACCCTGCGCGCAGTAGCCTCCTCGCGCGCCAGGTCGCTCGTGCCGGGGCTCCCGCTCGCGCTGACGATCGTCGTTCCCGTCCTCGGCTCGTTCCTCGTCCGCGCGCACGTCACCGGTGTGGTACCCGACGTGCGCCCGGAGGAGATCGATGTCTCACTCGCAATCGACGAAGCCCCCGCGGACTTCTCCGAAGCGCTCGCCGAGCTGGTGCTGGCTGGGAGCGACGGCGTCACGCTTGCCCGGCTCCGCCGCGACGGCTTCGCCCTGGGGGCGCTCACGCGCGCGATGACCGTCGGCTATGTCGAGAACGACGAGGACATGCAGCAGGTCCTCGCGCTCAGGCTCGCGGCCTACCACTCGAAGAACAAGTTCGCCTTCGCAAAGAGCGCGGCCGACATGCTCGATCCGTACGACGCGTACTCGAGGCAGATCGTCTGCCGCGTCGGGTCGCGGATCGTGGGCGCCGTGCGCCTCGTGTACGTCGATTGCGACCGCACGCGATCCGAGGAGCTGGCGCTAGGGGCCCCCCTCCCTGATTGGCTCTTCGACGTCCCCTTCGGCGAGATCAGCCGGCTCTGCACGCACCCCGAGTTCCGCGGCTCGGACGTGCTCATCACGCTCCTCCAGCACCTCGGCCGCGTGGCGGCGATGTCCGGCCTCCCCTGGCTGCTCGGGAGCTGCGACGATCAGTGCCCCCTCTACGAGAAGCTCGGCTTCAAGAAGATGCCGGGGGTCAGGTACGACGCGTACGGCCGGGCGGGGATCGACGTCGTCGCCGTCGAGCTCAAGGACTTCTTCGACGGTCGCGGAATGGGGGCGCTCGTCTGGGGGCACGTGCACGCGCCGGTGGTCGACTTCCTGGCGCGCCGCGGGATCATCCGGCCGCGAGGCCTCGGGCGGGTCCGCGCGGCGCTCTACCGCGTCTTCCGCGGCGCGATCGAGCGCGTCGCGCGCGTGGCCATGAACCGGGCGCGCGACAGGAAGAAGGCTTTCAGGCACGGATGCGAAGGGTGCGGTCCGCGATGAACGAGCCGCGCATCGTCCGATGGATGCTCGAGCGACTCGCGCCGCTCGCGGCGGCGGACTTCGAGACCGCGCCGCACCGGAGGCTCCCCGCGGTGTGCTCCGGAGGGATGAACGTCACCCACGTGCAGGTCCCGCTCTCGAGCGGCACCGGGAGCGCCGTTCTCGCGGCTCCGTCGTCGCCGGTGGCCACCCGCGACGATCGCTTCGTCCTGATGCTCCACGGGATGGGTGACGATGCGGTCTACCCGCTCTGGCCCTGGATCCACGCGCTCACGGCCCGAGGGGTCACCGTTCTCTCGGTCGACTGGGACGGGCACGGGCGCGGCGGCACGTCGACGCTCTCCTTCGACCGCGCGCATCGCTCGGTCGGCACGATCCTCGGCCGCCTGTTCGAGAACCGCCCTCGCATCGCCCCGCTGCGCACGTGCGTCGCCATCGGCTTCTCCACCGGCGCCGCCCTCGTCCTCGCCGCGGCGGCGCGCGACCGGGTCGCTCGAAGGCACATTTCCTCCATCGTCGCCGTGAGCCCAGCGGTGGCCGTCGGCCCGACGCTCGCGGGAGGGCTCGAGCTCGTCTCCTTCGCGGGCCCGCGCGCCTGGCGCGAGGACTTATCGCTCGCCTCGCGCTACTACGGGCGCGCCGGCCTCGTCCCGGCGTTCGGCTCGTACCGCCGCAGCGACTTCCCGATCCGCCTCGAGGAGCCCGGCGACTACCCCGGCCAGGTGCGCGCGTTCGCCGACGCCACGTTCGCCTCCGGAAGGGCGATCCGAGCGATCGAAGCCGACGTTCTCTGGATCCACGGACGAAGGGATCACATCGTCCCGTACGCCGAGGCCCGCGCGCGCATGGCCGGAGCGCCGCGTCTCGCGGCACTGGCGACGGACCGCGGCCATCTCCGCACTGCGTTCTCGAGCGAGCTCGCCCATCGCGCCGCGTCTCACGCGGCTTCCTTCGCCCCCTTCCTTGCGCACGCTCCCCCGACGCGCCTCGCCTCCGGCGCCAGAGAGGTCTCATGAGCCCATTTTCGACCACGTCCCCCCTCGCCACGCTCGTCCTCGAGCTGCGCAAAGACAAGCGAGTCTCAGACGACTGGCGCCGCCGTCACGAGGCGACGCTGCTGTGGCTCTGGGCCGAGTGCGCGGAGCCTGGCGTGCTCCTCGACGTGCTCTTCCTCGACGCCGATCGCGACGTTTGGGTGAGGGCCATGCGCGCGGTCCTCGAAGAGGCGCGGTCGAGCCGGATGCTCGACGCCGAGGAGGCGCTTCACGCCGTGTGCGACGTGATCCGCGCGATCGCGCCGATGCCGCCGACGCTCGACCGGCTCGTGCTGCGTGCGCGCGCACGGACCGCGCGGGAGCTGGAGGCGATGGGGTATCCGCTGTAGGCGTGAGATCACGTCGATAGAACGACGACGCCGGGAAAGTGGGGGCCGAGGCTCGAAGTCGGCAGGGTCGGCAGTGCTCAGCAGCCGCCGGTGTGTGCCCGGCAGTCTCTCTCGACGACTTCGCAGTCCCTCTTGCACGCATGCGTGGCGCTGAAGCCGGACCGCGTGTCGCTGCACCGCTGCTTGCACGCCCGTGCGGTCGCCACGCACTCCGCCTTGCACACGGGCCGCACGGCGGTCGCAACCGGCGGCGTCGGAGCCGGTGTCGAGGGGGGCGTCGCAACCGCTGTTGAAGGCGACACGGAAGGAGGCGGCGTGGCGGGCTTCGAAGGGGGCCTCGTCGTCGTAGTGGGCTTCGCCTTCGACGGCGCCGAGGGAGCTTCAGGTCCTGCCGAGGACGTTGGGTCCGGCGTGGGCGTCGCCGGGGCCGGCATCACCGGCGGGCTAGGAGCGGCCGACAGGGTAGGGGCGACCGACGCCTGAGCGGAGGGGGCTGCCACTCGCGGTACGCCCCTCAGCAGCGCAATCCCGCCGATCAGGATACCCAGCGCCGCCATCAGACTCGCCGCGATCAGCGCGACCTTCACGCGGTTCGGCGTCTGCGGGGGGCGGTCGGCGGTGCTCCCTTCGGCCACTTGCGAGAACCCCGCCGTGGTCTTTCCTCCAGAGCCGGCGAACGGCGTGCCGCCAAAGCTCGAGCTCGATCCGCGCGACACCGCGAACGCCGGCGGGGCACCCGAGGGCATCGCATACGCCGGCGCCCGCGAGCTCCGCACCTCCGGCGAGAGCGGCGTGAACATCGAAGCGTTCAGCCAATGCCCGTTTGGCAGAAGGAGCGCTATCGCTCTGAACATCTCGTCAGCGCTGCCAAAGCGCGCGTCCGGATCCATCGCCAGCGCCTTGTGCACGATCGCCACCGCCTGCGGCGGTATCCACGGACCCAGGTCCTGAACGTTTCGCGCGGGCTGCGAGCAGATGCTCATGATGAGCTCCCCCACGGTCTCGCAGTGCGCGTGCGGCGTCGTCCCGCTCAGCGCCTCGTACAGCACGGCGCCGAGGGACCAGATGTCGGTGCGGTGGTCGATCGTCTTCTTGGCCAGCGCCTGTTCGGGCGACATGTAGAGCGGCGTCCCGAGCATCGAGCCCGTGCGCGTGAGGCCGCGAGCTTCACCGGAGAGCTCCTCCATCTTCACCTTGGCGATCCCGAAATCGAGGAGCTTCGCGACGATTTCCCCGCCGTCGCGCATCGTCAGGTAGATGTTCGCCGGCTTGATGTCGCGATGAACGACCCCTGCTTCGTGCGCCTTCTGAAGACCGAGGCACACCTGGGCGATGATCCGAAGCGCGAGCTCCGGCGGCAAGGGGCCCAGCCGCTTGATGGTGTGCTCGAGGTCCTCGCCGGAGAGGAGCTCCATCACCATGTAGGGACTCGAGCTCGCCGGGTCGACGCCGGTATCGAGAACCTGCGCGATGTACTGCGACTCGATCGCGCCGGTCGCCATGGCTTCCTTCTGGAAACGCGCGACTACTTCCTGGCTCTTCGCGAGCGCCTCGCCGACGATCACTTTGACCGCGACGCGCCGGCCGGTCCCTCGATTGCGCGCCTCGTAGACGGCGCCCATCCCCCCCTCTCCGAGCTGCCGAATGAGCTCGTACTTCCCGTCGATCGTGCGGAGCGGCTCCATGGATCCAGCTTCTGAGCGTACGGCTTGGGGGGAGCGGGAGCCAGGTTACTGGCATCGGGTCGGACCCATGCTAACGCTCCCAGACGCCTTGCCCCCGGACGATCCCCAACCCGCAGGCCCCGGCCTGTCCGCGGATACGATCGCAGAGCCCACCTCCCCGTCGCTCGAAGACGGCATGCCCGTGCGCGGCGAAAGGCTCGGTCGCTACCTCGTGCTCGATCGCATCGGCGAGGGGGGGATGGGCGTCGTCTTCGCCGCGTACGACCACGAGCTCGACCGCAAGATCGCCCTGAAGGTCATCCGCGCGGAACACCGGCACCGCGAGGGCCTCCGCTCCCGCCTCCAGCGCGAGGCGAAGGCCATGGCGAGGCTCGCGCACCCGAACGTGGTCCACGTCTACGATGTCGGAGCGGGCGGCGAAGACATCTTCATCGCGATGGAGTGGGTTTCCGGCGGGACGCTCACCAAGTGGGTCGCAGCCAAGCCGAGGAGCGCTCGCGAGATCGTGGAGATGTTCGTCGCGGCGGGTCAGGGGCTCGCAGCGGCCCATGAAGCAGGGCTCGTGCATTGCGACTTCAAGGCGGACAACGTCCTCGTGGGGGACGACGGCCGACCGCGGGTGACCGACTTCGGGATCGCGCGCGCAGACGAGCCCCCGGTCACGCTGCGAGCCATGCAGGACTTGCCCGCATCCCCGCTCGCTCGATCGATGACCGGTGACCGGGGCTTTGTCGGAACCCCCGCGTACATGGCGCCCGAGCAGCTGCGCGGTGAGCCGGAGGACGCGCGTACGGACGTCTTCAGCTTCTCGGTCGCTCTCTTCGAGGCGCTCACGGGCGAGCGCCCGTTCAAGGCGCTCACGCTCGTCGGGCTGCGCGACGCGATCGAGGCGGGAGTCCCAGGTCCACTGCTCGCGCGCCTCCCCCGGCGCCTCCAGGGGCCGCTGTCGCGCGGGCTCGCGAGCGACAAGGACGCGCGCACGAAGAGCATGCGCGCGATGCTCGACGAGCTCGAGCGCGCGGTGAGCCCGCGGAGATGGCCCTGGCCGACGCTCGCCCTCGCCGCGTTGCTCGCGGTTGGGTTTGCCACGTACCGAGCGCGCGAAGGGCGCGCGCAGCTGTGTACGGGAGGGCCCGCGCGCGCCGGCGCGACTTGGAACGCCGAGCGGAGGGGCGCCGCCGAGCGAGCGTTCCTGGCGACGGGCACCCCCTACGCGGAGCGCGTCTGGAAGGCGGTCGACGCGGCGATGGAAGACCGCACTCGCGCCTGGGGAGCGATGTACGCGGAGGCATGCGAGGCCACCCGCGTGCGGGGGACGCAGTCGGAGACGCTGCTCGATCGGCGCATGCTGTGCCTCGACGACGACCTTCGGGACGTCGACGCTCAGGCATCTCTCTTCGCCACCGCCGATGACGTCGTCGTCTCGCACGCGGCCGACGCCGTGACGAAATTGCCCCCTCTCGCGCGCTGCGCGGACACGCGGAGCCTCTTGGCGGACTCGGAGCCCCTCCCGGCGTTGCCCAAAGAGCGGATCGCCGAGCTGCAAGATCGGCTCGCCCGCGTGAGAGCAGAGGAGGCGAGCGGCAGGCTGAAGGACGCACTCGCGTCCCTCCCGGCGCTCGTGGCCGACATTCGCGCCGTCGGCTACCCCACGCTCGAAGTGAGGGCGCTCGCGGAGTGGGGCCTCGAGGAGGACCGCAAAGGCGACCACGCGGCCGCCGTCGCTCACCTTCAGGACGCGGCCACCATCGCCACTCGATGGAACGACTTGCCGGCCCTCGTGCGTGCGTGGATCGCAAGCGCGGGGGCGCTACTCTCGCTTGGGCGCGCGGACGACGCGCTCCTCTGGCTGCGGTACGCCGAGGCGGTTCTCGGGCGAGCGCCAGACGCCATGCTCCGCGCGCGCCTCGCGGTGGTGAGGCTCGAGGCGCTCGCGCGAGAGAATCGCCCTGAGGCGACGATGGCCGCCGTGGAAGAGGCGCGCGCGATGCTGGAGCAAGCGGGTTTCTCGCCGTTCGAGCTCGCGCGGCAAATGGGAAACCTGGCCATTGTCGCGGGGCGAATGGGGCACGCCGAGGTCGGGCGCGAGATGCACCTGCGGACGCACCAGATCTTCCTCGATGCGTACGGGCCCGACCACCCCGACTCCCAGGCGGAGGCGCAGAACCTCGCTGCGGACGCGAATCTCCTCGGGCACCACGAGGAGGCTCTCCAGATCGCCACGGAAGTCTACGCGAGTCGCAAGCGAACGCTGAAGCCCGGCGAAGGCGAGTTCTCGCTCACGCTGCTCGCGATCAGCGAGGCCGAGGAAGGGCTTGGCCGATTCGAGGAGGCGCTGAGCGCCGCCCGAGAGGCCGCGGAGATCGTGAAGACCGCATGGCCGGACGACGACTACACGCTCTACGAAGCGGAGGTGGACGCGGGGCGCGATCTGGTCGCGCTGGGGCGCGCACGCGAGGCGCGCGTGCTGCTCGAGCGCGGCATTGCACGAGGCGTAGGGGTGCAGATGACCCCCCTCGAGGTGTGGGACGCCCACTTCGCGCTGGCCAAAGCGCTCCTCGCGCTCGGGGACGCCGCGCGCGCGATCACGGAAGCGAAGACGGCGCTCGACCCGTTGGAGAAGGCCGCGGCCTCGCCGGGCGGGGAGAGCTCGGCGGCCGATCGAGACCGGGTCCGGCAGTGGCTGAGAGAGCACGTAGGCGCGCAAGGCCGACCATGAAAGAGCCTCACGCCGCGGGCAGATCCACGCGAAACGTCGTCCCGCGCCCGACGTCGCTCTCCACGTTCACCGCCCCCCCCATCGACTCCACGAGGTGCTTCACGATCGCGAGGCCGAGCCCGGTCCCCCCTTGCTCGCGCGACCTCCCCGCGTCCACGCGGTAGAACCGCTCGAAGAGGCGTGGCAGATGCTCGCGCGCGATCCCCGGTCCGTCGTCGCTCACGGTGAGCACCACGCGCGACCCATCCCGCACGCCGCGCACGCGCACTTCGCCGTCGCGCGCGCCGTACTTGAGCGCGTTGTCGACCAGGTTCTGGATCACTTGCTCGAGCCCCATCGGATCGCCTAGCGGACGCGCTTCGGCCGCGACGTCGACCTTCACGCGAGCCCCCTTCGCGACCCCCCCTCCGCGGAGCGTCTCGATCACGTTCGACGCTAGGCTCGCGAGATTCACCGCCTCGCGGACGACGTCTTCGTTCGGCTTCGTCTGGAGCTCGCTCAGCGTGAGCAGATCCGCAACGAGCGCGCCGATTCGCTGCGACTGGCGGTGGATGATCTCGAGGAACTGGCGCTGCGTTGCGGCGTCCGCGTTCTGCTCGAGGAGCGTCTCGGCGTACCCCTGGATCGCGGCGACCGGCGTGCGCAGCTCGTGGGAGACGTTGGCGACGAAGTCGCGACGCAGAGTCAGAAGGTGTCGCATCCGCGTCATGTCGCGCAGAACCGTGACCGAGCCGGAGGCGCCGCCGTTCGAGCCTGAGGCGAGGGGGCGAACGTAGATAGCGATCGACTTTCCCGCGGCGGTCTCTATCTCCGATTCGTGCACGCCATTGGCCGATGCCCCCTCCGCCATGAACCTACGGAGCGCCGGATCGGTGACGCTGGCGTCGAGCGTCGAGCCGACCAGCTCCGGTCGTGACGCGAGGATTTCCGACGCGGCAGGGTTCGCGACGACGATCCTCTTCGAGGCGTCGATCACGACGACCCCTTCGGCCATCCCGGCGAGGATCGCGGAGAGCCTGTCGCGCTCCGCTACGAGGTCCCCGACGCGCGCTTTCAGCTCGGCGGCCAGTGTCGTCAGAGTCCGCGAAAGAAGCCCGAACTCGTCAGGCGATGCCGAGCGAAGATCGATGTCGTAGTCCCCACCGGCGATCCTTCGCGCCGCGCCGGTCATCGCGAGGAGGGGACGGGTCGCGATCTGAGAAGCCAGGAACCCGAGCCCCACGGCGAGCACGATCGCGAGCGCCGACGCGAAGAGCAGGCGGCGCTGCATCGCGAGCACGGTTCCGTGGATCTCCGCGAGCGGGGCGCCGAGGCGCAGCACCAGACCGTCGGCCGCGGGGACGGCCACGTAACGCATGTCGGCCCCCGAAGGAAGGGTCCTCGATGCTCTGCCCACCCCGCCCGCCGCCGCAGCGACGACCTCTTCGGCGTGCGCGTCGTTCTCCGGAGTCAGCTTGAGGACGGCCGGCGGCTCGGAAGCGCCGTCTCGCGCCGGCGTGTTCGCCGACGAGTCTCCGAGCACCTCCCCGGCGGCGCCGAAGATAGTGACGTCGGCCTTCACGATGAGCGCGAGGCGCTCGGCGAGCTTGTCGGGGTGGCGCCGCCCCTCGCCGACCCATATCGCGGCCCCTTGCGCCTGCTCGAGGAGTCGCTGATCGAGCTGTCGGTGCAAGTCCGCCACGAGCGTCTGATTCAGCGCGAGCAGCGCGATCACGATGACCGCGACGACGAGGCCGACGTGGCTCGCCAGGAGCTTCGTCCGGAACGACAGTCGGAACATCGATCAAGTGTAGACCACGCCGCGCCTCTGGCGCGGACGTGCCGTCGCCGCGCTCTAGGAGTCGCGCAGCCGGTAGCCGAAACCGTGGACCGTCTCCACCGCTTCGCCGTAGGCGCCGAGGCGCTCGCGGAGGCGACGCACGTGAGTATCCACCGTTCGCGTGTTGACGTCGCTCGAGATCCCCCACACCTCCTCGAGCAGATCGCGCCGCGTGAAGACGCGCCCCGGGTGCTCGAGGAGCATCGTGATCAGCTTGAACTCGAGCGGGCGGAGGGAGATCTCGGCGCCGTCGGCGAAGACGCGGTGATGCACGGTGTCGAGCTCGAGGCCGCGCCATTTCAGGAGCTTGTTCGCGTGCGGCTGCGTGAGGCTCCGGGCCGCCCGGCGCTCGTGGTACCGCCTCACCATCCCGCGCACGCGCATCACGAGCTCGCGGACACTGAACGGCTTCACCACGTAGTCGTCCGCGCCGACCTCGAAGCCGAGGACGCGGTCGTACTCGTCGGCGCGCGCAGTGAGCATGAGGATGGCGACGTCAGCGAGTCCCGCGTCGGCGCGCATCTGGCGGCACACCTCGGTCCCGGGGATGTCCGGGAGCATCAGATCGAGGACGATGACCTGGGGATCGAGCTCGCGCGCCTTCGCGATCCCCTCTTTCCCGGTCCCCACGGCTTCTGCCTCGAACCCGGCCTCACGGAGGTTGAAGAGGACGAGTTGCTGCAGATCGGGCTCGTCGTCGACGATAAGTATGCGATCCGCGGTCATCGTAATCGCCCAGCATACGAGGGGAGGTCCCGCTTGGCGAACAGGCCGAACAGGCCGAGCAAGCCGGGTCGCGCGCTGCCGGCCGGGTCACGGCAAGGTCGTTGCACTGCGAGCGACCCATGGGGCACGGGACACCGCTGGTCTCCGTCCTTGTCGCTCTTTTCGCGGCAGGCTGTACGACGCTCGAGCCGAGCCCGCCCGTCGCCGAGGGGCAACCAACGGGGAACGACCCGAGCTCCGCAAGCTCGAGTGGCGGCAGCGGCGGTCCCACAGCGCCTGTCTTCGTGTCTGACGCGGGGGTTTCCGGGGTCGACGCGGCTCCGAGCGTTCCCGCCGACCAGTGCACGGACGCGACGCGCCTCGTCTACGTCGTGTCGCGGGAAAATGCGCTCTATAGCTTTGCCCCGGCGACCATGACCTTCACGGAGGTCGGTACGATCGCGTGTCCCTCCGAGTCCTCCGAGTTTCCGTTCTCGATGGCGGTGGATCGCACAGGCACCGCCTGGGTTCTGTTCACCGATGGGAATCTGTTCAACGTGAGCACCAAGGACGCCTCGTGCACCCGGACGACGTTCATTCCGGATCAGGCCGGCTTCTCTCTCTTCGGAATGGCATTCGTGAGCGACGGTCCCGACGCCTCCACGGACACGCTGTACGTGAGCGAGAACGTGAACGGGAACGGCCTCGGCGACATCGCCATCCCGTCGCTCAAGCTGAGCGCCGTCGGGCCGTACACGGGGGCGCTCGCGGGGCAGAAAGCGGAGCTCACCGGGAATGGGGACGGGAATCTGTACGGGTTCTTCCTTATGACGCCGGCGCAAGTCGCGTCGATCACGACGACGAACGGCGCGGTCGCCTCGGCAAACCCGCTGCCGACCGTGAGCGTCGGGACCGACTGGGCCTTCTCCTTCTGGGGGGGCTCCTTCTACCTCTACACGGGGAACTCCACCGACCCCTCGCAGAACGGCTCGACAGTCACGCGCTACAGTCCGGACGACGGAAGCGTGACCGTGCTCTCGACCGGAGTGGGCTTCTTCATCACCGGTGCCGGAGTATCGACCTGCGCGCCGACCGTCGCGCCCCCCACGCCGCCGCCGCCGTAGCACCGGCGCCACGCGCTTGCCGTCAGCGCCAAGCGTGAACCTCAGGGGCGACGCGCTTGGCAACGAAGTCGCGGAAGCAGGTCGTGTAGTCGTCGCAAGGGCGATCGAAGCAGGCGCTTGCTTGCGCGCGCGCATCGTCGGACATCGCCGCCAACCTCCGGCATGTGACAGCGGATCCCCCGCACGTATCTCCCCGCTCGAGGCAGCGCATCACGACGGAGGGGAGAGAGAGCGGGTCGATGCCGATCGCGCGGTACGCCTCGCTGTCGCAGTCGGTGACGTCGCTCGCATCGCCCCCGGTGCAGGAGCTCCGACCGAGGCACGCGACCTGCGCTTGCGTCCAGTCGGCCCGCAAGAGCCCCGTGTCTCGAACGGTGCCGCAGTCGCATTCCGTGGTTCGCGGGCCGTCGCAGCGGATGGAGTGAGCGCAGCGGGCCTCGCACAGGGAGCGCGCGGGGCTCGTCTTGTCGTCCGAGGCGAGCGAGGCGCCGGTGCGAGACGTGCTCGCGCCCGCGCCCGCGGATGGCAGTCCCTCGCACGCGACGCCGAGCAGGGCGAACGCCGCAAACGAGGCAAGCAATGCGGCGGTGACGGAGCCGCAGAGGTGGCTTCGCGCCTTCCTCATCCAGGGATCGTCGCAGAACGGCGCGCAAATACCAGCGGGCGGCCTTGCCCCCCCCGCAACCGTTTCGCATTCCCCTCCGTTTCCCATATGCTCGGAAACTCGTGGACCACGCTGCGCTTTGTGCGCGAGATGTGCCGTCCCAAGCGAGGTAGCGTTGAGCACGCAAGAACGGATCGCGAAGCTGGAAGAGCTGCTCACCCGAGTGCAGTCGCGCGCAGTGCAAACCCCGGCCCGGCCTCACCTCGAGGTCGTGAAGGCGCGTTCGAAGGACGCGACGACCCTCGATTCTCTCGCGTCCCCCGAAGCCCTCGACGGGCTCGAGCGCGACGACGGTTCGCGTCGCGAAGCGGAAGCGCGGAGAGCGGAAGAGCAGCGCCGCGCCGAAGAGGCTCGCAAGGCGGACGAGGCCAGAAAGGCCACGGAGGCCCGCAAGGCAGAAGAGGCGCGGAAGGCCGAGGAGTCCCGCAAGGCCGAAGCGAGGCGCGCCGAGGACGCCAAGAGGGCGGAGGAGGCTCGCAAAGCCGAGGCGAAGCGCGCGGAGGAGGCCAAGAAGGCCGCCGAGGCGAAGAAGAAGGCCGAGGACGACGCGCGCAAGGCGGCGGAGGCGAAGAAGGCCGAGGACGCGAAGCGCGAAGAGGAGGCCAAGGCCGCCGAGGCGAAGCGCATCGCGGACGAGGAGAAGAAGGCGGCCGATGAGGCTCGCGAGATCGAAGAGATCGAGCGCGCCGAGGCCGAGCTGGCCGCCGAGGAGGCGAAGCAGAAGGCAGAGAAGGAGAAGGGGGCGAAGGAGGAGGAGAAGGAAGAGGAAGAGAAGCGCCCGGCGGCCGCTGCGAAGGGGGCCAAGTCCGAAGAGCGCGCGATGGCGAAGTCCGACGAAGACAAGCCGGAAAAGAAGGCGGCCGCGATCGAGAAGCCCGCGGCCGGGGGGGTCCCCGCGAAATCGGGGATGTCCGGGGCGACGATCGGGTTGCTGCTCGTCGTGGCGGCAGCCATCGCGTACGTGGTCTACAAGTTCTTGCTGCTCAAGGGGGGGTGACCGGAAGGCGCCGTCACTTGCACCGGAGCGCCGCCATCCGTCGGGTGGCGCGCTCCGCCGTGACCGACCGCGGCTTGGCCTTCCCCCACCGCTGCTTGACCACGGCGTACGCCGCGCAAGCCCCGGGGACGTTTCCTTTCGCTTCGCGGGTCATTCCCAGCTCGTAGTAGGCGTGCGTGTGCTCGATCGGATGATCGAGCGGGAAGCAGGAAAGGCTCGCGCGCTCGAGGGTAGCGAGCGCGTCGTCGGTCCGGCCGCCGAGCGCGTAGGTCCGGCCGATCGCCTCGTCCGCGAGCGAGAGCGGCTTGAACTTGGGCATCGGCAGGAACGGCCCCTGCACGGCGAGCGCCGCCGCCGCGTCGTCCGCGCTCTCGGCGGGGTTCGCGTAGGCGTAGATCCAGACGAAGCTCCGGGTCGACGGCGTCGCGCGCGCCTTCCAGCGCTCGACCGTGCGCGCGATCTCGGCGTCGTAAGTGCTCGGGGAGATCGCCCCCACGGCTCGGCGCGCGGCGAGCATCGTCGGCGTCGGCTCATCGGCCATCGCCCAGTCGTCGAAATCCGGGTTCGGCTCCCAGGCGTCGCGCCCGTCGAGGTACGCCTGCGCGACCGCCGCGGCGTCAGCGTCGTGGCCCATCTCCCGCTCGATCGCGACGAGCAGCCGCATGGGCACCCCGTGCTCCGCCGCGACGGTGCTCGCGCTCGCGCTTTCGACGAGCGCGCGCGCTACCTTCTCCGCGGTCACGAAGTCTCCCGAGAGGATCGCGACCTTCGCTTCGTCCACCCGGTGGTCCGTCGCCCCCGCGTCGGCCGTCGGCGCGCGCGCGAGGAGCTGCCGAAGCGTCTCGACGGACCCGCCCTGGGCGTACAGCGCGTTGGCGAGGGCGTGGACGGCCTCGTCGAAGCCCGGTTCGATGGAGAGCATCCTTCGTGCGATGCTCTCGACCTTGGCGCACTCCCCCTCTTGCCCGTCGAGCCACTCCTCCTCCTCGAGGCAGTCGAGCGTCCCCGGTGCGATGCGGAGGCATCGGTCGATCGTGTCGTGCGCCGCCGCGAAGTCTCCGTCGTACGCGTGGAAGTCGGACTCGATCGACATGAAGTAGGGTTGGTACGGGTTCAGCGCGAACGACCGCTCGGCCTCGCCGACCGCGCGCTTCACGTCGGACGTATCGAGGCGGTAGGCCCCCGCGAGGTAGAAATGCAGCTGGGGGTCGTTCGGGAAGCGCTGGATGGCGGCTTCGAGGCGGCGCTTCTGCTCGACGTAGTCGGACGGGTCGCGCTGGAAGAACGGCTCGAGGGTGTCGAGGACCGTCGCGTCGCGCGGCGAGAGCGCGCCGCGAACGGCCCAAGCGCGACGGAAGTACGGGCGACCCGTGCGCGCGTCCTGCCGATAGCAAAGCGTGAGGGCGAGCAGCGCCTCCGGGGACGTCGCGAATGCTTCGACGGCATGCCTGTATTCTTCGCACGCCCAGTCGTGTCGCCCCTCGCGCTCGTCGTTGGCCGCGCGCGCGAAGAACGGCGCGATTTCGGCGGGGAGCTTGGGTGCAGACGCATCGTTCGGCGCGGCGCCGAGGGGATGGGGATGGGGAGTTGGGCGGAGAGCGAGCCACCCGGCCGCGATCGCGAGCGCCCCGGCGATGGCCGCGATGAAGCTCAGGCGCATCGGCATCGCGCGCTTCGGGAGGTCGAGCTTCGCTGCCTGCGTCGGGTGGGTGAACGGCCGACCCGAGTCGAGCCTCAGCACCGGGAGCCGCGCGCTCGATCCGGGCGAGCGCGGGATCGCCGCGTCCCCTTCGATCGAGGCGAGGAGGTCGTCCATGGTGGGGAACCGGTCCCCGCGCTTCTTCTCGAGCGCCCGTGCCACGGCGTTGCTCACGCGCGGGTCGATCCCGGGGATCATCTCGGTCAAGGGGGGCACCGGGCTCGCCAGGATCGCCGTAATCAGGTGCGCCCCGGTCTTCGGCGCCCACGGGAGCGAGCCGACGAGCGCCTCCCACGTCATCACCGCCCACGAGAACTGATCCGTCCTCCCATCGATCGGCTCGCTGTAGAGCTGCTCGGGCGACATGTACTGCGGCGTCCCGAGCGTGACCCCGCGCGCCGTCAGGGTCGCCATGTTCGCCCCGGACGTAGGCCCAGTGGGGTCCACTGCCGCTAGCTCCGTGCTGCGCGCGATGCCGAAGTCGAGGATCTTCGCGACGCCGTCGGACGTGACCATCACGTTGTCCGGCTTCACGTCACGGTGAACGAGCCCGGCGCGATGCGCAGCCGCGAGGCCGCGCGCGATGTCGAGGAGCCACGCGAGCTTGTGCGCGAGGGTCACGGCCGGATCGGCGAACGCCTCGCGCATCGTCGAGCCGGTCACGAGCTCCATCGCGATGAACGGGTTCCCGTCGAAATCGCCGACGTCGTAGACGGCGACGACGTTCGGGTGATTGAACGCCGCAGCCGCCCGCGCTTCGCGCACCATGCGCGCGGCGGCGCTCTTGCGCGCGTCCTCGCTCGTCCCCTCGGCGAGGAGGACCTTTATCGCGACCCGCCGGCCCAGCCTCGGATCGAGCGCGCGGTACACGCGCCCCATCCCCCCTTCACCCAGGACGGCCTCGATGGTGTACCGGTCGATCGTCTTGGGCGCTTCATCCACGCTCGCCCGAGCGTACCGGATCCGCGGCGCGTCGAGTCACTCGCACATCACGCCGGCGATCGCGAGAAAGCCGGCCTCGAACGTCGTCCAGCTCAGGCACGTGGTCGAGAAGAGGCTGTTACTGCAGGGGCTCGTGTCGACGTAGACGTCGTTGTAGTAGGTGGCGCACTGGTCGTTGTCGGCGGCTGTCGCGCACGTCTGGTAGTTCGAGAACGTGTGGCCCGAGCAGGTAGTGTCGCAGGCGGCGTGCTCGCACTCGGTCAAGTAGTCGAACGCTTCGGCGCAGTTCTTCGACCGGCCGTTGGCGACGAGGCAGCCGCCGATGTCGAGCTCGACCACAGTCTCCGACGACGCGAGAGGCCACTCCGTGAAGGGGCCCCAGTCGGGTCCGGCGGGGGACGTATTCCCCTGGAGGCAGGTGTTGCAGCTCGCGTTCGCCGCGATCCAGGTGTTGCACGCGCTCGTCGAGCCGACGAGGCAGTCGTTGTAGAAGGCTTGCGCCTGCGACGCCGAGCAGGGGCCGGACGTCGTCGCCGGGGGGAAATACGTCGGGGTGAAGGTCGGCGTCGATGGCGTGCAGCCCGCGTCGTCGAGGGCGGCATCGACCGTCGAGGTCCCCGAGTCGGTTCCCGAGTCGGTGGCGGTCGTTCCGGAGTCGGGGGCCTCCGAGTCGTTGGTGGTCGTCCCCGAGTCCGTCTCCGTGGTCCCCGAGTCGTGCCCGGCGTCGGCGGTGGACGAGTCCTGCCCCGGCGCCGTGGAATCGCTCTCGCTGCCGTCCTCGCCTGGGGCCGCGTCCTCCCCCGTGGTCGACGAGTCCTCTCCCTGCCCAGGCCCACCACCGGAGTCCTCGCTCACACTGCCGCCGCTGTCCGGGCGCCCCGTCAAAGGAGCGTCCTCGGAACCCGACGCCCCGTCCGTGTCCATGGCCCCCGCTTCCTCGGTGCTTCCAGCCCCCCCTTCGAGAACGTCGTTGGCAGTCAGCTCCGCGCCGTTCGCGCACGCGGCGCCCACGGCGGAGACTCCAACGAACAAGATCAACCGGGACGCCCGCAACATCGAAGCCCCTCGCGTTCCTCGCGCGCCATCATTGCCACCGAGCCGAGCCTTTCGCCACACCGCAGGAACGGGCTCGCTCACATCTAGGATACTGTGTAGCCCGGTGTCGTCTTCCCTTCCGATCGCATCTTTCAAGCTCCGTTTCATCGCGAAGCACGTCAGAGTCGTGCCGGCAGCCGACGCGAGAGGGTGCCCTTTCCAGGGACCGGGGGTGGACCTGTTTGGAGAGGCGGCCCAGGAGGCGTTCGACCTCGCGCGCCCAATCCTCGGCTGGATCGAGGCGCTCGAGCCCGTGAAAATGCGAACTCTCGGCCTCGACCTGCGCAAGCGCCGGTTCCTCGGCACGGTCGAGAACGAGGGGAGCCGCCCGCGCGTTCTTGTCATCGATGAGCGGAGCGACGCCGCGGCGGTGGATGCGCTCATCCGTCTGGCAGCTCCGCTCGTCGCGCGCCTGGGCGAGCTCGCTGCCGATCGGATCCAGGCGCGTGGAGTGCCGGATGCGTAGCGCTCACCTCGCGATGGCGCTCCTAGTCGCGCTCTGCGCGTCCTGTGCTTCGGCAGCCCCCCCACGCATTCCCCCGGAGATTCCCCCGGTCCCGCCTTCGGAGCTCCCACCCGAACCGCCTCCCGTCGTCCCGCCTTCGCCGCCCGGGATCGACTGGGAGGCGCGTCTGGCGCCGATCAACGACGCGGTCGGCGACGCCATCACGGAAGGGAAGATTCCCGGGTGCGTCGTCGCCATTGGCCGCCACGACGGTGTCCTCTTCGAGCACGCCTATGGCTCGCGCGCGCTCGTCCCCGAGCGCGAGCCGATGGAGACCTCCACGGTGTTCGATCTCGCATCACTCACGAAGTCGATCGCGACGGCGACGAGCATCATCCTCCTCGCCGAGCGAGGCCTCGTGTCGCTCGATGCGCCGGCGGCGACGTACGTCCCCGAGTTCGGCCGGCTCGGCAAAGCCGCGGTCACGCTGCGCCAGCTCCTCACGCACACCGCGGGCCTCCCCGTGGAGACGTCGCTCTCGTCCTTCGACCATGGCCGGGCGAGGGCGATGCAGACGATCGACGATCTCCTCCTCAAGTCGGCGCCGGGAGAGAAGTTCGCCTACAGCGACGTCGGGTTCCTCGTGCTCGAGGAGGTCGTGCGTCGCGTTACTGGCCAAGAGCTCGACGCCTTCGCGCACGCGAACCTCTTCGAGCCGCTCGGCATGCACGATACGACTTTCCGTCCCACCGGCGATCTTCGCGAGCGCGCGGCGCCGACGGAGTTTCGCGACGGCGCCTGGATCAAAGGGGACGTTCACGATCCTCGCGCGTGGCGGCTCGGCGGGGTCGCCGGGAATGCCGGGCTCTTCTCGACGGCCGCGGATCTCGCCCGGTTCGCGCGCGCTCTGCTCAACGGCGGGGAGCTCGACGGGGTGCGCGTGCTCAGCGCGAAGTCGGTGCAAACGATGATGGCGCCGCACGACGTTCCCGGGGGGGTACGCGCCCTCGGGTGGGATGTCCGGAGCGTCTATTCGTCGAACCGCGGCGACGCGCTCTCCCCACGTGCGGTCGGGCACGGGGGCTACACGGGGACGTCGCTCTGGATCGATCCCGCGAAGGATCTCTTCGTCGTCGTGCTCACCAATCGTGTCCACCCGGACGGGCGAGGGTCGGCGAACCCGCTCGCCGGGCAGATCGCGAGCATCGCGGGGGACGCGATCGCGCCGGAGCTGAGCGTGCGACCAACGTGCGACGCGCCTGGGGCGGAGGTGGAGACGGGCATCGACGTGCTCGCGGCGGAGCACTTCGCGCGACTTCACGGGGCGCACGTCGGCCTCATCACGAACGTGACCGGGCGCGCGCGCGACGGCACGACCGACATCGCGCTCCTTCGCGACGCGCCCGACGTCACGCTCGTCGCGCTCTTCGCGCCGGAGCACGGGCTGGCCGCGGCGCGCGACGAGCTCATCGCCGACAGCCGCGACGAGACCACCGGCCTCCCCGTCTATTCGCTGTACGGCAAGGGCTTCCGACCGACCCCGGAGAGCCTCGCGGGAATCGACACGCTCGTCTTCGACGTCCAGGACGTCGGGACCCGCTTTTACACGTACGCCTCGACGATGCATCGCGCGATGCGGGCCGCCGCCGAAGGGGGGCTTCGGTTCATGGTGCTCGACCGACCGAACCCGATCGACGGTCTGAGCGTCGAGGGGCCGGTCCTCTCTGCAGCCGCGGCGGAGAAAGGATTCGTGAATCACTTCCCCCTCCCGGTCAGGCACGGGATGACGATCGGCGAGCTCGCGCTCCTGATCGACGCCGAGGAACACCTCGGCCTCGCGCTCGACGTCGTCCCGATGCGCGGGTGGCAACGACACGAGACGTACGACGAGACCGGCCTCCCCTGGGTGAGCCCGTCGCCGAACTTGAGAAACGTCGACGAGGAGCTGCTCTATCCGGGGATAGGGCTCCTCGAGGGGACGAATCTCTCCGTGGGGAGGGGGACGAGCTCGCCGTTCGAGGTGGTCGGCGCGCCATGGGTCGACGAGGCGGCGGTCGTGGCGGCGCTGGGCCACGAGCGCGTACCCGGTGTGCACTTCGAGGCGACCCGGTTCACTCCGACCGCCAGCACCCACCACGGCCAAGAGTGCGGAGGGGTGAAGTTGACGATTACCGACCGGACGGCGTTCGAAGCGGTGCGGACCGGTCTCGCGATCGCGCGTGTCCTGGCGTCCCTCTATCCGAAGGACTGGCACGTCGCCGACGTCGGCAAGCTCCTCCAGGATCCGGCGCTCCTCGACGCCCTCCGCGCGGGGGCACCGCTCGACGATCTCGTGAAGCAAGCCGACGCCGATGTCGCGGGTTGGCGCTCGAAGCGCGACAAGTACCTACTTTACCCGTCGGTGCCGTGCGCGCCGCGCTGAGGAGGAGCGCACTACGGCGTAGGATCTGACCGATGAAGCGACTCACGTCCTTGGCTTTCCTCGGGTGCATCGTCGGGGTCTCCCTCTCGGCGTGCAGCGGCGGGGGGAGCGGAGCTGGAGCGACCGGGGGAGGGGGCGACGCGGGCTACGACGCGACCACCGGACCGGGCAACCCTTCAGGCCCGACGGGCGGCGGCGAGGACAGCTCGGTTCCGGTGAGCCCCGTCGACTCGGGGCCGATCGTGCTCAGCGACGGCGCACCGCCCCCCGCGACGTGCACGCCCCCGATCACGCCGGTCGACACGTCGAGCCCGACGACGGTCGTCGGAACCGGGACCGCCGCGTCGTGCACCGAGGCCGCGTTCACGTCCGCCATCGCCACGGGGGGAATCATCACGTTCAACTGCGGAGGAGCGGCGACGATCCCGATTACCTCGGAGAAGGAGCTGTCCACCAAGGGGGCCACGACGATCGATGGAGGCGGGGTCATTACCCTCGACGGCGGGGGGGCGACGCGCATCCTGCACTTCGACGGCGGCAACTACCGGGTCACGACCACGGTCGTCACGCTGCAAAACCTCACGCTCGCGCACGCGAAGGCGACCGGGACGCTCATCTCCGCGCCGGCGACGTGCTCGCAGGGATACGAGATCGACGGAGGGGGGGGCGCGATCCTCATCAACGATGGAGTGCTCCACGTGATCAACTCGACGTTCATCCAGAACGCCGCCGCATCGCCCGGGCCCGACGTCGCCGGCGGGGGGATCTACGCGACAGGGTCGCTCGGGGTGACGATCGTCGGGAGCACGTTCGAGGGGAACACCGCGTCGAACGGCGGCGCCGTGGGCTGTCTGAACAGCGATCTTGCGATCGCAAACTCGTCGTTCTCACAGAACTCTGCGACCGGCTCCGGCGCGAACAGCATCGATACGAGCGTCTGCGACGCGAGCGGCGGCGAAGTCGGGAACGGCGGGAACGGCGGCGCGATCTCGATCGACGGCGGGTCGGACGGGGCGCTCACCGTGTGCGGCGCGACGTTCGAGAAGAACGTCTCCGGCGCGCTCGGTGGGGCGATGTTCCGGACGCCGGACGGGGCGACGCAGACCTCCACGTTCACGCAGTCGACCATCGACGGCAACACGGCCGTGCAAGGGGGGGGTGGAGTCTATTTTCACAACTCGAACCTCGTGATCGAGGCGAGCACGATCTCGAACAACTCGGCGCCGGGCGCGGGGGGCATCCAGGCCGACGGCACGACGCTCACGCTCACCAACGACACGTTCGCTTCGAATACGGCCACCAAGGGGCTCGGTGGCGCGATCGCCCTCTTCGGGAACGGCGGGACGATGACCAACTGCACGTTCTCCGGGAACCAGAGCAGCGGCGGGAACGGCTACTTCGCCGCCGCGATCACGGGAGGAGATACGTTCACCATCCAGAACACTCTCTTCGCGAACGACACGACGGCGGACGCTTATTCGCCCATGCAGTGCCAGGACACGGCGAGCGGGACCGGGGATCTGCAGTGGCCCAAAAACCACACGACCGGCGGAGCGGCTGACACGGCGTGCGTGACCGGGATCACCTTCGCGGATCCGCAGCTCGGCGCGCTCGCCGACAACGGGGGGCCGACCCTGACGATGTTGCCCGCCTCGACGAGCCCGGCGGCGGGGATTGGCACGGGTTGCCCGGCGACCGACCAGCGCGGTGTGGCGAGGGCCGGCTCGGGTTGTACGGCGGGGGCGGTCGAGCTCCCCTAGCACCGCTCGGACCGCTCGGGTCGCCCGAGTCGTTATGCGAGATGGAGGCGCTCGGCGCGCTCTTGGAAGCGCCGAATCTCCTCGGCGTAGACGGTCAGGGATTCGCCGAACCGAACGGCGACGCGCTGCCTCCAGGGCCCGGCGTCGCCGGCCGCGATCTCCTCGATGCGCACGACCTTGCCCGTCGCGGGGCGGAACGTGTTCGGGTCGTCGGTGATGAAGAGCCGCAGCTTGATCTCGTCCCCCACGGCGATCTTCGCGGTCCGGACGAGGAGCAGCGCACCGGACTCGCTCAGATCGCGGATGATCGAGGGGCGATGCTCGCCGTCGGGGCGCTCCAGGGCAGCCGGGAAGCACGCGAGGTGGCGTTCGCCGGTTCGCCGGTCGGACGGAGGGTCGGAGTCGCTCATGGGTCCCTATGTATAGCGTACTCGACCTGCCGCGTGGGGGGGGCGGGCCGACGAGCCCGCCGCATTGACCATCTCCCGGGGACGTGGGATGTATCTGTCTATCAGGATGGACGGATGAATACGGTCGCCGCCACAGTCAGCGCCCTTCAGCTCTTCGGCGAGCCGAGCCGAGTATCTTTTAACAGATTGGCAACAGTCGCACGGCTGGCTGTATCACTTCGCGGATTGGAAGACGGGTGAGCGGCAGTGGAAGTGCGAAGCAAGCAGCATCGACACAAACCTCTGTCTGGCGGGAATCCTGTTCGCCGAGCGCTACTGGAAGGATCCACAGGTCACCCGCGACGCAGAGCGGTTCGAGAAGCGGATCGATTGGAACTGGATGCTGACCAGCGGCGGACAAGCACCCGGCGCCATCCATCTGTGCATGGGGTGGCACCCCGAAAGCGGATTCATCAACGCCCGATGGTCAGACTTCAACGAGGCAAAATTCCTGTACATCCAAGCGTACGGCCTCTCGGACATCACCAACGCGGGGTGGGACAAGATCAGTCGTCCGGCAGTGAACTACAAGGGGCTTGATCTGATAACGGGCGGACCGCTGTTCATGCACGAGATGTCGGAAGGTTTCTACGACTTCCGCGGACGGCGCGACCGGCTCGGTTACGACTACTCGATAGAAGAGCGAAATGCTGCCCTTGCCAATCGTGAGTACTGCATCGACAACCCGAAGAAGATGAAGGGTTACGGTCCGGACTTCTGGGGACTCAACGCGTGTGACGGCCCGGACGGCTACGGCGGCTTCGGCGCCCCCGGTTGGATCTCCGACGACGGCACCGTCTGTCCGACCGCACCTCTGGCCGCAATGCCCGCAATCCCCAAGGAGGCAAGTTCGTTCGCCGCTGCTTTGAAGCGCGACTATCCTGCCGCATGGGGCAAATACGGTTTTCCCGACGCTCTGAACCCCACCCGAAACTGGATCGATACCGATGTGCTAGGCATCGACCTGGGCATGATGCTGTGCGCAGTTGAGAACTCCCGATCAGGTTTGATTTGGCGGATCAACTCAGCCAACCCCATCGTACGAAAGGGTTTCGATAGGGCGGGGTTGGCCAAAGCTGCCCCGGATGCAAGACTGCGGGTCAAATCCGGCGGATAGGTTCGACCAAGCCCGGGGTAAGGTACCGAAAGATATGCCGCAAACCCACGTTGAGCTTAAGCGCTCCACCCCAGAATCGGTCGGCCTTGCTTCAAAGAACATCCTGGCGTTTGTCAACGCCACCGAGTCCGCCGAACTCGAACTGCACAGCTTGATGATCCTCAAAGACCATCAAGTCGTCGCCGAGGGCTGGTGGACGCCATACCGCCGGGACGACGTCCATTTGCTGTACTCGCTGAGCAAGAGCTTCACCTCGACAGCAATCGGTTTTGCCGTCCAAGAGGGGCTTGTCGACATCGATGCTCCGGTCATCTCGTACTTTCCCGACCAAGCGCCCGAGAACCCGTCCGACAATCTGAAGGCGATGAAAGTCCGCCACCTTCTTTCAATGTCGAGCGGACATGCGACCGACGATATGTCGGTCGACATGACGTCGCGTGAAGACGGCGATTGGGTGCGCGGCTTCCTGGGCAGAGATGTCGTCTACGACCCCGGGACCCATTTTCTATACAACAACGGCGCCAGCTACACTCTGTCCGCGATCGTGTCCAAGGTCACCGGCATGTCCGCGCTCGATTATCTCCGGCCACGTTTGTTCGATCCGCTTGGGGTAGAAAAGGCGACTTGGACCACCTGCCCGAAAGGGATCTGCATCGGCGCATCGCAACTCTGCATCACGACGGAGACGATCGCCCGTTTCGGGCTGCTCTATCTCGACCGGGGCATGTGGAATGGCGAGCGCCTGCTGTCGGAAGCGTGGATTGACCAAGCGACGAGCTTCCAGGTGCCTAATTCCAGCGGCGG
>JBKQKP010000171.1:0-4566 GCA_052147435.1 Polyangiaceae bacterium | reverse complement strand
ACGCCGCGTCGAGGCTCGTCGCATCCCGCGCGGGGGTCGACCGGGGGGCGCAGCCGGCGGAAAGGAGAGCGACGGCGGTAAGGACGGAAATCGTGCGGTGCATCGAGGGCGCGGAGCCTAGCGCGTTTTTCGGCACCTGACAGCGACCGGGCGAACAAGACATGACCCCCTCTTCGCCGCGGGACCTGAGTTAATTTCGGGCGATGCGCGTCGGGGGATCAGAAGTCCGAGAGGATGCAGTAGCCAAGCAGCGGGAAGTCCGCCCCTGAGTCGGCGTCCCCCGCGCATTTTCCCCCCCAGGCGGCGCACTGAGACGCCTCGATCGGCGTTCCGCACGCGAAGACGCACGTGCCGTAGACGTCCTCCGGGAGGTTCGTGTGCTGGCTGCCGCACGACAGGCCGAGCGCCGAGTCGCACGAGCTTGGGTCGCTCGCCGGGTTGCACGCGGCCCCGAGCCAGCCGCTGTCGTACGCGGACGCATCGTCGATCCCTCCGTCCTCGGGGCCCGCCTCGCTGAGATCGATGATCTCGACGTTCGTCGAGCTGCCGGAGCAGACCGTCGGCAGGGAGGCGAGAGCGAGCGCGAAAAAGCGGTGCATGACGGCGCGGTTACCTTAGTTGAAACAGCGATGGTCGTGCACGCCCGGGGGAGCGGTCGCGCTCCTCGGGTCAGATCGAGTCTTTCTTGGGTATCCGTACGACGTAGAACGCGAGCGGCTCCTTTCCGTCGTCGACGACCTTCATCTCGGGCGACTTGCGCGCGACCACGAGAATTTCGGGGGCGAGCGCGATCCGCTCGGGGCTCTCCACGTGTCCCTTGCCCGCGACCACGTAGAGAAACGTCACGGCCCGCTCCTTGGGTCGGACGACGTACGACTTGTCGATCAGGAAGAGGTCGATCTCCCCCAGCGTGACGGGGACCGTGGCCGATTCGACGTTCTCTGGGGGGCGCACGAGGGCCTCGGGCGACCCGCGTCCGAAGGTCTTCAGCGCGGCGTGAGGATCGACGATGGTCGGCGGCGCGCCTTTGAGGATGCGCGGGTCGGTAGGGCGGACGAAGAGGTTCCCCGGGAACGCCTCGCCGAGCGTGAAGACGAGGCTCGCGTGCCCCTCGGTCTGCGACGTGTTCACCCACTCGTGCGCGCAGTTCGGAGGCGACACGATCATCGTCCCCTCGCTGTACTGCGCGGTCTTCACTTGGACCCCGCCGTCGGCACCGAACCGCTGCGTCACGAGCGGGCTCCCCATCACCGGGATGGACGCTTCTTCCGTGCGCTCGTGGATGTGGAGGTGACAGGTGACCCCCTTGCCGAAGATGTGCAGGTGAGCGGAGCCGCCCGGCGCGAGCTCGTAGACGTCGGTCAGGCTGTCTTCCTGAGGCGACTTCGCCGAGATCTCCCTCGCGCGCGCGCCGACGTCGAAGACCTGGATGTCCGGTGGGTGCCGCTGGCGCCAATCGAGCCAGAAGAAGACACCGGCGCCCGCGAGCCCGAGCACGATGCCCGACCGCCTCAAGAGCTTGGCGTGGCGCGCGATCCCCGAGGGCTCCATCTAGCGCACGCCGTAGCACGAAACTCCCCCCCTCCACGACCGGGCCACGATGAGTTTGGGCGTGCTAAATGCGACGACATGTTCGCGGCCCGTCACACCATGCTCCTTGTCTCGGCCGTCGCCGCGCTCGCCGCGCCGTCGCTCTCCGCCTGCTCGAAAGGGGCGGCCGAGCCCGCCGAGAGTCAGTTCAAGCCTGCCCCCCCCGCGCCGGTCGACCCGGGGCCGGCGACGTTGCAGATCGTCGACGACGTCATCGGCAAGGGAAAAGCCACCGTGAAGGCGGGCGACAAGGTTCGCGTGCACTACACGGGCACGCTCATGAGCGGGAAAAAGTTCGACAGCTCGCGCGATCACGGGCCGCCGTTCGACTTTACCGTGGGCGCCGGAGGGGTCATCAAGGGGTGGGACGAGGGGATCGTCGGAATGAAGGTCGGCGGAAAGCGCCGGCTCGTGATCCCCGAAGCGCTGGGCTACGGCGAGACGGGGAGCCCCCCCGACATTCCGCCGAAGGCGGGGCTGAAGTTCGAGATCGAGCTCCTCGAGATCAACCCGACGACGACGGTGTCGGTGTCACCGCCTCCGAGCGCCGAGCCGGAGATCGATCCGAGCATGTTCGGGGATCCCGATCAGGAACCGCCGGAGGAGCCGCCGCAGTAGGCGACACAGCCCTCACCCCCCCTTCACCTTCTGCCTCTGCCTCCTCCCCATCGTCTTCCTCGCGGCCCTCGTCGCTCGCGCCTTCGCGGCCCCGGCGACCTTCCCCGCGACGGTCTTCGGCCCCGGCTTCTTCGGGACGCTCCAGCCGAAGTCCGCGAGGACCACGATCGACGCGCCGAAGTGCACCGTGAGCATCGCCTTGAGCCCCACGGTGAGCGCCGCCAGCTGGCGAGCGATCTTCCGCTCGTTCGCGACGGCAAGCCTCAACGCCGCCCGCGCGCTGCGGAGTCCCCCGAGGGCGTCGAGGTACGCCTGGTAGCGCGCCGCGATCTCCTTGGGCGAATAGGTCTTCCCGTCGACCGAGTAGGTCTTGTTGGCGACGAGACGCTTCGTGATGCCGCGAAGGACGGCGGTGGCGGCGGCGGATCGGGCGGTCTGGGTGGTTCTCGGCATGGGTTGGGTCCGGTGGACCGGTCATACATCAAGAAGGAGCGGTTCCTTCGCGGGAGAACGCGGTCCCTTCGCGAGAGAAGGCGATCCCTTCGCGAGAGGGCGCAGCGGGGATCGAGGGAACCAGGTCTCCCTCGGAAGTAGCGGGGGTCCTCCGACGCGCGGCCGGGATGGAGATCGGGGGAACGGGGTTTCCCTCGGAAGGGGTCGGGGTCCTCCGAGGTGGGACCGGGGTGAGGATCGGGGGAACGGGGTTTCCCCAGGAAGGGGTCGGGGTTATCCGACGTGGGACCGGGGTGAGGACTGGGGGAACGGGGTTTCCCTCGAAAGGGAGGGGGCCCCTCGGTCACGTGACGGGGACGGAGACCGAGGGAAGGTTCGTTCCCGCGAAAGGGGAGGGGTCCCTACGCCGTGGGCCCGGGGTGACGATCGCGGGAAAAGCCTCTCCCCCGATTCGCGACGCAGTCGGTCTCACGGGACTACGGAAGAGAAGCGGTATCGAAGTGGAGCAACGGGGGATCGAAACCAAACGCGAGGACGCGCCCGGTTTCGGAGCGGCACCGCTCGCGGAGCCTGCTGACGCATCGGGAGCCGGGGTCGACGTCTCGGCCGGTACCGAGGTTGTGGCCTTCTCGGGACCCTCACAACCGGAACCTGTCGCGAAGGATGCGGAAGACACGGATCATGAACTCGAGGCCGCGGTTATCGCCGCGATCTGGGGCGACGCGAAGCCGGGCCCGACGGTCGCGAGGGCGGCGCTCGCTCCCGTAATCGACCTGACGACGCGGCAGCGGCGGCCAGCGTAGCATTGTAGTGACGAAGAACTCGTTTTGTCGCGTTTTCCAGGCATGGGCCGGCGGTCAGCCTAGCGTAGCGGCCGGGGCGATTCGCCGGTGACGCCGAAGGGGGCCGGCGTCAGGTTGGTGGCGTGCTTGCGATCTTGGGGGCCCTACTCGGCGCGCTGTTCTCGGCGTTCCAACCTCGAGCGAGCCTCGTCGTCGAAAACCTGATCCTGCGCCAGCAGCTCGCGACGCTCCGTCGCGCGAAGCCGCGCCCGCGCCTTCGGCCCATCGACCGCGCGTTCTGGGTGGTGCTGTCGCGGCTGTTGCCGCGATGGGTCGATGTGATCGCGATCGTGCAGCCCGCTACCGTGATCGGGTGGCACCGGCGTGGTTTTGCTCGGTTCTGGAGATGGAGGTCCCGGCATGTAGGTCGCCCGCCTCTGGCTGCCGAGCTTATTCTCCTCATCGAGCAGATGGCGTACGAGAATCCGCTCTGGAGCCGACGCCGCATCGCGAGCGAGCTCGCGAAGCTCGGGCACGCGGTCGACAAGGATAGCGTCGCGAAGTACATGCCGAAGCCTTCGCAGAGACCTCGGCCTCCGCCGTCGCAAACGTGGAAGACTTTTCTGCGCAATCATCTCGCTGGCATGATCGCCATCGATTTCCTGACCGTACCGACCGTGACGTTCGGCATCGTCTACGTCTTCTTCGTCCTGTCCCTGGAGCGCCGCCGCGTGCTCCACATCAACGTGACGGCGCATCCCCACGCAGCGTGGGCCGCGCAGCAGATCGTCGAGGCGCTTGGCGTGGATGTCGCGCCTGAACGCCTCATCCGCGATCGCGACGGCATCTACGGCGCCGTGTTCGACGCGCGCGTCGACCACCTGGGCATCGAGCAGCTGAAGATCGCTCCGCGGTCTCCCTGGCAGAACGCCTATGCAGAGCGGTTCGTCGGAACCATGCGTCGGGAGGTGCTCGATCACCTTATCGTCTTGGGCGAGCGTCACCTGCTTCGCGCCGTTCGTGAATACGTTGCCTACTACAACGAGGACCGGCCGCACATGTCACTCGGCGCCGACGCGCCGAACCCCCGGTCCGTCGAGCCGCCGAGGTGCGGGAAGATCGT
>JBKQKP010000170.1:0-23595 GCA_052147435.1 Polyangiaceae bacterium | reverse complement strand
CGGAACGTTGGGTGGGGACACTGCGGCGCGAGTTGCTCGATCACGTGATCGTGCTCGGCGAGCGCCATCTGCTCCGTCTCGTCCGCGAGCATGTCGCCTATTACAACGAGGATCGTCCGCACATGGCGCTCGGCGGAGACGCACCCGTCTCGCGAGCCATCGAGAACGTGGGAAAAGTGATCGCTCTGCGCCGCGTCGGCGGCCTTCATCATCGGTACGCTCGGGCCGCATGATGACCCCGAACGCTTTTCTCACCACCACAGGCTGACCGCGTGACCTGCCCCCCGAAAACTGGGCCGTTGATTCTGCGAGTCGCTTCGATAAACGAGGAGGACTCGCAGCTCGCAAGAGCAAATTCACAGAGGCGCAGATCATCGGCTTGCATTCACGCTGAGGAACGGCATCGCACGGGCGCCGATGTCCTTGTACACGCCAGAGACCGCGTACCCGGACCTCCCGGCGTGCTCGCGAGGCAGTACCTCCTGCGCGGGTCTGCCGTGGTCAGCGCTCGAACGGACGTAGATGGCGGCGCGTGCTGAGTTGTTCTTCATGTTGACCTCCGCTGGGGAGATACACCGACGCGCTTGTACGCCCGGGCGGTGCGGTCGATTTCGCGAGAGCCCGTCCTCGCCGAGGGTGAGAGCAGGACGTGGACGGAGCCGTGTGGGGCGGTAGGTCACTGGGCGTCCTCGCCCGGCCTACCACCGACGGCGGTATCTCGATGGCAATCGAGCACCTCCGTCGTGTATCCGCCGTCTGGGTTCGCGAAGCCAAGCGCGCCGGAGATAGCGTCTCCCTGCGCCGTCAGAGGCGACACGCAGAAAAGGTTGCAGCCGTTGGGGTTGTACGCTCCCAACTGCGGGGCGCTCGTGCAGGTCGGCGGCGCGGCGGACGTGCCTGACACGAAGAACACCAGGGCGCAGTTGTTCGCGCTGACGATAACCCGGGACGGGACGGTATCAGGCCCGATGGTGAGGTACCACGAACCACCGTCCTCACCACCAGCACACTTCCAGTAGCCCTCGAGGGCCTGCGGATCCGGCGGGATCGTTCCACCGCCGCACATCAACGACCCTGTTCCTAAGGCGATGATCGCAGCGCAGACAATGGCGGTCGCTCGCTTCATGGCCAGGGGTAGAGCAGAGGAGTCGACGAGCGGACCGGTTTCACGACCCCGACTCGCATTTGGGGGCGCCCATTTGCGAGGGCCAACGACTGTCTCACAGTCCTCGCAGACTACCGATAAGCGCGGCCGACTTGCGCCGGTCCTCGTTGGAGACCTGGCCAATCGTCGCCCTCGGCCCCGGAAGCAGCATGACGCCGGTTGGCGTGTCGTGCGTCGACAGAAGCGTCTCAACCGTCGTCCCCTTCTGTCTTGTCTGACAGATGGCGATACGAAACGACTCGCCCTCGTACGAAAGAGGCGCGTCAAGGGAGACAAGGATCCGACTGCTCTCAACATCCAATACGGTGCCCTCAAAAGGGCCGCTGCCACAGGCCGTGACAAGTTCCCACGGGTCGCTGATCGTCAAGGCTACGCGCGTCATTGCTAGTACTCCCCTTCCGTTCGCAGCCGCACGCGCTGATCGCCGACCAACGCGCCCGGCTGGGGCCGCGTGCAAGACAGAACCCTCGTGAAGTTCCATACGTCCGAGCTACGGCTGCGCAGGCACGATAGGCGACCGCACTATCGAGATCTGTGCTCCGTAATTGCTTACGAAGGCGAAGCCATAGCGTCCCCAACGAACGAGACGAATGTTCGTGTCCTGCTGCAGCGCATTGAAGACCGCGCTCGCCAAAGGCGTAAAGTGAGCTTGATCGTATGCGATGACTTCCGCTCCGTAGGCGCCGCCATCCGCCGACCAGCCGTTCGTCAGGAAGTACACGCGGTCGACCGCCGGTTCGAGCACGAACGGGCCCTCGGTCCCGTAAGCTCCGGCAAGCGCGGTGCTTTGCGGGTCGAGCACCTCCCCGCTTGGGAAGTAGAAGAGGCCAGCGGAGTATGCGTACGCGGGGTACGAATTTTCCGACTCGACGTCGGGAACGACCGTGCTCGCGATGAACACGCCCGCAGGATCGACGCACAGAACACGCAAGTAGTTATCGACCTCTCCGTATGGCTCGAACGCCAGGTCGTCACTACCCGAGACGACCGCCGCCTGAGTACCGGTGTCGTAAACGACCGCAGAGCGAGGCACGCCGTTGTCATAGACGGCGATCGTGCTGTCGATATATTCCGCCGTTCCGGAGGTGACGAGCGCCGAGCCTGGGCTGTTCGGCAGAACCTGGATGGACTGCACCTGAATCGACTCGCCGCTGTACTGCGGCGGGACGAGCGGGAATGTCAGGTCCGGACTCTGCGACGCGAGGACGTAGCGCGCGACGGCGGAGGCTCCGTTGATACCGACGTACAGGTACTGCCCGTTCGCACTCTCCGCGAGCGCCCCGGGTTCGCTGCCGACGTACACGAAGCCCACGATAGTTCCGGTCGTCGGATCGATGCGCGCGATCGAGTTTCCGTTTGCACCGAAGCTGCTCGGAACCGATGCATAGAGGAGCTTGCTGTAGGGGTCATAGAGGAGGTCGTTCACCGAAAGCGTGACGTTGATCAGGGAGTCTACCGTCGGAGCCGCCTCGGGTGGGAGAGCCGGCGGCGCCGGCGGCGCCGCCGGCCATGCGGCGGACGGGATCACGCACGGCGCCGCCGCCTCCAGAGCTTCCGCGTCCGGTGTACTCCCTGCATCAAGCGGTGCGCTTGCCTCGTACCAGGGAGAGGCGTCTTCGGCAGAGTACGCGTCGATCTCCGCACTGTCGGGGACATTGGCGTCTTCTGGGCCGGAGTCGGTGCCCGAGCCAGGAGACGTCGAATCGGTTCCGGAGTCTTGGGGGCGGTTCGCGTCGGAGGTCTGGCCATCAGCTTCCGCGACGGCGTCCTCATCGACCGCGGCGTCGTCCGGGGCCGCTCCCGTCTCGAAGGTCGAGCTGCCGTCGGGACCGCTCGGGGCTGTCGTCGCGTCCTCGGTCGTCGCGTCCTCGGTCGATCCTGGGCCAGCGTCCTTGGCTCCCGTCGTAGACGAATCCGCGATGTCGCCATCGCTCTCTTCCGAAGGCCGCACCTCGGCAACGCCACCGCAGGCGGCGAGAGTTCCTGCGAGAAGGAGGCCGGCGAAGCACGGTCTCGTCCAAGCGATGTATCGAGCCAGGACGCCACCCACTAGCATCACTCTCTCACCGGTTTCTTGCGATCCACGAGAACGGCCTACTCGCAAAACTCTTTGGCCACAGCCTGGTAGGCTGCACTGAATGAGGCGGCCCCACCGCCGCATGCCGCATCCCCAGTGATCGTGGTTGGGCATCCCCCTGAAGCCGCTGTGACATAGCTCTCGCAGACGTCGCTGTCCGCCGATCCAATGCACAGATTGAACTGGGCCGACGACGAGGAGGTGCACGTTGCGTCACAGGCTGCGGCCTCGCACTGGGCTTGCTCCTGTTCCGCGCTCGAGCACGCGGAGCTCGCCCCGATCAGGGCATAACAACCGCCAACGTTCAGCGAGGAAACGCCTCCGTTGTCGTAGAGGACGACCGCGCCCCACGACGCGTCCGAAGGCTGGCTTGCCAGGCACTTGAAGCATGCGGCACTGCTCAGGTCGGAGCCGTCGCAGATTTGCTCTGTCGCGTCCATGCAGTCGTTGTAGAAGGCGGCCACGTCTGCGGCCGTGCATGCGCCCGGCGAGTTCGCCGGCGGGTGGTACTCGGGCGTGCACGCGCCTAGCGGCTGTGGCGCACAGGTAGGTCCCACCGTTCCGGCCCCGCAGCTCGATTCGCCGGTGGATCCGCTGTCGGTCCCGGGCGACCAACCCGACGAGGACCCGCCTGAAGACCCTGATGACGCGGCGCCGCTTGATGCGCCGGACGATGAACCGCCGCTCGATGAACCAGAAGATGAGCCGCCACTTGGCGAGCCGGATCCTGAACCAGAGCCGCTGCTTTCCCCCGTGGTTGACGCATCGGCCGACAACCCGCTCGCTCCGCCGGCTGCGCAGGTGGACTGCTCGCACCCCACGTCCCTAGGAGCGTCGCTCCCCCCAGTAGCACGACCACCGCAGGCGAAAAGCGTCGCAGTCAAGGCTGCGAGCGACAGCCGAGAGGCTGCCCGCCCGCCCGCTTCCACGATTGGCAAGCTCAATCTCCTCGGAACTTCAGATAGAGGTGCACTTCCGCGCTGCATCTTTCTGCCATCGCCGCCACTTTGGCGTGAAGGTCCATGCCCCCATCAGCACGAGCCGCCTCGCGAAGCATCGCCCATTCCGCTAGAAATCGCGACATCTGAAGTCGATTAAAAATCGTGTCGCCGTACCAATCGATGAAGTTCACAAGCACGTACCCGGCGTCCTCCCCCGCTGGCAGAACTCTGTGCAGATGGTTAGTGGGGTCCCCCACTTCGTCGAGAACGTCGCCTCGCTCCGTGGTCAACAGGATGCTCATGCCCATCGCTTCCTCCTTGCTTATGGAACGCCAGGGAAAAACGTTACCAACGTTCCATTCGGCGTCGTGATGACTGTGTATATCGGTGTTGCTGCGCCCGTCGCGCGATCGACCCCGATCGTGCGGCCCGCGTTGACGACGGTCTGAAAGTTTCCTCTCCACTGCGGTGTCGCTGGCTGAGCCTCGGCTGCCTTAACGAGCGCGTTCAAATCCTCACCCAAGTTAAACGTACTCGTATCGCCGCCATTTTCCGAGCCTCCGACTGTGTGTCGGTCGACCGCGTGTTGAAAGCCCTTGCCGCTCGCATCGATCTCCCCCTGTGGGTTCCGCCCATTGGCGAAGAAAGCGGGCGGAGCAAGGACAGATGTCGCAGCTCCGGCACCCGGAATTCCACCCCCACCGCCCACCGGAACGAGGCCGGGCGCTGTCCCCCCTCCCCCCTCCCCCAGCGTTCCGAGCAACCACACAATTGCGGCGACATCGTATCCGGTGCGCAGGAGGTCGTATACATAGAGCGCTGGACTATTCTTCCAGAAATCCCAGTCGCTATGGACGGTTTGGATTGCTGGATCCACGACCGAGTCCAGTTGTTTGGTGACGTTCTGCCAGTTGAATCTCGATGTGAATGCATTGACGGCAGCGTTTCCCGTATTCATCGGCACGACGAGGGCTGCGCCTGCGCCAATGCGAACGCTGATACTTATGCCACTAAAGGCCTGACCGATCGCGTTTCCGATCTGCTGAATCCAACTTGGATTTGGCGCTGGAGTGACGGACGGGTCCTGGCATTGTTCGCTATCGCAGAGACCGAGTGGGTCCGTCGCGTTCATCAGCCTGCCGCCGACATACGCGTACGGATTCATGTCGGCAGCCAGCGCATGAATGGCCATTGGGTCTGGGCTCATCCACATCCCGAGATACGGCGAGTAGTATCTCGCGCCGAAGTAGGTGATCCCGAGGGCGATGTCATCTTCCTTTCCAGTGAACTTGAACGCCTCGCGAAACGCCCCCCAGCGCTCCGGCCAATAATCCGACTCGACCCACCCGAACGCCGAGTACGTCGTGCGCTCTACCAGCTCGCTGGTCGCCCGGTCGACGACGCTTGCTGTCGACCCCAAGTGGTCAGTCATCTCAAGAAACACCCGCTGGCCCGTCAGTATGTCGGCAGCTGTCATCGGGTCGTCGGGTGCATAGGCGACGCGCCCAAAAGCTTCGCCGCCCGCAACCAACGAGACCTCATCAGTCATCACCGATCGATCGTAGTCCCCGGTTGTATTCTCTTGCCCAAAGGTCGTATCGTCGAGCCGCAGGGACGAGAAGATGTCTACGGTATAGGTCGTCGATGGTGTCGTCGTTCCATAGGTCGTCGAAGCCCGGAGCACGCGTGCTCCCGTGCTGTCGTAGGTGGACTGCACGTCCGCGCTGGGGTCATTCGTCGGAAGGTCGGGGTAGGGGTAGCGGGACGGGAGGGCCTTGGGGGTGCAGATCGATCCGGTGCAGCCAGGCAGCTTGCCGCAAGAGACACAGGTCTCTCCGCCTTCAAAATCCCACCGCCGGGCGCGGCTCAATCGTCCCACTTCATCCCACTCGTAGTCGAACAATTGGTTGCAGCCCAGCGAGGACGCGCACAGCTTGTCTAGGGGGTCTCGAACAACCGCGAGTCGGACGAGGTTCCCCGCGGCGTCGTAGTCAGTCGTCACCCCCCCGCTCGCTGAAGTAACCCGGTTGGTGATCGTGCTCCCCGTAACACCGATCGTGCTCGTCCCCAAGGAGCGATCGAAGAAGGCGTTCGCATCGTCCGTCGAGCCGGTTCGGTTTCCGAATGGGTCGTACTGCGTTGTCTCGAATCCGATGCGTGCCGCCTCATTCAGAAGCGGAAAGGGACTCTCCGTCGCCGTTGCACTGGCGGACGGCGACGCGTAGCCATTCCCACCGGGATAGGCGTACGTTACCGAAGTGACGCGGTAGAATTGGTCAGGCACGATGGTCCGATTGACCGGCTCCGCGGTGGTCAGGCTTTGCCATTCGGCGGGGAGGCGATTGTCCGCGATGTACGTGGCGTTGCCTACAGCATCGAGGGTGTAGAGGTCGTCCTCGAGCACCGTTTGCGTCGTCGTCGTCGGCGACAAGGCCGGCGGTTTGTACGGGGCACTCGGTGCACTCCACAGCGTCGGCGCTGCGCGACTGGTCTTCCGCTCCTGGAGGCGGCGACGTGAGTCGTAGGTGAAGCTCGTTTTCGTTCCCGCCACGTCCCCCCACGTCGTCAGGTGAGGAAGCCCGTCCGCGTCGTAGGCCGCCTGGGCAACGAGCGTCCCGTAGCTTCCGTCCACGGACGCGAGAACCCCGCGCTGCGAGTAGTGCAACAGGATCGCGCTCGCCGACGTCGTGGCGCCGAAGGGCACCGAGGCACCGTTCAGGTCCGTGAGATCAGGCTCCTCCCCCGTCGTCTGCCCCACAACGCGGTCGAGGTCGTCATATGCAAGCTCTTGCTCGAATGAGTGCGGCGCGTACCCACTCGTGAGGCTCGGCGGCTGCGTCAAGGTCGGCTGGACGATGTTCCGCGTGACCGCGGCAACGCGGCCGCGGTAATCGTAGGCATAGTTCGTATGCGCGGCGCGATCGTAGACATCCGTCAGGCTCCCGGCGGCGGGGTCGTACTTGTAAGCGACCTCCATGCCCGTGCCGGCGCTCGGGTTCGGCTGCGTATATTGCGCCTGGCTCGCGGTGCAAGGGAAATAGTCCTCATACTGCGGGCGACCTGCGCCGTCATAGACGATGTTCTTGCCGCAGCCGCGCGCGTCCGTCGTGCCGACGACCTGCCCGGCATCGTTGTAAGCGTACGTCCACGCGCTCAGCCCCGCGAGCGGCGGCTGCGGCCCCGCAGGATTGTTCTGACCAATCGTGTAGAACCCCGTCGAGGTCGCCGGCTCAGCGTTGAGGATCATTCGCCCCAGGCTGTCATACTCCATCCATCGCTCGTACGTAGGATACGACGCCCCAGTCGAGTCCGTGCCCGTCCGGTCGATCACCCACGGTTCCCCCGTAGGAAGAAACGTGACTTGAGTGACGACTGACCCACCGTTACCCGCCCTCTCGACCATGTCTGGGCGACCGTGTCCGTCGAGGCCAACGGTCACGCCGGCCGTGGTAATGGGTAGCCCTGCCTGGATTTGGTTTGCATCCTGCTCGGTATAGCCCATTGCAAGATACTTTCGCGCGAGAGCCGGCGTTCCAAGATCGGTTACCCCGACGATGCGGCCGAAGGCGTCGTATTGTGTCGTACGCGCGGGGCCGCTGATTCCGTTCGGGTTCACGGCGCCGCAAGCCTGCGCAGTGAATGTTGCCGGCAACGTCGCGTAGGCGTCCCCCTTGGAGTTTCTGGCCACTTGCGTATTTATGATGCACCCTTGCGCGTCACCCGCGCTCGTATCTGCTTGCGTCGCCTTGAGGGCCGTTCTCCCGAACCCATCCAGCGCGTCCCAGGACTGCAGCGTATTCGCGGCGCCGTCGGTAATGGTCGTATGAACCTTTCGCGGGACAAGTAAATCGCCGTAGTCGATCGTCGTGCCCGCAAAAAGCTCATAGGTTCCAGGCACCTGAAGATCCGGCCGATATATAGCCTGCAGGCGACCGTACGGCTCATAGGCTATCTCTGTCACCTCGTCGTCCGGCGTGGTGACGTTCGTCACCAGACCCAAGCCGCGCGCATAGTTACCATAGAGCGTAGTCAGCCCAGTATCCGCACAGCCGTTTACGTGTATTGTCGATGCGGCCGGAAGCTGCGCATACATCTGATCATAGACGATATCTTGGCATCGCGAGGTGCTAGGCTGTTGCACGCGCACGACGTTCCCCGTTCCGAGCGGGTCCGGCGTAAGCTGCGCCAGAGTTACAAGGCCGCTTCCGCTTGCTCCCGGGGGGGCGCCTGTTGGGGGTGCCGTGCCTCCGTCCGAACCTGCTGCAGTGACTGTTGCGCGCGCCATCGGGAGCGTTCCCGTGAGCGGTGACTGAATCAATTGAATGTTTCCGCGAGGGTCGTACGACGACGTAATCGTCCTAGGGGTTCCGATCGGGATCAGCGACGCGCTAAGCCCTTGACGGGTTACCACAGAGGGTCGCCAGATCCAGTAGTCAGTGGTCTCGGAAGCGAGCGTCATCGTGACCGCTTTGCTGATAATACCGTCGTTCGCGTTACCGCTGCTGTCGACTTGCCCGTAATCATTCTCAGTCACGCTCATACCCCAGACATCTTTGTCCACATACGCGACATGCATCTGCGGACACCCAGCAGCAGTTAGGAACGTCAAATTGGATACCGTAGTTCCGTCGGTGGCAACGTCCACGAGCGGCCCGGTCAGTGTACTCCTGTCCACGACATTGCTATTGTCGTAAAGGTACGTGTCAGTGGCACTGATATACGTTCGGTGAACGTTTCTCCCGTCCATGCCATCGTAAATGGTGTTCTCCGTGAAGGTGCGATGCGTCGTGGAGAGGGCGGCGCCCGTCGATGAGCGAGCATTCGAGCTCGACTGATCGCCGTATACCTCCGTAAGGAGAGGTAGACCGCGCAGCGCGTGATTTGGGTAGTCTGCTGTCTGGGGACAGGTGCGGCTCGTCAAGCTGTCGTTGCAATAAGCAGGATAGAAGGTGGTCTTCGTATGCATCGCCGCAGTGCTATAGTCGCCCGCGGGAGTCACGTTGACGGCTTCGACTGTCGTGAATCCGAGAAACTGGCGGTCGCGCCCGTCGTACATTGGGTTCGTGTAGGTGTATTGGGTCTCCATCGGGAAGACGACGACGCCCGGCGTGGTATCTGTTACGAGAACATCGGTAACTGCGTGGACCGGGTTCGGGGACTGAAGCGTCCAGGGGACGCTGGTGCCGGCCGCAGCCCGCGAGAGTGCGGGCAAGTTCGAGTAGGTGATCGCGGTGGAGATGCCGTTCGCGACCTGAATGCCTTCAAGAAGCCCTGGGCGCTCTCCGCCGAGGACGTTCACGTATCCTGCCTGTCCTTGGGTGTTTTCGATGAATACGTCGTCCACGCCTGAACCGTCCATGTCGGCAAACATGTACACGGAGTCGTAGGGAGTGGCGTTGACGATTCCGCTGGTCCAATTGAAGTTTGTGCCCGCCGGAACGTGTACAGGTGCCGGGTCGAAGCCGGTGCGGGTCTCGATGAAGTAGATGTCGAAGCCACCGGCCGTGGGCACGATGGCGTCGTCGAAGCCGTCGCCATCTACGTCGTGGAATTGGACGCTCTGGTTTGGGTCGGACGCGTAGGGCGCCCATCCAGTGGTCCACTGTCCTGGCAGCAGCGACCCCGGGGCACTCCCGTTCCCCGTATTCGTCGTGAACGTAACGCTGTGCGCTTGGTCGCACCCGCATTGCGTGGAGCCGTCGTTGCAGACGCCGAAGACGCCGTCGCCGTGGCCGTACCAGACCTCGAGCTGGTTCGGCGCTCGCCCCACCCAGTCTGGGAGCCCGTCGCCGTTGATGTCCGCAAACGTGTATTGCTGGGTGACTCCGGGTAACGTGCCACAGTGAGGGTCTGGGATCGTCTGGTTGCCGCCTACGCCCGGCATGGGAAACTCGGTGTCCATGGGGTGATTGAGGCAAGTGGCTGAGCGTGGGCCAGCGCAAAAATTCGGCAGGTCGGTGGTCGGGGACCCTGCCGACCATTCGTTCACACAGGCAGCGGGAGTGCAAACGAGGGGTCGAGGGGCGGGCTGGACTGTGGTCCGCTGCGCGGCCTCTTGCGGCGGGGGCGTGCTGAAGGGGGCGACGACTCCTAGGCTATTGCGGGTGCTGAACTTGATGTTTAGAAAAGGGTAGTAATCGGACGCGCCCGTGTTCACCGCATAGCCAAATGCAGTGCCTCCTGGAACGCCGTAGGAGGCGCCATAGATGCTGGTAACCAGAAGGTCTTGCAAGCCGTCTCCGTCGATGTCGAGGGAGCCGAACGGTTCGTCGGACCCGAGATACTCCCAAGGAAAGTTGCACGTGCTGATGGGATACGTCAGACCGGATTGCTGACTATCTTGCAGCATAGCGGGTGCGCAGTTCTGCAGTGTAGCGGGCAGCACAGCGGCGATGGAACCTAGCGTCGATGGGCTCCAAGCGAAGGTTGGCGCCGGTGCCGTGCTTCCTTGGGGTGTATAGAGGAAGGAGCTGACGGTGGACGTCGTAGGTGAGGAGAGGGCTCCGGAGACCCAGTTCGGGTCGAACACGAGCGCATCGGCGTGGCCATCGTTCAGGAAGGCACCGGAAGCGTAGTTCGAGGCGAACGCCTGCATGCTTGTGGAAGTGACGTCGTTCGCGGGCGACGAAGGGTTAAGACTGAGTGTGTAATTGTACCAGGAGTTCAGCGTCGAATCGGGCCCGGCCAGGTCGGCGGAGTTTAGCGAGACGACTTGCTGGGTGAGTGAGCGCGCCTCAGGGGTAGATTGGTCGATCACGTCCGGCATTCCGTCCGCGTTCACGTCGAGAATCGACACCGGCGTTAGCGAGCAGTAGGTTCCGGAGGGGCAGCCATTCGGCCGGGCGTTGAACGACTGCGGCAGGGGATGATACGCGGGCGCGGGCGTGGCGTTCGAATAGGTGAAACTCGTTGCGGGGGCCCACAGGTTGCCGGCGGTTCCCTCGCCGCACACTGGTAGACCACCCTCCGGCGGCAGCAAGCCGGTTGATGGGTTTTCCTTGGGCGAGTTGGCCGAACACCACCCATCAAGCTGCACCTGCGTTAGTTCGGTCTGGTGTTCAACCGTCGTATACCCCAGGACGTAGCGACGAACCTGCTCGCGCGTCGGGCTCCCAAGACCTTCGAGGTACTGCTGGGAGGTGACGTCCACTCCGGTGAGCAGAAGAGAATGCGGGGCATGGGCTACGTTGGTCGTGCTTGTGGCGCCGTAGGGCGTGTAGGTTAGGTGCGTGTGGTGCGCAAAGGAGGACGGGAGCGGAGCGGTATCGCCTACATGCGGTGTATCGTAGATGTCCGTCAGGTCGGAGATGATGGGCGTGCCGCTGGAGACGGGGAGCTTTGCCCAGACGTACTCGATAATGTTGCTCGGCGTGGTCCCGCCCGGGATTCGCTGAGCATCGTAGTGTCGGACAAGATTCCATCGAAACACGTAGGGCTGCGTAGGAGGCGTGCATGTTCCGGGTGTCGCGCCTTCCTGGCCGTTGCAAGTCCAGGTCGTTGGGCATGTAGTGGCGGTCGTACACAACGCGCCTGGCGGAAGCGCCGCTGGGGCGACGGTATCGATGCCGCCCAGGTCGCTGCTGTTGCCCTGGGGAACACCGAGCTCCATCGTGGCCCCGCTTGGCTCTTGGACAACCCACGTCTGGTGGTTGGGCGACCAGAAGAAGCGCAGATTGGAGCCGGTCTCTGCCTCGAGGCGGTAGTACATCCAGCCGCCGGTGGCCCATGCCGGCATCGTTTCTTGAACCTGGGTGGGGCTGTTCCCGCTTTGCGGGGAACACGACGGGCTCGTGCTGCTCGTGATGAAGCAGATGGGAACCAGCGGCTGGCCGCCGAAGGTAAAGCGATCTTGTGGAGGCGCCTGAGCAAGGCCTGCCCCCGCATCTTGCGTGCCGGTAGCAATCGTCGTCCCCGGGGCGGGATCATTCCAGTATTGCGGCGCGCCGTAGAGATTGTGTCGTTCAATGCTTGGAGTGTTGAGCGACCAGCCCGTACCCCCGACACCGCCAATGCCTGCGGACGATGAATAGACGAGCGCGAGGCTCGGCTGAACGGCGCCCCGAGCCTGGGGCAGAACGAAGGGGATCGACGCCGTGAACGCTCCAGTGGATGGGTCCACGCTGCCCGTGGCGAGCGCGCCCGACGCGGCCACAGGGCCAGCCTCCGGTATCCCGAGGTCTGTCTGCCCCGCCTGCACGCCGGTATTGGAGGCGCCCAGGGAGGGGCTAGGGTTGTTGCCGGGGTTTACGGAACCGGGAGTGCTCTGTGCGAAGGCCGTCTTGGGAACGAGGGGGCCGACGATGGAGAAGAGCGTCGTAATTAGCGTCACGCTCGCGACGGAGCGCGAACGGCGGAAGCGGTCGAGCAGGGTGCGCTGGGCAGATCGGCGGGTCATGGTCGAAGAGCCTCCAAGGTCAGTTCGTGCGTGAGGAACCGCAGCTCGCGGCAAGACGTTGCACGTTGTCCTGGCACTTCGTCGCAAGCGCGCTGAGGCTCTCGCGGATCGGACCCCCAGCCATGCCGGTGCCCTCAACCTCTTTTTCGAGGGCGGCCCGCGTCTGGGCAGCTCGCTGCTTGGCGACGGCCGGGAGCGACGGGACGCTCGCCTTGATACACGACTCGTACTTCGCAACGAAGGCGTTGCAGGCGGGCGGCAGTTCCGTGCCGGAAGCGGGCGAGTGTCCGCTGCACGCCAGCGGGGACGTGAGGAGGAGCAGGGCGAGAGCAGAGAGGCGGTTCGACAGAGGCATGGCGTGTTGGTTCCGTGAGGGAAGGCGGGGCCGGTGCTGGGGGGTGGATCGGGCGGAGAAAGCGCCCCTATGGATCCCATCGGCCAGCGGCGAGGAGGTGTTTCGTGGAAAGCGAATCGGGGCTGTCGATTTTCGGGGGGAGGGGCGGCGGCGTCGTGACACCCGCGGCGTCAAGACCGGCGGTCCGCAGAGCCGGCCAAGAATTTCTGCGCTCGTAGCATCGGTCTCGGGCGAGACCAGTGACATCTCCGGCACGCCCGCGCGGCCCGAGGCGAGCGCGCGTACCACACTTCGCGCGCCAGCCGTGTCACCCGATCGGGCTACAGCAAAGACCTGAGTCGTCGCCGGGTGCGGGTTCCCGGGTCCTCGCAGGAATGTGCCGACTATCGCGTCCATCTTGTTCCCTCTCCAAGACCCATCGGATCAACGGCGCGAAATCGACGCGTTGAAGTCCCGAGAGTCGCGACGCGGCTCCGAGCAACTCGCGCGCCAGAGCTTGTCTGGGGGGAGGCACCGAGGGGAAAGCCCTGGGGCAGCGGCTCAAGATGGGGAGCCGCCTTCGATTCGGTGGGACGCTACAGCGCCCGGGGTCGAGGCGGGGCCTGTAGCAAACTGCGGCTACATCAGTAGCGTTTCACTACTGCTACCCGTTGCTCTGATCGCCGCCCTCAGTCGTCCGCGCTCCCGGCATCCTTCGCGTCTCGCAGCTTGCGGTTGAGCGTGACTCGGTTGATGCCGAGGAGGAGCGCGGCGCGCCTCTGGTTGCCGCTGGTCGCACGAAGGGCGGCTTCGATTGCCTTGCCTTCGAGCCAGCGCAAGTCGGCAGGCAGTCGAACCATGTCCTCCGCCTGGGGCTGGCGGGGAGGCGCGCCCGTCACGACGTCGGGGAGGTCAGCGGCGCGGATCATCGGTCCGTCGCCGACGACGAGGGCACGCTCGATCGCGTTTCTCAGCTCGCGGACGTTGCCTGGCCAGCGGTATCGCTCAATCGCGTCGAGAGCCTCCGGAGCGAAGCCGTCCACCCGGCGACCGGCGGAGGCACCGAGGTCGGCCAGGATATGGTTGGCGAGGAGGCGCAAGTCGTCGCCCCGCTCGCGGAGCGCAGGGACCCGCACCTTGACGACGGCAATCCGATAGTAGAGGTCGCGTCGAAAGGTTCCGGCTTCGACCATCGCCTCGAGATCGCGATTGGTGGCGAGGAGAATGCGCGCCTCGAGGAGGATGGATCGATTCGACCCAAGGCGCTCGAAGCGCCGATCTTCGAGCGCGCGAAGGAGCTTCGCCTGGCTCTGGAAGGGGAGCTCGCCGATCTCGTCCAGGAAGACGGTGCCGCGGCCCGCCGACTCGAACACCCCGGGGCGCGCGCCCGTCGCGCCGCTGAACGCGCCGCGCTCATGGCCAAAGAGCTCGCTCTCGAGGAGGCTCTCGGGGATCGCCGCGCAGTTAACGATCCGGAGCGGCGCTCGCGCGCGCGGCCCCATTTCATGAACGAGCCTTGCGACGAAGCTCTTACCGACCCCCGTCTCGCCCTCGAGAAGCACATTGGCATCGGACCCGGCGAGTCGGGGGATTTGCGAAGCTAGCTGCTGAGCGGCTGGCGAGGACCCCAGAAAGTCGCGGGCCGTCCCAAAGGACAGCGCCCGCAACGCCGCAACCTCACCGTCGGCAATCTCGGAACGACGCACGCGTACGAGGGACGATCCGAACAGTCGCCCCGCGACGACCAGCATTCGACGGAACGAGTCGGAGATGCCCTCCGCTGGCGCCGCGCAGCGAAACGAGAGCGACACGCGATCCTCGGCAGGCGCAGGCACGACGATGATCGTCGTGCCTGGCCCCTCGCTTTCGGCAACCAAGCCTGTCGCGTCAGCACTGCGGCGTATCTCGACCGTGCACGCGGGGGTCTGCTCGCGGCCCCAGGCAGCAAGTGATGTCTCTACCGAGCTGCGGTCCACCGCCGTGTCCAACGTCTCGACCAGCGCGTGGACGGCGGCCATCGCACGCGCATCGGCCCCGGCCCCACTGAGGATTGTCCGTACGTCCGAGGGCCCTCGAGCGCCTCTCGACTCCCGGGTGGCGTCGGGCCCCGTGGACGCGACGACGAGCAGAGTGTTCCCGACCAGAACGCGATCGCCAACCCTAGCCTCGATCGATCGAAGAGGCCGTCCCCCAACGAGGAACGCTGCTGCATCTCCGCAAACGTTGAATTGGACGCCGTTCTCCGTAGCAACTACATGGAGATGCCGTCGCGAAACGCCCAGATCCCGAAGAACGAGGTCCGTCTCGCGGGCTCTTCCGATAGTGCGAACCGTCTCAGAGACCTCGAGACGAGCCCCGTGGTCCTCGCCGCCAACGACTTCCAACACAAACGCGGCTCGCGTCGGGTTCGACATGCTTGGTCCGGCGGGCTGCGAACCGGGATAGCACGTGCAACCGCAAAGGCCATGCCGGGATGTTTTTGTCACCCGAAAGGGTGACTTCGAGGGGGTCTTGAACCATTGACACGGAGTCGAGGTATGGCAAGGTCCGCTCGCTTCGCAAGGGCGTGTTTCTCGATGGCCAAGCCGCTGCCGCACCAACAAGTTGAGGGTGGCGCGAGCGTCCGCGTTGGGGCCTGGCTCTGCGGACGGTACTGGATCAAGCGGCTGATCGGCGAAGGTGGCATGGCGGCCGTCTACTCGGGCGTTCACAGGAGCGGCCACGAGGTCGCCATTAAGCTGCTCCACGAGCGCCTCTCGGACCGAGGCGACCAAGAGAAGCGCTTCCGGCGCGAGGCGCTCCTTGCAAACGCCATTGGCCATCCGTCAGTGGTGCCCGTGATCGACGACGACGTATCGGAAGACGGTTTCGTTTTCTTGGTCATGCCGCTTCTGCGGGGCGAAACCCTCCGCGCGCGGTGCCAAGGGTCGGGAGGACGACTTCCGGTCGAGGAGGTCCTTGTCGTGGCCCACGCCCTGCTCGACGTCCTTGGGGCGGCTCACGCAAGAAAGATCGTCCACCGTGACGTCAAGCCAGAGAACATTTTTCTCGAGGATAGCGGCGCTGTACGCGTACTCGATTTCGGGATCGCTCGATTCTTCGACCCCACCGGCTCTTCGTCGGCGACCCGTTCAGGACGCGCGGTCGGCACGCCCGCATTCATGGGGCCGGAGCAGGCACTCGGACGTAGTCGCGACGTCGACGGCAGGACCGATCTCTGGGCCGTCGGCGCAACGATGTTCACGCTCCTGTCCGGCCGTCTGGTGCACGAGGCCGATACCGCGAGCGAGACGCTCGTTCTCACGGCGACGAAGCACGCGCGCCCTCTCTCGGAGGTCGCGCCCGAAGTACCTGCTCCGATTCGGGCCGTCGTCGATCGCGCGCTCTCGTTCTCCAAGGACGAACGCTGGCCAGACGCCGCCGCAATGAATGACGCTCTCGCCGAAGCCACCGAGCTGTCCCTGGGACGCCATCTGCGGTCTCTTCCGCCTCTAGGCGGGCGGTCGCGTGAAACGGCGCTCATCCACGATATGTCCACCGAACGTCCGGCTGCGGTACTGCCCATCTTGCGGGATCTGGGTTCCTCGCCCAGTGAGAGCCCATTGCGGCTCGCCGTCACCCACACGCTAGATGTCACGCGTAGAGCACTTGGTTCCCGCGTGTGGATCGGCGCAGCGGCCCTCACACTTCTCGCCTCTGCTGCCGCAGGAGCCAACCGGTACCGACGCGTCCATGAGGCTCCTGCCAAACCGCACGCCGCGCTAACACAATCCGCTTCACCGACTGGCAGCCGAGCTTCAGAGACCATGGACCTTGCGACCATCCTGGCGCCTGACGTGCCTCCGGCCGCGGTCTCCGACTACCGTGCCGGCGTGCAGCTGTGGCGCGACGCCTCGGGGGCAGACGCGCTGCGCCGCTTCGAGGGCGCCACCCGCGCCGACCCTGGGTTCGCGTCCGCGCATCTCTTCGCCGTTCTCGTCAACGAGTGGGCCGACCCTTCGACGCGAGAACACTTTCAACAGGCGAACATTTTCCGCGAGGACCTCTCGGCGCGCGCCCGGACGATCCTCGATGCTTTGGCACCGTCGATGAAGGACCCATCCGACCTCGGGGAGACCATTCGACGCCTGAACGCGGCGCGGAGCAGCGATCCGCAAGATGTCGATCTCCTGGTCGCGCTATCGCTCCGGCAGCTTCACAATCGGCAATACGACGACGCCCGCTCCACGGCCGCCGCTGCTAGGAGCCTCGACGCGAAAGGCCTTCCGGTAGCAATGTGGATAGAAGCGCGCGCCCTTCTGGGACTAGGCCGCAACGAAGAGGCTTGGCGCGCGCTGGGGGGCTGCACCTCCGCCTCCCCATCTTCCGAGGATTGTCTCGAGTTGGCCGCCGTGATGGACGCCAACGATGGCCGGTGTCCCGATGCCGAGAGCACAAGTCGAAGACTCATCGCCGCCGCGCCCCAGAGCCCCGCCGGTTATCAGCTGCTTGCCGGCTCTCTCTTCGGCCAATCCCATTCGTCGGAACAGTCCCGAGCGGCGCTCGAGCTCAAGTGGTCTCACGTACCTGCTGACTCGCGGAGTTGGAGCGAGGCGCAGGATCGCGTGAACCTCGCGCTCTTGAGCGGCGACTTCGCTTCGGCGATGGGGCTACTCGATTCGTGGACCCACGACCCTTCGACGAGCGCAGACGCGTTCGATCGCGGCTACCCCCGCGTCTTGCGCATGCGCATGTTGATCGAGCTCGGGGACCTCCGCGCAGCCGAGAGCGAGGCGGCAGCGTTCTACAGGGAGAGCGCCGCGTGGGCGGAGAGCGAGTTCTTCGACCCAAGAATCGAGGCCCTTCGGATACTCCACTTCGCGCGAGCGCTGCCGGACGAAGAGTTCGCGCGTCAGCGCGATCAGTGGTTCCTGGGCGGGCGAATCAAAGGCTCCTATTTCTCGCCCGCCGGTCTGCGCTGGATCGAGGCGTACGCCGAGTCGGTCTCCACGATCGACGATGCCCGGACTGCGCTGGCGCGGATGCCGGAGGGTGTGCTCGTCGATCTGTCGCAGCAGGACGCCGAAATCGAGGATGTGACCGGCACCGCGTACCTCCTCGCGGGTCAAACCGAGAGCGCTCTCCCTCACCTCGAGCGCGCAGCGAGGTCGTGTTCCATCTCCAAAGCGCTGAGCCTCACGCGTGCGCAGTTGCACCTCGGGATGGCACTCGAGCGAAAGGGGGCCATCGAAGCGAGTTGCAGCGCGTACCAGGTCGTCATCGAGCGATGGGGGCAGGAGCCGCGCAGCGTGTCCGCAACCGACGCCCGGCGCCGCGCGGCGCATCTCGGTTGCCCCCTGGAGGGTCGCGGCAAGTAGCGAGGATGGCCCACGAGAACAACGGTCACCCGTCTGCAGCCAGCGAAATGCACCCGAACCGGAGCTTGCGCGGAGCCTGTGCGCCTGCTACGCCGACGGCCACTACGGAAGTCAGCCTACCCCAGGGGTCCCCCATGAGTGACGACACCATCAGAAAGCCCGGTTCGAACGCGGAACAGGCGGATACACCGAAGACCATCGGCGTCCGGATCGTCCAAAGCACGGTCGTCTATAAGGTCTCGACTGGCCTTCGCGCCGGCGACGGCGGCGGTGGTGACGGCGGCGACGGGGGCGGCGGCGGCGGAATCATCCGCGTACACGGGCACAACTGAACGGGGTTCCGCCGGGTCCAACCTCTGCGCCGAAACGACGGCGTCGAGGCGGAGAGAAGGAGATTTGGCGGTGTTCGTGCGGTGGATCTTTGTCCTTGCCATGGGTTTCCTCGTCGCAGATTGCGCGGCGCCCGTAACGCAGCCGCAGAACTCGGCGAGGCCCTACCCCGTCGCTCCGGAGCGCCCCGTCACGGACGATTACTTTGGGGTCAAGGTCGTCGATCCCTATCGATGGATGGAGGAGGATTCTTCCGAGCTCCGGAAGTGGTTGGAAGGGCAAGACGCACACGCGCGCTCCGTCTTGGCATCGATCCCGGGACACGCTTCGCTTGCCGAACGCGCTCGCGTACTCGGGGGCGATTCGGAGAGGGTGGACGGCGTTTCCGTCGCCGGAGGCACCCAATTCCTGCTTCGCCGCGCGGCCGGGGCGCAGACGCGAGCGCTCCGAGCCCGCGACGCCACGGGCAAAGAGCGCACCCTCGTCTCCACCGAACCGTCTCCGGGCGCCACCTCCCACGACGCGATCGACTTCGCCATTCCCTCCCCCAACGGGCGGTACGTGGCCTACGGCGTCTCCTCGGGCGGTTCGGAAGACAGTACGCTCTACATCGTCGAGACACAAAGCGGGACTCGCCTCCCCGATCAAATCGACAGGACCCGCTTCGCGGAGCTCACCTGGCTCCCCTCGAGTGAAGGCTTCTATTACTCCCGGCAACCGCTGGTCCCAGCAGATGCTGGCGCCGACGCGTCATACAAGCGAATAAAGACCTACCTGCATCGGCTGCAGAAGGACCCCGCCGACGACCCCGCAGTGTTCGGCTACGGCGTCGCCTCTTCGCCGGGAATAGACGAGGATCTTTTCCCGCGCATCCGCGTGACGCCCGGATCCCCTTTCGCCATCGCCGTGCTGGACCATGGCGTCAACGACCCGCTCACGCTCTATGTGAAGCCCCTCACGGACGTCGCCGACGGGGCGCGGCCCTGGCTGAAATTCATCTCCCCGGAAGACGGCGTGGTGGATTTTGCCGTTCGCGGGGACGAGATCTTTCTCCTCACCCACCGGGACGCGCCCCGGCTGAAAGTGGTTCGTCTCACCCTTCGTAGCCCCGACGCGAAGGCCGCGTCCCTCGTCGTCCCCGGGAGCGAGGCCGTACTGCAAAACATCAAGGTCGCCCGCGATGCGCTCTACGTCATTGAGACCGTGGAGGGCGCGGCCTCCGTTCGCCGGGTCGGGCTCGACGGCGCGAGCTTGCCCGCCCCCCCCCTCCCATTTCCCGGCGCGATCAGCGGGACATTCGCGGATCCCACGCTCGAGGGCATCCTTCTCAAGATCGAGGGGTGGGCTCACTCCGAGGAATGGCTTCGATTCGATACGGCCACGAGTCGTTGGGTCGACACGAACATCACCCCGCCCTCGCCAGTCGATTATTCAAACATGGAGGTCACACGTCTCCAGGCGAAGAGCAAAGACGGCACGGTCGTGCCCATCTCCCTATTGCACAGGCGGGGGATTCCGCTCGATCGCTCGAACCCGGTCGTCCTCTACGGCTATGGATCCTACGGGATCTCCTACGACCCCGATTTCTTCGCCGTGCGCCTCGCACTCCTCGAGCAGGGCGTGGTGATGGCATGGGCCCACGTCAGAGGCGGCGGAGAGTTTGGCGAGGAGTGGCATCGCGCCGGTCAAAAAGAGAACAAGCAGAACGCAGTCGACGACTTCATCGCCTGCGCTAACGCCCTCGTCGAACAAGGGTATACGACGCATGCGCGCCTCGCAGCGTTTGGCTCCAGCGCCGGCGGCCTCCTCATCAGCGTCGCGATCACCCAGCACCCAGAAACATTCCGTGCGGCGATCGTCAACGTCGGCACTACGAACATGCTTCGCTCGGAGGTCACGGGCGGAGGCGCGGGAAACGCCGCGGAGTTCGGGTCCACAAAAACACCCGATGGGTTCCGATATCTTTACGAAATGGATGGCTACCAGCACGTTCGGCCTGGCGTGCACTATCCCGCCACGCTCTTCGGTGTCGCAGCCAACGATCCGAGAGTCCCTGCTTGGCAGTCGACCAAGATGCTCGCTCGTATTCAGGCTCTCGCCTCGGGAACGACGCCTGCGATTCTCCGCGTAGACTTCAATGACGGGCACGGCGTGGGATCCACGCGAGCCCTCGAAGCCGATCGCAACGCCGACTTCTACGCATTCCTGCTGTGGCAACTCGGCGTTCCAGCCTTTCAGCCTCACCCCCACAGCTAGGCGCTCGCCGCCGCGCGCTTGGGAGACAGATTGTGAACACCATTGAGACCGCCCGCACGACACTCGTGCTCCTACCCGAGTCGATCGCCACGTTTCGCGCGACGTACCTGCACAGGCAGGCGTTCTTCAGCGCGCCGAACGACGAGCGGCTGCGCGCGATCGTGCGTGCCCTGCCTTCGTGGACCGCGGTCGATCTCATCGATGCTGCCCGCGGCCCCGTCAATGCTCGTTTCCGAGTAGCCGACGGAAGCGATCGGGGGGTCACCGTTTCGGCCAAATACGCGAAGGAACTCTACGCTGCCGGCGTCACGATCTACTTGCGCGACATTCCCGGCCTTGACCCCGTCGCGCACCAGCTCGCGGAGGACCTCGAACTGCCCATGGCGGGCGTGACGAGCACGCTGTTTCTCTCTCGGGCGGGCGGCGCGACGGCCGGCCACTTCGACATCAGCGAGAACTTCACGGTTCAAGTCCACGGAAGGAAGCGCTGGATCGTCGCCCCAAACGAGCACGTGAAGTGGCCGGTGTGCAATTGGGGAATGCAGGACTCCGTACCCTCCGAGCTTCGGATGTACGCTCACGGCGAGTTCCCCAGAGAAATGCCGGTAGGAGCGACTCCCTTCGACCTCGCGCCCGGCGCCGCTCTCTACGCTCCGCGCGGCTGGTGGCATGCCACGGAGACACTTGAGGACTCCGTCTCGCTTCACATCCACTATCCCGCCGTCACCTGGGCCGACATCGTGCTCCCGGCGCTTCGGGCGCGCATGATCGCGTGCGAAGCGTGGCGCGCACCAGCGTCGGGGTTCGGCGACGAGCCGATTCGTCGAGCGCAAGCTGTGCAGACGGTCGCCGAGCTGCTCAAACAATTACAAGCCGAACTCGGCTCCCTTCGGCCCGAGGACATGTTTGGTCTGCCCGCATCAGGACCGGCCCCGAGCTTGGTCAGCCCAACGGCCACGTTCCGTCGTAACCCGTTCGCGGGGTTCGGGGTCGAGAGTATCGCTTCGTCGACCGAGTTGCGCACGTGCAGTATCACAATCGCAAACTCACTATCGGAGCGCCGGAGCACGGTCGAAATGGGAGCCCCCCAGGTCCGCGCAATGAGATGGCTCTTGGCACAATCGCTCGATCTCGCGGTCACCGCTGCGCATGTGTCACGCGGGGTGACCGAGCTCTCGGTCCCGCAAGCCTGCGAGCTGCTCGCGGCTCTCGTTCAGCTGGAGTTCGTGAGGCCCGTGTGAAACAGCGGGTCCACGGTTCCAGCCACGGCCTAGCGGTTCGAAGGAGGCGTGACAACGGGAGGGGACGGGCCCCGTCTTCACGTGCGGAAGGACGCAGGTGCGGGCGACCAGGCGCCCCGCTCTGCGCGTTCCCACGTCGTTGGAGTACTCTGGGGCTGTGCATACGCGAGCTTTCCGCCGCCTCGCCGGGGACTCCCCGGTCAAGGAGATCGTTCGACGCTTGGCACGGTTTTTCGAGCAGATGTCCCTCGACGATCTCCTGACGCTCCTCGAGAAGCTCGACACAGCCGCCGCGCGGAAGCTTCCCGCTGAGCCCGCGCCCGAGCCCATGGACCTCGCCTCGGTCGAGCGGCGCGCCATCGAGGCCGCGCTGAAAGCCACGAAAGGCAACCGCCTGCGCGCTGCTGCGCTGCTGGGGATCAACCGCACGACGCTCTACAACAAGCTGCGCCACTACGCGCGGAGGCGTCCGCGCTGACGCACCGAGGAGCGCGCCGGGTTCACGCGCCCGGATGACTCGGTTCCTCGGACTTCCCGGCGCGTCGGTCGGGGACCGACAGGACGGCAACCGGACGGTTGTGAGCTCGATTGCCGTCCGCGGCCGACCTTCTGCCGGTGGCGCGCGCCCGGAGCGGGGAGCGCGGTCGCCCCAAGACCGTCGGCCCTCGCCCCAGCCAGGTTCCGACTCCTCAGTGGGCCCGAGGAACGTCTGAGCAGCAAGTTTGGTGTAACCCCCCCAGCGTCGGCGTCTTGAGCTGACGGTCCCGGCGTGCCTCGCGGCGCGGGCGAGCGTCGGTTAGGTTTCGGCGGATGTTCTTGGAAGGGACGCTGCTGGAGAAGCTGCGGAAAATCGAGGTGCTGCACGCGGGGACGACTGTGGTGGCGCATTATTGGTCACGCGGCCCGGGCGTAGCGATGGTGAAGTCCACCGAGCTTCGGGATCGCGATGACGCGTCCGGCCGCCGGCGGCTCGGTCTGGCGACGAGTCGGCGCGTCGCCGGCGAGCGCCATATGTGGGCGGTCTTCGTTGTAGTAGCGAACGTACTCGCGCAGGATTCGACGCAGGTGCTGCTCTCCGAGAACGATCACGTGGTCGAGGATGTCCCCGCGAGCGCTTCCGATCCATCGTTCGGCGAGTCCGTTTTGCCACGGGGAGCGCGGCGCCGTCAGGAGCTGCTTCAGGCCGAGGTTGTCGACGCGGTGATCGAAGGTGGCTCCGAAGATCGCATCGCGGTCGCGGATCAGCCTCACGAATCCGGCGTCGGGGCCGACCGCCTCGACGATCTGCTGCGCCGCCCACTCGGCGGTGGGATGGGCGGTGACGTTCACGTGGACCACACGGCGACGCTCAAGCGAGAGCACGTGGAACGCGTACAGGACGCCGAACGTCACGGTCGGCACGGTGAAGAAGTCGATCGCGATCGTTCCCATCATGTGGTTGCGGACGAACGTCCCCCACGTCTGCGACGGTGGGCGCGGCGGACGCTCCGACGGCTTCG
>JBKQKP010000169.1:0-22513 GCA_052147435.1 Polyangiaceae bacterium | reverse complement strand
TTCCCTGCTCGACGCCGAGGCGCTCGGCCGTCTCGAGGATCTCGGCCCAGTGCGTGCGAATCGGCTCACCGGGCGCGAGGAGCACCGGCACGAGCGAACGAGGAGCGCGCTTCGAGGGGGACGAATTTCATGGCGCGAGGATCGTCGCAAGCGCGGCCCGTCGCAACACTCGTACGACCAGCGCTTTAGGGACCGTACGCCTCCACGAACCAGCGCACGAGAAACCGCTTCGTGTCGATGATCACGGGAGGCGGGACGCCGTCCGGGACGCCAAAGCCGACGACCTCGAGCGGCGGCGAGCCGTTCTCCTTGCGGTGCAGCTCGTAGACCATCATGTCTACGCCGCGAACGGTCCGGTAGCTGCCGCTGGTGGAGAGCCACTCGTCGGCTTCATCATTGGTCATCCCTTGCCGTAGCACGCGTGCCGTGGCACGCGCGACGAGGACGCACGCAACGTGGATGTCACGTCGCGGTCACGCTCGCGGGCACGAGGCGCCGGCGCCTAGCTCGACGAGCTGAAGCTGCTGACTTCCACGCGCTGCTCAGTTTGGCGTATAGCGGCGGATAGTTATGAGGCGCAGCTGATCTCCCACGGCGTGCCGAACCGGTCCACGAGCGCGCCGAAGCTGGGAGACCAGAACGTCTTTTGGAGCGGCATCAGCACCGCGCCCCCCTTGCCCAAGGCGCGAAAGATTCGTTTTGCGTCGGTCGGGTTCTCGGCGTGCAGCAAGACGTAGAAGCCTCGAGGGCTTTCATACAGCGCGGGACGGACATCGGCGCCCGCCAACGCGAGGGGTCCAATCCTCATGCTGGCGTGGACTATCTTGCGTCGCCATTTCGCGGGCACCTCGGACCCCGCCGGGGAGTCGCCGTAGGCCAGCATCCCGTCGATCTTGCCACCGAGAACCCGCGCGTAGAACTTGAACGCCGCTTCGCATTGGCCGCTGAAGGTGAGGTGGATGCTCGCTTGCACGGCGCCTCCTGGAGAGCTTCGGGGTCTGGTTGGGCGGGGATAGCACGGATGACCGCGTGTAACTTCGGGCACGGATCGGCCATGAGGACGAGGATGGCTCTCGACACAGCCCGGCTCCTGACGCTGATCGCGATCTCGGCCCTGCTGGCATCGTGCTCGAAGCCATCGGCGAAGACGGCGGACGTCGCCCCCCTTGCCGCTCCCCTCGCCACCGACGACACCGAGTCCTTGGAGATCCTCCGCGAGTCTGCGCGGGAGGTGCTGGACCGCAATTGCGGCGAGTGCCACACGAGCGCGCTCCCGACGGCGCTCCCGCGTGCCCTCGCCGTCTACGATCTCACGCAGCTCGACTGGTCGCGCCGGATGTCGGCGGCTCAGTTACGAGATGCCGAGGGGCGCTTGCATGAACCGATCGCGCCCACGCTGGGCGAGGAGGAAGCGCGCGCGGTTCGGGTGTCGAGCGAAGAGATGGAGCGCTTTCATCGCTACGTGGAGATGGAGACCTCGCGGCGCGGCGCGGTGAAGTAGGTTGGCTAGAAGGTGAGCGATACGGTCGTGCCGCGGCTCGATCCGTCATCACGGGAGCGTGGCCATCGCAGCCATGGCGCGGGCGGGCGGACCTGAGCTCGACGCTTGGGTCCACGTTCCCCCGAAGCTCCATGTATCGCCGAGGTCGGGGGCACTGCCGCCCTCCGAGCCCAGCCCGCCGAAGAGTACGACTCCGCCGGAGAGCGCGGCCATCGAAGCCCACTGGCGTGCGGGCGGCCCCGAGGTCGAAATCTGCGTCCACGTGGCTCCGTCGAACGTCCATGTATCGCCGTAGCCAGAGAGCACGATCTGGTCCCCCAGCGTGGCCATCGCGGGTGCGAGGTCGGCAGGGGGAGCGGTGGGCACTTGTGTCCACGTCGTACCGTCGAATGTCCACGTGTCACCGAACCCGGATCCCGCCGAGCCGTTCTCCCCTCCGAAGAGCACGACCTTCCCGTTGATCGCAGCCATCGCAGCCGAGTCGCGCGCGGGCGGGCCTGAGGTCGACATGAGCGTCCACGTTGCCCCGTCGAACACCCAGGTGTCATCGGCGTACCCGTCGTCGCTACTTCCACCGAAGCAATTTCCGCCAAAGAGCACGACGCTCCCATTTAGCGTGGCCATGGCCGCTCCCCAGCGCGGGGACGGGCCCGCGCTGGTCGCAAGGGTCCAACTCGCTCCGTCGAACGTCCACGTGTCGCCGAAGTTCTGGCTTCCGCTGCCGCTCGATCCCCCGAACAGAACGACCTTGTCGTCGAGCGTGGTCATCGAAGCCCCTGCGCGGGCGGACGGGCCAGAGCTCGATAGCTGCGTCCACGTTGTACCGTCGAACACCCATGTATCGCCGAGGAGGTCGTTGCTGATGTTGGTCCCTCCAAACAAGACGACTCTGCGGCCCCCGCCGCACGCTCCTCCGGCGCAGGTTTGATCTGGCACGCAGGCGACACAGGCTCCCCCTCCGGCCCCGCACGCGCTCGCGGCAGTTCCGGGTAGGCACTGTCCCCCAGAGCAACATCCTTCCGGGCATGACGACGCATTGCAGCTCGCCGAGCACGCTGGGTCGCTCGCTGCGCGCGTCGACGGTGCGTCCGCCCTCACTCCGCCATCGTCGCCCGGGCCGACGGCGAGTGACCCGCGGCAAGCGAGCAGGGCGACTGTCGAGATCACGGAAGCAATCGTTGAAGTCCTTCGCATGGGCCTCTCTTCTCTTGGCTCGGTAGGCCAAAGTGCTCCCTGGTGGATGCAGACGTCGCCATGTGAGGAGATTCGAGCACAATGCGTGCCGGAACCGACGGCTCGAGCCGCGGTCGCCGATCCGCCGATATTTGCGGCAGGCAAGCGAGTCGTCGAGGCTCGGATGGCACGTCACATCGGACAGGCGCGTCAGTCGTCCGAACGGGTGACGGGAACTCTTGGCAAGGTTGCGTTTCCTCGAACCCCGCGAGACTCTCCCCGGCTCTGCGGAGGAAAGCATGCGCTGGTACCACTACGTCTCGTACTTCTTCGGGGGCGCCTTCCTCGCGAACGCCATCCCGCACTTCGTGAACGGCATCTCGGGCCACCCGTTCCAGAGCCCGTTCGCGACTCCGCCGGGAGAAGGACTCTCCTCCTCGACGGTGAACGTCCTGTGGGGGTTCTTCAACCTCGCGGTGGGCTACGTGCTCGTGGGCCGCGTGGGGAGCTTCGAGCTGCGGCAGACCCGGCACGCCGTCGTTTTCGGACTGGGGGTGCTTCTCATGGCGATCATGGGCGCGCGGGCGTTCGGGAGGTTCTACGGGGGGCTGTGATCGAACGCGGCTATGGTCATCGAGGCGGCGTCGTGCGACGCCATACTTCACTCGTCGGATCTGTGCCCGGGCGTTCGCCCGCCGCCCCCGGAAGCGGTCACCTTCATAGACGACGGGGCACCCGAACGAAGCGCTCCCCTGGCCAAGATCGAGCGGCTCACGGCGCTCTTTGCAAGAACACGCTCACGGCCGCCGCAAACTCTCCGAACGACGCGATCCCCTGCGGAAGCTCTGTCCAGAGCCTCTCAGCATCGAGAGACGCATACCCGTGCGCGATGCGATTCCGAAGCTGCGCGGCTCCGCCCAACGACACTGCGAGGGGCGCCGTGATGACACCGTGACGCTCGAGGACCGCGAATGCCTCGCGGTATGTTGAAGCGAGCTCCCACCCCTCGTCCGTCGCAATGTGGAGCGCGATGTCCATGGCCTCCTGAACGACGACGAGGACACTCATCGCCACTGCGTCCTGAAGCAGCCTGTCGGTTGCGAACGCAACGACCTCCGCAGGTCTTCGCTCACGCAGTCGCTGGAGATGGTCCTCGAGCACCGCGAGCTTTCTCGCCACGAGCGCGACGTTGGTCACTTGCCCGACCCCGCGAGCCGGCCCAGGAACCGCGCCCGATGCGGCGCGATCGTCGCTTCGAAGTCGAGCCACTTCGACGTCGCTTCCGCCCGATAAGCGGCGAAGATCCCGGGCATCGCCTCGAAGAGACACACCCCGTCGCGCGCCACCTCTGCACCTAGAAGCGGCGCATCGCCGTCGAGCCTCACCACGTCGACTTCGCTCGACACGGCTGCGGAGAGTGCGGACGCCAGCGCGAGCTCATCGTGGAGCGCGAGGTTCGGATCCACCGGGATGATGCCGACGTCGCAGTCACTCCCGGCACGGGCGCGGCCTGTTGCCTGAGACCCGAAGAGCACCGCAAGGCGTAGCGGCGGTCCGGCGACGAGAGCTGCGCGAAGGCGTTTGCGTAGGTCTTCGGGGGGAGTCGGCACGTTGGTGAAGGATAGCGCCGTCCCGGAGCGGCGTCGCCCGCGACCATGCGACCCCCTGTCTAGGAATCCTCGCCGTGACGGATTACGCCGGTTGCGACCATTGGAGTGTGCGCCGCCCCTTCGGGCGAGCCATCCCCCATGAACCACGTTCGCTCTTGCCGCACCCCGGCTCCGTGGCTTCTCGCGTCGTGCGCCCCGCTCGTCGCGTGCGCGTGCGAACGCCCTCCCGCGACGCCGGCCGATCCGGGGCCTCCCGAGCCGACCGTCGAGTACGTCGCGAAGCAGCAGATCCTCACCGATCTGCCGATGCGGGTGCGGCTCCCTGCGCGCTACGGTGCGGAGCGCGTCCTGGTCTTCGTGCGCTTGTGGGGCACGAGCGGCTGGCGCACCCTCGAGCTCGACCGCGACGGGCAGGCGTGGCAAGGCGCCGTGTCGTGCCGCGCGGTGAGCACCGTCACGGGCGACACGCGATACTTCTTCCTCGCGCTCGACGCGCACGGCGAGCCCGTCATCCAGAGCGGGTCAGCGGAGTGGCCTCACGTCGCGACGGTCGTCCGCGTGATGCCGGAGGGACCGCAGGGGCTCCCGGATCACTCGCCGCCGGCGACGTGCTTCGACCCGGCCGATTGCCCTGCAGGCCTCCCCGGGTGCCCGGCGTACGCGGCGCTCCGTTCCACGTGCAGCGCGGATGGCGACTGTGCGACCGGGCGCTGCGCATGGGACGGCTACTGCGAGGCTGTCGACGGGCGAGGGGCGAGCGACCCGGAGGAGCTCGATGTGGCCGTGCGCGAAGCGATCCGAGGTGCGCGGAGCGCGAAGGGGGGCACGCCAATCAATCGCTGAGGAGCGTGGAAGATGGCGGTACGCCGCCCCGGCTTGTGCGACCGCGTGCGCGCGTCTATCTCCTCGCGGATGCGGAGCTCGCTCGTCGCCGTCGCTCTCGTCTCCTGCGTCGCTCTCGGGTGCGTCCTGCCGCCGTTCGACGGGCGCTCGAGCGACGCGTGGCTCGCCTTCGACAAGGACGTCCCGACGGGCGGTCGCGAAGCCGTGCGCTCGTTCGGCGTGGCCGCCCGCAACTACGGCTGCGACACGGAGCCAGGGCCTCTCGGACCCGGGAGCGGAGATCCGCGCGGCGCGTCGGCCGAGGCCGCGGGGGATGTCGTGACCGCGTATTGCGCGGAGGGGCGGGTCGCGTTCCGCGCGTCGGTCGACGCGAGCAAGCGAGTGGCGGTCGGCTGCGTGCAGCCCACGACGCGGGAGCAGTGCGAGGCGCTCGTGCGAAAGATCACGGGCAAAGCGCCGTAGAGTCGCGCGTCCGGCTGAGCCAGGCGATCGGCGGCGAACTGTGCCAACCCCTGGCGCTCCTGTCCGTGCGCGACCCCCGGCACCCCACAAGAACCGCGGAAAAGTGCGGAGAACACGGAAGGCACGTCGCGTGCTGGTTGCCGCGTCATGCGCACACGCTCCTTTGCTCCGTCGGCGCCTCTTCTGCTCGCCCTGCTCGCTACCGGCACGTTCGCAGCGCTCCCCGCCTGCGGAGGTGCATCGACCTCTTCGAGCCCGAGCAACCCCGCCAGCCCGACGAGCCCCACCAGCCCAGCCGATGACGGCGGCGCCCCGTCCGTCCCGATGGCCAAGTCGTCGCTCGCGCAGACCCCCGCGTCGAGCATCCCCGCGAGCTCGCTCTCCGGGGCGGTCGCCGCGAACAACGGCTTTGCCTTGGGGCTGTATTCGAATCTGGTGGCGCAGCCGGGGGGCTCGACGTCGAACGTGCTCACGTCGCCGATCAGCGCGTCGCTCGCGCTGACGATGGCCTACGCGGGGGCGCAGGGGACGACCGCGACGCAGATGGCCACGGCGCTGCACTACGGCTCCGCGGCCAGCACGATCTTCGACGGCCAGAACGCGCTGAGCCAGGCGCTCGCCTCGCGCGCCGCGACGGCCCTCGCCGCCGATCAGCAGAACGCGTCGGAGAGCGGCGAGCCCGCGCCGTCGCCGAGCGACTACCAGCTCCAGGTCGTGAGCTCCGTCTGGGGAGAGCAGACGTACACGTGGCAGACGCCGTTCCTCAACATCCTCGCGCAGAGCTACGGCACGGGTGTCTACCAGGAAGACTTCGTCAATCAGTACAACCAGGCGCTCCAGACGATCAACACGTGGGTCTCCGCCGAGACGAACGACAAGATCAACAACCTCCTCCCCCCCGGCTCGCTCAGCGACATCACGCGCATGGTGCTCGTGAACGCGATTCACCTGAAGCTCCCCTGGGCGCAACCCTTCCAGACCAGCCAGACCGCCAACGCGAGCTTCACCACCGCCGCAGGCGCCACCGTCTCGCAGCCGTTCATGAACATGACGTCGTCGTTTCCGTACGTGGACGACGGGACCGCGCAGACGATCTCTCTCCCGCTCTCCGGAGGCCAGGTCACCGTCCTGATCACGCTCCCGCATGGCGACCTCGCCACGTACGAGGCGGGGCTCACCGCGACCTCGCCGGCGGTGTCGCCGCCGAGCGGGCTCACCTCGGTGGCCCTCTCGTTGCCGAAGGTCACGTTCACGTCGCCGACGTTCTCGCTCGCCAGCATCCTCCAGGCGCTCGGGATGACCCAGGCGTTCAACGGCACGACCGCCGACTTCACGGGCATGTGCGCGCACACTCCGGACGGGCTGAACCTCTACATCGAGGACGTCCTGCAGAAGGCGATGATCGCCGTGCAGGAGACGGGCGTCGAAGCTGCCGCGGCGACCGCCGTGATCATGGGTGGGGCGAGCATTGCCGAGCCTTCCCCGATCCCGATGACGGTGAACAAGCCGTTCCTGCTTTCGATCGTAGACGTTCCCACGGGAGCGGTGCTGTTCCTTGGACACATCGAAGATCCCACGAACACCGGGAGCCAGTAATCGTCGCATCGCACGTTGGCGACGACCCACATGTTCGTGCCGTCGAACGCGATGCCGTACGGATAGTAGTCCACCGTGTGCAGGCCGAAGAGGCTGCCGCTCGGCCGATCGTTTGGCGATCTCCGCCTGGGGCGAGGTATGCGATGGGAGACCCATGCGACTGAACCTCCCTTCGCTGTCCTTCGCCGTCCTCCTCCCCGCCGTTGCCGCGGTCACCTTCGCTCCCCGTCTCGCCTTTGGCGATTGCCCCGTTGGCAAGATGATCACGACGGAGACCAAGGGTCAGTGCTGCTGGCCCGGTCAGGTCTTCTCGACGAGCAAGCAAGCGTGCGAGGGGATCCCGGACTGTCCCTCGGGTCTCGTCGAGCAGTCCGGGGACTGCGTGCTCGCCGCCGCATCGCGAGCGCGCGTATGTACGCCGGGGGCGCAGGTCGCATGCGCCTGTCAGGGCAGCGGCGCGGGGATCCAGGTCTGCGCGGAGGACGGCTCGCACCTCGCCGCCTGTCAGTGCGCCGCCGCCCCTGCGCCGGTGCCCCGGGCTCCGACGCTGCCCGCGGCCCCGGCGAAGACGCCCGTTCGCGTCGTTGCCGAGAGGGGCACGGCCGTCGCCTTCATGAGCTCGGGCGAGCCGGCTGTCCGTTGCATCGCCGACGCGAGCGGCGGTTGCGCAGTCAACGTCGTGCCGGGTGCCGTTTCTGTCGTCGCCTCACGGAGCGACCGACGGTACGAGCGCACGATCCGGGTGCGCGCCGACCCGATCACGGTGAAGGTGTCGCTGCGAACGGCGGACCTCGCCGGCCCCATCGTCGCAACCTCCGTGGGCGGCGCCGCGGTTGTCGCGGGGCTCCTCATGTACGGCACCAACGGCTACTCCACGGCGACGTGCACGGTTTGCAACGGCACGGACACTCGCTCGAACGGCCTCGCGGTCGGCGGCCTCCTCGTGATGACGGTGGGTGGAGTAGCGGCGGGAGCAGGGCTCATCACGTTGGTGATCTTCCACTCCACGAGTCACGACTCCATCCAGGTCTCGACGAGCGCTCAGGCCCCGTCGAGCAGCGCGCTTCGCGTTGGCTTCGTTCCGCTGCGCGGCGGCGGCGTGGGTGGTCTGACTTTCCGGTTCTAGGTGTGATGAGGTGGAGTGGGGCTATATCCTCTGGGGATGGAGGAGGGCGCGTACCGAGATCCGGACGAAGGCCTCCGGGCGACGCTTGCTGAGTTGACCCAGCGAGCGAGCGAGGTCGGCGCCCGCGTCGATCGCGCCTACCTCGAACGCTTCGACCAGGGCCGGCTCGAGAGGCTCAACGAGAAATGGCGCGCTGCCGGAGCGGCGGCCACGGAGGCGCTCCACGAGGACTCCGGGACCATGGAAGGGCTCATCCGCGCCTGCGAGGCGCATCGCGCCCTCATCGCGGAGCTTGAGGACACGGTGGCAGCCGGCGTGGACAAGGCTCGCGTCGCCGCAGGTCTGAAGGAAGAGAAGGAGCGCGAGGCCAAGCGGTTTAGGCGTGACCTGGCGCTCTTCATGATCGTCACCGTGGGGCTCTTCGGATACGCCCACGCGTGCACCTCACGACCTCCTGAAGGCGGCACCCGACGATAACGGCAGGCCGTACAACGCGGCTCGGCTCAAAACGCCGCGGAGAGCCCCGTTGGGAAGCACACCGGGCACGTTCAAGGGTCGCCTGTCTCGGCCGCGCGGCGCCTGCGACGGCGAATCGCGCGCACGCCGATGACGGCGACGATCGCGACCACGCCGGCGGCGGCGACGGCCGCAGGGGCGTCCAGATTGGGTCGAGGACGAAGCACCTTGGGCCCATACTTGGTGACGAAGGAAGCGCGGACGGATTCAGCGGCGGCGCGCCGTCCTGTCTCGGTCGAGACGTCATGCGCGTCGAGCTCCGCGAGTACCTCGGCGCGCATCTTCGCCGCAAACTCGCATCCGCAGGTGTTGATGGGCTTGAACCCGCAGCTCTCTGTTCCGCAAGCGCATGTAAGCTCGCCCATCAGGGAGTCCTCGAAGGGGGACCGGGGCCTGTTTTGGAGCTCGGGGGGCGGGATCGCAGCTGTGCCCAGATCGCTTTCGCTCGCGTCGGGCTTGCCCATCAGCGAGCTCTCGAAGTCAGGCCGGAACTCGAGGGGGGACGGGGTTGCGGCCGTGCCCCGATCGGTTCCACTCGCGTCGGGTGAATCGCATTGCGTAGGGGCGGTCGAAGGTCGTGCGTGGGCGCTTCCCGACCAAAGCGCGTAGACGACGGGAATCCCCATCCACGCTCGCAAGCTGCCGACGCTCCACGAGCGAGGTGCATGCCGAGCCGGCCTCATGATGCTGAGTAGGATCGCACGCCTCGGCCTCGGTGGTCGAGCCGCGGAAGTGCGCCGCAAAGCTTCAAGCTACACTCACCCGAATGATCGCCCCCGACGTCTTGAGCGCGGCCCTCCTCGCTTACCTCGGGGGAGAGCCGGGCTCCCCCGGAGTCATGCCCGTGAGCTGCATGGAACGGCTTCGAGCTGCGTTCCCGGACGACCCCGCGATCAAGGATGCGGTCGATGCGGTGTTGAAGGAGCTGGGGGAGGACAGCGAGTCGTACAATCACTCGGACCTCCGCGTCGTGGGCGAGCTGGCTACCGCGCGAATGAAGAGGCTGCATCCGGAGTTCTCCGACGTGCTCGTCGCGAAGCTCGGGAACATGTACTCGTACTGGTCGAAGTGAGGAGCCGTTCATGGCTGGCCGCGTCACGGGGATCGTCCGGTTAGTCGGGGGACACACCGGGTTCCCGAAAGCCGGCGACGGTCCGACTCTGGTCCTGCTGCTGACGCCGTGGCTGCGAGCCGGCGACGCAAAGCCGGTCGACCGCACGCTGAGGATCGAGATTCCGGTGCCCGAGCCCGAGGTCGCTCGGGCGATGAAGACCCTCGAGAGCGGCTCCACGGTGGAGGTCGAGCTCGAGCGGCTCGACGGACCCACGGCCGGTCGGTGGGCGGGCCTCGGTCGGCTCCCGCTTCGGCGCGTCGAGGCCAGCGCTGCGCTCGAGACCTTCCGTCAATCGATCGAGCGACCGGCCACGCTCGAGGATCCCAGGCTCGGCCGGCTCACCCTCAAGCCCGGCGCGATCATCGCCGAGTGGAACGATCAGCAAGCCCCGGACTCATTCGACGGCCAGATTCGCCTGGGCGGGCACGCCTGCGCGCTGTCGATCGAGCTGACGCGCGGCAGCCGCTCCCATACCCGCTCGGCCCGCGCCCGCGACCGCCGCGACATCGCGCGGGCAGCGGCGCTGGTCGCCCGCGTTGACAAGGGCTTCGCGAAGATCCTCGGCGCCCTCGCTCGCGAGTTTCTTTCCGTCTACAGGAAGGGGAACCACACGGCCTTGACGCTCGACGCCTTTCGCGCGCGGCTCGTGCCGTCGTCCTTCTCCGTCGGGGGAGGGGGCTCGGCCCGCCTCATCTTCAAGACCGGTGAGGTCTTCGCCGGTCAGGTCATCCAAGCCTACCTCGACAAGCACGGAACACTCTTCAAGACGCTTCTGGTCAAATGGAAATGAAGCTCGTGAAGCCGCCGACCACGTTCTCCGGCGCCTGCTCCTATCCGGGCTTCCCCTTGCCGTGTTTCCCATGGCGCGGCCTGTCTTCGAGCGCCGGGGGTAGGGGCATCCCCAGGGCACGGTAACGCGCCGCAGCCTCGTCGCGGGGCATGCTCTTCGACTCTTCGGGGTACTCGGCCCAATAGAGCACGTCCCGGTAGTCGAGCTCGGCGGCTCGCACGAGCTCGCGAAGATGCTGCATGTCGCCGCCCGCAAGGGCGAGGATTGCAACCTGGACCCGCGCCCGTTCGTTGCCGTCGTACGCGTCGATGGCTTCGGCCGCGGCAGACCGCTCGGATTCCGGGAAGACCTTGGCGATGGCGTCGGAGAGATTCACGGAGACCGACGTCCCTCGTGGCGGCGGCAATGAAGCGCCATGACGCCGGACTTCAGGTGGTGCGTCGAGACGACCTCGAGGCGCCGCGAGCGCTCGAGGCCCTGAAACAAGGTCGGCCCGTGGCCGGCGAGCACGGGGTGGACGACGATGCGGTACTCGTCGATCAACCCCTGCCGCTCGAGCGCGGCCGAGAGCATGGGGCTCCCCACGAGGACGCCTCGCGGGGTCTTCTCCTTGAGCTGCCGCACGGCCTCGTGCAGCTCCCCCTCGACGCGGAAGGTGTTGTTCCACGGGAAGTCGCGGCGCGACGCCGACACGACGTACTTCGGCATGGCCTCCAGCGTGCGCGCCCACTCGCGTGCGGCACGCGGCGCTTTCTCGTCGCGCGCCGCTGCCGGCCAGGCGTCCTCCATCAGCTCGTACGTGGTGCGCCCGTACAGCATCGCCCCGGCTCCGCCGATCAGCTGCGTGAAGTAGTCGAGCAGATCGTCGTCCGCGATCATCTCGCGATGGTCGTGGCACCCGTCGAGCGTGACGTTGAGCGCGAAGGTGAGGAGCCCCATGGCGCTGATTCTACGACGACGCGGCGTACGCCGGAGTCATCGAAGCTCTCCAACGGCCTGTGTGAATCAGTGTGGAAAGCCGCACGCCTCGTACGCCGCGCTGACACTGGCGGGGGAGCAGTCTTCTGCGCACGCGCTGAAGGCAACGCCGCCGCCTCCTCCTCCCGATTGCCCCGAGGACTCTGCGCACGTGCAGGTCGCGGCAGGGCAATCGCAGGAGACCTGGTAGGTCGTTCCATCGGATGTCTCGGAAGCCTGAAGCGTGTACGAACCGCCTCCGGCTCCGCCAGTGCACGTGGCGCCGGATCCGCTGGAACCCGCGTCCCCAGGCGAACCGCCTCCGCCGGCTGCGCTGCTCGTGGAGCAAGGACAGCAGTATTGCGTGTCTGCGCCGAACCCCTCTCCCCCGCTTGGGAAGGTGCATCCGAGAGACGGATCGGGTGTCGGATTTAGCTCGGAAGAACTCCGGCAGCTCATTCCGTACTCGTTGGCGGAGCAGAGATCTCGTGTGACGAAGCTCCCGTCAGGCAGGTTCGTGCCCGCGGTCAGGACGAGCGCGTAGCAGCCGTCGTCGGTCTCCGTCGTGCTCACGCTCGTGGGAATCTCGCAGGCGGGATCGCTGGGAAGAGGGCTGGTGTCGCCCGCGGTCGTGCTCGCGGATCCCGTGGGCGGATCCATCGACTTCCCGGCGCATGCGACGAAGCCGAGGACGATGGTGAGGAGGGGGCTGCGCACGACACCGTAAGCGTAGCGCGCCCTCGCCAGTTTGTTGCCGTCGTAAGCGTTGATGGCTGGCCCCCGCGAGGCTCACTCCCAGGCGAGAATGGCCGTGAAGTTCCCTTGATCGTCGAGCTCGTGCGTCGCGCGCACCGTCTTCACGCGCGCGTGGGACAGGATGTAGCGAAGCGCCTCGGTCTGCCCGCGGCCCATGATGCCGGTGCGCGCGTAGGGGTAGCCGCGCACGCGCACCGTACCCTCGCTCTCCCGCAGCTCCACCTCGAGGGAACCGTGCGTGTGATCGTGCCGCCACATGTCGGGGGCGCGGCGGGCGAGGCGTGGCGGCGTCGTGAGGCCCATGATCACGCGGTGCAGGCGGCTCCACAGGTGGTCGATGCTCCCGCGGACGTACGCGTCGAACGCCTCGTCGTCACCTCGCGCGAGCGCGCTCCAGACGATCTCGTTGCAGGCCTCGAAGTAGGTCTCCGGGTACCACGAGACGGGCAGGATGATGTCGTCGAGGAGCGCGCGCCTCGCATCGGCGTCGAGGCGTTCGCGGAGCGCGGCGAGCCCGTCGTCGCCCCAGAGCTTCGCCGCGGACGCAACCGCGCCCGCGAGGAGCGTACCTCGCGCGCAGGGGACGTCGGCGGGGGCGGTGGAGGGGGGTTGCACGGGGGAAGCTCGCGCGAACCTAGCCTTGCTCCGCGCCAGCGTCACCGATTCCGGCGTCCATCACGGGGCAGTCCTGGAACGGGTCCGCGTCCGTGAGCTGCCCGCCTTCCTGTCTTACCCCCGCGGCGTCAGACGAATGATCGGAAGCACGCGGTCCGTCTTCTGCTGGTATTGCGCGAACTGGGCCGACGCGGCGGCGATTGCGCGCCACGCCTCTTCACGCTCGGCGCCATTCAGCTGCTCCGCGGTCACGGCGACCTTGCGACCGGCGAGCTCGATCTGGACGCGATCGGGATGCGCGGCGAGGTTGTGGTACCAGTCGGGATTCTTCGCCGCTCCGGCGGCGGAGGCGACGATCAGCCAGCTCCCGTCCTTGCCGGGAAACCACCCGACGGGTGTCACGCGTTCGAGCCCGCTCTTGCGGCCGATGGTCGTCAAGACCAGGGCGTCGAAGCCGAGAAACGGCATCTTCCCCGTGCGTCGGATCCTGCCAGTCATCCACCGGTTCACCCAGCGCATGAACCGACCACCCGGCTGCCGGGCCCCGCGAGTTCCGTCGGTGGCGTTGAAGGTCATGAGCTCTCGTTGGTGTTACTGCCCGGAAGCCGTCCGCGCAATGCTCCCCGGAAAGGTCGCGGCCATCGTCACTCGGCCCGATAGACGCCCTCACCGGATGCGGCATGCTTAGAAGAGCGATGAGATGGACGACGAGCGCGGTCGGCTTCGTGGCGGCGCTCGCGTGCGCGGGTGGCTGGGCGACGGGATGCGGCAGCCGGACCGGCCTGTTCTTGTTCTACACGCCGAGCGATGATGGCGGCTCCAGCGACAGCGGCACGGTCGAGCCCCCCACAGACAGCGGGATGACGGAGCCGGTCAACGACGATAGCGGCGGCCCGGCGGAGCAAAGCTGCGATGCGCAGGCTGGTCCGATCGTGCTCGCCTGGGGTCAAAGCCCCCTCAGCCTTGCGGTCGACTCAACCGACGTCTACTGGACGAACGCCGACCCCCCCAGCGTGATGAAGGTGTCGAAGGTGTCCTGTGGGGGCACGCCTGTCACGCTCGTGTCCGGGTTGCCTTACGCAAGTCCCGAGGATGTGGCGGGCTTGCTGTCGGGCATCGCTGTAGACTCTGCGCGCGTCTATTGGACCGAGATCAGCGCCGGCAACGTGATGAGCGTGCCCATTGGCGGGGGCACGCCTACCACACTCGCTTCGGGGGAGATCCGGCCCACTGCCATCGCCGTGGACACCACGAGCGCGTACTGGATCGTTATGGGCGAAGAGAACGCCCTGAGCATCGGCTCGATAATGAAGGTACCCCTCAGCGGAGGCGAGGCGATCACGCTTGCCTCGGAGCAAGTATACCCCTCATCCAACATCGTTGTGGACGGAACGAAGGTCTACTGGGCCCAAGGCGCCGCCGTCGCGGCGCTGATGAGTGAACCCCTGGACGGTGGCATTGCCATCACGCTCGTTGCGGGAGCGCAGGTCACCGGGATCGCGAACATCGCCGTGGACTCAACGAGCATCTACTGGACGGAAGGGACAGTAACAAACGGTTTCGTGATGAAAGCCCCACTGGGCGGAGGCACGCCCACGATGCTTGCCTCGGGGCTAGGGCAGCCTGCGTACATCGCTGTTGACGCCACAAACGTGTACTGGACCGATTTTGGCAACGATCCTCTCGAGGGCAACGTGATGAGCGTGCCCATCAGCGGCGGCAGCCCTACCGAGCTCGCCTCCGGACTGACCGCCCCCGGCGGCATCGCCGTGGACGGCACGAGCGCCTACTGGTGGAACGGGGCGTACTTGTCGTTCAGCCCCAACGAGTGGAACTCCGACGCCGGCACGGTGATGAAGCTCACGCCCAAGTGACCCCCGCACGGCGGAGGGTTCGGGCTACGCCGGCAGATCGGGCGGCGGAAGCGGCCCGCCGTCGGTTGTGACGTCGGGGGTCGCGTCGGCTTCAGCGTCGGTGCTTGCGTCCGCGGTGGTGACGTCGGTCTCGGCGTCGTTCGCGTCGGGGCCAGCCTCGGCGGCGTCGCTCGGGAGCGCCACGGCATCGAGGGCGCCTTCGCCGGGAGGGGCCGACCCATCGAGGATGACGCCCGCGGAATCGCCGTAGTAGGCGATTCCCCCGGAGTCAGCCGCACCCATCGCGACCCCGACGTAAGCGTCGTCGTTCGAGCAGTCGGCGATCACAAGTGCTACCGGGCCGAACCCCGACACGAGCGCGAGCGCCTGGACGACGCGGAGATAGTGCGGCGCGCGATCCATGTGCATGAGGAGAGCACGACGGCGGGGGGCGGACTAGGCAGCGCGCGCATCCTCACGCGAGCCCGACGACGCAAGCTGCCGTCGAGGAAGACCGCGCGCCGCGCCTAGTCTGCGTCGCCCGCGTCGGCGCCCGTGTCGCTGTCCGCATCCGCGACGGAGGCGTCGCCAGCGTTGGCGTCTTCCACGGAGCTGTCTCCGGCATCGGCGCTCTCCACGTGGACGTCGACGTTGCTGCTGTCCACTGGTGGACCACCGTAGGCCGAGTCTCCGAGCACCACGTAGACGTCGGGCTCGGTGAGCGCGCTGTCCTGCTCCCCCGCATCGAAGAGGGGAGGGGTGCCGTACTCAATCTGCGTCATGTCGCAGGCGATCATCACGAACGCGGTGGGTGCGAGCACCAGCGCGCCCGTACCGTAGGCAAAGAGCGCCGAGCGCGAGAGACGTCGCGACGGCGGGACGGGCGCGGGAGCGGAGCGAAACGAAGCGTCGAGCGAGTCCCCGCAGAACGGACACGCTTCCTCGCTCACACGGACATGCCGGGAGCATCGAGGGCAGGGACGAAGGTGTGCTTTGGTCATGGCGGCCCCGCGGGTCGACGATAGCAGTGCTCTGGAGCGGCTGGCGTCAGCGAGTGGCGGGTGTCGGCTAGGCTCTCAAGCGCACAAGAAGGAGGATCGACATGCGAACGCGGAGATAGTGCGGCGCGCGATCCATGTGCATGAGGAGAGCACGACGGCGGGGGGCGGACTAGGCCACGCGCGCATCGGTGGAGGTTTCGCAAACGGCCGGGTCACCTTGGTGGAGCGTACGGGCTACACCGGAAGATCAGGCGGAGGGAGCGGTCCGCCGTCGGTCGTGACGTCAGGGGTCGCGTCGGCCGCAGCGTCGGTGCTCCCGTCCGCGATGGCCGCGTCGGTCTCGGCGTCGCTCGCGTCGGTTCCTGCGTCGGGGACAGGCAGCACCGGGACTCCGGCATCGGCGCCGGCTCCCGTGTCGGGGGCCTCGAGTATTCCGCAGATCCCAACGCCGCAGGGGATAGGCGACGAGCACCCCGAGAGGGCAGCACCGGCGACAATCGCAGCGGGACCGACCCCCGACACGAGCGCGAGCGCCTGTGCGACGCGCAGGTAGTGAGGGGCGCGGGTCACTCCGGAGAGCAGAGCACGCCGACGCGGGGCGGACTAGGCGGCGCGAGCTAAGGCGGGCGAGAGGGAGCGCGCTGACCGCGAATAGAAGCTCGAGGGCTCTCTCGTCGAGCTCGAGGACTTGGTCGTCGAGCTAGAGTCCTCTTGTCATCAAGGTCGTGTTCCGAGGCACACAACCATGACGACTTTTTCCTCGAGCTCGAGGCCGCGGAATACGAGCTCGAGGCCGCGGAATACGAGCTCGTATTCCGATCAATGCGCGCTCGCATTCAAAGTCATCAAGCTCGAGGACGCTGAACATGAGCTCGTGTTCGGGTCAATACGAGCTCGTATTGAGAATCGCCGAGCTCGAAGAGGCGGGAGACGAGCTCTCATTCAGAGCCATCGAGCTCGAAGAGGCGGGGGACGAGCCCCGATTCGGAGTCCTTGAGATCCAAGACGCGCAGCACGCGCTTCGATTCGAAGTCCTCGGGCTCGAGGACTCTCCTATTCACGTCGAGGACGCGGAAGACGAGCTCGTTCTTCGCGCCTGCGGGGAACCACTCGTCGCCCAGGGTGCCTCTCAGCCATCCTGCTTAGTGATGGTCACGTGCATCGCCTTCTCTCCAGCGACGCACTCCGTGCAGCGATACCCCAAGGCACGCCAGTCCATGCCCTCGAAGAGAGCCTCCCCCTTCCCAAGCAGGACCCGAGGGATCGCGAGGTGAAGCTCGTCGATGAGCCGCTCGCGCAGATACTCGCGGATGGTCGATACACCGCCGCCGACCTGCACGTCCTTGCCACGAGCAGCGCTCAAGGCGCGGTCGAGGGCTTCACGGATGCCGCCGGTCACGAAAGTGAACGTCGTGCCCCCCTGCATCTGGAGCGGAGGCCGAGCATGCTGCGTCAGCACGAAGACCGGAGCGTGAAAGGGGGGAGTCTCGCCCCACCATCCACGCCAAGATTCGTCGGGCCAGGGCCCACGCACGGGTCCGAACATGTTGCGCCCCAGAATCCAAGCACCCGCGCCAGCGAGGCCACGTGCGGCGAAGTTGTCGTCGACCCCGGTGCTACCGCCTTCGTCGCCCTGCATCTTGCGAAAGGTCTGCGTGTTGAAGAGCCACTCGTGCAGCTCCATCCCGTTCTCGCCGAGCGGGTGCTCGAGATCCTGGGCCGGGCCTGCGCCGAAGCCGTCAATGGACAGGCTGAAGTTCGCGACGCGCAACTTGGACATGAGGGCAGCGTAGCCGGGTCACACAACCGAAGATCAAGTCGCGGCGGGCCCTACGGCCGCATCCAAAACGATGCCGCCGTCGTTCTCGAAGTAGAGAACGTGCACGCCGAAGTCGCAACCATTGACACCTATGCCTACGTTTCCCTCGAAGATCGTTGTGCCCTGGTAGATTACTGTCACCACGTAGGTCTCGTCGGTCTGCCCCGTGCCTTGGAAATCGTCCCCGCCAAGCTCGCTTTCTCCCTGCAAGGAGGGAGTATCCCCCTTCGATCCCACCGCAGTCACAGTGAACGCACTCGCTGGCACATTGGACGGTGTGCCGTCGATATAGACGATGATGGGGGATGTGGAAGGTGGCGGGGAAGCGCAGTCGCCCTCGGGGGCGGGGGAGTTGCAACCGAGAACAGTCGCTCCCAGAGCCAGCGCCGCCGCAACGAGCGTCCGCCGCGCCGACTCCGAGGAGCCCCACCCCAGCCGCACCGACTCCATGCCCACGATCGTACCCGTCCTCGTCGGCGGCGCCATCCTCACTCGGCCCGGTGGGCGTACTCGCTATCGACGCGGTGTGCCTCGCGTTCGAGGCCATCCTTGAGCGTGCTCGTCCATCGCGTCGTCGCCCCACTCCGCATCCGAACCCCGCGCACCGGTGGCCTCGCCAGAGCGAAAGGACTCCATCCGGTTCACGTCGAACGGAGACGCCGGAGTCGTCGAGCCGTCAGCCAGACGGCAACCAACGAGCTGGCGTGCGAGTCGGGCGGGATGGTCGAGGCGAGACCAACGAAGTCGCGTTGACGAACGACACGTGCGGGGCTCACTTTCCCAGGCGACGTCTTTCGTCTCCCGCTGACTAACGCGCGTTGGCGCCAGGCTGCCGCGTCGGAGCATCGGGACCCGTTGGCGCATCGGACGGGATCCCCTCAACCCATCGGGAGCCATCACGCACCAGTGTTTGCAAGCGTTGACCTCCGAGGGCGGGAGCGTTGTCGTAGACCGCGCATCGCGCACCGTGATGGCCGGAGATGGTGAGCCAAAGCGCGAGCCGATCGCCGTCCTCGATGTAGCGCTGTGCGATGAGCGTCCCCGTGTCATCCGTGACGACCACGTAGACCGTGTCCATCCGCTTCCCTTTGCGTCCCAGGATGCTGAGAGTCCCGCCCTAACGGGATGCACGAACGCGACCATGCGAGAAGAGAGCTCCCCGCATTACGGCAGCCATGCGGCGGTTGCGTCCTCCTGCACGCTTTGCAGGTCTTACCGAGTGAACCCGGCGGAACGAAACAGGCGCGCGCGCGGTACGAAACGAGCAAACGATCGCGTCTGTGGGGAGTCCGACCGACGAGGAGATCCGAGCGATGACGCCAGGGGAGAGCGGGTTCAACGTCGTGCAGTTCAACCGAGACGCGCGACCAGGCAAGCGGCTGACGTTCATCGACAACTACCCGACCCGGGCAGAAGCGGAGCGGATCGCTGGAGAGATGCGCTTGGCGGACTCGGGGCGGAAGTACCTGATCTACGGTCCGCTCGACGTCAACTAGCCCACCGTCGAGGTGTCGAGACCCGTGGGTCACCGTGGCGAGGGCTGGCGAGTCATCGGCGGGTCGGCTGGACGGACCTTGAGCCTGAGCCGCTGGCGCCAGCCTAACGCGGTTCGATGGCCTCGGAGATGAGGTCTAGGGCTGCCGCGGTGACGCGCTTGCGTTCCGCCGTGCTCGGCTCGACCTCGTCCCATGCCTGGACGGTTCCGTCGATCTGGCTGAGTCGTTCCTGGAGTGAGGCACGCCATTCGCCAGTTGGAAGGATCGCGAGGATCTCGCGTACCTCAACGACAACCTCCTCGGCGATCGATGAGCTTACGGACGAGTCGCACGGCTCGGTAGGCGCGAGTTCAAAGGCGTTCTTCATGCTGATGTTGGAGAACGACACGAGCGCACGGACCTTGAGGCCGAATTGCTGGCGCCAGGCTGGATCGAGGGTCGCTGATGCCCGCACCACCGAAGGTTCTTTGGCGAGGTCGGCGAAGATGGACGACGCCGTGGGCGTGGTGAAAAAGCGATCACGCGCAGCGTTACTCAGGCGCTCTTCCGCTTGAACGTCACTCGGCTGCGCGCCACGTTCAGCGTCGTCGAAAGCGAGGGGTCGCCATGATGCAGAGGCACACGCCGATTCTGGTCGACGCACGACGCGCCGCGAGCTTCGCGCGCGATCTGCTCAACGTCGTTCGCGAGGTCAACGAGTGGCGGCACGAGCGCGACGCCTTCGTCGCGATGCACCTCGACGAGACGCGTCGGCGTGCGGCGACCGAGCAGCGCTCTGGACCAAAGGGGAATGGAGGCTAGGAAGGCCACGCCATACGTCTAAGTCGGACCGGATCACGGTCACTGGCTCGCGTACTGTGAAAAACATCCTGCTATCCGTGCTCGGGCGGTGGCCCTCATGAAAAGCGGCTCGCCCGCCTAGCAGCAGTCGCAACTCGTGCAATTCGTGCAGCCGCTCGCCCCGCTGGCTACGCACTGCGCGTAGGCTTGCTGGCACTGCGATTGCGCCGCGCAAACCGACTGGCAGGAGCAAGAGCCCCCTGAGCTGCTGCCGGAGCCGCTGGAGCTGCCGCTGCTCGAGCCGCCGCTGCTGGAGCCGCTGGACAGCAAGCCCTGGCTGCAGGAATCAACTTGCGTCTGGCCGCTCGGGCAGCTGGTCGGAAACACTGGGAGGGACGCTGCGCTGGGGGTCGCACAGGAGCTCGTGTTGCTGCATATGGCGGTAGCGCTCGTTGCGGCGCAACTGCAGTAGGCTCCGACCCCGGTCGACTTGTCCTGCTCTACACAGCACGATGAGTAGGTGCTCCCGGTCGTACAGGCCGAGGTGTTCGTGCTCACTCCATTGGGATTGTTTGAGGGGTAGCCTCTGTCGTAACTGCACAACCCGCAAGACGACGAGCATGTCCATGTCGAGGTGAAAAGGCAGTCGCACGAACCACTCCCCGGGTACGTCGAATCGGCGCAGCACAGCGGGTTTCCCGCATAGCTGACCCCTGTCCCTCCCGTGGGAATGTAGTCTGGTGGAAATCCCTCTCCGCAGGGGTCGCCTGTGTAGTCGGCTCCGGAGGGGGCCATGGTGGCGCCTGCGGGAACGGGAGATGTCGTGGTACACGTGCAATACGGCGCCGAAACACCGTCGCCGCCGGTCGTGGAACACGAGACGGAAGGCGTCACAGATTGCGTGGACCCGCTGCCGCTGCCACCGCTGCCGGAACCGCTCCCAGATTCTCCCCCCCCGCAGCCGGCGGTACCTGCCGTCAATTGAAGGAGAAAGGCGCACGTCCCCGCCATGCCAACCCAGAGGATTCCCGCGCCGAGGCTGACGCTGCGGGGGCCTACCGTGGGAACACTTGTGCGGACCATGGTCATCTGTTCGGGCCGACGATGACACCCGTCGGCCCACTCCTCGGAGAGGTAGTGGCCGCAGGCCGCGAGTGTGAAGCAAGAAGTCTAGGCGTCCCCTCCGTCCGCCGCGTCGAGCGATGCGTCTTGCCCTCCATCAGTCGCCGCGTCCTCGCCCGCGTCGAACGTCGAGCAACCTGGGAGGGCGCCAGGGCCGTCGAAGTACATCGTTGTCTCGTCGCCGGTGTCGAGGCACGAACTGGGGAGCGCGAAGTCGGGCGATCCCCCCATGCACCCGGAAGGGTTCCCATTCGGTGCCAAGATGACGGCGGCGAGCGCGCCTCCGTCGGCCGGGTACAAGTACAAGGCCTCAACATCGACCCCGTAGCCGACCGGCAGCACGACATAGCCCCCGCAGGAACCCAGAACCGCCCCCGCGCGATTCGATGCGCACCACGGTCCCGGCAGCTCGCTCGCGAACTCGGGTGGACAGGCCGCGTCGAATCCGAACTCGCCAGCGAACAGGCCTCCGTCGCACACGGAGGAGAGAGGCGCCGCGCAGCTAACCACGGAGTCGGACGCAGTCTGCTGCGAGGCGCAGCCGAACAGCGCGGCGGAGCCGACGAGCGCGAGGACGAGCAGTCTCCAGATCACCCCGGCACCTTACGCTGGTCACGGCCCGCAAACGGCCGACACGATCACCCGTAAAAACAAGAGCGCCCCCGATACGATTCGAACGTACGACCTTCGCTTTAGGAAAGCGTAAGCGAGGTACGCCCCTCGACGCACGATCTACCGGAAATAAGAGGGCGTGGGAGCGACGGGCGGCTGCGAGGGCGGCGGGGACTGTGCCGATTTTGTACGCGCATGTCTGTGCAAATTCCCCGAGCCTTTCCCCGGGGGCGGCCACCGCGGTTGCGGAGTACCTCGCGTCGGAGTGGGGGTGAGACCTCGCTCTTGTTCCGCTCGCCACTGGAAGTGGCGGGCGCCTCAGGTATGGCGCGATCGGGGGGTCTCTCCCGGCACCCCCCCGCCGCCGGTGGCCACAACCCGCCGCCCTTCAGGCGCCCACTCGTAGATGAGGAGGACGACACCGACCTCGTCTGGATCGACCTCGGACGAGCCTCCACGTGGGTCGACGTCGATCTTCACCGGCCGGTAGCCGTATCCCCGCACGCCTGGCGCGACTACCGTGGGCGACGGGGGCCATGAGCGAGGATTCGTCCACCACCGGTCACGCACGCTCGCAGGGGGAACTGGAGCGCGATCTCGCCGCCGCGCTCGGCGCGAATCAGGCGCTCCGCGAGTCCGACGCAGCTCATCGGCTCCTGTTCGACGGGAGCCCACTGCCGCTCCTGGTCTTCGACGTCGACACGCTCGGGATCCTCGCCGCGAACGAAGCCGCGCTCCGACTCTTCGGCTATGCGCGCGATGAGATGATGC
>JBKQKP010000168.1:0-11221 GCA_052147435.1 Polyangiaceae bacterium | reverse complement strand
GCGGGGCGGGGTGGGGTAATCGGGGGGACGGGCGAGTCCCCGCGCCTACCCCGCGTCTTCCTTCGCCGCGCTCGCCAGCTCCTTCGACCATTTCTTGATCCGGTCCTCGTTCGGCCCCTCGAGCATGATCCGGAGCTTCGCCTCCGTCCCGCTCCAGCGGATGAGGACCCGGCCGTCGTCGCCGAGCTCTTTCGTGATCTTCGCGGAGAGTGCCGACAGCGTCTTCATGTCGTCGAGCGGCTTCTTCGCGCTGAGCGTCACGTTCTCGAGCACCTGAGGCACCCGCTCCATCGCCAGCGACGCGAGCTCCGACAGCGGCTTCCCGCTAGCGATCATGATCGCCAGGACCTGCAGTGCTGCCACGGTCCCGTCGCCCGTCGTGGCGTGGTCGAGGAAGATCAGGTGCCCCGACTGCTCGCCGCCGAGGTTGTACCCGCGCTGGCGCATCTCCTCGACGACGTAACGGTCTCCCACAGCGGTGCGCACCAGCTTCGCGCCGTCCCGCGCGAGCGCGTGCTCGAGGCCGAGGTTGCTCATGACCGTCGCCACGACGGTCTTCTTCTTCAGCTGGCCACGGCGGAGCATCTCCTTGGCGCAGAGCGCCATCACGGCGTCGCCGTCGACGACCTGCCCTTTCTCGTCGACGATGATCACGCGGTCGGCGTCGCCGTCGAGCGCGATCCCGACCTGCGCTCGCCGCCGCACGACCTCCGCCCTCACGTTGTCGGGGTGGAGCGCGCCGCAGTCCTTGTTGATGTTCACGCCGTTCGGCTTCACGCCGAGGCACGTCACGTTCGCGCCGAGCTCCTGGAAGACGAGCGGTGCCGTGCGGTACGCCGCGCCGTGCGCCGCGTCGACGACGATGCGCAGCCCCTCCATCGACAGCTCGCGCGGGAAGGTCGTCTTCGCGAAGACGACGTAGCGCCCTCGCGAGTCCTCGAGCTTCTCCGCGCGCCCGATCCCCGGTCCCGTGGGGCGCATCCCCATGAGCGTGTCGTTCGCCATGAGGCGCTCCATCTCGGCTTCCTGCTCGTCGGGGAGCTTGAAGCCGTCGGCGCCGAAGATCTTGATGCCGTTGTCCTGGTACGGGTTGTGGCTCGCGCTGATGACGATCCCCGCGTCGGCCCGCATGCTGATCGTCAGGTTGGCGACGGCCGGCGTCGGGATCGGGCCGCAGAGCAGCACTTTGCCCCCCATCGAGCAGACGCCCGCGGCGATCGCCGTCTCGAGCATGTACCCCGACAGGCGCGTGTCTTTGCCGATGAGGATCCGCGGCATGTGCGATTTCCCGCGCCCCGCGACGAACGTGACCGCCTTGCCGAGCTTCAGCGCGAGCTCGGGCATCATCGGCTCGGTGTTCGCCACGCCGCGCACGCCGTCGGTGCCGAAGAGGGAGCGCGCGTGGACGGCGCCGCCGTTCGAGCCGTTGCTGGGGGTCTTGCCTTTGGGAGCGGATTTCAACGTCGCCTCGCTAGTCTCGGAAGTTGATGAACTGGAGCTCGATCGGGAGATCGATCCCTCGCACGAGCTGGATCGTCTTCTGGAGATCGTCCTTGTTCTTCCCGCTGACGCGGACCTGCGCGTCTTGAATCGACGCCTGGACCTTCAGCTTGGCCTCCTTGATCGCGCCGACGATCTTCCGGGCAGGGTCGGCGTCGATCCCTTCCTTCACTTTGAGCGTGATCCGCGCTCCCCCCTTGCCCGTGGGCTCTGGCTTCTGCTCGTCGATGTGCTTGAGGCTGACCTTGCGCTTCACCAGCTTCTCGCGGAGCACGTTCACCGCGGCCTTCGCGCGGTCCTCGCTCGACGACGTGACGACCAGAGACTCTTCCTTCTTCTCGATCGACGTGTCCGTGTCCTTGAAGTCGTAGCGCTGCGAGATTTCTTTGTCGGCCTGGTTCAGCGCGTTATCGAGCTCGCTCCACTGCACCTTCGAGACGATATCGAAGCTCGGCACGGGTCCCTCCTCCGTCGTGAGACGCGGGAGCATAGTCGAGCCTCGCGGCGTGTGCGTCTACATCGCGACGGGAGGGTCGCTCTCGAGTCCCAAGAGCACGGCACGCGCCTCGCCGACGAGGTAGAGCGACCCGCAGACGACGACGACCCCGTGCGGCCCCACCCGGGCGCGCGCACGGTGTAACGCGTCGGTGACATCGCTCGCCGTCTCCCCTGGGTGCCGCGCTGCGAGCGCGGACGGGGGGGTCGCGGCGCGCCCGCGCGGCTCGACGTATACGCGGTGCGTCGTCGCAGGCGTGCTCCGGGCGAGGATGTCGAGCATCTCGGGCCATGCCTTGTCGGCCAGCGCGCCGAAGACGATGGCGAGCGGGGCCTGGGCCGAGGCGGTCGACGCGAGGTACCGGGCGAGCGCGAGCGCGCCGTCGGGGTTGTGAGCTCCGTCGAGGAGGTACGAGCCGTCCGCGGTCTCGATGCGCTCGAGCCGTCCAGGCCAGCGTGCCGCTCGGAGCCCCTTGGCGATCGTCGCGTCATCGAAGCCGAGGAGCCTACTGACGCCGACGGCGACGTCTCGGTTGCCGAGCTGGTGGTCGCCCGCAAAGGGGGCGGTCTGTCCGAACGCGTCGAACGGACCGAGCGTGGCAACGTCGACCGTGCGCGCCGAGCGAGCACGGACGACCTCGTCGATGGCGGTCCTCACCGCCGGATCCATCTCGCCGATCACGACCGTGGTGCCAGGCTTGGCGATCGCGGCTTTCTCGCGCGCAATCGCGACGAGCGTGTCGCCCAGCTTGTCCATGTGATCGAACGCGATCCGCGTGATCGCGGCCGCGCGCGGCGCCGGGATCACGTTCGTGGCGTCGAGCCTCCCGCCGATTCCGACCTCGATGACCGCGAGATCGACCTTCGCGTCGCGAAACGCGAGGAACGCCGCCAGCGTCACGGTCTCGAAAAACGAGAGCTCGGGGCGGAGCGCGAGCGCGCGCGCGAGGACGTCCTCGAGCGCGTCGTCGGTCAACGGTTCCCCGTCCACTCGGATGCGCTCCGCGAGCTTCACGAGGTGCGGCGACGTATAGAGGCCGGTCTTCTTCCCGGCCGCGCGAGCGACCGACTCGACCATGGCGCAGACCGATCCCTTGCCGTTGGTCCCGGCGACGTGGACGTGCTCGTACGCGCGCTCCGGGTGCCCCGCTTGCTCGCAGGCCTCGTTCATCGCGTCGAGCCCGAGGCGCATCCCGAGGGGGATGCGGGCGTAGAGCTCGCCGAGGACACGGGCGAGCGACGCGCTCATCGCGGCGGGGGGGGCGCGTCGCTGTCGAGACCGGAGGCGTGAGGCGAGAGGTGCCTGACGAGCTTCGCGATCGCCCCCCGCATGTCGAGGCGGCTCTCGATGCAGTCGACCATCCCGTGCGCCAGGAGAAACTCGCTCCGCTGGAACCCTTCGGGGAGCTTCTGCCGGATCGTGCTCTCGATGACGCGCGGCCCCGCGAACCCGATGAGCGCCTTCGGCTCCGCCATGTTCACGTCGCCGAGGAGCGCGAAGCTTGCGGCGACCCCCCCCGTCGTCGGATGGAGGAGCACGCTGATGAACGGCAAGCGGGCCTCGCGGAGCCGCTCGCGCGCGGCGACCCCCTTGGCCATTTGCATCAGGCTCAGGATCCCCTCCTGCATCCGGGCCCCCCCCGAGGCGTGGAGGAGCACGACCGGTAGCCGTTGATCGAGCCCCTTCTCGAACAGGCGCGTGACCTTCTCCCCGACGACGGAGCCCATCGAGCCCCCCATGAACGAGAAGAGGAACGCGCCGTACGCGATCGAGTGCCCCTCGATCTTCGCGCGACCGATCTCGATCGCTTCACGCGCCTTCGACGACCGCTGCGCCGCCGTGACACGCTCCGGGTAGCTCTTTCCGTCGGAGAACCCGAGCGGATCGGCCGGCTCGAGGTGGGCGTCCCACTCGTCGAGGTGGCCACCGTCGAGGAGGAGGTCTCGCCACCGGGGGGCGGCGAGCTTGTGGTGCTGGCCGCAGAGGGGGCACACCTCGAAGTTCGCGATCAGCTGCTCGGACGGGAGCGTCTGGTCGCAGCCGTCGCACTTGCGGAAGACCCCTTTGCCGAAGCTTCTCTTCTCGCTCGCGTCGTAGTCGGCGGGCTTTCGCGTGGGGAACGTCATGCGGCGGTCACGTGCTCATCGTGGCGAGGTCGCTCGGGACCTTCAGCGTCGGCTCGGTCCGCTCTTGGACGTCGCGCGCGCTGACGCCGGGGGCCACCTCGCGCAGGACGAGCCCATCCGCGGTCACGTCCATGCACGCGATCTCGGTGATGATGCGGTGAACGACCCGTCGTCCGGTGAGCGGGAGGTTGCACTCCTTCAGGATCTTCGGTTTCCCGTCCTTCGAAGCGTGCTCCATGATCACGACGACGCGCTTGGCCGCCGCGACGAGATCCATCGCCCCCCCCATCCCCTTCACCATCTTGCCGGGGATCATCCAGTTCGCGAGGTCTCCTCGCTCGCTCACCTGCATGGCGCCGAGGATCGCGAGATCGATGTGACCGCCGCGGATCATCGCGAAGCTCTCGGCGCTCGAGAAGATCGCCGAGCCGGAGAGCATCGTGACGGTCTCCTTCCCGGCGTTGATCAGGTCCGCGTCGAGCTTGTCCTCGGTGGGGTAGGGGCCGATGCCGAGGAGGCCGTTCTCGCTTTGCAGCACGACCTCGACGCCGGGCGGGATGTAGTTCGCGACGAGCGTCGGCATGCCGATGCCGAGGTTGACGTAGAAGCCGTCGCGCAGCTCCTTGGCGGCGCGCTGGGCGACCTGTTCGCGCGTGAGCTCGGCCATTCTAGTTCGCGCTCCTGGCAGCCTTCGTGATCGTGCGGCGTTCGATCCGCTTCTCGTAGCTCGTCCCCTGCACCACGCGGTGAACGTAGATGCCCGGCGTGTGGATGTTGTCGGGATCGAGGGTGCCGACCTCGACCAGCTCCTCGACCTCGGCGATCGTCGTCTTCGCGGCGGTCGCCATCATCGGGTTGAAGTTCATCGCGGTGTGACGGTAGACGAGGTTCCCGAAGCGGTCGCCGCGCCACGCCTTCACGATCGCGAAGTCGCCCGTGATCGCCGGCTCGAGGACGTACATGCGCCCGCCGAACTCGCGCAGCTCTTTCTTCGCCGAGTGCTTCGCCACCGATCCGTCCGGCGCGTAGCGGAGCGGCAGGCCGCCGTCGCTGATCGCCGTCCCCGCGCCCGTCGGCGTGAAGAAGGCGGGAATGCCGGCCCCCCCCGCGCGAAGGCGCTCGGCGAGCGTCCCCTGCGGAGTGAGCTCGACCTCGAGCTCGCCGGAGAGGTACTGGCGCTCGAACTCCTTGTTCTCGCCGACGTAGCTCGAGACCATCTTCACGATCTGCTTGTTGCGGAGCAGGATCCCGAGGCCGAAGTCGTCGATGCCGCAGTTGTTCGAGACGACGGTGAGCCCCTTCGTCCCGAGCTCGCGCAGCGCGCGGATACAGCTCTCCGGGATGCCGCACAGACCGAAGCCGCCGGCGAGGAGGGTCGCGCCGTTCGGGATGTCCGCGCACGCCTCGCGAGCGGTGGCGAAAACCTTGTTCATTGGCCCGCACGGTAGTGAAGGCCGGCCCTGGGTTCAACGCCCCCAGCGCCTCGGCAGCTGCCGGAGCATCCGATTGGCTGGAATTGCCGCGGTGCGAAGACGCGGGCTACCGACTAGCCGTTCTCGCCCGAGTCCGTCGGCTCGCCGGAGTCGGCCGCTCCGGAGTCGGTCGCCGTGGCGGAGTCTGCCTGCGTGCCCGAGTCGCTCGCGCCCCCTTCGGAGGGCTTCGACGCATCGCTCGGCCCCGCGTCGGTGGGCCCGGCGTCGGGCGCAGGGGGGTTGGTGTCGTCGCCGGCGCAGCCGACGAGGAAGGCGCCAGAGGCGATCGTCGCGACGGCGGCGACGGCGACGAGGATTGAGCGCAAGCTTTGGGAAGGGGGGGCGAGGGTTCGCATGGCTGCCCCAGCCTCTGCCAGAGTTCGTGTGGCGTTCGTGTTGCGTACTCGTGAATCCTGAGCGCGGTCACGCGCGCCCGTCAGAAGTTCACGTACGCCGCGGCCATAACGGTGCGCCCATTCTGGACGATCGTGTCCAACGACGCGCCGCTCGGCTGGCTGAACTCGGCGCTCACGGGGACCGTGTATTTCCAGTCGAACACGTTGTAGATGCCGAGCGAGTAGCGGATGTGGAAGCGCTGCTCCTGCCCGCTCAGGACGAGATCCCAGATGAGCGCGGGGTTGGTCTCCTGCTGCGGCGGCTGGGGCGAGGCGAGCGTCGATTGGACGTCGTTGATGTCGTAGCGGCCGCTCGTGAACGAGAGCCGCGTCATCGCCATCAGCGCGCGACCGAGGATCGGCGCGCCGCCGCGGAGCGACGCCAGGTGCTCCGGTGCATTGGGCACCTCGCGCCGCGTCGGATCCTGCGCGAGCGTCGCGATCGACGAGAACGAACCGTCTTTCAGGTAGACCGAGTGCGCGAAGGAGTAGGAGGCCGAGGCCATCCATCCGTCCTTCCACTCCTTGCGGAGCTCGGCTTCGGCCCCCATCGTCCCTACCGGAGTCGTCGTGTTGGCGTACTGGACGCAGGCGGCGCAAGACGTGTCGTTCGTCACCGTGCCGAGCGAGATGAGGTCGGTGATCACGTTCTCGTAGACGGTCACCAGCCCAACGACCGTCGGCGCAAACCGATGCGAATACTCGATCTCGGCCGAGTACATCGATTCCGGTCGGAGGTTTACGCCTCCCGGGTCCTGGAGGCCGGGCTGCTCGTAGTAGATCTCGTAGATGCTCGGCGCGCGGAACGCCTTGCCGAACATGATCTTCACGTTGCCCCCTTCGTACGGCTTGAGGATCGCCGCGACGCGGGGGTTGAACGAGCCGCCGAACGTCGAATAGGCGTCGTAGCGCCCCCCGACGGAGAGCTTCACGGCGCGCGTGGGGGTGAGGTCGGCGACGGCGTAGCCCGCCCCGACCTGGAACGTGTGGTGGTCGTTCAGGAACTGGTCGAAGGTGGGGTACTCGAAGTCCCCCTCCTGATTGGCGAGGAAGTGGTCCTGAATCTCGCCGCCGACCGTGATGCGAACGCTCTTCACCGGGGTAAGGACGAGGCGCTCCTCGAACCCCGCCCAGCTCCCCTTGTACCCGGTGTGAGAGAGACCGCCGATCTCCGGGATGGCCGCGAAGGTGCCGTCGTATTCGTAGTAGTTCAGGTGCGCGCGCGTCGTGGACTGGAGCCAGTCGCTGATCTTTGGCTCGAATTTCGCCTCGATCATTCCGCGCGTGTCGGTCTGCTGCGTGCGGTCGTCGCCCAGGATCGTCTCGAACTGCCCCGTGGGGAGATGCTTGTCGTGCGAGTTGAGCGACCACTGTACGGTGAGGGCCTTCCACCAGAACTGCCCCGTCCACGTTCCGGCATTGAATCGGTCGGCGCTCGCGGGGGTGTTCCCCTGCGTGAGCGAGTCGCTTGCGTATTGCGGGAAGGAGTAGGCGTTGCCGGACGAGTGGCTCGCCTGCACGCTGGTCCACATCCCAGCCCCCCCTCCGAAGTCGTACGCGGCGCGGACGCGTCCACGGCCGACCGTGCCGTCGGCCGTGCTCGCGCCGACCTCGTACCCCGTCTGCGCGTCGTGGGGCCGCGTGACGATGTTGATGACGCCCGACACGGCGCCCGTGCCGTAGAGCACCGACCCGGGACCGCGCACGACTTCGATTCGCTGCACGTCCTCGAGGTCGGTCCGAAAGTCGTAGCCGATGTACGAAGACCAGATCCAGTTGTCGTTCATCGGCTGACCGTTGAGGAGAACGAGCGTGCGGTTGCCGTAGTCGCCCGGGCGACCGAACCCGCGGAAGCCCGCCGTGTCGTAGCCGCGGTCGTCGGAGAGGTACACGCCGCGGATCCCTTCGAGCGCCTGGAAGACCGTCGGGTACGCCATCCCGCGCAGCTCCTGCTGCGAGATGACGGTGACCGACGCGGGGGCGTCCTCCACCGACTCCGCGACGCGCGACGCCGCCTCGACCTCTTCCAGCGGGACGAGCGGTAGGTTGTCGAGTCGCGTTTCGACGTTCGCTTCGACGTTGATGCTCCGGGCGATCGCGCGAAAGCCTCGCATCGTGACGCGAACGTCGTGCTTGCCCACCGGGAGGGTGAGAAGCGCCGGCGTGGGGCCGCGGGCGAAACCGTCGATCTCGACGACGGCTCCGGGCTCGTCGGTGCTCACGACGAGGGAGCCGGTCTTCGCCTCGATGCTCGGGTGCGTCGTGATCGCCTGTTTCGCGAGGACGTCGACGAGCGTTACGAAGGCCTTGTACCCCTCGCGCGAGACATAGAGGGTATGTCGGCCCGGAGGGAGCTGCAGATCGCAGGGGGCGATGCACGCCACGGGGGACTCTTCGCTGTCGACCCGCACCGAAGCGCCGTGTGCTTCTGCGCCCGCGACGTGCACCGTGCCGAGGATGCGAACGAGCTTGAGCTCGACGCTCGCCGTCGCCCCCGCCTGGATGGGAGTGGCGGGCGAGATCGCGTCCTCGTATCCGGGCGCCTCGGCGATGACTCGGTACGAACCGGGAGCGAGCCCGAGGGTCTGCGGCCCGGCCCCTCGCTGCCCGAGGTCCTTCCGATCGAGGTAGAGGGTGGCTCCGGGCGGATCGGTGACGATCTTCAGGATGGCGACGTTCGGCGCCATGCGGCGCATGGCTTCGTCGATGCGCCCGCGCGCGCCGGCGTCGGTCTCCCCCTGCGAAGCGCGGACGTAGTAGCGGTACGCGTCTGGATACTCGTGGAGCGCTTCGTAGCAACGCGCGATGTTGAAAAGCACGTTCCGGTTCGGCGCCAGTCGGTTCGACGCGAGGAAGTGCTCGAGCGCGCCGCGGTAGTCGCCCGCCTGGTACTTCTCGGCGGCGAGCCGGAACTGGAGATCGGCCTCGTCGGCGACGTCGTCGGCGTGGGCGGGGGGAGCGAGCACGACGATGGCGAGGATCGTCGCGAGCGCGAGCGCAAGGCGGCTGAGAACGCGGCGCATGGGTAGGACCCTCACCCGCCGCCGTCAGCGGCGTCGACCGCTCCGCCACCGTCGTCCGCGCCGTCTGCCGCGCCGCTTCCGTCGTCGGGAGGCGCCGCCTCGGCGTTCGAAGCGCTATCCTCCGCGACGTCCTCTCCGGCGTCCTCGGACGCGCTCGGGCTCGCGCACGAGTTGCTGCCGTTGGCGAGCGCCGTCTGCTCCGCGGGCCACGCCGCGAGCGCGGCGGCGCACTCCGTGTCCGTCTGGCTGATGTCGTAGTTCTGCGGATAGGGGCCGCACATCGTCGATACGTAGACCTCGTCGGGGCCGCCGTTCGACGGCGTATGCAGAACGATGCAGGTCGGCGCGCAGTCGAGGTCACCGTCCGGCGTGTCGATGTACGCGAGCGACTCGCTGGGGCCGAAGCAGTCGGTCGCGGGGTAATAGAGCGCGGCCACGTAGACGTGTGACTCGGGGCTGCTGTCGCACGCGTAGCCGCACGCGAACGCGACGATCACGGCGACGCCGACGCCGACGAAGCTCGACTTCATCGTCTTCCCTCCCAGCAGAAGAGGATACACCTACCGATTCATTCGTATCTCGAGATCGGGGTGTGACGTCGTGGGCGCGGCGGACTGCGTCGGCGGGGGAGTCTTCACGGTGCCTCTTCGCCCCGCGCCGCTCGCAGGCAGCGTCGCGACGTGAGCCGGTACGCTCGGCGCCGCGGCCGCGGGGATGGCGACGAGCGGCGCGACCACGTGGACGTTCTCGGCGGAGGCCCCCTGTCCGACCGCGTACGGCATGAAGCCGTCCTTCGCGAGGACGAACGCGCGCGGGGTGTTTCGCACGGCCTCGTTGTCGATCGAGAGATCGAGCGGCGTCGTTCCGAGCACCCGGTCCCCTTCTCGAACGTCGGCCCCGGGGGGGACCGACTCGATGAGGAGGGTGAAGTGCGCCGGCGCCGACGGGAGTGGGGGAGCGGGAGCGGGAGGCGCGATCGGGGCCGCTTGTACGGGGGGCTCATGGTGGCGCAAACCGAAGAATGCGCCCGTCCCGAGGAGAAGCGCGGCCGCGCCACCGAAAGCGAGGAGCATGGGAGAGCGCTTCTTCGCCCCTTCCTTCTTCATCCCGGGCGAGGTGCGCGTCTTCTCCGTCTCCTCGTGGGCTGGGCGGACCGACGAGATTGTCCCTTGCGTCGTGATGCCGCTCGGGAGCCTGGGCCCCGTCTCGGAGCGACTCGTCATGGGAACGGACTCGACGCTCCCCGAGAGCGTCGGCGACGAGTTTCGCGTGCTCATCGCCGCGAGGAGCCGGCTCGACGTCAGCGCGGCCTCCGCTTCGGCGAGCGTCTTCGCGACGGCGTCCATCGTCTGAGGGCGCTTCTCCGGATCCTTCTCGATGCACCCCATCACGAGCTGCTCGAGCCAGTCGGGGATGTCGGCGGTCGGCGCGCGCTCGCGCATCGGCTGGGGTGACTGGTTGAGGTGGGCCATCAGCGTCTGGATGGAGCTCGCGCCGTCGAACGGGACCGTCCCCGTCAGGCACTGGTAGAGGATGATCCCGAACGAGTAGATGTCGGTGCGGGCGTCGATCTTGCCGCCGCGGGTGATCTGCTCGGGCGCCATGTACTTCGGCGAGCCGATGAACGACCCCTCCTGCGTGAGGTCTTCCTTCTCCTGGGAATCGTCGCCGACGATCTTCACGATCCCGAAGTCGACGATCTTGACGAGCTCCTCGCCGTCGCGCCCCGGCAGGAGCATCACGTTCGAGGGCTTCAGGTCGCGGTGGATGACCCCCATCGCGTGGGCTTCGGTCAGCCCCCGGGCGATTTGGCGGACGATCCGAATCGTGTCCCTCGTCGCCAAGCTGAACCGATCCGAGATCCGCCGCGCGAGCGTCTCCCCCGCGCAGAACTCCATCGAGATGAAGTAGCGCTCGGTCTCGGCCCCTTCGATGGCGCCGTAGTCGAAGACGGTGACGATGTTCGGGTGCTGGAGGCGGGCCAGGATGCTCGCCTCCCTGAGGAAGCGCTTCTTGAACTGCGGGTCGTCGTCGCCGTCGAGCCCCTCCGCGTGCGTGTGCAGAATCTTGAGCGCGACCGGGCGACCGAGGGCGATCTGCTCGGCCTCGTAGATCTTCCCCATCCCCCCCGCGGCGACCAGCGCCCGGATCTTGTATTTCCCGTTCACGACGGTCCCCACCAGGGCGTCGGCCTTCCTGGCTGTCTTCG
>JBKQKP010000167.1:0-2513 GCA_052147435.1 Polyangiaceae bacterium | reverse complement strand
CCTCTCGATCTGGCCCAGCGTTCTCCTCCCCCCGATTCGGGGGGAGGCCGGGTGGGGGGCTCTCGTTCGCGAGCGACACGGGCACCCTTGTTCTCTGCTCCGACCGAGAGATGCGATGAATGCACAGCGCAGGCAGGGAAAGGGGAGCGTGAAGAGCGGCTCGTTGTCACGTTCCCCCCGCCCTGCCTGCGGGGCGGGGGGCCAGGGGGGTGGGGTTGCGCGCAGAGAGCGAGATGGATCGCTCTCACGGCGTTCCTGTCTAGAGCACTCGATCAACCCATCCCCCGGCCCTTCCCTGCAAGCAGGGAAGGGGTGTCAGCGCCGCCAGCGATCTCCCCTCCCTGCTTGCAGGGAGGGGCCGGGGGTGGGTTCAGTTCGACGGAATCGACTCCGGAGGGACGCGGCCGATGAAGACGCGCTCGAACGCGAGCGTCCCGGCGGCGACTGGGACGACCTCGTAGTAGGTCACGTTGTCGAGCGTCACCGGGCGGTCGGCCGTGGCGCACCACGGACTCACGACCGTGACGTCCACCGCCGCGCCCGGCACGAGGTTGTAGACGATCGCCGATGGGATCCCCACGCCGGCCGCATACGTGCGCCCTGCCTGGGGGAGCCCGGCCGAGAAATAGGCGACTTTAGCGTTCGCCTGCGACGCGCTGATCTGCGCGCCACTGATGGCTTTGCAATCCCCGATCGCGACAACTTGGATCAGGAGAACGCCCAGTGTGGCGTCGTAGCTGTCGAGCGCTCCGAGGATCGCGTCTGCTCGCGCGGTCGAGAAGAGGGGGGTCGGGCTCCGGTCGGCACTCACGTTGAGCACGGTCCACTGATCGGTTACCGGAAGATACCCGGCGGCGGACACCAGCGTCGCGAATGGGGCGCGCGTCTCGACGGGTAGCGCGTAGTTGCCGGCTTGATCCGTCGTCGTCGTAGCGTCGCCGACGCGAACGAGCGCGTTCGGTACGGACCAGCCGGATTCGACATCGACGATAGTCCCCTGTTGCAGAGCGGTGGCGGGCGGAGAAGTCGACGTGGAGGCGGGATCTGCGGGTTGCGCGGTGTCGGGGTCGCTTCCGGCGCCGCACGCGACGAACGCGACCGCCGACAGAGGCACGAAGAGGAGGAGCGCTGCAATGCTGGACATGTAGGTGGCGTGTGCAAGCCCCCTGCCGAACCGCCTCCACGATGCGATGCGGATGGCACATGCGGTGCACCCCTTCATGAGCCAGCTGAGGGACCGCCATGCTCTATGAGTTCATCACCGAGAAGCGCGAGCAGCTCATCAACCTGGCGCGGGCGAAGGTCGCCAAGCGCCTGACCTTCGCGCAGCGCAAGGTGCAGCTGGAAGGGGGCGCTCCTCTCTTCTTGGACCAACTCGTCCAAAAGCTGAAACATCCGCTCTTGAGCGGCGCGATTGGGCGTGAGGCGGCCGTTCATGGCGCCGCGCTCCTCGAGCTTGGCTACACCGTTTCGCAAGTAGTGCACGACTACGGCGATATCTGCCAGGCCATCACCGAGCTCGCGAGCGACGTCGACCTCCCTATCAGTACCGACGAATTTCACATCCTCAACCTGTGCGTGGATGACGCGATCGCGGAGGCCGTCGCTGAGTACTCGCGGTGTCATGAGCTGACGATGGCGAACGGCGACAGTCAGAGTGCGGACGCTCACGCGAGGACCCGGCTTACGTACCGAATCATGCCGACCGGCGGCGAGTACGTCGCCAAGTGCGAGGAGCTCCCCGTCGAGACGACCGGGAAGTCGCCCAGGGCGGCGATCGAAGCGCTGAGAACGGCGGTCGAGCAGCGCTTGGCCTCCGTCGAGGCAATGGGGCCTCCGTCGCGACCGCCGCCATCGGTCCGCGTGGAGCTAACGGCTGCGGCCGAGCCGGAGCGGGATCCGCAAGGGCCCGGTGACCCGCCGCTGCCGAAGAGCGGTACCGCGTGAGACTACATCGTGAACGCGACGGTGCCCGCCGAGCTGGGCGTGTATTGCGAGCCCGCGGAGACGGTCACCGTGGTCTGCCCGCCCGAGTCGATCACGGCGACGTTGATGCCGCCCGGCGGCAGGTTCGTAAGCGTATGGGTCAGGGGGCTCGTGGCGCTCGGGACCGTGTACGTGAACGGGAGGGTCGGCGCGGCGCCGCGCGGGTTCGAGCTGAACATCACCACCTGGTTGCTCCAGAGGACCCCCTCCACTTGCGCGCCCGTCACGTGCTGGGACGTGACATCGGGCGGCGCGCCGGTGGCGACGCCGACGAGGTTGAGCAGCCGGGCCGGGGTCTGCGTGGGGGCCTCTTGAACGCGGAACGAGGTCGCGGTGGGATCGGAGAGATCCGTATCGGGATTCACCGTGGGGGTTCCACCGGAGACCGGTTGGAGCGCGATGCTCGAGCCCTGAGAGGTCACGGTGTACGCGGTGCCGCTCAAGGTTGGCTGCACGGGAAAGTGGATGCGCCAGTCGTAGGTCTGCCCCGCCGTCGGGTTCACGCGGTCGTAGACCACGACGACGTT
>JBKQKP010000166.1:0-82600 GCA_052147435.1 Polyangiaceae bacterium | reverse complement strand
GACGTCGTCTTCGGGTACCCCGGCGGCGCGATCATGCCCGTGTACGACGCCATGCTCGACGCGAGCGTGCGCCATGTCCTCGTTCGCCACGAGCAAGGGGCCGCCCACATGGCGGATGGGTACGCGCGCGCGTCCGGCAAGGTCGGCGTCGCGCTGGCGACGTCCGGTCCAGGAGCGACGAACCTCGTCACGGGGATCGCCACGGCGATGCTCGATTCGTCGCCGATCGTGTGCATCACAGGCCAGGTCCAGTCGTCGCTCCTCGGCAGCGACGCCTTCCAGGAGACCGACATCACCGGCGTGACGCTGCCGATCACGAAGCACAACTACCTCGTCACGGACGCGAGCGAGATCGGCCCGACCCTGCGCGAAGCCTTCGAGGTCGCACGATCCGGACGGCCCGGTCCGGTCCTCGTGGACATCACCAAGGACGCGCAGCAAGGCATGGCTGTCTTCCCCTGGGAGGACCGCCCCCGACTTCGAAGGCGTACTCCCGCCAGCGGGGCCGGCGAGACGAGCGACGTCGCACGGGCGATCGCGCTGATCGACGCCGCGGAACGCCCGGTCATCCTCGCAGGCCACGGCATCGTCGCCTCGGAAGCGAGTCAGGAGCTCCTCGCCTTCGCGGAGAAGACCGGAATCCCCGTCGCTTCCACGCTTCTTGGGCTGGGCGGCTTCCCGGCGAGCCACGCGCTCGCGCTCGGGATGATGGGGATGCACGGTGAGGCCTGGGTCAACGTGGCAATCCAGAAGGCGGATCTTCTGATCGCCCTCGGGATGCGTTTCGACGATCGGGTCACCGGCAAGCTGGCGACCTACGCTCCGCACGCCAAGAAGATCCACGTCGAGATCGACCCCGCCGAGATCAACAAGAACGTGAAGGTCGACGTCGCCCTCGTGAAGGACGTCAAAGAAGCGCTCGTGGAGATGCACCCGCGCGTCGCGCCGGCGTCGCGACCGGCCTGGCTCGAGCGGATCGGAGGGTTGCGCAAGGAGGCGTCGACGCGCGACATCCAGCACGCCCCCGACCGCGGCAAGCTCTACGCCGCGCAGGTCCTGCACGAGCTGTGGAGGCTCACGGGGGGCAAGCCGATCGTCGTCACGGACGTCGGGCAGCACCAGATGTGGGAAGCGCAGTACTGGCGCCACGAGTCGGCGCGGAGCCTGGTCACCTCGGGCGGGCTCGGAACGATGGGCTTCGCGCTCCCGGCGGCGATCGGGGCCCGGTTCGCGAGGCCGGACGACGAGATCTGGGTCATCGCCGGCGACGGCGGTTTCCAGATGACGGCGTGCGAGCTGTCCACGATCGCGCAGGAGGGGATCAAGGTGCACATCGCGATCATCAACAACGGGTACCTGGGCATGGTCCGGCAGTGGCAGGAGTTCTTCTATGGGCGCCGCTACGCGGCGACTCCGCTCTTGAGCCCCGACTTCGTGAAGCTCGCCGAGGCTCACGGGCTTACCGGCCTTCGCGTCACGGCGAAGAGCGAGATCGCCGGCGCAGTCGAAGCAGCCCGCCGCGCGCCGGGTACCGTCCTGATCGATTTTCGCGTCGAGCAGGAGGACAGCGTCTACCCGATGGTGGCCGCGGGGGCCGACCTTCACGACATGATCCGGCGGCCGCTGGTGGACGAAGACCCTTACGACCTCTCGGAACAGACACCCGAGCGCGCGGAGACCGACTGATGACGAGCGTTCGCACGTTCCTCGCGTATCTCGAGGACCGCCCGGGGGTCCTCAACCGCGTCGCGTCGCTCTTCCGGCGTCGCGCGTTCAACATCGAGTCGCTCACCGTCGGCCGCACGGAGCGCACGGGGATCTCGCGGATGACGCTCGTGGTGCGCGCGGACGACGACGCGGCGCGACGCCTCGAGGCCAACCTCTACAAGCTCGTGAACGTGCTCGACGTCGAGGACGTGACGCATGCCCCCACGGTCGTTCGCGAGCTCGCGTTGATCAAGGTTCGCGCGAACGGGGAGGTGAGAGCGGCGGTCATGCAGCTCTGCGACGTGTTCCGCGCGCGCGTGGTCGACGTGACTCCCGGGGCCCTCGTCGTCGAGATCACGGGGACGCAGGACAAGCTCGACGGCCTGATCGAGATGCTCCGCCCCTACGGCGTCCTCGAGCTCGTCCGCACAGGTGCGGTGGCGATGACGCGCGGCCTCGAGGGGACCGCGGGCGATGCAGACGAGGCGAACGATGCAAGCGGAACACGCGCTGCCACACCGACGACCGCGGCAGACGCCGCGGCCTGATGCGATCGAGGGAAGGAGAATGAGATGGCGACGATTCATTACGACGCGGACGCAAGGCTCGACATCATTGCGTCGAAGAAGGTGGCGATCGTGGGCTACGGCTCACAGGGGCACGCGCACGCGCTGAACCTCCGCGACAGCGGCGTCGAGGTGAGGGTCGGGCTCGCCGACTCGAGCAAGAGCCGCGCGAAAGCCGAGGCGGCGGGGCTCGCGACCGGGAGCGTCTCCGAAGTGGCTGCATGGTGCGACGTGCTCATGATGCTCGCCCCCGATACGGCGCAGGCGGTGATCTGGAGCGAGCGGATCGCTCCGTACTTCGACGCGCGGAAGACCCTCATGTTCGCCCACGGTTTCAACGTCCGGTACGAGACGATCAAGCCTCCGCCGGGCATCGACGTGAGCATGGTCGCCCCCAAGGGACCCGGGCATCGCGTGCGCGAGACGTTCCAGGCAGGCCAAGGGGTCCCCGCGCTCGCGGCGGTACACCAGGACGCAAGCGGCGGCGCGTGGGCTCTCGCGCTGTCGTATGCGAAGGCGATCGGGGCGACGCGCGCGGGGGTGCTCCGGACGACGTTCGCGGAGGAGACCGAGACCGATCTCTTCGGCGAGCAGGCGGTTCTTTGCGGCGGGGTGAGCGCGCTGGTGAAGGCGGGCTTCGAGACGCTGGTGGCGGCGGGCTATCAGCCGGAGGTGGCGTACTTCGAGTGCATGCACGAGCTGAAGCTCATCGTCGATCTGATGTACCGCGGTGGCCTCAACTACATGCGCTACTCGATCAGCGACACCGCCGAGTACGGCGATTACGTGTCGGGGCCGCGGGTCGTCGGCGACGAGGCCAAGAAGGCCATGCAGTCGATCTTGGCGGAGGTGCGGAGCGGAAGCTTCGCCAGGAAGTGGATCGCGGAGAACGCCGCGGGGCGACCAGGCTTCGACAGGACCCGGCACGCGGAGCGCGAGCAGCCGATCGAGCAGGTCGGCGCGGCGCTGCGCAAGATGATCCCGTTCCTCGACCCGGTCACGATCGTTCCCGGCGATTGAAGGAGGAGGTGCCCGTGTCTCCCATGCCCCCCATGCACGTCCGCATCTTCGATACGACGCTGCGCGACGGCGAGCAGTCGCCGGGCGCCGCCATGACCCCCACGGAGAAGCTCGGGGTCGCTCGCGCGCTGGCGCGCCTCGGCGTCGACGCGATCGAAGCGGGATTTCCGGCCGCGTCGAACGAAGACTTCCGCGCCGTGCGCGCGATAGCCGGCGAGATCGGCCTCCGTCCGGTAGACGGCCGCCCATCGACCGATCCGCCGATTATCTGCGCGCTCGCGCGGGCCTCGACGGTGGACATCGATCGCGCCTGGGACGCCGTGCGCGTCGCGGCGCGCCCGCGCCTCCACACGTTCCTCGCGACGTCCGACATCCATCTCGAGCACAAGCTGCGGATGACGCGGGCCGAGGTCCTCGAACGGGCACGCGTGATGGTCTCGTATGCGCGCGGCCTCTGCGACGACGTCGAGTTCAGCGCAGAGGACGCCACCCGGAGCGATCCGGCGTTCCTGCACGAGGTCCTCGCCGCGGTGATTCGCGCCGGCGCGACCACGATCAACGTCCCTGACACCGTGGGATACACGACACCCGACGAGATCGCGGCGCTCGTCGCCGGGATCCGCGCCAGGGTCCTCGGAGCGGACGAGGTCGTCCTGTCGGTCCACTGCCACGACGACCTCGGACTGGCGACCGCGAACTCGCTGGCCGGGCTGCGCGCAGGGGCCCGTCAGGTCGAGGTGACCGTGAACGGAATAGGCGAGCGCGCGGGGAACGCTTCGCTCGAAGAGGTCGTCATGGCTCTTCGCACGCGCGAGCCTCTCTACCAACTCCTGACCGGAATCGACACGACGGAGCTCCTTCGCACGAGCAAGGTCGTCAGCGGCTGCACGGGGATGGCCGTGCAAGCGAACAAGGCGATCGTCGGCGCGAACGCATTCGCCCACGAGAGCGGGATCCATCAAGACGGCGTCCTGAAGCACGAGCGGACGTACGAGATCATGAGCCCCCGCGACGTCGGCGTGACGCAGACGCGCCTCATCCTAGGCAAGCACTCCGGGCGCCACGCTCTGGGGGCGCGCCTGGCCGAGCTCGGATCTCCCCTCGACCCGGCGTCGCTCGACAAGGTCTTCGTCAGGTTCAAGGCGCTCGCAGACCGGCGAAAGCAGGTCACCGATGCCGACCTGGTCGCCCTCGCGTCGAGCGAGGTGCTCCCCCCTCCGGAGTCGTTCTCGCTCGAAGGGCTGCAGGCCGCGTGCGGCACGGCCTCGATGGCCACGGCGACGGTCCGCCTTCGCACGCCGGACGGTCGCTCTCACGTTCAGGCGGCGGTGGGGACGGGGCCCGTCGATGCGCTCTACAAGGCGATCGACACAGTCGTCGGCTCCCCGCTGGTGCTCCTCGAGTTCGCCGTGCGCGCGGTCACCGAAGGAATCGACGCGCTCGGAGAGGTGAGCGTGCGCATCCGTTCCGAGCGCGAGCCCGCAGACGCACGGCGCGACGATGGGCGGGGGCGCGTCTTCAACGGCCACGGCGCGGATACTGATATCCTCGTCGCTGCCGCGAAGGCGTACCTCGCCGCCATCAACAGGATGCTCGCCGGCGATCTCCTTTCGCCGGCGCGCGCATGCGAGCACGAGCGCGACCGCGACGAGCTCGCGCAGGAGCGGTCATGACGACGCTCTTCGACCGCATCTGGGAGGGACACGTCGTCGCACGCGCGCCGGAGGAGGGGGTCCCGTCGATTCTCTACGTGGATCTTCACCTCGTTCACGAGGTGACCTCGCCGCAGGCGTTCTCCGGGCTTCGATCGCGCGGGCTCCGTGTTCACCGCCCTGGCCGCACGGTCGCGACGATGGACCACAGCACGCCAACGCTCCCGCCGCGCCGGGGGGATGACGGTGCGCCCCCGCGGGTGGGGCGCGGGCTCGACATGGTCCTCGACGATCACTCACGCGAGCAGCTCCGGACGCTCGAGGACAACTGCCGCGAGTTCGGGATCGAGCTCCACGCGCTCGGCTCGACGTCACAGGGGATCGTTCACGTCATCGGCCCGGAGATGGGGCTCACGCAACCTGGGATGACCATCGTCTGCGGCGACAGCCACACTTCCACGCACGGGGCGTTCGGCGCGTTGGCTTTCGGCATCGGCACGACGGAGGTCGAGCACGTGCTCGCCACGCAGTGTCTTCTTCAGCGAAAGCCCCGCGCGATGCGCGTCACGATCGACGGAGCGCTCCGCCGCGGAGTGGGAGCCAAGGACCTCATCCTCGCCCTCATCGCGCGAATCGGCATCGGAGGGGCGACGGAGCACGTCGTCGAGTACGCGGGGGACGCGGTGCAGCGACTCGACATGGAAGCGCGCATGACCGTCTGCAACATGTCGATCGAGGCGGGCGCCCGCGCGGGGATGGTCGCCCCCGACGACACGACGTTCCAGTACCTCGCCTCGCGCGACCACTCACCGAAAGGGGCCAGTTGGGATCGGGCCGTCGCCCGGTGGCGTTCACTCCGCAGCGACGACGATGCCCGCTTCGACCGCGAGGTGGCCCTCGATGCCAGCGTCGTGGAGCCCATGATCACGTGGGGAACGAACCCGGCGATGGGCATCGGCGTCACCCGGGCGGTCCCGTCTCCCGACGATGCGCGGGATGCGCAGGAGCGCTCGGCCTTCCAGCGGGCGCTCGACTACATGGCGCTCGAGCCAGGAAAGCCGCTGGTCGGCCGAAAGATTGACGCCGTCTTCGTCGGATCGTGCACGAACGGCCGGATCGCCGACCTGCGTGCGGTCGCGCGAGTCCTCGAGGGGAGAAGCGTGGCCGAGGGGGTGCGGATGCTGGTCGTTCCCGGGTCGCAGCGCGTGAAGAGGCAGGCCGAGCAGGAGGGGCTCGACCGGATTTTCCGCGAGGCGGGGGCCGAGTGGCGCGAGGCGGGGTGCTCGATGTGCATCGCCATGAACGGCGACGAGCTACGCCCCGGCGAGTACGCGGTGAGCACGAGCAATCGCAACTTCGAAGGGCGGCAAGGGAAGGGGGGGCGGACGTTCCTCGCCTCGCCGCTCACGGCCGCGGCCTCTGCTGTGGCGGGGTGCGTGGCCGATCCGCGCGCCATTCTCGGGAGCTCGTCCGGGATTCGCGCCGCGCGTTCCGTCAACGATGGTGGGAGGGCGTGATGGACAGACCCCCGTTCACTCGCCTGGCGGCGCGAGCGGTCGTTCTCTCGCGCGACGACGTCGACACGGATCAGATCATCCCGGCGCGGTTTCTCAAGACGACCGACAAGTCGAACCTCGCTCCGGCGCTCTTCGCCGACTGGCGCTACCGCGAAGGGGGGGCGGAGCGCGAGGACTTCCCTCTGAACGCACCGGACGCCGTCGGCTCCGAGATCCTCGTCGCAGGGCGAAACTTCGGCTGCGGCTCCTCGAGGGAGCACGCGGTCTGGGCGCTCGCCGCGTGCGGGTTCCGCGCCGTGATCGCGCCGTCGTTTGCCGACATCTTCCGGAACAACGCCGCGAAGAACGGCCTCCTCGCCGTCGCCGTAGAGGAGCAGCTCCACGCCGCGGTCGTCGCTTCCCGCGCGCGGCATCCCGCGCTGATCGTCACGGTCGATCTCGAGCGGCAACGGGTCGAGCTCCCGGACGGGACCAGCGGTTCGTTTCCGATCGACCCTTTCGCCAAGCGCTGCCTGCTCCAGGGGTTGGACGAGCTCGGGTACCTCCTTTGTCACCGCGATCAGATCGAGGCCTATGAGCACCGCCAATCCTGACGCGCGTGTCGACGTCTACGACACGACCTTGCGCGACGGTGCTCAGGGGGAGGGGCTCTCTCTCTCCGCCGACGACAAGCTCCGCATCGCGCGGCGCCTCGACGGTCTCGGGGTAGCCTTCGTCGAGGTCGGCTGGCCCGGGTCGAATCCGAAGGACGCCGAGCTCTTCGCGCGGGTGCGTGACGAGGAATGGCGAACGACGCTCGCCGCCTTCGGGTCGACCCGTCGCGTCGGAGTCCACGTCGAGGACGACGGTGGGCTGCGTGCGCTCGTGGACACAGGAGCGAGCGTCTGCACGATCTTCGGCAAGAGCTCCGCCTTCCACGTGACCGAGGTGTTGAGGACGACGAAGGAGGAAAACCTCCGGATGATCGAGGAGAGCGTGGCCTACCTGGTCGCCCGCGGACGGCGCGTCCACTACGACGCCGAGCACTTCTTCGATGGTCTTGCCGAGGACGAGGCGTACGCGACGGAGACCCTCCGCGCGGCCATTCGGGGGGGCGCCGAAGTGATCGTTCTCTGCGACACCAACGGCGCGGCGCTCCCCTGGCGCGTGGAGGCGGTCGTGCGAGCGATGAAGACCGCGCTGGCCGTCCCTCTCGGGATCCACACCCACGACGACATCGGCTGCGGCGCGGCGAATGCGCTCGCCGCGGTGCGCGGGGGCGCCACGCAGGTGCAGGGGACAATCAACGGCTACGGGGAGCGGTGCGGGAACGCGAATCTCTGCGCGGTCGTCCCGACACTCGAGCTGAAGATGGGGATCAGGTGTCTGCCCGACGGGGCCCTGCGCACGCTGACCCAGGTCGCTCGGTTCGTGGCGGACGTGGCGAACGTGACCCCGAACGATCGTGCCCCCTACGTGGGGCGGAGCTCATTCGCGCACAAGGGGGGGGTCCACGTCGCGGCGGTGCGTCGCAATGCCGCGTCGTACAGTCATGTGGACCCGGTGCTCGTTGGCAACGAGACGCGCTTCCTCGTCAGCGAGCTCTCCGGGAAAGCGGTGCTGATCGCGAAGGCGGAGCAGCTCGGGGCTCCCGATGACGCCGACACCGGCCAGGTGCTCGAGAAAATCAAATCGCAGGAAGCGCACGGCTTCGCGTTCGAGTCGGCGGACGCTTCGGTGGCGCTCCTGCTTCGCCGCGGCGCGCGAGGCTACTCGGCCCCGTTTCGACTGGTCGAGTACAAGGTCATGGTCGGTGGAGGGGGACACGGCGGACCGTTCTCCGAAGCGACGATCAAGATCGAGGTCGGCGGCGAGGTCGTTCACACGGCCGCCGAGGGGGTCGGCCCGGTGCACGCGCTCGATGCGGCTTTGCGGAAGGCGCTCCTGCCGGCTCTCCCCGCGGTGTCTCGGGTCCATCTCGACGACTACAAGGTCCGGATTCTCCCAGGAGGGCTCGGAACGGCGGCGATCACGCGGGTCCTCGTCGATGGCGGAGACGGGGTCCGGCGCTGGAGCACGGTCGGAGCCGGCGCGAACATCATCGACGCATCGTGGCAGGCCCTCGCGGACAGCATCGAATACGGGCTCTCGGTGACGGAGGCGGCATGAAGGCGGTGATTGTTTTGCTCCCCGGTGACGGCATCGGGCCGGAGGTCGTCGAAGAGGGGCGCGCCACGCTGAGCGCGGTCGCGGAGCGCTTCGGGCACCACATCTCTTTCCACGAGCACCTCGTGGGGGGAGCCGCGATCGACGCGACCGGCAACCCCCTTCCGCCGCCGACGCTCGAGGCATGCGCGGCCGCGGATGGCGTTCTCCTTGGTGCCGTCGGCGGCCCACGCTGGGACGATCCGCGAGCCGCAGTCAGGCCCGAGCAGGGGCTCCTCGCCTTGCGGCGCGCGCTCGGCCTCTTCGCGAACCTGCGCCCCGTGCGCCCTTACGCGGAGCTCGCGGGGTGCTCGCCGCTCCGTGAGGAGCGTCTCGCGGGGGTGGATCTCATCGTCGTTCGCGAGCTGACGGGTGGGCTGTATTTTGGCCAACCGCGTCTGCGCGAAACCGTCGGCGACGTCGTTCGCGCGGTCGACACGCTCGAGTATACGGACACGGAAATCCGCCGCGTCGCGCGCGTCGCCTTCCGGCTCGCTTCGCAACGCCGCCGCCACGTCACGTCGGTCGACAAGGCCAACGTCCTCGAGTCGTCGCGGCTCTGGCGCGAGGTCACGACCGGGGTCGCCGCCGAATTTCCCGGCGTGAAGCTCGAGCACCAGCTCGTCGACTCGGCGGCGATGAGGCTCGTCACCAGCGCGCGCTCGTTCGACGTCATCGTCACGGAGAACATGTTCGGCGACATCCTCACGGACGAGGCGGCGGTGCTGACCGGCTCGCTCGGCATGCTCCCGAGCGCGTCGTTGGGAGACGGCGCGCGCGGGCTCTACGAGCCGATCCACGGCTCGGCACCCGACATCGCCGGGAAGGGGATCGCGAACCCGATAGGGACCATTCTGAGCACGGCGATGCTGCTCCGGCATTCCCTTGGGCTATTGGGCGAAGCGGAAGCGGTCGAACGCGCCGTCGCGCGCGCGATCGCGGACGGGCTTCGGACCCCCGACCTCGATCACGAGGACACGGTCGGGACCGCCGAGATGGGGGACGCGATCCGGGCGAGAATTCGCGCGTAGACTAGGAGGCGTGTGCGGGCGCGCCAAGCTGACCACCCCTCCCGAGGTGCTGCGGGAGCTCTTCGCCCTGCGCGAGGTGCCGGACGTCGCTGCGCGCTACAACATCGCGCCGACGCAGCTCATCGCCGTCATTCGCCGCGCAGGTGAGCTCGAGGCGCTGCGCTTCGGGCTCGTTCCGACGTGGGCGAAGGACGTCAGCGAGGGGACGCGATTCATCAACGCGCGAGCGGAGACCGTGGCGAAGCTGGCTGCGTTCCGGGACGCTTTTCGGGCGCGACGATGCCTGATCATCGTCGACGGCTTCTACGAGTGGGCTCGCGACGGAAAGCGCAAGCAACCGTATCTCCTTCGCCTCGCGAACGGCGAGCCCTTCGCGCTCGCAGGTGTTTGGGAGTCGTGGAGGTCGCACGACGGAGAGGTCGTCGAGTCGGTCGCCGTCATCACGGCCCCGGCCGAGGGGGCGGTCGCGCCGCTCCACGACCGGATGCCCATCGTGCTCGCTCCCGAGACCTACGCCGAGTGGCTGGAGCCGTCGTCTGCGCACCCGGAGCGCCTGCTGAAGCCTGCGCGGGTCGCCGAGCTCGTCGCCGAGCGGGTCGGCTTCGCGGTCAACGACGCCCGGAACGAGGGCCCCGAGTGCGTCGCGCCACCCGAACGGACGCTCTTCGACTGAGTGCTACGGGAGCGCGCGCGCGAGCGGGTGCGCCTCCAGCCAGGCCGTCGCCTCGGCGAGCGCGCGACGGCCGGGCGCGCCGGCAGAGGCGTAGCCGTCCCGAGCCTTGCCGGCGAGCTCGATCGCGCGCGCCTTGTCGCCCATGGACCAGACCGTTTGCGCGAGCACGAACCGTGCGTCCGGTAGAGTCAGCCCCTCGCCCGGCTCGTCGCCGAGGATCGCGAGCGCGCGCTCCAGCGCTTCTTTGGCGCTAGGCAGTGCGTGCCGCTCGAGCTCGACGCGACCGATGCCCAGGAGCGGGCCGGTGAGGTGGGGGTGCTTCGGTCCGAGCGACTTCTCCTCCAAGACGAGCGAACGCTTGTAGTAGTCGAGCGCCTCGGCCGGCTTCCCGAGGAGGCGATACGACTCCCCGATGCCCCACAGGACCCGCGAGCACGTCGGGTGTGCCGGATCGAGGGACGCCGTGCACATGTCGAGCGCCTGGCGGTAGTAGCGAAGCGCCGCGTCGGGTTCTTTCATGGCCACCTTCGCCTCGGCCATGTTGGAGAGCGCAGTGATCGTCTCCTTGCCGGGGCCGATGCGCTTCTGCCAGTCGGCGAACGCGAGCTCGTATTGCTCGAAGGCCTCCTTGGGCCGATCGAGTTGCTGGAGCTCACCTCCGAGGTTGTTCCGGATCATGGGGATGTCCGGGTCTTCGGGGCGCACGCGGCGAATGGCCGCGAGCGCGCTCTGGTACTCGTCGAGCGCGCGCTGATGGTCGCCCGAGTCGCCGTAGACGTCCGCGATCCCGACGCGCGCGCCGAGGAGGGAAGGGTGGTCGGGGCCGACGCTCCGAGCCTCGATCTCGAGACACTTCCGGTACCCCTCGAGAGCTTCCGGGTATTCGGCGCGGAAGTAGTGGATGGCGCCGAGACGGTAGTACGTCTCCGCGATCCGGTAGTCATCGGGGCCGAAGATGCGAGTCAGGATCTCCAGACCGAGCTTGGCGTCGTCGAGCGCCTCCTGGTACTTCCCTTCATGCTCGCGCAGGCCCGAGCGGGTCGTGTAGGCGAGCCCCAAGAGCTTCTTTTCCTGCACGCGGCCCGCGAGCGCGAAGGCGACTTCCGCCCAGTGATCGCCCTCCTCGTAGCGCGCCTGGCGTACCCCCGCGGCGATCATCATGTCGTTTGCCGCGACCGCAGCTTTCTCGTCGTCCCGCCCCGCGAGGGCGCTCACGAACGCGCGGTTGAAGGCGGCCGCGGCTTCCGCGAAATCGCCGTGATCTCCCAGAAGTAGCCCCATGACGATCTCGGCCTCCGCGATCGCGGGCGCATAGTCGAGCGCCTCCGTCTCCGCGAGCGCCGGCCGGGCGATGTCGAGCCCCTCCGCGTATTTTGCCGCGGCCTGGAGCGCACTGGCGCGCGCGATCTGTTCGCGCACGGCGGCGACGCGGCCGATCACCTTCGGATCGCGTGGAGGAGGGATCGGCGCTTTCAGCGCGGCGACGTCCGCGCAGAAGTCCAAAGTTGGGAGCGACTGCGCGGATTGAGCGGCGTGCTCGACGATTCCCGGGTCGGCGTTCGCGAAAAGATCGGACAGCGTCTTGAGCTCGGTGAAGCGGTCGGAGAGACAAGCCATCCGCAGGTCCAAGAGCTCCTGCGATTGCTCCCCCCGAACATGCGTCGCCTCGCATGCGTCGGTGTGCATCGCGGCCCAGGAGCGCGCGTAGTCGTCGAGCGTTCGCGTGACGGTCGCGAGCGCCGTATCCGCATAAGGGAGCCCGCTCCTACCGAATGCAGCGCTCACCTGTGCGCGCCGCGCGTCGTCCCAGACGCCGGTGAGCCGACGCTCGGCCCCGACGCACATCCGGACGCTCTGACGATGCGCGATGGTCCACGCGCCGACGACGCATCCGAGGAGGGCGATCACGCCGGCGCCGCGCAAGAAGCGCCTTCGCTTCACCCAGGGGTCCGCCCGGAGCGCTTCGAGAAGCTCGTTCATCGACGGGTAGCGATCCGAAGGCTTCTCGGCGAGCCCCTTCACGAGGACCAGTCGCAGCCAGCGCGGCACGGTCGAGCCCTCGGGTGGCGCGTTGACCCGCCAGTCGCGAAGCTCGTCGAAGGGGGTCCCTGCGAACGGATACGCGCCGTAGAGCGCCTGATAGAGCGCGACGCAGAAGCTGAACTCGTCGGCGCGAGGGTCGGTCGCGAAACCGCTCGACTGCTCCGGCGACATGAACCTCGGCGTCCCCACGATCGAGTCGGCGCGGGTGAGGGGGGTCGCGAGGAGATTCGAGCCGCTTCGCCCGGAGGCGCTCCGCGCCGAGCGCCTCGACGAGGGCATCGGAGTCATCACGACGTCGGGGGGCGCCGTCAGCGTCTCCTCGTTCGAGCGCCCGTACGGTCTGTCGTCGAGGGTCACTTCGTCGGGGCCGACGGAGACGCGCGTCGGGGCCGGGATCTGGATGCCCACGGTTTCCCCCCCCGGCTGCGCCATCCGCGCCAGGCCGAAGTCGAGCACGCGGATGCGGCCATCGGCTCCCACGATGACGTTGTCCGGCTTGAAGTCGCGGTGGACCAGCTCCGCCTTGTGCGCGGCCGCCAGCCCCTCTCCGGCGGCAAGGAAGGCATCGAGGATCTCCCTGCGGCTGCGGTCCCCCGTCTTCAACCATTTGTGAAGCGACTCCCCCTCGACGAGCTCCATCGCGATGAACACGTCGCCGCGGAAAGTCCCCACATCGTAGACGGCGATGACGTTGGGATGCTGCAGCCGGGCTAGCGCCTGGGCTTCGCGCAGCAGGCGCTCTCGCTGCGTCCCCCCCTGCCCGTCGTCCGTCGCGCGCAGCAGCTTGAGCGCGATCGGCCGGTCCAGCTCGGGGTCGTACGCGCGGTACACGATCCCCATCCCCCCTTGGCCAAGGCGTCCCAGGAGCAGGTACCGCCCGACGCACGTGCCACGCTCGAGCTCGCCGTGCGGAACTGAGACGCGGTCCGGCGGCGCGCTCACGTCCTTGGTGGGAGGGTCCGCGCTCATGGCATGGGCCGGAAACGATATCAAGAAGCGGCCAATCCACTACATTTGGTGGATGCGGGTCGTCTCCGGCGTCCTCTTCCTCTCTTCGGTCGCCGCGTTGGCCGCGCTTGGCGTCTTTTCGTGCAACGGCTCCACCTCCACCGCCCCGGAAGGGGGCTCCACGACGCCGACGGAAGATGGCGCGATCTGCGCCTGCGCCACGCCGGACTGTCTTCCGAACTGCAACGATCTTCCGGCGTGCAAGCTCGAGTGCACGGACGAGGGGACGCGCATCTGGGTCGACCCGTGCGGCACGATTCAATACGCACAGGTGTGCGCGAACGGTTGCACCGACGCGGGCATCGTCGACGCGCAGTGCGATTGAGCGCTCAGCGCTCGGCGAAGACGACGCGGAACGCGGGGCAGGACTTTCCTCCTGCGCATTGCCGTTTCACGCCGTAGGCGGCGTCCATCGCACCGACTATCTCGGCGTACGCGGAGTCGTCAGCCGTGTGGAGCACGAGCTCGTCGAACGCCGGGTCGCTCGGCGCTCGGTGCGCTCCAGCCGCGTGCCACTCGTCATCGAGCGCCTTCTCGAGGTCCGGAAAGCGCACCGTGCGGGCCCCGTGGTCGACGCTGACGACCGATCGATGCGGGACGTCGGCGGTTCGAATGACCGTCCTCCCGACGTTCCAGTGGAGAACGATCTTGGCTGGATCGGCCATCTCCACATGGAGACGTTGCTCGGTCGGCGCTGTCGTTGTCCCCTGGGTCGACGGAGCGGACGTCTCGCCTTCGATTCGCGCGGAGTGTGACCATACGGCCGTGATGAGCAGGAAGGAGATCGTGACCATGAGAAGGTCGATCATCGGGACCATGTTGAGATCGGAATCGAGGGGTCGCCGCGCTCCGCGCCCCTCGCTGATGATTGCTCCGCCCATCGCGTGTCACCTCCCCCAATTGCGACACTCGCCAGCGGCGGAAGTTCCCCGGGGGGGCGTGCGACGGGTCGGGTATGGCTCAGCAGTCTCGGTCCGAGAGGCAGGCGTCCAGGACGGGGGGCTCGGCGGCGTCCGACGCATCGACCACCAGTGCGCCGCCGTCCTCGCCGCCGTCCTCGCCGGCGTCGAGAGGGCAGGGGGCTCCGTCGGGCTCGTAGCAAACGACGAACGGTGGATTCGAGCTCGACGCTACTGTCTCGCCTGGGGGGCCGGACTTGCTGCACGCGCCTGCGAGCCCGGCGGCGGCGAGGACGGCGAAACCGGCGAGCGGTCGTACGCGCATTCCTTACCCTAGCGTGCGGCGCGTGCCCGCGGAGCACGCGGATCGCGTACACTCTACGACCACTCTTCCCCCGGACGCTGGCACGGTCTCCGTGTCAGATTGTCGGGCCTTTCCTCACCGCGCCGAAGCCCCTGCCATCTTGACCGACCCAATGCACTCCGAAACATCGCGCGGAGGCCCGCAAATTCCACCGAAAATGCACGCGCGAAGGCCCGTGGCATGGGTGATGCTGAGCTCGTCGACGATGAGCCTCGTCCGTACGGCCCGCGCGCGCTGCGCTCTGCTTTGCGCAGCGGTCCTGGCGTCGCTCCTCGTTCTCCTTTTTTCCCCGGACGCTCGCGCCCAGACGCCCGCCGTGACCGGGATCGTCGGCGCCGTCCTGCGCCTGGAGCCCAACGGCTCCAGCGCCGACAGCTTCTCGACCGGGAACCCGCACCCCGGCGGCGTCGCAGCGAACGTCGTCAACTACGAGGACTGCGAGGCGAACCTCAACTACCAGTTCACGCTGAGCCTCTCGGGCCTCTACCCGCAGTACGACCTCGTCGCGTGGGCCGGACCTGACGACTGCACGGCCGCGGCGGCTCGCGAATCGCCGACCGCGACGTGCTGGCCGCTCACGGCGGGGCCCATCGTGCAGGGGGGGGGCGTCGACGACGCCGGCGCACCGACCACCACGGTCACGCTTCGAATGCAAGACATCACGTCGAACGCCGGCGTCACGAGCGCGATCAACCCGAGCTACGCCCCGGCGACGAACGCTGCATGCTCCGCGCAGACCGACGACGTGGCGAGCTCGATCGCCGTCTACTTCTTTTTCACGGACCACGTGGCACCCGGCGACGCGATCGGCGTCGCGCAGGCCTACCCGCTCACCGTCGATACGCGCGCGCAGACCATCGGCGAGAGCGGATTCACCGTCGCCGAGGGGCTCGATACGCAGCTCACCGTCAACATCACGGTAGCCCCCGATCCCTCTACGGTGGTCTTCAACATCTACTGCGATCCTCCGCCCGGTCAGGAATCGACGCTCACGCAGGTCCCCTACGACGCGGCGACGAACAACGGGCTCTGCGTACTCGACAGCGGAAGCATCGCGATCGTCGACTCCGCTACCGACGCGCTTTCCTCCGTCGAGGACTCTGGCCCCGAGGACGCAGCGACCGTCACCGACAGCGCCTCGACGATCGTGGTCGGGACCGACGACGCCGGCGGGAATCGATGTGGCGTCACGCTCAACGACGCGGGGATTCCGACCTCCGGCACCGCTGCTTGCAGCGGATCGAGCGTGTTACAGCCGGGCGGCGGGTCCATCACGACGACACTCGTGCCCGAGACCGACGACTCCGGCACGGACGTCACGGCGGCGGATGGGGGGATCGTCTACGTCGAGGCGGGGGTCGCGACGGGTGGCACCATGACGCTCGGGATCCCGACGAAGTATCTCTGTGGGACCGTCGCAGCGACCAACCCGACGTACACGATCACCGGGCTGAAAGACGGCTACTACTACACGATCGCGGTCGCCGCGGTGGACGGGGCAGGGAACGTGGGGCCGCTGGCGGTGACGTGCCAGGAGCCCGTCCAGCTCGCGGACTTCTGGTACCAGTACACCGCGTCGGGGGGGCAGGCGGGCGGGGGCTACTGCTCGACGGCCGAAGGGGTCGGCGTTCCCGCCGGAACGAGCGGGCTCGGTCTTCTGGCGATCGCGTCGGTCATCGCGGCTGTCCGGAAGCGCCGCCGCTAGTCGTTGACCGGACGCTCGGGTCGGCCTAGTTCCTTCGGGTCGGCAGCGGATGAAGCGAGCGGTCTTTCTCTTTGCCCTCGCGCTCGTCGCTCGTGACCGGAGCGCACGCGCTGCCTCGCTGCCAGACGACGACGCGAAATCGCTACCGTGCCGCCCCACGATCGCGTGCACGGCCGACATCGTGAAGCCGGGCCTGTTCGAGCTCGAGACGGGGATGATCTTCCGCAGCCTCGACGGTGGCGGAGTCCGCCAGTGGTCTTTTCCGTTCCTCGCGAAGCTGTCGCTCGCGAAGTTTGCTCAGCTGCAAGTGGGTAGCAACGGATACACCACGGCGCTCGAAGGGACTTCGGCGCGCTACTTCGACAACGTGACTGCCGGAGTGAAGCTCCACTTGCTCGACCAGCGGTCGGCGCTCCCGGCGCTCTCCCTGTCTGGAGCCGTGAGCGTCCCGGCGCTCCAGCCACAGCAGGGGTACGTCCCGGCGGATGACGCCTTTTTCATCGCGTACATCACGAAAGACTTCGGCCCGCTGCATGCCGATCTCAACCTCGGCGCGTCGGAGTGGGGCATCAACTTCGTCGCCCGCGCACAGGAGTGGATCGCGCTGGCGCTATCGATGTCGCTCCCCCCTCCCTTTGGCATCATGGTCGAGAACTACTACTTCACCGACGCGACCCCCTTCGCGGGACGTGACGGCGGATGCCTCGTTGCGCTGTCTGCGTCCCCCCGGCCGTGGCTCGTCTTCGACTTCGGCGGGGACGTCGGTTACTTCGCTGCGGACAGGGTCTACAGCTCGTTCGTGGGGATGACGATCGTTCCGGTAAAGTTGTGGCTCTGAACCACGCCATGCCACGCACTCGCGCGCTCGGTCGGGCCGTCGTCCTCGCGCTCGCCGCCTCCCTCCCACTTCAGACGGGGTGCAGCTCGCTCGCGTACGTCACGCAGGCGGCCGTCGGGCAGAACGATCTCGTGGAGCGGGCGCGGGACATCGACGACCTCGTCCGCGAGAAGCGCGTAGATCCGCGCACGCGCAGACTCCTCTCCGAGGTGGCGCTCATCAAGCGCTTCGGCGAGCGCCTCGGTCTGAAGGCGACCACGAACTACACGCAGTACGTGCGCATCGATCGCAAAGAGCTCGTCTGGGTCGTGAGCGCGTCCGAGCCCCTGCGCTTTCGCTCGAAGTCGTGGAGCTTCCCGATCGTAGGGAGCTTCACCTACCTGGGGTGGTTCAAGCGCGACGCGGCCGACGCGTTCGCGAACGAGCTGCGCAAGGAGAAGGAAGGGTGGGACATCGATGTCCGCGGGAGCGCGGCGTATTCGACGACCGGGTACTTCGAGGACCCGGTCGTCTCGACGATGATCTCTCCTGGACCCGAGGCGCTCGGTGAGCTCGCGAACGTGATCCTTCACGAGTCGGCGCACGCCACGTTCTTCGTCCCGAACCAGTCCACCCTGAACGAGAGCGTCGCCAACTTCGTCGGGGATCGGCTCGGGGAGCGCTACGTGGACGAGACGCTCGGCGCCGACGCTCCCGAGACGCGGGCGTTCGTCGCCGCCGAGAGCGCGTACAACAGGCGCCGAAAGGAGCTTCACGTCGCGTACGCCACGCTCGCGGCCCTGTACGCCTCCGGCAAATCCGACGCCGAGAAGCTTCGGGAGAAACAGGCCGTCCTCGACCAGGTCCGAGCGCGGCTTCGCTACACGCGCCCGATCAACAACGCGACCCTCATCCAGTACCGCACCTACAACTCCGGCCAGGACGAGCTCGCGTCGCTCCTGGACGCCTGTGGCTCGGACTGGAGGAGGTTCATCTCGTCGCTCAAGGGCCTCGAGACCACCTCGTTCGCGAAGCCGCAGGAGGACGATGTGGGGAAGCTCGTCGCCCCGCTGATCGAAGCACACTGCCCGACGGCGCCCGCCGCCCGCCGCTAAGGACGGCCGCGTAACGAGAGCGTCTCCGGAAAGGGCCGGCGTAGCTATCGCGACAATTGTGCGGGAATCTCCACGCCGGAGGTCTCCCTATGAAGTTGCTTGGCTTTGCTCTCCCGGCCTCGATCCCCACGATCATCTTCGTGGGCCACGCCCTTTCGGCATGCGGCGGTTCGTCGTCGGCCCCCCTCACGAGCGGCGGCGATGGGAACGGGAACGGGAACGGCAACAACAACGGGCAGGACGCCACGACCGGAGGCAACAACGACGACGCCTCATCGGGAAACCCCGGCTCGCAAGACGCGTCGAAGCCGACCGACAGCAGCATCACGATCCCTGACGGAGGCTTCGTCCTCCCGCCGGTGGAAGCCGGGGCGCTCGGTAGCATTCTTCCGGGCGCGCCCGGCACTATCGAGTGCGGCCAGATCGATTGCGCCGTGACCTCGAACACATGCTGCGCGAACACCGACGGCGGGACGAGCTGCGTGGCGGGGACCACGACCACGTGTCCTCAGGGGACGCTCCATTGCGCTCAGGCGGCTGACTGTCCTTCTGGCCAGCTCTGCTGCGCTACGTTCAAAGACACGGGGGGGACGGTTTCGGCCCAGACGAGCTGCCAAACGGGCCCTTGCGGCACCGACACGCAGCTCATCCCGGGAGCGCAGCTGTGCGCGACGGGGACCACCGAGTGTCCCTCTGGATCGCCGTGCACGAAGCAGAGCTGCGAAGGCGAGACCCTGCAGCTGTGCGGTCTTTTCACCTACTCGGGCGTCGTCAACGTGACCTGCACGGCGGAGTGACGGCGCAGAGCCCCGCCGCTCTTAGCGCGGATGTTTGACCGCGTCGCCGGTGATCTCGGTGATCTGCCCGTCGAGAGCCTCCCAGTGCACCTCGGGATGGCCGTTCGCGTTGACCCGATAGCGGACCTGGAACACGGTCCCCGGCTTTGCCAACGACTTCGCGAGCGCGTTGCGCTTCGCGGCGTCCTGGTTCACCTCGGTCGGGCCGAGGAACTCAAGCGGTGCCCCTTTTTCAGCGATCCACCAAGCCACGGCGTCCTCCGTCCATTTCCAATCCTCCCCCGTTCCACAAAGATCCGCAACGGACGCGATGGTCCGTGAAGAAATTCACGTTTTGCCGCGCGCGGGCGGCACAGCAACCGGCATTTTCGGGATCGTCATCACGCAAGAGGGGCACACCCATCCTCGCCTGCTCAGAGTGCCCTCGTTCTTTTGGACCCACCCGGCGACGAGCAGGTTCCCCAGCGTATCTTTCGCCTTTTGTCCACACTCGTCGCAGACGACTTCCATGCCTTGCGCCGAGGATACAGGGGTTCTCCGAAGGGAGCGCAAACGATTCGCGGGAGTGATGGAATCGGCAGGGCCCGCCCGACCAACCAGACGGAAGCAGTTAGGCGAACGGACGAGCTTCTAGATCGAGTATCGCGCGCGCGAGGACGTCGGCGCCGTTCTCGCGCATGAAGTGCTCGCTGCAGGCACGGATCCTCCACGCCTGATCGTCGATCCCTCGCTCGAACGGGGTGAACGTGGTCCGACCGAAGTAGCCGAGCCAGCGCGCCTCCCAGAACGAATTGTATCCGGCCCCGCACGCGATCGTGTCCGCCCCACCAAGCCACTCCGCCGCGGGGAAGAGGGCGTCGTCTCCGAAGAGGTCGAGGACGCGGGCGCCGTCGTGCCCAGCTTCGATGCGCGCCCGCTCGCCGGCGCGCCCTGCATGGACGACGACGTCGAGCTTTGCTCCGCTCGGCACGCCGAAGCGTCGTCGCAGCGCGTCCGGAGGGCGGCACTCCCCCGGATTGGCGATCACGATCGGCTCGATCTCCCGACTCTCGAGACCGACCTCCAGCCCGGGCTCGATCGCATAGACGCGCGCGAACGAGGAGCGATCGAAGCGAACGGCGTCGTTCGGACCGACGAACCAGACCGGGGGGCACTTCCGCACCAGCAACCAAGCCTGGGCGCGAAGGCTCGGCAGGATGAAGCGCACGGGGGCCCAGAACATGTCGACGAGGACGAGATCCGGATCGAAGCTGCGAAGCGCGTGAGCGAGCTCGCTCTCGGGGGCGCGCCGAGGATCGCTCAGCTCGACGCGATCGAGCTCGAGCTCGTGCTGCGGCGCGAGGCTCGCCGTGTGGCTTCCGGGGTAGGGGAGCGGGGGGCCGAACGTGCGGAGCTCTCCCTGAAAGGACGCGCGCGCGAGGGCGCGCCTGACGGCGAGGCCACGCACGTGATGACCGGCCCCCACTGTCCCCGCGGTGAAGTAAGCGACGCGCACGCGGTGCTCACGACGTGCAGTAGAAGTCGACGTTGCCGACGTTTGCGCACCCCGTCGGGCAGATCGCGGCGCCCGCATCCGCCGCGATCGCGGGCGGGGTGAAGCTGGCGGCGTTCTCGTTCGGCTCTCCTCCAGAGCAGCCGAAGCTGCTGGTGGGGTCCACGATCGCGACCGTGACCCCCGGCGGATACTGCAGGCAGAAGCTCCCGTCGGGGGCTGGGGTGATGACGCCGTCGTAGAAGCTCCCTGTCTGGCCGCTCCCAGGCTCGCCGCCGCCGGGGAAGTTGTACTGGAACGGAAGGGGGACGACGCCGCCGTCGGCGTACGTCGGGACGTAGTTGAGCGTCCCTGTTGCACAGCCGGGGGTGATCGGCTCGAGCGGGATGATCGCGGACGGCGGCGCGACCGCGCATGCGCTCGGGTTCACGGCGCAGCTCCCTCCGGCGGCTCCCGTGGTGAGCGTGCCGAGCCCGCGCACGAACGTGGCTCCCCCCGACTGGGCAGTCGCCGTGACGTTCATCGGCGAGCTCGCGAGGCCGTTCAGACAGAACGTTCCGTTCGCCCCGGTCACGCCCCCCCCTCCGCCGCCCCACCCCACCCCCGTCCCGCCGACGAGGAGCCCGGGGAAGGGGGCCCCGTTCGAGGTGACCTCTCCGATCACGCACCCCTCGTTCGTCGTCCCCTGGTCGATGTTCCACCACGTGAGGTGCGGGACCTGGATCTGGAACACGTTGACCAACAGGCTGTTGACGGTCTGGGTCGTGAACGTGCCCGGCCCTTGCTCGACCCAGAGGCCGGTCGTCGTGTCGTAGTAGTAGCCCGTGAAGTTCTCGCTCCCCGTCTCGGCGCGGAAGGCCGGGATCTCCAGCGTGGCCGTGTGACCTGCCGCGATCGTGAGCGGTGACCCGTTCGATTCGTCGTAGACGCGAAACTCGCACGCTCCCAAGCTCTGCAGAGGGAGCGTTCCTCCGTCGAGCTTCTGCGCGCTCATGTCGCCGGGGAAGGTCGAAAACCAGGTGTAGTCGATCCCGCCGTCGGAGGCCGGGCTCTCGATCGGGATCACCTCGAACAGAGCGTTCCCGGAGAATGTCGACCCGCTCTCGGTCAGCGCTCCCGGATCGAACGAGATGCTCGCGTAGGCGATGGTTCGTGAGGCGCAGGCTCCCTGGAGCGTCGTCGATGCCGCCGCGGTCGGCGAGACGGCGACGGTCGTGGAGCACCCTTCGAGAAGATGCGCGGTCATGTCCACGGTCTCGCCCGATCCGACCGCGACGACGACCTGATTCGAGCTGTAGACCCCCTGACCGAACGGGACGCTCACGTCGACGAGAACGCGCGGTCCAGGCGTGACGCCGCTGAGCACGAAGCGACCGGTCGCGTCGGTCGTCGTGGAGGGGCCGCCGGCGATCGAGACCGAGGCGCCCGAGATGGGGCCGATGTCGAGCTCCATGAAGTCGAAGACCTGGCCCACGATCGTGCCGAGCTGGGGACCGGCGTCGAGCGGCGCGTCGATGGCGGCGTCGGTCGGAGCGTCGCTACCGGCATCGACGGGGGGAGGGGTGCTCGTGTCCGCTGGGGGGGGCGCGTCCGTCGTGGCGTCGGGCACGGACGAGTCGGTCCCCGGAGGGAATGCGGCGTCCTCGAGCGTTGCGTCGAAGCCCCCGGCGTCGTCGGAGCCGGGGCTCGTGGCGTTGTTGCTGATGCATCCGACGGCGCTCGTTGCGAGGGGCACGACGAGGATGGCTGCTCGCAGGTCTCCTGACAGTCGGATGGTCTTCATGGTCCCCCCATTCGAGACCGAGGCTATCAGCCTCGCGGGGACGGCCTCAACCGTCGGAGACCGCCTAACGATCGAGGAGCGCCGCGCACTCGCGCCCACGATCGCCGGGCGCCTGCTCCTTGCACGCCTGATACGCCACGCGCGCCCCGGCGGCGTCGCCGAGAGCCTCGTCCGCGGCGCCAAGCGTAAGCCACGCCTCTCCGTTCGCGGGCGCGCGTCGCGTCGCGCTCGCCGCGAGGTCGCGCGCCTTCTGCGCATCGCCCGTCTCGAGCGCGCGTTGGGCACTCCGGACGATGGCCGCGGTCTCCTCTTCGGCGGCTGCGAGGATCGCGATTCCGGTCGGCGGGGGTGCAGGAACCGTCTCTTCGGTTCGCGACTCCCCAGCGGTTTGAGCCACGGCGTCGTGCGCCACACGGCTCACCGTGTCCTCGGGCGACCTCGAGCCGCGAGCGACCAGAAACAGGAGCACGAGCGCGGCAATCGCCACCGTTCCGGCGATCACGAGCAGCGCCGTGCTCCGGCCTCGCGCCGGCACGACGAGCGCACGCGGCAATGGGTCGACGGTGACGCCGCTCCCGGTCCGGGGCACCGGGGGGGTGGGGACCGGGACGGGGACGGACGGCGCGCTTCCGCCAAGGACGAGCGTTCGCCTACCGAGCGCCGGGAAGATCGCGGCCAGCCGGCGACGCACCTCCTTCGCCGAGGCTGGACGTCGCTCTGGTTCGCGCGCCATGAGCTCTGCGACGAGATCGTCGAGCGCGGGGGCTACGCCGGGAACCACAGACGCGAGTCGCGGCGGATCCTCGCAGAGGATCTTGTAGAGCGTCTGCTCGTACGTCTCGAGCTCCGGATACGGAGAGCTTCCCGCCATCGACTCGAAGAGGAGCGCGCCCAGCGAGTAGAGGTCGGTCCGGTGGTCGACGGAAGCGAGCCCCTGCGCTTGCTCCGGAGACATGTAATGCGGCGTCCCGACGACGATTCCGCTCTGGGTGATCCCCAGGCTTCGCGACCGGGCCTCGTGCACCAGCTTGGCGATACCGAAGTCGAGGATCTTCACCCTGACCGACCCGTCGTCGCCTCGCGTCAGAAAGACGTTCGCAGGCTTCAGATCGCGGTGGACGACTCCTGCCGCGTGAGCGCGCTCGAGCGCGAGACACGCTTGCCATGCCACGCCAGCGGCCACGTCGGCCCTCAGGGTTCCGCGCGCCGCGAGGACGCGCGACAGGTCCTCCCCCTTGAGCAGCTCCATCACCATGTAGAGCCCGAGGTGCACGTCCTCGCCGACGTCGAACACCTGCGCGATGTGCTCGCTGTCGATCGTCGACGCCGCCTTCGCCTCGCGGAGAAACCGCGCGGTCGCTTCGGCGTCACCGTCGAGCGTCGCCGCGAGCACCTTGATGGCGACGCGCTTGCCGAGGTCCGTGTGCTCGGCCTGGTAGACCGTCCCCATTCCGCCAGCACCGAGGACCGGTCCGAGCAGGTATCTCCCCGCGACGAGGTTTCCGTGCGCGCTCACGGCGCTCGTGCGGTGGGGGGCTTGCCACGCGGAGGTGTCGTCGAGCGGCGTCGCGTCGGAGGCCTCGATGACGGGGATCCCGTCGTCGGCGGTCGTGTCGGGGTCTATCGCGGCGTGCCGGCTCGAGCGGGGCGCGGGCTGCGCGACTGCGCCGCGTGCCGATGCACGTCGGCCGCTCAAAGCGGGCAGATCGCTCCAGGCCATCGAGGCGATGAGAGTCTCATCGTCCTCGACCCCCTCCGCGGCGTGCCTGCCGCCCCGCGCCCTCCCCGAGTCCTCCTCCACAGCTCGCGTATCAACCACCTGGTCTGCAAACCGTCAACCCGTTCGCGCGGGTTTTCGTGGGTCGGGCGCGGATCTCGCGAACATTGCAATGCCCGCGAAACGCGAATGCTGCACGGAGTCAAACGCGAGGCCCGCGATTCATGCGATTGTCGCGTGGGTCCCATGTTCGATCCCGTCACGCTCGACCAGCTCCGGGCGTTCGTCACCGTCGTCGAGGAAGGGAGCTTCTCTGCGGCGGCGCGGAAGCTCCAGCGAGTCCAGTCGGCCATCAGCACGTCGATGGCGAACCTCGAGGAGCAGCTCGGCGTCTCGCTCTGGGACCGCTCGACGAAGATCGCCAAGCTCACCGACCAGGGGCAGGCCGTCCTCGCGGCGGCGCGGCGCGTGCTCTTCGAGGTCGAAGCGCTCAAGCGGGTCACCGCGAGCATGGTGCAGGGGCTCGAGGCGTCGGTCTCGCTGTGCGTCGATGCGCTCTTCCCCTTGAGCGCTCTCGTCGAGCTGTGCGGGAAATTCGCGAAGGCGTTTCCGACGATCGATCTTCGCGTCGACACCCAGATCCTGTCGGCGGTGTCGGCGAGGGTCCTCGCGGGGGACGCGACGATCGGCGTCGTGAACCCGGCCGGTCTCGCCCCTGGTCTCGAGCCGAAGCGCCTCGGCACAGTCCGAATGGTCCCCGTCGTCGGCCCTCGTCACCCGCTCGCGAGCTACGAGGGCCCCATCCCGCGTGCCCCACTCGCCGACGCCGTTCAGATTGTCCTCTTCGAGAGGAGCGAAGCGGGCGTCGCCGATCAGGGGGTGCTCTCCCCGCGCACGTGGCGCGTCGCCGACCTTCACACCAAGCACGCGATGCTCCGGGCGAACCTCGGCTGGGGGAACCTCCCGCTTCACGTGTGCGAAGCCGACCTCCGCGCCGGCACGCTCGTCGCCATTCACCCCGAAGAGTGGGGCACGGATTCGGAGGTGCCGCTCCTGGCTATCCACCGGAGCGACACGCCGCTCGGCCCAGCGCACTGCTGGTTGGTAACGGAGATGGAGACGCTGCTCGATCCCGTCAAACGCCCTCCTCGCAAACGGCGGAAGGGGAAGCCGCGAAGCCGCTGAGCGCGGGTCATCTCCTCTCTCGATGACGGCTATCTATTTTTCATCGATTCCGCTGCAGCCTCACCGGGCCCATCTTCACTCCAACGAAGGAGCTGAACATGGCTACGTACGACGTCGATGGAACGCATTCCGAGATCACCTTCACCGTCCGGCACATGATGTTCGCGAAGGTGCGCGGGCAGTTCAAGAAGTGGACGACCACGCTCGCCTACGACCCGGTCGACCCCACGAAGTCGAAGGTCCAGGTCGAGATCGACGCGAGCAGCATCGACACCCGGGAGGCGCAGCGCGACGGGCACCTGCGCTCGGCGGACTTCTTCGACGTGGAGAAGTTTCCGAAGATCACGTTCAAGAGCAAGCGGATCGAGGCGAAGCCTGGGGCAGGGAAGGGGCACTACACGCTCGTCGGCGACCTCACGATGCGCGACGCGACGCACGAAGTGACGCTCGACGTCGAGCAGACGGGGGGCGGGAAGGACCCGTGGGGGAACGCGCGCACTGGCTTCAGCCTGAAGGGCTCCTTGAACCGAGGCGACTGGGGGCTGAAGTGGAACCAGGCGCTCGAAGCGGGCGGCGTGCTCGTGAGCGACAAGGTCGAGATCGAGATCGAGGCGCAGGTCGTCCAGGCCAAGGCGAGCGCGGAGGCCAGCGCAAGCGCGAGCTGAGCTATACGGTCCCCGCCCCCGCGCGCGTGTCGCTCAAGTGGGTGACAGGCGCCGGCGGGGGGGACTGCTAGAACCACCTTCGTCGGTCGCGCAAGCCGCGTCCAGCGGAGGGAAATGCCATGAAGATCAAGACGAAGGTAAAGGCCGGAGGGGTCGGAGTAGGTCTCGGGGATTGCAACCCGAACACGAAGTGCCCGCCCGGTCCCATCAACGGCCTTGGAAACCTTGGCGGCGTCTATCGCTGATCGCCTGCGGCGGGCCTCGCCCCGCTCGTCGTCACCCTCCGAGAGCCGCGCGTGTCGCGGCTCTCGGCGTTTTGTCCGTCCCCTCGATTTGACACCCCAACGACGCTCCGTTTGACTCGCGGGCGTGGGCAGCGTCGTCTCCGGTAGCCGCGTCGGCCGGTACGTCGTCCTCGAAGAGCTAGGCGGCGGCGGAATGGGGGTCGTCTACCGCGCTCGTGACGAGGAGGCGGAGCGCGACGTTGCGCTCAAGGTCCTCCGTCAGTCGAGCCCTGACGCGGTGCGACGGATGCGACGTGAAGCGAGGGCGACCGAAGGGCTCGACCGCACACGCATCGCGCAGGTGTACGAGGTCGGCGAGACGCCCGAGGGGGACCTGTACCTCGCGATGGAGTACGTCCACGGCAGGACGCTCCGCGAGATCATGCGCCGCGGAGCGGTCGAGCGGAAGGAAGCCCTCCGAATCATCGGCGAGGTCGCGACCGCTCTCGGGGAGGCTCATCGCGCTGGGGTCGTCCACCGCGACGTGAAACCCGAGAACGTCATGGTGCGCGACGACGGGCGCGTCGTCCTCCTCGACTTCGGGATCGCCAAGCAGCTCGAGGCCAGCGACGACGCCGCCCAGGCGACGACGCAGCTCACGTCCGAGGGGACGATGATTGGCACGCCGGCGTACCTCGCGCCGGAGCAAGCGCTCGGGCGTGAAATCGGGCCCGCCGTGGACCAGTTCGCGCTCGCGGTGACGGCGTTCGAGCTGCTCACGGGGAAGCTCCCGTGGACGGCCACGGAGGTGACGCGGATCCTCGCGCAGCTACTCGCGGAGACCCCGCCGGCGGCGAGCACGCTCAATCGCGCCGTCCCCAGGCCGTTCGACGCGGTCCTCTGGCGCGCCCTCCAAAAGGTCCCTGGCGAGCGATTCCCGAGCGTCGAACAGTTTGCGGAGGCCCTCGAAGCGGCGGAGCGCGGCGAGTTCATGCCCTCGCCCGCGAGCCAGACCGTCGAGGCGCCGATCCCTCAGGAGCCTTCCGGAGCCAACCGGGGTCGGACCCAGGAGCCCCCTCCGGCGCGATCGAGGATGCGCCCCGCGCTCGCGGCGCTCGCCGTCGTCGCGCTCGTCGGCGCCGGTGTGACCGTTCGCGCGCGGATGGGAGCGCCACGCGAGGCATCGCGCGCAGAGCAAGCTGCGCCCGCGCTGACCGTCTCGAGCGGTTCCCCTCTCGCCTGTCCGATCTTCGAGGTCAGCGGCCTCCCCGAGTTCGCAACCTGGATCGGGGCCGCCGCATCGACCCTCGCCTGCGCTCGTGCCAAGTGGTACCTCGGCGGGCGAGACGACGGCGTCCTGCCCCCCGCGGCGCTCCTCGACGCACCCGTCCAGCCGACCGCGACCCTCCCGGGCTTCTACGACGACCCTGGGCAACGCGAGCACACGCTCGACGTCGCGAGAAAGCGCGGCCTGGCGTCCCTCGACGGGCGCGTCGTACGGGACCGCGATTCGTGGCGCGTGGACATCTTCCTTCGCGCCCCCGACGGGAGGGAGATCGCGCGCGCGGAGGGGAGTGAGGGCGATCTGCTCGTCCATGCCGTCAGAGAAGGTGTGAGCCGGCTCTGGCAGCAACCCGGGCTCAAGCCGACGACCATCAATGCGGACGTCGCCCGCTGGACCGCACTCCCGGACGTCGAGGCAGGCCTCGTCGCGACCGACTTCGAGCAGTCGGTCGACACGAAAGAGGCGTGCGTTGCCGTCGAACGGCGCGGGACGGCGCTCGGCCGCGCCCTCTACCCCCTTCACGACGATTGCGATGGACCGCTCCCCGATGCCGGCGCTCCCGCGGTCGACGAGTCCTCTCCCGCAGCGCTCGTGACGAGCTTGAACGCGGTTCGCTACGCCGGGGCTCCGCTTCCGCAAGAGGAGGAGCGACGGCTCGCGCAGAAGCTCGACGCTCTGCGCGCAGCGGAGCCCACGCGACTCGGACGCGCCTACCTCGCCCAGACAGCCGGAGCCGCGTGGGACGACATCGACGAGCACGATCGCGCGAGAACGTCGTTTCTCGCGGCCGTCGAGGAGGACCCGCTCCTCGGCCTGGCGTGGTCGTCGCTGGCCATGGCGACGAGCACGACAGGCTCGTCCGCCGCGGCGCGTTCGCTCGCATCGGTGTGGCTTCCGTACGGGACCGCGTTTCTCAACTTCGCGGACTCGTTCCTGAGCGACGATCTCGACGCGCGGCTCCATGACGCGCGGCTCGCCTACCTTCTTCGCCCGACCGTCCGACGAATCATTTACCTCGGGTCGGCGCTCGCCGAAGCCGGGCGCGAGGACGACGTGCGCGCTCTCACGGCGGTCCGGCCGATCGATCGCTCGTCTCCCGATCCCCATGAAGCCGCGATGCTCCTGGCCTTCATCGACCTGCACGACGCGAAGCTGTCGCGCGCCCTCGACCGGATCGAGGAAGCGCCCGAGTGGGGTCTCCCCCTCGTGCCGGGCCTCGCTCGGATACTCGGCCGCGAGGGTCCGGTTTCCGCGAAGTGGGCGAAGGAGCTCCTCGGAGAGACGGAGCGGGATGCGAAGGCGAACGTGATTGGCGACGCGTCCTGGATCGCGCTCTGCATGAGCGCGGGCGCGGGAACTTCGACAGGCTGCCTCGCCCGCATCGAGAAGCTCGCCGGTGCGTCGAACGGCTGGGGAGCGAACGGTGACGCATTCCTCCGCGGGGCAAAGCGATACGCCGTCGGCGAGCTTCGGGGCGCCGTGGATGCGTGGCGGCCGGTCGTCGGCGGGGCCAACGACAGACTGATTCGCTTCCTCCCCACCGAAGCTTTCGAGCGGATGGGCGAAGATCGGCTCGCGGCGCGAATCGACGCGCGGAAGCTCAAGTATCGGCTCTTCGCCGGGGTGAGCGACGCGACGCCGCGCGAGGCTCGAAGGGCGTTCAAGCAGGGGGACGTCGCGCGGGCGAGGGAGCTCGCTCAGAAGGTCGTCGACGCGTGGGAGGTGGCCGACGCGGTGATACCGGCGGTGGGGGAGATGCGCGCGCTTCTCGGGGAGATCGGGCGGCGGTGATGCGTCGGGATGCTATCTTTCCGAGTAGGGATGACGATGAATCTCCACGATCTCGCCGAAGAGAGAAGCCTCGCGTACCACGCGCTCGTCGCCCAGCGGCTCGAGGCGGATCCGGAGGTTCTCGCCGCGGCGCGGCGTCGTGTCGCCGGGTGGGTCGAGGCCGGCTCGCCGCACCCTCACTATGCGCGCGCTTGGTCGGAGATCCTCGCGTCTCCGGCCGCCGTGATTCGGGAGCGCCTTCTGGATGCGAGCCAGGAGGGGCGCGCGTTGAGGCAGGTGACGCCGTTCGCCGGTGCGATCGGCGCCCGCGAGCGGTGGAAGCTGTGGCGGGACGTCCGCGAGCGGTACACGAGCGTTTGAGATGACCCGAGAGCAGCTCGAGCACGTCATCCGGGCGGCGGCGAACATCGCGGACGATAACGAGATCGTGATCATCGGGAGCCAGTCGATCCTCGGGCAGTTCCCCGATGCTCCCGCCGAGCTTCGTGTCTCCGTCGAGGCCGACGTGTTCCCGAAGAACCATCCGGAGCGCTGGGACCTCATCGACGGAAGCATCGGCGAGGGATCGCCGTTTCACGAGACGTTCGGGTACTACGCGCAAGGCGTCGCGGAGGACACGGCGACGCTCCCTGCAGGCTGGAAGGACCGTCTCGTCGCCGTCAGCAACGCGAACACGCGGGGCGCTACGGGGCTATGCCTCGACGTTCACGATCTCGTGATCTCGAAGTACGTCGCGGCGCGCGAGAAGGACGACCACTTCGTTCGCGAGGCGATTCGTTGCGGGCTGGTGGAGGAAGGCGTTCTGCTCGCGCGACTGGCGGGGACGGCGCTGGACGACGCGCGGCGGGAGCAGATCGCGTCGCGCATTCGGCACGACTTTGGGCGGGAAGTAGCGCGGCGGTGATTCCGGAGCGGGAAACGGGATTCGAACCCGCGACATCGCCAATGTGGCGCCGTAAGCTCAGGCCCCGTTCGTCTGGGCGCGCGCGCCGGCCGCGGGCCGCTTACAGGTGACGTAGAGGCAGCCTTCCCACCCGGGGCTGTCGGTCTCGCGCCATGGACGGCGTTCGATGTCGATGAAGCCCGCGTCGGCGAGGCGACGAGCGAGAGTCTGAAAGTCGTAAGCGTACTTGTGCTCGCCGCCCTGACGAAACGTGAAGTTGACGTTGTCCATGAACGTCGTGCACCACGCGGGGTGCCACCGCTTCGATTCGTTCTCGAAGTACGCCCTGTCTTTTTGCGTGTACGCGATGAGCGACCTCTCCACGTCGGGGAGCCCCGCTTCGAAGACTCCGCCGCGACAGAGGACGCGCATGCACTCTTTGAGAAACACCTCGAGCTCGCCCGGGAACTCGAGGTGCTCGATGAAGTGCTCGCTGTAGATAGCCTCGACGGAGGCGTCCGGAAACGGTAGCGGGCGCCGGAGGTCGAGGTTGTAGTCAGCGGCCTCGCTGAGAAGGTCGATGTTCGTCCAGCCGGAACGACGATGCGGCCCGCAGCCGACGTGCAGCCGGAGAGGCGCGCTCCCGCGACGGATCTCGCGCTGAGCGCGCGCGGCTTCGCGCTCGTGAATGCGGTTGTAGCGAAGCTCCGCCTGGAGACGACGGAGCGCCTGCCGCAGGGGCGGCGGGACTTTGCCCTTGAGCCACGGCTTGAGGATCACGCGAGGACTGCCTCTCTCATCAATGCTCCTACCCGAGCACCGCGGTGCGTACCACGGGACAGGTCGAGGCGCGAGGCTCCTCGCCTTGCTCGCCAGCTTGCAGGGCTTCGGAAACCAGGTACCTTGACGGGCCTCGACCAGGGGCGGTCCGTCAGGGAGACGCTGTGGAATCTTCTCGGATCTCGGGAGACTCGGTGAGCGAGACCAAGGCACGGTTTGCGGACGCGCTCTTGTTCGAGCTGATGTCGAACGCCTACGAGCAACAGCAGAATAATGTCGACCTGGATCGCTTTCCGCTAGCCGCCACACCACGCGCACGGGCCAGGCGCGCGCTGCGGGACTTGATTCAGGGCCTGTTTGGCAAGGCAGGGTACCTGCTCCGCAGAGACGATCGGACGCACATCGAGCTTCGCCTCTCAGAGCTCAAGAAGGAGCTCCCAGCTCTCGAGCGGCTGGCCGGCCGCTTGTCCGACGACGCGTCACGCGAGCTGTTGATGCGTGTGGTCGCCTACCGAACCCTCGGCCCCGATCGCGTGAAACTCCCGCTCGCGATTGGCGACAGGTACGCCACCCAGGTCGAAGAGATGCGACGGCTCGTTTGCAATGACGAGACCGTGGCCGGCAAGGGGACCGGCGGGTGGACGCTGAACTGCTTCGACCTCTCTTCGCTGGGCTTTCCGATTCGCCTCTTCGCAACCTCGCCCGGGCTGGTGTGCACGTTCACGAATCGCCAATACGCGTACGGCGATGCGCCCGTCCGGGTGGAACGAGGCGACGTCGTGATCGACGCCGGCGGCTGCTGGGGCGAGACCACCCTCTATTTCGCTCACGAGAGCCGGTCTCGCGTCTTCGTGTTCGAGTTCACTCCGAGCAATCTCGACATCATGCGGCGGAACCTCGCGCTGAACGAAGACATCGCGCGATCCTGCGTCGAGATCGTTCCTCACCCCGTGTGGAGCCGCTCGGGGGTCGATGTCTTCTGTCGCGACGAAGGCCCCGGCAGCCGAGTCTCCTTCCAGCGGAGCAGCGCCGATGAGTCGGTCGTGAAGACCCTGTCGATTGACGATCTCGCCTCCGAGAAGAAGCTCGAACGGCTGGACTTCCTCAAGATGGACATCGAGGGCGCCGAGATGGAAGCCCTCGCCGGGGCGGCGAAGTCGATACGACGTTTCCGGCCGAAGCTCGCGATCTCCGTGTACCACCGTCCTACGGATCTCACCGCGATCCCCGAGTACATCGACTCGCTCGGCGTGCCATACGACTTTTACCTCGGGCACTACACGATCCACAGTGAGGAGACGGTACTGTTTGCGCGACCGAAGCCGTAGCGACGCTGCACGGGCTGGCGTTGGAGGGGGCCGGGACCACGAGCGCAGGATCCGTGCCGCGTCGGGAGACGGGGCAGAGCGCGCGCTGGCATGAAAGATCGGGCTGTGGCACCGTACCGCCCTCTTGAACCGGCGGGGCGCCTGGCGCAACCGACACTTCGGTCAGCGACCGTCCAATGGGAAGCGGTATCATGCACATGAGCGACATAGTGGTCGTCACGGGGGGAGCCGGTTTCATTGGCTCGAACTTCGTACGCCACCTACTCGCCTCGTCTGAGGCCCGTATCGTCGTCTTCGACAAGCTGACCTACGCCGGCAACCTGGAGAGCCTGGCCTCCGTGGCCGCGAATCCTCGCTTTCGTTTCGTGCAAGGGGACATCGCCGATCGCGCCCAGGTAGGAGCGCTCTTCGATGCCCATCGCCCTTCGGCGATCGTCAACTTCGCGGCCGAGACGCACGTCGATCGCTCCATCGACGGTCCTCGCGCGTTCATCGACGCAAACGTGGTCGGCACGTTCGAGCTCCTCGACGCGGCGGTGCGTCTTCACGATTCGCTCCAGGGCGACGAGCGGCGGGGCTTTCGCTTCCTCCACGTCTCGACGGACGAAGTTTACGGGAGCCTCGGTGCCGCCGGCGCGTTCTCCGAGACGACCGCGTACGCGCCCCGCTCTCCCTATGCAGCGACGAAGGCCGCAGCGGACCATCTCGTCGACGCGTATCGCGAGACCTACGGTCTGCCGACGCTGACGACGAACTGCTCGAACAACTACGGCCCGAATCAATATCCCGAGAAACTGATCCCGCTCGTCATCACGAACGCACTCGAGGGTAAGCCGCTGCCGATCTACGGAGACGGCGGCAATGTCCGCGATTGGCTGTTCGTCGAGGACCACTGCTGCGCGCTGGAACGAGTGCTCCGGGCCGGCCGCGTGGGCGAGCGCTACAACGTCGGCGGTTCGAACGAGCGCACCAACCTCCAGATCGTCGACGCGATCTGCGCCGCCCTCGAACGCGTGATGCCGGCGCGTGAGAACCCGGCGCTCACGAACCGCGGCCTGCGCGCGTATTCGGACCTGAAAACCTTCGTCGCCGATCGTCCCGGGCATGACAGGCGCTACGCCATCGACGCGACGAAGATCCGCACGGAGCTCGGCTGGCGCCCGAGCTACGACTTGGACGCGGGGCTCCTCAAGACGGTGCGCTGGTACATCGACAATCGCGCGTGGTGCGACAGCGTTCTGAGCGGAAAGTATCGCCGCGAGAGGCTCGGTCTCGCCCGGCCGATCGAGCCGTCGGAGCGCGCATGACGCTCAAGGGGATCATTCTCGCCGGGGGATCGGGGTCCCGCCTCCATCCGATCACGCTCGGCGTGAGCAAGCAGCTCCTGCCGATCTACGACAAACCGCTCATTTACTATCCGCTATCCCTGCTGATGTTCGCAGGCATTCGCGACATTCTCGTCATTACGACTCCGCACGACCAGGGCGCGTTCCAGCGCCTTCTCGGAGATGGAGCCTCGATCGGAATCTCGTTGAGCTACGCGGCGCAGCCGAATCCCGGGGGGCTCGCACAGGCCTTCCTCATCGGGCGAGACTTCATCGGCGGGGACCGCGTGGCCCTCGCGCTTGGCGACAACGTCTTCTACTCGGCCGACCTCCCTCGCGTGTTGCAGCGCGTTGCCGCAAAGGGGGCGGGGGCTACCGTCTTCGCCTATCAGGTTCGCGATCCCCAGAACTACGGCGTCGTCTCGTTCGACAAGGCGGGGCGCGCCGTGAATATCGAGGAGAAGCCGACGGCGACGCGCTCAAACTGGGCCGTAACCGGCCTCTACTTTTATGACAACAACGTCATCGAGACCGCGGCAGCGCTGCGCCCGTCCGCGCGCGGCGAGCTCTAGATCACCGACGTCAACACGGCGTACCTACGCACGGGGGCGCTCCACGTCGAGCGACTCGGGCGCGGCACCGCGTGGCTCGACACCGGGACGTGCGACTCCCTCCTCCTCGCCTCGAGCTTCATTCAGGCGGTGGAGCATCGCCAGGGGCTCAAGATCGCGTGCATCGAGGAGGTCGCCTATCGGATGGGATTCATCACGCTCGATGCTCTCGGAAAGCTCGGCCGCGCGTTCAAGAGCAACTATGGAGACTACCTCTTGCGCCTCGTCGAGGAAGAATCGCGCGACCAAGGGCGCGGCGCGGGGCCGGCCTAATATGAGACCCGCCCTCACGGACCACGCGAGCATCACGGTGATCGGTCCGTCGCGAAGAGGTTTCACCTTCGACTTCCGCGAGATTTGGGAGCGCCGCGATCTCCTCGGCGCGTTCGTTCGTCGCGACGTTTCCGTGCGCTACAAGCAAACGGCGGTCGGAATCGCGTGGGCAATCATCCAGCCCCTCGCCACGATGGTCGTCTATACCGTGACGTTCGGAAAGTTCGCGCACGTGCCTTCGGACGGCATCCCCTACGCCATTTTCGCGTACACGGGGCTTCTCTTCTGGACGCTCTTCGCGACGTCGCTCACCGGCGCTGCGGACAGCCTCGTCACGAACGAGGGGATCGTGAAGAAGGTCTACTTTCCGCGGCTCATCCTGCCCATCGCGTCCGCCTCGGTCTCGCTGGTCGATTTCCTCTGCTCGACTGCGTGCTTCGCTGGGTTGCTCGCCTACTACCACTTCGCACCGCACCTCCTGGGGCTCTTCATCCTTCCGTTGCTCGCCCTTTGGACCCTTGTCGCGTCCGCGGGGCTCGGGTGGTTCCTCGCCGCGCTCAACGTCAAGTACCGTGACGTTCGCTACGCTCTCCCGTTCTTCGTCCAGCTTCTGGTCTTCGTTTCGCCTGTCATTTATCCGACCACCATTTTTCACCGATACGCGTGGGTGCTTGCGCTGAACCCGATGACGGGCGTGATCGAGACCGCGCGCTGGGCGCTCTTCGGCGCGGGAACGGTGACGCTCCCTGTGATCGTCACGTCGCTCTCGACCAGCGCCTTGTTTCTGATGTTCGGTTTCTACCATTTCCGCAGCACGGAGAGGACGCTCGCCGACGTTCTCTGATTGAGGGGCGGAACGGACCGACCATGAGTAACAAGGCGATTGAGTGCACGGGGCTCTCGAAGCGATACATGCTGTCGCATCAAGAACGCTACTCCGCACTACGTGATCGACTCTCCCCACTTTATTGGTTCAGGCGCCTAGCCGACCGGCGCTCGCAGGCGTCCGAGGAGTTCTGGGCACTCAAGGACGTAACCTTCGACGTCGCACCTGGCGAGGCCGTCGGCATCATCGGTCGCAACGGTGCGGGGAAGAGCACGTTGCTCAAGGTGCTGTCACGGATCACCACGCCGACCTCGGGCGAGGCCCGCATCCACGGGCGAGTGGCGAGCCTCCTCGAGGTGGGGACGGGCTTCCATCCGGAGCTGACTGGGCGCGAGAACATCTACCTGAACGGTGCGATCCTCGGCATGCGGCGTGCGGATATCACTCGCAAGTTCGATGCGATCGTGGACTTCTCCGGCGTCGAGAAGTTCATCGACACGCCCGTGAAGCGTTACTCGAGCGGGATGTACGTGCGCCTTGCTTTCGCGGTGGCCGCGTACCTCGAGCCGGAGATTCTCGTCGTCGACGAGGTGCTCGCCGTGGGGGACGCGGAGTTCCAGCGCAAGTGCCTCGGCAAGATGAAAGAGGTGGGGAAGGAGGGGGGCCGGACGATCCTCTTCGTGAGCCACAACATGACGGCGATCAAGTCGCTGTGCCGGCGCGCGATCTGGCTGAATAACGGGACCGTCGTTGAGCAGGGGGAGTCGAACCGCGTCGTTGCGTCCTACTTGAATCGCCATGGCACGCAGATGCTCGAGCAGGCGTGGCCGGATGCAGCTGTGGCACCGGGCAACGACGCGGTGCGCTTTCGGCGGGTGTGCGTCGTCCCGGATGGCCCCGATCCGAGCCACATCACGGTGCGCACCCCCTTCCGGGTGGAGACGGAGTTCTGGAACCACGTCGAGGGGGCTCAGCTGAACGTCACGCTCACTTTCGCCACGCTCGAGGGCGAGTGCCTCTTCGCGGTCGGCGGCGGCCACGCGTCGTATGCACGCGGGCTCCACTGCGTTTCGTGCGCTATACCCGGCGACCTCCTCAACGACGGTCTCGTGGCGATCAGCGCGCTGATCGTCGAGGACGAGTCGCGCGTCCTCCATTCCGTGAATGACGTGCTCACCATCCAGGTGGACGACGCTCCGCGAGAGGGCGCGTGGCTGCAAAAGTGGCCAGGGGCCGTACGACCGACATTCCTCCGCTGGACGAGCAAGCGGATCGACCAGGCCAGGCTGGACGTTGCGAAGATCGAGACTCCGCGCCTTGCGCCGGAGAAGGAGAGCGCGTGATCACGGTAACGAAGGCGTTCCTCCCGCCGCTCGAGGAGTACATCGGCTACCTCGAGCAGATCTGGGCATCGGGCCAGCTCACGAACAACGGGGCGATGGTGCAGCGGTTGGAGGCGCAGCTCGCCGAGCGCTTGGGCGCCAAGCACGTCCTCTTCGTTGCGAACGGGACGCTGGCGCTGCAGCTCGCGATCCGCGCGCTCGGCGTGGATGGAGAGGTCGTGACGACGCCGTTCTCCTATGTGGCGACAACGAGCGCGCTCCTCTGGGAGCGGTGCACTCCCGTATTTGCGGACATCGAGGAACGCACCTTCTGCATCGATCCCGCTAGGGTCGAAGCAGCGATCGGCCCCCGTACGCGCGCGATCCTCGCGACCCACGTCTACGGTTACCCGTGCGACGTCCACGCGTTGAAGCGCATCGCGGATCGTCACGGGCTCAAGGTGATCTACGACGCCGCGCATTCGTTCGACACGTTCGTCGACGGTATCGCGGTCCCTCGTTTCGGGGATGCGAGCGCCCTCAGCTTTCACGCAACGAAGCTGTTCCACACCGTCGAAGGCGGCGCGATCGTAACGGACGATGATCGCGTTGCGCGCGCGGCGTCACTGTTGCGGAGCTTCGGACACGTCGGCGACGATCACTTCACGCTCGGCATCAACGCCAAAGGCTCCGAGCTTCACGCCGCGATGGGGCTCTGCATGCTCCCGCGGGTGACAGCGATTGTGAAACGACGTGCGGAGATCTCCGCGCTTTACGACACGCTCCTCGCGTCGAGCGGACTGCGCCTGCCGCCGAGACGCGACGGACACAACTACAGCTACTACCCCATCTTGTTCGACGACGAGCCTTGCCTCCTGCGCGCGCAGAGCGGGATGAGCGGCGCAGCGATTGGGACACGACGCTACTTCTACCCATCGCTGGATCGGCTCCCGTACGTGAATGGCGCGCGCTGCCCGGTCGCGGAAGGACTTGCGCGACGCGTCCTATGCCTCCCGCTCTACGCGGGGATGAGCAACGACGACGCGCTCAGCGTGTCCAACGCTCTCCTCGCCGCGCTCTGAGGTGGCCGATCGTGGCTCGCAGGTACGCTGTCAATTCGAGCTGCTTGCGCTCCGCGATGGAGCTCATCGTCTTGGACGACTCCTTCCCGAGCGCGGCCTCGCCCCCGCGATACGCCGAATTCTCCTTCTACCTCGAGCATTTTCCGAAGGCCGAGGTTCACACCACGGCACGCGAGCACGGATTCGGAGCCCAGGCGACGAGTGAGCTCATCAAGGCCTACGCCAGTGTTCGGCCTGACCTGGCGCGACGGGTAAGGACCTTCCGACCGCACCGTCGCCGCAGAGCCTGCCTGTACTATTGCGTCTTTCTCGACGTCGCCGCGTTCTTCCTTCGGCACGTCGAGCGCAACGATGGGACGCTCGTCCTCGGCCTTTACCCGGGAGGGGGCTTTCGGCTCGACGAACCGAGCTCAGACACGATGCTCCGCCGCATTTGCCGTTCGCCTGCGTTCCGGAAGGTGATCGCAACCGAGCGGATCACGAGCGACTACCTCCTCCGGCGGGGCTTCTGTCGTCCCGACCAGGTGCTCGAGGCCTGCGGCTGCGTGCTCCCCGAGGTCTGGAAGGAGATCGAGGGCGAGCCGCGCCCGGCGAAAACGGCGGGCTTCGACATCGGGTTCGCCGCACGCAAGTACATGGCGAGCGGACGCGACAAGGGGTACGACGTTTTCGTCGAGGTCGCGAAGCGACTCGCACTGCGGCCTGACGTCCGCTTTCATGTCATTGGAGACTTTGGCCCGGACGACATCGAGCTGGCTTCTCTCCGGGACCGGATCACATTCCATGGTTCGCTCGATCGCCGTCACTTCCTGCGAACCCTCCGCGGGCTAGACCTCCTCGTTTCGCCGAACGCTCCGAACCTCCTCGCGGCAGGAGCATTCGACGGTTTCCCCACCGGGTGCGCCGTCGAAGCCGCGCAGTTGGGAGTCCCCATCTTCGTGACCGACGAGCTCGGGCTGAACACCCGGTACCTCCCCGGCGAGGAATTGGTCATCATCACTCGCTCCCCCGACGAGATAGCCGCGACGATCCGGAGTTATCTGGCATCTCCGACGAGGCTACGGGCCCTCGGAGAAGCAGGTGCTCGTGCCACGCGTCGGACTTTGTCACTGGAGCGACAGGCCGCCGTTCGTGCAGATCTCTTTCGAGAGATCCTCGCCGAACGACGCGCCGCCGAGCGACGGCGGCGTCGCACCCCCGCCGAGAGATGAAGGATTGGGAGCCTCGCGCAACAGAGTGCTGTGTGGCGCCCCCCTCCGCTTGACATAACGCGTCGCGGCATACTAAATGGCCGGATCTTCGAGGAGAATGCCTATGGCCAAGGTCATCATTTTCGGTTTGCGTGACTTCGCCCAGTTCGCAAACTTCTATTTGAAGCACGACAGCGAGCACGAGGTCGTCGCTTTCACTGTGTCTCGCAGCTACCTCCCGGAGACCCCCGAGTTCGAAGGGAAGCCCGTAGTGGCGTTCGAGGATATCGAGCGCCAATTCAGCCCGCTCGAATACAAGATGTTTGCGCCGATGTCCCACGCGCGAATGAATCGGACGCGCGAGGGGGTCTACAACAGCGTCAAGCAGAAGGGCTACTCCTGCATCAGTTACGTCAGCTCGAAGGCCACCGTCTGGCCGGGAGCGGTAATTGGCGAAAATTGTTTCATCCTCGAGGACAATACGATCCAACCGTTCACCCCCATCGGTAACAACGTGATGCTTTGGAGCGGTAACCACATCGGCCATCACGGGCGGATCCATGACCACGTTCTCTTTACGTCACATGTCGTCCTATCGGGGCACTGCACCGTGGAGCCATACTGCGTCTTCGGTGTGAACTCGACGATTCGGGACGGCGTTCGGATCGCGCAGGGGTCTTTCATCGCGATGGGCGCTGCGGTGACTCGCGATACAGAGGAATGGGGTGTGTACAAGGGAACTCCAGCGAAGAAGGGCGATGTCCTCAGCAAGGACATGGACATTTGAGGCGCTCTGTCTGGGCCAAGCGCGGAAGGCTCTTCGTCCCAGGGGGGGAGAGGGAGTGGAGCCGCTCACACGCGCAGGTTCCCACCGTCGACTGCGTGAGCGAGCGAACGTGGCGCATCTACTATGCAACTCGAGACTCAAATAACCGGAGTCGGCCTAGCTATATAGACGTCGAGGCGAACAACCCTGAAAAGATTCTGTACGAGCACGACCAACCGATACTGCCTCTCGGTCCGATCGGAGCATTTGACGACTGCGGGGTCATGCCATCGTGGATCGTCGATGCCGGTGCTGGCGTCCGTTACATGTATTACATTGGCTGGACGGTTCGGAATACGGTTCCGTATCACAACTCCATTGGTCTAGCGCTGACTCGCGATGGGGGGCGGACATGGCAGAAGTATTCCCCGGGTCCGATCTTCTCTCCCGACGTGGACGAACCCTTCTTCACCGGTACCTCGTGTGTCCTCATCGAGGGGGGTGTTTGGAAGAACTGGTATCTGTCTTGCGTACGCTGGGAGACGATCGATGGGAGGCCCGAGCCTTTCTACGACTTGAAGTATGCGGAGTCCGATGACGGGATTCGGTGGCGTCGAGGCGGCCGTGTTGCCGTTCCGCTCGAGGACGGGGAGGGGGGGCTCGTTCGCGCATCGGTCATCCGCGAGCGCGGCGGCTATCGCATGTGGTACGCGCACCGAAAGCGCGCGGACTACCGAACTGACCCGGCGAACAGCTATCGCATTGGGTACGCTGAATCGAGCGACGGCATCTCGTGGGGACGTTTGGACAGCGAAGTTGGAATCGACGTTTCGTCCGATGGATGGGATTCGACGATGATCACGTACCCGCACGTCGTCGTCGGTGCGCGCGGGCGTAAGTTCATGTTCTACAACGGAAACGGCTTCGGCTCTACTGGCTTCGGGTACGCGACGACGGACGAAGGCGCCTGATGGTCAATCCAACGAACGTATCGGGGAATGGGCGACGACGGGGCGAAGCACGGAGGGATAGATGACCATGAACGCTTCAAGCGACAAGTTGACGGAGCTTCGCGAGCGCGGCTGGGTACGATTGGAGGGGGCGGTCGATCCCGAGACGGTTGCAGCGTTCCTGAAAACGGTCCACGTGCTCTCGACCGCTCCGGCGAGCGCGGGTGCCCGGGTGCCGTTCCTGAACCAGGGGCACCAGATGATCTATAACCTGCAGGGGAAGGACTTCACCGTCCTTCGGACATTCCTGAGTCACCCTGCGCTGCGATCCATCTTCACGTCGGTCTTGAACGACGAATGGTATCGATCGCTTCCAGCGGGGTCGCCGAACTACATCCTCCGGAGCCTGCTCGCGCGGAGCAGCGGCCCCGCATCGATGCCGCTTCACATCGACTCGTTCATTCCCGCGAACAGTAGCTTCGCGTGGTCTGCTCAGGCGGCTATCGTGCTTGAGGACCAAACCGTCGAAAACGGATGCACGGTTGCAGTACCTGGTTCTCACCGATTCGACCGGTACGCCGACCAAGCAGCGATCACGACTGCCGAGCCAATCCCCTCGAAGGCAGGTGACATTGTCATTTGGGACAGCCGTCTGTGGCACGGGGCCGGGGGAAACAAGGCCGGAAAGACTCGCTGGTCAGTCATCGCGACGTTCTCGCGTTGGTGGCTGAAGCAGAACTACGATCTGCCACGCTCGCTCCCCGAAGAGTACTACGCGCGGTTGACGAACGAAGAAAAGGCGATCATGGGCTACTGCTCGATTCCGCCGCGTGATGAGTCAGATAGAATCGACCTAAAGGGGGGATACGAAGATCTTCGCCCCAGGGTCGCGGACTATCGCTGAGCAGTGTGGCAAGGCATCATTGCCCAACGCTCTTCACGCGATCGATTCGGGTTGCGAATTCGCCGGCGCGATATGCCGGAAAAAAGGTCGTCGCCGCGCCAGCTGACGCAAGCGCCGCATATCTGTCGGTGTCCCCAACGTGCTTGCAGAGAAAGGCTTGCCGCGTGCCGTTCGCCCATCCGCGCTTGAACCGGGCGAGGCCGCCACCGTCGTCCGATAAGCCCGCGTCGCCTCCGAGCGAGACGAAGCGGACGCGTTGGGCGAAGTGTTCGAGCGCGACCCAGAACACCGCAAACGCAGCCCCGACCTCGTAGCCCTCCGGGCTATATGCCCCGAGATGGTAATAGGCGACCTCATCCTGAACGTAGAAGAGGACCATGCCCACGGTCGCGGACGCGTGCACGGCTCGGAATGCGACCATGCCCGGCACGGCCAACTGGAGGGCGAACGACGCGGGAGAGAAGGCACGAATGCCTTCGATTGCATGCCTGTCGGTAAGCTCAGCATAGAGACGCAGCCACTCCGAGAGGTACGCGGAGGGATCCTCAATCCGCTCGGCCTGGACAACCCGTAGAGCCTTCCTGACGTTGCGGCGATGATGACTCGACACGCTCCGCTCGAGGGGTTCCGTGAACTGCACGATGTGGTGCTCTTTGAACGGAAGGACGCCGTAATTGAAGGTTCGCTCGAGGAGCGCCGGGTCGTGGTTTCCAAAGGGATCCGCGACGAGGACGACGCTCACCAAGTCCCGCCCCACGTCGCGCAGATCGTCGGCGAGGCCACTCCAGTCACGGCAGGCAAAGAGGGGATAGCAGCCGGTCGCGTCCCGATCGGCAGCGCCAGGGACCTCGCGCTCGAGCACCCAACCGCCACATCGCGGTAGCAGCCGAGGCCGACCGAACTCGGCCAGGGAGGCCGCATAGTCGCCATGAGCGTAGCCGGTGACCATGGCGCTGGTTGACTACCTCAGCTTGGGGGGTCGGGCAATACTACGCGGGCAATGGGGAGGGCGGGCCTCACGTCGAGACCGGAGTTTTCGCGCGGCGGATGGTGCGCCTGATTGCAGCTCGCATGCGTGGCGGAAGCTTCGCCGCCGCGAGCGCTGGAACGCCGGTTTTCGTGAGCGTCAGGAAGTTGCGCCAGTCGTGCGCCTCGCGGAAGCCACGGACTAGGACCCTCGACGCGTCGGCGAGCCGCCCGTCGCGCGCGTGATGAGAAACGAGCTGCCCGTACAGGTCGGTGGTGAGCGCGCGGAGGACCGCACCGTGCTCACGGCCGAAGTGCCCCATGAGACCGCGTGCGGCGAGAATGTGGACCTCGGTCTGCTTCGCGAAATCGTAGTTCGACCAAATCCCCTTCCCATGGGAGCGGTACACGCCGAGCACGTCGCGGAAGTAGCGCCCCCTCCCGTACTCCGCGTTCGCCGCGACGAGCGGCCAGTCTCCGTAGTTGAGCGTGTGCGAGATATGCAGCCACCATTCGGGAAAGTCGCTACCGAAGGCTCCCCGCCGGAATACGTAGGAGCCGGGCGGGGCGACGCAGCCGCAATGCGCCAGCACGTCGGCGAGACTCCACTCCTCGGCGAGGGTCGGGCTCCGGAATAGACAGCGTTCCCCACCCGGATAGACCACCTCGACATTGTGGAAGCAATGGGAGTAGTCCCGGTGCGCATCCAGGAACGCGACCTGCATCCGAAGCTTGTGGGGGGCCGTCCAGTAGTCGTCCCCGTCGAGCACCGCGATGTACTCGCCGCGGGCGGCGCGAATGGTCTCCGTGAAATTGGCGGCTCCACCGACGTTGACGGTTCGAAGGAGCGGGCGGATGACGCCCGGGTAGCGCGCCGCATAGTCGCGGACGATCGCCGGCGTTGCGTCGGTCGATGCGTCATCGGAGACGACGATCTCGTAGTCGAAGTCGACGTCTTGTTCGAGAACGCTCTCGAGCGCCGCCGAGATGTACGACTCGTGGTTGTACGTGATCATGCAGACGGAAACTTTCGGCCTGCTTTCGTCGTGAACGGCGCCGAGCTGGTTCATGTTCCTGGCCTCTCGGGCGAGACGCTTCGTCGACGATGCTCGGCGGAGGGGGGAACGGCAAGCCTCTCGGGCACCGGCATGGATCCTGCGGTCGGGCTGACGGGGCCCGTTGCCGGAGCCCGCAGCGCTCGACCGAGGACCCATCCCGGGGCTCTCTCGGAGACCTTCTTCGAGCGGGAAACGGGATTCGAACCCGCGACATCAAGCTTGGGAAGCTTGCACTCTACCAACTGAGTTATTCCCGCGGAACACGGGCCGATCTACCCCGCGCTCTCGATCGTGTCAACGCTGTGACCGTTACCAAGGGCACGGGAACGCGGGTCAGGAGCTTCGATCCCCAGCTCACGTCACCACGATACGCTGCACGACTCGATTCATCCTCCCCACCAAGAGCTCGCCTCCCCGGACTTCCATCCGGCACACCGTCGTCCCCGCGTCCTCGAGCCTTGCCAGCGGTCGACCACTCGGAGCGAACAGCCAGAGCGGTCCCCCTTGCTCGGCCGCCACCAAGCCGTTCCTGCTACCGAGCCAGAGGACGTCGTGAAATGCGAAACGCGACTGGACCAAGACCTCGCTCTTCCCGCTGCTGGCGTCGAGCCGGTAGAGCGGCTGCGTGCCCCCCCAGACTGCCGCGGCGACGTCACCGTTCGGCAGGAGCGCGACCCCCCCCACGCTGGGCGGAAGCGCGGCGGCGGCGAGCGGCTTTCCATCGCTCACGCGGAAAGCCCCCGCTCGCTTGCCCCATCCACCCGCCGCGCCTGTCGCACCGTCCGCACTGAAGCGGATCGACAGCGCGGACGAGATGTCGCCGCGCCATGTCACGCTCCCCGTCGTGGCGTCCACGGCCGTGAGCTGATTCGCGCCGACGAGCAGCGTGCTCGTGTGAGGCACGAACGCGACTCCCATCACGTTCCCCGCGATCCCGTTGGGCACTGGCAGCGCCTTCCCCTGCGCGTCGAGGATCGCGAGCTGCACGGCAGGCGCGTCCCCACCTCCCGCGACGACCGTTCCGGCGTCGTTCCAGGCCGCTGCGATCATGCGGCTGCTCCCCAGCGACTGGTCGTGGCCCGGTGGATCGGCGCGATAGCCGCCGAGGATCGCCCCATTCTTCGTGTCGAGCACGAGGAGTCCCGGGAAGCCCCCCACCGCGAGCCGATCCCCTCGCGGACTCACCGCCAAGCATCCTCCCTGCAGCAACACGAGCGTCTTCCAGAGTGCCCGTCCGGACGTGTCGTAAGCCGTCACCGATCCCCCCGCGAGGAGGACGTAGATCACCTTGCCGTCGGGGCTGGAGCCGATCCCGACGGGAGTGTCCGACAGCTTGATCTCCTGCGCGACGGCAAACCGCTGCGGCAGCCTCTCGGGAGTTGCAGGAGCGGCGTGAGTGCTGGCGACCACCATCTTGGCGTCGCCGCCGGGCGGCCTCCCCTCGATCGCCGAGAGCAACCAATCGACGCCCGCCTGGACGTCACCGAACACCCAGACGTTGTGAAAGCCGGCTTGGTAGCCGCTCATCCCCCACTGGATGTATGCTCTCCCGGGCCCGGGAAACGTCGCCGTGACCGGTCGGTTGATGTGACCTCGTTCCCACGAAGTCTTCCCGAGCGGGTGGCCGGGGAGCACGACGGTGTGGGCGTAGATGTTCTCGAAGTTGGCCTCGTTATGGTCGAGCACCGGACCCGTACCGCCGTGCTCGCCCTCCCGCTTGAACGGGACGATCTCGTACGGGGGGTTCACCGCGACCGTCATTCCCTTCGCCCGTAGCGCGCCCGCGATGCGACCTGCCGCGTCCTCGGGACCGAAGACCGCAAACTTCTTCGGGTCGAGCGCGAAGACGCGACGGCAGTCCCAGTGCATCTTTTCGAATGGGGGCTCCGAGGGGCGACCGGCGAAGAGATCGACGATCTTCTTCGCGTCGGAGAAGTAGATGGCGGTCGTTCCAAAGTCGATCGTCGCCTGCCCGTTCGCCCCCGTCGCGTGGATCGTCGCCCTGACCGTCTTCGTGGTTCCCGTGAGCCACTCGTGCGCCTCGACCGTCCAAGTCCCGGGGGCCGCGTTCGCCCCGACGGGGATCACGTGGCGGAAGATCCCGCTCGAGGTATCTCCAGCGAGACGGGTCGGAGGCTCAGGTCCCGGTCCGTACGAGAGGGGAGAGCCATCGAGCGGCGTCGTTGCGCGAAAGAGCTCGGAGGCGAGGTTCCCCTCCGGGTCGTAGAGTCGAAGCCGAAATGGCAGATACCCGGAGATGCCCCACGTGAGCGTGACGAGGACCGCGCGCTGCGAATCGGTCGGCTCCGCGCTCAGCGTCAGCTCTCCGGGTGGCGCCGGCAGATACAGCCAGCAAGCTCCGTCTCCAGCGGCGAGCTGCAGCGGTGCCTTTCCGTCCTGAACCGGGATGCTCCCCCCATTCAACAGGTCGTAGAGAGCACCCCCGGCCGGGACGCTGATGGTCGTCTCCAGTGGGATGGGATCCATCTGCGTGTGCCGCGTGTTGAGCGGGTCCTGGTTGTTGTTTCCCATGAGGAGGTAGCTCGCCTCACCGACGCGATGCACGCTCAGGAGCATGGAGTTCGGGGGCGCGTTGCTCTTGAAGGGCCGCGGGCCCAGCCACCCTGCGAGATCGGCTTCGAAGCCGGGGGCGAGATCGAGTGTGTACTTGCGAAGGGCGTAGTCGTTGAACAGGACGCCTTGGTGGGGGGGCGGATTGGGACCCTCGTAGGCGTAGGCCGTCCTGACCGCTCCGGGAATGTGAAGGGCATCGTCCTTCCCCTGTACGAGCGTGCCGCCCGAGGCGACGTAGCCGTCGAGGATCCGGCGAAGCTCCGGCTTTGCGAGGGCCAGCCCGGGGCAATAGACGACACGCCAGCTCTTGAGGAAATCGACCCCCTTTTCCACGACTTCGTACTCGTCGATCCAGTTGGGCGACATGCCCGTGCTCATCACTCGCCACATCGTCATGGCGGCTGCGTTGTGGTGAGCGCTTGCATAGACCTGAAACTGGGAGCCCTTTGTCGATTGGTTCTCCGTCGCAACGTCCCACGCATATTGCGTGTGGCTCATCAGGACCGCGACCGGAGCACGCGTGCGCGGCATCCGCCGCATGATGTCGCCGACGAGCGCCATCCGCCGATTCACTTCGGCGATCTCGAGGACGGCGATGGCGTCCTTGTAGGTTCCGGAGAGCGACCAGTAGTGGTTCGGATCGTACTGGATCCCCTCGAGTTTGGTAGACCAGGGGAGCCAGACCTCCTGGCGCATCCGCGCGTAGTCCCACGAGCCCCACATCGGCAGGAAGTAGTGGGGCCGGTCCCAAGCCCATCCGTCGTACGACCGGGCGGAGATGATGGGACCCCAGCTGCCTGCCCAGTCGCTATACCCTCCGTGACCGCTGAGAACGCGATACGGCCGATTCATCCGGCTATCGACACCATCCGTTACGTTTCCGCTCGAGTAGCTGCTCGCGAGCTGGTTGATCGTGAGAAACGGTGCATGGGCCTGGTCGACCGCGCTCACCGACGCCCACCATGCCTGCTCCAGATATTTCAGGCGCATCGAGACAAAGTCGATCCAGGTGCCCATCATCCCCGCGTAACGAGGCATGGTCTGAGCGAGCGGCCCCTTCGGGATCTCTTTCCCTGTGAGCTTCAGAAAGTCCTGCACCTGAGTGGGGACGGAGAAGGGGCTACTGCTGACTTTCTTGCCGTCCGGTCCGAAGAAAGGCCACCAGGTGAGGCCCGGCTCGTCGAATGCCTGGATGCCGGCGGAGGGATAGAGCCTGTTCGTCAAGGTCGCGAGGCCCATCTTCCACGTGACTGCCCGCTGGACCCAGGGATCGCCCCAATCGTTCTTCGGGTCCAGGTTCATCTGATGGCCCCCTCCCATCACGCACATGGCGAAGGGCTTCATCCGCGCCGCGACGTACCGCTCCATGATGTCGTCGAGCCCGGGCTTCCGCTCACGCTCCCAGATCATGTCGCTCGTGAAATACATCCAGCCCCCCTTCGCGAGCACGGTTGGGGGGTCGGCGGTCATCTGCATCCATGCGCCGACGAAGTAGGCGCTGGCGTGCTCGTCGGCGTGCACGGCGAATTGCACGAGGGGCGCTTTGGTCACGCCGTCGTTGGCCGACACCGAATAGATGCCGGGCTTCAACATCGAGGGTGGAAACGAAATGAGCTTGCCCTGCGCCTTGGTCGGACCGCGGCATTGAATCGGCAGCGCCAGAACGCTGTCGTCTTCGTGGCGGACTTCCAGCGCCACGCTCTCCGAGGGGCCGGCGTAGACGAGGGTCAGCTCGATCGGTTCTGCCGTCGTGAACTGCGTCCGCGTGCTCGCCAGCGAGAGCTGGATCGGTCCGCTACTCCCCGACGCCACGTCCGGACTCGCCGGCGAGCTCGCGCAAGCCGCGCCCGGGAGCGCGTCGATGGCGATGCCCGCCGTTAGGCCTGCGATGAGCTGCCTTCTGCTGAGCTCTTGATCTGTCATCGCGGTAGGCGCGCCGTTCTCGCGCGCGCGGAGTCTAGCTCCGGTCGAACGACGGATGGGGGGGTGACGCGATGGAAAGACAGCGGCCCGGGTGCGCGTTTGCAGCACCCGGGCCACCGGTACACGGCCCCAAATCGGAAGGGAGCCTCTGCGAGTCGAGCCAGCCAACGTGAACGTGGGCCGAGGCGTACCTCGATAGGGGTCATGCTTCGCACGACCCCGCGCCCGCGTCTTCGTCCGCTCGACTCCGGCCTCAGGTAACCCCGCGTGCGCCGGAGCTCAGCCCCGAAACGCGCGAGACCTTGCAGCCTCTACGGCGTCGGCCCCTTCGGACTAGAGCCACAGGTACTCTGCATGACTATTACCTCCTCCGGCAGTGCCGGCACCCGGGGGGAAGCGGGAACGCCGCGCGTGGAAGAGCCCACGCCGACGCCCGCCGCCACGGCGAGTGTTTCCGTATGGGGCAAGACGCCCGGTTTTGCCGTGGACCGCGAAGGTGCCCCTCCGCCAGACCAATCTGGGCTACCGAAGCTGCGCTCGGTGATCCGATCCACGGCGACCTCTTCTCACTCTAACACGCTTCGCGCCGGTGTCTTCCCAGCGCGAAACGAGTTTTTGGGCTTACCGAAGCGTCTCCGTTCGGGCACCTTCCGGCTCGTGGACGGGCTCGCTCGGTGGACGGAGTGGGACACGCGAGCGTTCGCGCGCGGCGCGGCGATCGCGGCGCTCACTCTGGCGCTCGTGGCGGTCGTGACCGCGGCGAGCGACGAAGGGGGGCTCGCGTGGGGGGTTCGCGCCGGTCGGACGCTTCCGCTCGCGCCGGTGTGCTCCGCTGTTGGCGCATGGCTCGCGCTGGCTCCGGCGCGCGCGCGTGGAGACGACCGCGCGCTCGCGGCGCTCGGGCGCTCACCCTGGGGGCGTGAAGGGGCGGCGGTCGCGGGGGGGGCGGTCATCGCGCTCGTCGCGTCGATCGCGATCGCCGGGATCGCGCGGGTCGACGTCAGCGGGTTCTATCCGCGCGCCGAGGAGTCGATCCACTGGACGTACAACGGCGGGGGTTTCACGTCGGACGATGGGCGCTGGCGGATTGGACCGGACGGGGTGCCGAGCGTGAAGCCGGCGTCGATCGCAGGGATCGCGGCCGAGGGCATTCCTCGCCTCGGGCGCGTGTCGGCGGCGATCGCGACGGCGGCTCTCGGGCTGGCACTGCCCATGCTCATCGCTCGCGCCCGTTCGAGGCGAGCCGCGGCGATCGCGCTCGGGGCGATCGGCGCGGGCGCGCTGGCGACCATCCTGGCGTTCCAGGCTGCGGCCGCAGCGCTTGCCTCGGCGCTCGTTGCGCTCTTGCCGCCACTCTTGCTGCTCGCGTGGGCCGCAAGCAGGTATCGTGCGGGGGCATGGTCCAGAGCGAAATACCCAAGGTGACCGAGGCCTGGGGCGCCGACGGCGGCGACTGGGCGATCCTCGTGCACGGCGGCGCCGGCGACGTACGCGCCGAGGTGCTGCAGGAGCACGTCGCGGGATGCCGGTTCGCGGCGACGGAGGCGGCGCGGGTCCTTCAAGGGGGGGGGAGCGCGTTGAATGCGGCGCAGCGCGCCGTCGAGATCCTGGAGGACGATCCGCATTTCAACGCGGGGACAGGCGCGTGCTTGAACGTCGAGGGGCGGATCGAGCTCGACGCGGCGATCATGGAGGGGACGCTCCTGCGTGCAGGCTCCGTCGCGGTGCTGCCGCCGTTTCAGCACCCGATCGCGGTCGCGCGGATGGTGCTGAACGAAGGGGGGCACGTGATGTACGCGGGGGAGGGGGCCGAGCGGTTCGCGCTTGCGCGCGGGTTTGCGAGAGCGGCGGACGACGCTTTGATCACCGAGACGGCGCGCGAGCGCTGGCTGATCGTGAGGGAGGGGGGGACGACCGAAGGGTGGGCCGGAGGGACGGTGGGGGCCGTGGCGCGCGATCGGCACGGGACGGTGGTCGCGGCGACGAGCACCGGGGGGAAGATCAACAAGGCGATCGGGCGCGTCGGCGATACGCCGATCCTTGGCGCGGGTACCTACGCCGACGACGAGGCGGGCGCGTGCTCGAACACCGGCGATGGGGAAGCCGTGATGCGGCTGTGTCTCGCGAAGTCGGCGTGCGAGTGGATGCGCGCGGGGATGCATCCGGTGGATACAGCGCGCGCGGCGGTGAGGATGATGCTGGCGCGGACGGGGGCGACGGGGGGGATTATTCTGGTCGATCGGGCCGGGAGGATGGGGTTTGCGCGGACGACGCCGACGATGACCTGGGCGGCGGCGTCGGAAGGGTGGGGGGAGGTTCTCGCCGGGGGCTGATCGTGTTGGAGCGGGGGCTTGTCGGTAGGGCGTGGCTCGGTTGCCCGGTCGATAGTGCCGGGGTAAGAGTCGTTCCCTCGGATGCGCGTGCTCCACCTGTCGGCGGACAAACTGTATGGTGGGGTCGAGACGATGCTCGCGACGCTCGCGCGGTGTCGCGATCTCTGCCCGCAGATGGCGCCGCTCTTCGGCCTGTGCTTCGAAGGGCGCCTGAGCGCAGAGCTCGCTGCCGCCGGGGTCCCCGCGGAGCCGCTCGGCGACGCCCGCATCAGTCGTTATTGGACGATCTGGCTGGCGCGACGACGCCTGAGCGCGTTGCTGGAGAAGCAGCGACCGGACGTCGTGGTTTGCCACGAGGCCTGGCCACATGCCCTGTTTGCCGAAGTAGTAAGGGAGCGGCGCATTCCCCTGGTCTTCTGGGCGCATGGTATGCACGCAGAGCGAAACTGGCTCGAGCGGCTTGCGGGCCGCGTGTCGCCCGACCTCGTCATCGCGAACAGCCGGGCAACCCAGGGGACTCTGAAGGCCCTCTTCCCGCGAGCCCGTAGCGTGCTCATTCGCTATCCCGTGGTGACGCGGGGCCCGGACGCCTCCAATGGCAGCGGCCGCCCGATACGCGCCTCCCTCGGCACGCCGGACGACGCGGTCGTCATCGTCCAGGCCTGCCGGTTGGAGCGATGGAAGGGTCACGAGCTGTTTCTGAGCGCCCTCGGGCGGATGGTCGACGTACCCGACTGGGTGGCGTGGATAGCGGGCGGAGCGCAGCGTCCGCACGAGCAGGCGTACCTGGCCGCGTTGCAGGAGACGGCTCGACATCTCGGGATCGCTGACCGAGTGCGCTTCTTGGGGCAACGGTCCGACGTCCCTAACCTCCTCGCGGAGGCAGACATCCATTGTCAGCCGAACATCGGGCCGGAGCCCTTTGGGATTGCCTTCATCGAAGCGATGCTCGCGGGCCTGCCTCTGGTAACGACGGCCATCGGCGCAGCGCCGGAGATCGTCGATGAGCACTCGGGCATGCTTGTGCAGCCGAACGATGCAGAGGCTCTTGCGGGCGCGCTTCGGCATCTGATCGCGAATCCGGCGGAGCGGACGCGTCTAGGGGCCGGGGGTCCGCCTCGCGCCCGCTTCCTGTGCGACCCCGCCCAGCAGCTCGCCGAGCTGGCGCTCGAGCTTGGCGCTCTCACCGAACAGAAGGCTCGATCTGGCCGCGCGACCGGTGCGCAGGACAACGGACCGCGTGCGTAGACTCGCCTTCGTCGTCGAGAGCGGTACTGATGTTCGACTCGTCGAGGGGCTCGCCGAGCGCTACGAGCTGACCGTCATCGCTCGCAGGATCGAAGGTGGCATCGTCGTGAGCCAGCCGACCCGCCACGAAATCTTGGAGGGTCCGGCTTCCCGAGCCCAGTTCGCGGCGTACGCCTTCCAGGAGCTCCTGGCGCGCCGGAACGACGTCGACGTCGTCCTCGTCCAGGGCTACGCGCTCGCCGCGCTGGCAGCGAACTTCGCTGCGCGAGTGACCGGCGTCAGGACCGCGATGATCATCTGCAGCCCAGTCGAGGCCTACTACCGTTGCCGCCTGGTCCACGCGGACCCCGCGAAACCATTTCACCGCCACGAGCTTCTCGGATTGGAGGCTCTCGCGCGCCTGAACGCCGGCTTAGGGACGCAGTATCTCGTCCTTTCGCCGTACCTCGAGTCGGTCGTCCGCGGTCACGGCGCGCGCGCGCGCGTCGACGTGGTCCCGGTCTACGGAGTCGACACGAGCGTCTTCACCCCGGCGAGGGAGACGCGGCAGTCGCTCCGCGCGCGTCTAGGACTTCCGACGAGCGGTTCCCTCCTATTCTTCAGCAGCCGCATTGCGCCCGAGAAGGACGCGGAGACGATGCTTCGCGCTCTCGGGCTCGTCGCGAAGACGCGGGAGGTGCGCGTCCTCAACCGCGCCGGGGGCCACCGCCGCTTCCTGGAATTGGCGCGTGAGCTGGGCGTGGCCGAGCACGTCGTCGCGACCGATGCAGTCCACCCTCTCCGCGAGCTTCCGGCCAGCTACCAAGCGTCGGACCTGTGCGTGCAGGCTAGCCGGGAGGAGGGGCTCGGCTTCTCGCCCCTCGAGGCGCTTGCGTGCGGGGTTCCGGTGGTCTCCGCTGCCGTGGGAGGGCTGCTCGACACGATACGCCCTGGCGAGACCGGCTGGACGTATCCCGTCGGGGACGAGGTTGCGCTCGCCGAGCGTATCGAGGAGGTGCTCGGCGACCCGATCGAGGCAGCGCGGCGCGCGAACGCCGGGCGAGCGCTCGTCCTCGAGCAGTACGAGCGCTCACGCGTCTTCGAGCGACTTGTCGCCGCGCTCGCTTGAGCAGGGGCGGTCGGGGCCGCGTCACGCCTCACACAGCATGGCGACGTCTCTCGCCACGACGTCCCAATCGCGCGCGCGAAGGCGATCCGAGAGTGTGCGCAGAGCCGCGGGCGCGACGCGAGCCGATTCCCGCCAGCGCTGGATCCGCTTCGCGAGATCAACGTCGTCCTCGGGATCGGGCAAGAGCCAGTCTGCGAGCTCTTCGGGGTAGACCTCGGCCACGCCGCTCCTGGAGGACGTGATAGCCGGGACCGCTGAGCAGAGGGCCTCGTGAACCGCGAGCCCATACGGTTCGTAGAGCGATGGGGCGACGAGCAGGTCGCACGCGCTGATGACGAGGTGCGCGTCCGAGCGGAACCCGAGGAACGTGATTCGTTCCGCGATTCCCTCGGCTCGCGCGCGATCGCGGAATACATCGACCTGGCGGCCGACGCCGAGGACGACGAGATCGGCATCCCAGTCGCACGACCGGCAGAGGCTCTTCCACGCCGAGTACAAGGTATCGAACCCTTTTCGCGCGTCTCCGAGCGCCCCGACGAACAACACCTTCAACCGCTCCGCGGGCCATCCCAGGGTGGCGCGGATGGCAGCGCGCTCGGCGTCCGTTCGAGGCCGGAAGCTCGCCGAGTCGACGCCGAGGTAGACGACGCGGATCCGAGCTTCGTCGATGCCGACGTCCTCGACGAGCTCCCGGCGCGTACGCTCCGAGTTCGCGATGACGAGGCGCGCCCCCCCGAGCGCGATTCGCTCCGTCGTCCGGGCGATCAGGTTGTTCACTGGCGAGCGCTTCCAGCGCAATTTCGCGGTGGCGGCATGAACGTAGTGGACCCAGTTCACCCCTCCGGGAACGAGGCAATTCCCGCCGTTGGCGATCAGCTCTCCGCCTCTGCGGGTACGGAGCGACTGGACTGCGGCGAGCGATCCGAGCAGTGGCGCACCGAAAACGAGCTTCCCGGCCGGGCGAGGCGCGATGTGGGCGTGGACGTTTGCTTCCGCGACGAGATCCGGGGCGACTCTGAACGCGACGACGTGGGTCTCGTGGCCAAGGCGGGCGAGGTGGCGCGCCAGCGCGTAGTTTGCCCGATCCATTCCCCCCGTTTGGACGAAGTCGCCGGAGACGATGACGTAGGGGCGGCGTGCGGACATGACGAAAGTGGCGCTATGGGCGCTGGCAGACGAACAGCTCGCCGCACTCGCTCGTCTGGAATCCCTCTCGCGCTATTGCTCGCCTGACGACAGCGCTTGCCTCTTCGCCGTGAAGCTCGATGACGAGGTTGTCCACCTTGCCGAGCCATAGGTCGCAGCCCGACGAGAACACCTCCGTCTCGGCGCCCTCGATGTCGATCTTCAGGATCGACATTCGCTCGTGGCCGCTCCGTTCGAGGACGGTGCCGACGTCGATGGCCCGCATCGATCCCTTCTCGCCAGGTCGCGTGGGACGCACCGTCCGGGACCATTCGCGCCCGTCGCGAAACGGCACCTCGGAGATGACGAGATCGGTCTCGCGCGACCACACCGCCGTCTGCAGCACCTCGCAGCGCTCTCCGTACGGGGCGACGTTCGCCTTGAGCATCGCGAAGTTACCGGGATCGGGCTCGATCGCGATCACCTTCGCGGCGGGAAAACGCGTCAAGAAATAGGCGGACGAGTAGCCGACGTTTGCGCCGCAATCGATGACGAGCTCGGCGCTGCGGACTCCGTCGAGGCACCGATATTCGCGCTCCGCGAAGATCTGCAGGAACGCGAGCCTGTCGCTCGTTCCAGGCCGGCAGAGAAGCGGGTACCTCGCGTGCTTGCTGGAGAGCTCGAAGGCCCCGGACGTGGGGCTGATCCGCTCGCGGAGCTTCTGAACGGCGTAGCGGGCCACCGAGGACGCGCCGAGATTGCGAGCCAGCTCGTAGCGTCGATACATGTCGCGGAGCCATTCTGCGTCGGCCATCGAAGATCTCGCTCAGGGCTCTGCGAAGAGCGATGAAGTCACTGCTGCTACCACTTACGTACTTCCATGTCGACCCGCCGCCCACGCGGGCAGGGTACTAGGACGCGCACGACTTGTCCGACCGCTGGGTCGTCGGCTCGCTTGCAGCGCGCATCGTCCTGCGGATCTCGGCGTAAGGCCCGCGCGCGCTCGCGATGCGCGAGACGAGGACGAACCATGCGTCGCGCAATCCGTCCTCGCGCCGGACCGCCAGCACTGGGGCAGCGAGCAGCGCACCCGCGACCTGCGCGACGTCGAGAAGGCGCCGGAGGCCGCTGCGCGGGGCTCCGTACGCGTCGTCGAGCGTCGCCTGGCTTCGCACGACACCGGTGATCAGTCTCGTCATGTAGCGGGTGCCGAGGCGTGCCCGCGGGATCTTGTGGTCGATCCGGAGCTCGGGGACGTAGAAGCGGCGGTGCCCTGCCCGATCGAGGAGGACGCCTATCTCGATGTCGTTGCCGCTGACCATGAGGTTGCGAACGCGATCGGGGATCATCCGCTCGGGGGTGCGCCACGGAACGACGGCGAGAAAGACGCTCTTTCTTACCCAGAGCCCCGCGCCGAGCGTCGGAGCCATGCCCCCCGGAGCGAAGGCGAACATCCTGTCCCCCAGGTCCTCGTTCACGGCGAAGAGGTGCCTGCGGCGAAGGACGGCGCGCGCCGGCGGGATCTCGAAGATCGGGCGGACGCGTGAGACGGCTAACGCGGCGTCCTGGTGCGCGGCGAAGAACGCGGCGCCGCTCGCCACGTAGTCGCGTTCGGGGACGTTGTCGTCGTCGAGGAAGCAGACGACGTCGGTTTCCGCGGCGTGAACACCGGCGAGGCGCGCAGGCATGAGCCCCTGGCGCGTCTCGGAGATGACGCGCGGGGCCTGCTCCCGCGCCGCGAGCGCGGCGAACGCCGGATGCGCGCGCACGTAGTCAGGGGTGCCGTCGGTCGAGTTGTTGTCGACGACGACAACGCGGAACGAGTCTGGCTTGCAACGCTGCGCGGCGAGCGCGTCGAGCACTTCGCCGATGCGGTTGCGCCCGTTGTACACGCACACCACGATCGTCGGCTTGGCGGCATGGGGCGCACCACCTGGTGAAGTCACGGCATTTCTCCCAGCGCCGGCCTTCTACCGAATCGCCCGTTGGACGGCAATCGCGGTGCGTCCCGCTGAGGTGTGTGATGGCTGCGAGGAGATCGCTCGCTTCGCTCGGACCTCGACGGGTGCAGCGAGCCCCAAGCCCATCGCTGCGAGAAGGAGAGCGGTGCCAGGGATCGACGACAGCAAGCCGGCGCCGAGGAGACCAGAGAACCAGCAGATCGTCAGGATGACCCGCATGTACGCAGTCGCCGTCGGAGAACATTCGCGGACCCTCTTCCCTCGGAACGTCGAGAACACGATGAAGGTCAGCCAGAGGCCGAGGCCAACGACCCCCTGTTCCATTACGATGTGAGAGTACTCGCTCTCGAGGCCGACCTGATTGTGGATGCCGGGAGTGCTTAACAGAAAGTAGGGGACGCTTGTTCCGAAACCGCTCGCGAGCCCCGCGCCGAGCGGGTATGCATTCAGGATTTCGAAGAAGGACATGTTCACACTCATGCTGATGCGCGATCGGACCGCGTCGGGATCACTCAGCGTCTCGAATCGCTGAAATCGTTCGAAGTTCACAACAACATAGGAGACGGCCAGCGCAGTCAGCGCGAACGCGAACACCGTCGAGCTCCGCATTCGGAACGAGCCAAGCACGTAGATGGTCGCGAGCGTCAGCTCGACGACGGGGAGACGAGAGCCACACATGAACACCCCGAGGATCGCTGCACCGAGGCCGGCCAAGCAGAGCAGCCGGGCACGGCCCGCCATCTCGAGGCCGTGGGCGATGTACGCGACGCTGAGGGTCATCATTCCGCCGTATGCGTGTGAAGAGAGGAATGTGGACGGGATCCGGAGGAAAGCCTCGCCAGAGTTCGTGATGACCGTAGACTCGTAGATGATGTCGCTCACGGCATTGTGAGGAATGAATGTCTCGATGCCGAAGAAGTACTCGAGGAGCGCGAAGGCGAGGGCGACGAGGTTCAGGACTGCGAGCGCCGGCGCCAGGATGTCGAAGTCAGCGCGCTTCAGGCGAGCGCCGAGGACGAGGCACGGCAGCATGAGGACCGCTCCGCGAAGGCCGACGAGCTGGATGATGAGCGGCTGGGCGTCGTCGGTAACGAGGGGGGCATAGAACATGCAAATTATTGGCCATGCCATGAGGCCGAGCGTCCACCACGTCGCCGTCTCCGTACGGAGACGCATCTCTGCGCTGATCAGACCGGAGAATGCTCTGGCGTAGAGCCCCATGAGCGCCGCATCAAAAATGAAGTGTGTGCCGCCGTCGGGGACCCGGGCGCGGATCAGGCCGTAGGCGTAGCCGACCGTCATGAGGGCGACGAGACCGGCGCCGAGCGAGCGGCGCGTCATCGCGTTCGTCAGACCGAAGGCGAGGATACAGAGGAAGATCCCGATCATCCGTGGTCCTTCGCGTTCTCAGCGCCGAGGGGGTGTGAAGGGTCGCAATATCACAACCCACGGTCCGCGCGAGCCCGTAGGGCTGGATTCGTTGCTCGGTCATGCCCGGGCGTTCAGGGTGGGCCTGCGCAAGACCCGCCCGCCTCCGTGCGACGATGAGGCAGCATCTTGCGCCGCCAGTCCCATCGCGGCAGACTCCTCGGTCCCAGCGGAAGCCACAGAATCGCAGGAGAATCGCGATGAGCTCGGCGACACTTCAAGAAGAGCACTACGAGAAGGACTTCTTCGAAGAGTACGAGCGCCACTACGACGATACGTGTAGTCAGCGTTACCGGAACGAGCTCGTCTACGACCCTCTGTTCGCCGGACAGCAGCTCGCGGGGGCCGACGTCCTGGAAGCGATGTGCGGAAGCGGTCAAGCAACCACGTATCTCCTCCGTCAGGGGGCTCGCGTCACGGGGCTCGACCTCTCTCAGGCGGCGATCGCCTCGTTTTCGCGCCGCTGGCCGCAGGCGCGAGGCGTGTGTGCGTCGATCACGGAGAGCGGGCTGCCGAGCGAGTCGTTCGATGCGGCGGTCGTGATAGGCGGCCTTCACCATCTGCACCCCAACGTCGAGGACGGCATCCGCGAGATCGGCCGGGTCCTACGGCCCGGCGGGCGCTTCTACTTCGTCGAGCCGCACGCCGGCTCGCTCCCGGATCTTGCGCGCAAACTCTGGTACAAACGCGACAAGTACTTCGCGTCCAACGAGGAGTCGATCGACACTCAGGCTCTCGGGCGGCGGTTCGCCGAAACGTTCGCCGTCGATCGTGAGTTCCATTTTGGGACCGTTGGCTGGTTACTCGTCCTGAATTCGATGATTTTTCGAATTCCGGTCGGACTCAAGCCGCTGTACACGACGCCTGCCATGGCGCTCGAGCGCGCCCTCAGCCCAGTCACCACGAAGGTCCTGTCTTGTCAGGCTGCGTGCGTTTGGCGGAAGCGCGAACACTAACCGGTCGCGTACACTGCGTCCGCTGCGGGAGCTTCCGACTACCTCACGATGCTTCGATCGAGGTCGGTTCGGTCGCGATCATCGCCGACGCGGCTCGATACCACGCGAAGAGCACGGCCACGATCCCCGCGAGACCGACCCATCCCCAGAGAGCGCTTCCGAGGATGTGCCCCTCGTGGAGCTTCGTCAGCGTGTAACTTCCGGGCCCAACTTCGCGGAAGAGCCGCCAGTAGCCGCGCGATGGATAGACCGGCATCCCATAAAATAGGAACACCCAGACTGGAACCAAGTTGAGAACCGTCAGCGTGAGAAAGATCCGCGGCGTCACGTTGAACGTGTCTCCCCGCCTATCCATGAGCGCCGCGAGAGCGACGACGACGAACGGTACCGAATACATGGTGTAGCGAATTGCGAACTCGGGCAGGCACCCCGGCCCTATCGACAACGGGTACGAGCTGTAGATGCCGATGTTGGCGAGCACCACCGCGGTTCCCAGGAACCAGAACGGTCTCCGGTGGCGATCCTTGTCGGTGACCGCGCAGTAGACGCTCGCGAAGAGCCCGAGAACCAGAAGCGGGTGGTAGAGGAGGATTCCCGAGAATGGATGCAGGAACGCGACGTAGAGCTTCGCGGGAGTCGGCATGCTCGCGCCGAGATTGGAGAAGCTGAAAATTGCCCTGTCCGCCTCACGAAACCGGAAGCGATACGCATTCGTGAAGGCGCTTCCGAACGCTGCGAGGTTATAGATAATGTTGGAGGCGATCGGCGGCGCCGCTGCTAACCCGATGACGGCAGCAGCCTTCAAGCGCTGCCTCGGCGCGCAGAGCCGAAGAACGAAGAGGCCGCTGCAAGCCGAAAAAAGCGAGGCTTGGTAGTCCACGATCGTGGCCACCCCGAGGAACAGCCCTATCACCGCGAGTCGGGCGAAGCTGACGCTGTCCGCGCGAAGACGCATCCCCTGGCAAACGGCTAGCCACACGAGCAATGCGGCAACCGATGTGTGGTAGAGGTTCGACGCGAAGCAGAAGGCAAGCGTTCCGAACGAAAAGAGGAAGAACAGTCCGAGAAGCTCCCGTCGACCAAGCCGAGGGAAGTACCGGCGGCAGACGCCGATGACCTCGAACGCCGAAACGATGCCGAGCGGAATCGCGAGAACGAACGTGCCGGCCACCACGAGAAGGAGCGCAACCGTGCGCCCTGGTGTCGGCGTGAGCTGCGGGGAGTGTACGCGGGCGCCCTCGTAGAGGCGCTCGTCCATCTTTGTCAGATAGCGCTCGGGAATGAGCGCGACCGCAGGCTTGATGGCGAGATAGACGGGCACCAACAAGAAGGCGAGCCCGGGGCCGAAACCGGAGTAGATGTGGCCGTTGCGCGTCGAGACGTCGCTGGTGTTTCCGGTGTATCGATCGATCTGAAGGGAATGATCGTCGACGAGCGCGATCGCCAGATCCGCAGAGGCGTTCGTCATCACATTATTGATGTAGCCGCCCAGAAAATACGCGTAGATCACGAACATGATCAACGCGACCCGGATCATCTGTCGGGGACTCGCTCGCATATCCTCAGCCAACTTTCGTCCCCACGACGCTCCAACTGTACCCATGGCGATGATGGAGCCGGACGTCGGCAAACCCCGCGGCGGTGAAGAGCGCGCGGGCCTCGGCCTCCCTGTAGTATCGCGCGTACGCGGGGTTCAGCTGATCGTACACGGTCAAGAGGCGCGCCTGCGGCGCTAGCTTGCCGAGGTGCCCGCTCATGTACTTGCGCATCGGCAGCGGCGCGATTCGACACGCCGCGATGTAGGCATCGAGAGGCGGTTGAATGGCGCGGCACAGGCGCAGGACCCACTCGTCAGGAATGCGACGAGTCAGCTGGCGCAGTGGCAACACCACGCTCAAGTACAGCCGGTTCCCCTCGTGGCCGTAGAGCCACGCCAACATGCGGCCCCCGGGGCGCAGCGCGCGGTAGGCCGCGCGCATGACGGGCGCCGGGTCGGGGATGTGGTGCAGTACACCGAACGAGACGACGAGGTCCAGCGTGGGCGACGCGGGGAGTCGGTCGGCGGTGGCCTCCACCACGTCCACTCGATCCGTGGCCCAGGCGATGTTCTCACGCAGCGCGCGGACGGCGGCCGAGGGCTCGACGGCGGTGACGTGAGCAGCCCCCGCGCGAAGGAGCATGTTGACGATCCGGCCGGTGCCGCTACCTAGATCGGCAACCCGCTGGTTGCGGAAATCCTCCAAGGAGAGCAGCGGCGAGATGAGATCGCGAAACAGCTCGAGCGAGCCGTAGTAGCCGTCGTTGTCCACGAAGCGAGTCCACTGTTCGCCGAAGTCCGCGATTGTGCGCTCACCCGCGGTCGCCATCGCCGGTCCGTATAGCACGGCTCTCCCGCCTCACGTCATTCCGGATTCGCGCGGACCCACGCGACGACCCCCTTCAGCCCTTCGGCGAGCGGAATAGTCGGTGACCACCCGAGCTCATCGTGGGCGCGGCGACGGTCGGCGTACGTCTCGGCGACGTCGCCAAGGGGCACCGGCGCGCTCTCGACCGCCGGCGCCTTGCCCGAGGCGCTTGCGATGGCGCGGACCAGGTCGGCGAGATCCACGGGGGAGCTCGAGCCGAGGTTGTAGACGCGGAAGCCGCGCGGGCAGCGCTCGACCGCCGCGAAGATGCCCGCCACGATGTCGTCTACGTGCGTGAAGTCTCGCCGCATACTTCCGTCGCCGAACATCGGGAACGGCCGCCCTTCGAGCGTCGCACGCGTGAAGAGGGTAATCGCCATTTCAGGGCGCTGCCGGGGCCCGTATACGGTGAAGAACCGGAGCGCCGCGCAGGAGAGGTTTGGCGCTCTTCGACAGATTGCGCTCGCAATGAGCTCGGCGCCTCGCTTCGACGCCGCATAGGGTGACTCTGGCACCACTGCCGCGGCGTCCTCGTGCGCGGGCAAAGGGGTGGAGTTTCCGTAGACCGAGGAGCTCGAAGCGAACGCGATGCACGCGACGCCGTGCTCGATCGCGCACTCGAGCACAGTGGCAGTCCCCTCGACATTCACCTTGGCGTAGCGCGCGGGTTCGGCGAACGAGGCGCGCACTCCCGCGAGCCCGGCGAGATGGATGACCCGATTGGCACCCCGAAACGCCGGCGCGATTGCGGCGCGATCGGTGATGCATGCCTCGATGAACTCGAGCTCGCGGGAGGCCGCGCGGAGGTCGAGGAGGTTGCGTTCTTTTGAGCGTCGCGGATAGGGGGCGTTGCTCAAGTCGTCGATGACCACTACCGAGTCGCCGCGCGCGAGGAGCGCACGAGTCATGTGGTATCCGATGAACCCGATCCCTCCGGTAACGACGTACTTTGCCATGCTGCTCCGACGGTACCTTGCGCGCGGTTAGGTCGTCTCGGGGCGCGCCCTGGCGCCCCTCTCGAGTTCGGAGGGGGTGTTCGGTTCGTCGCCCCCAAGTGCGGGAGTGCCGTCGCGTAGGAGACGGCGTCGCCTCCAGTAGAGCTCCCCCTCACTCCCGGCGACGCGCCGAAAGAGCACCGCCGCAAGACCAATGGAACCGATCCCCACGGCGCCGACGATAGAGAGTGCGGCGAGGACAACGAGCCCTATCGCCCACGTCGTGTAGGCACGCGCGAACACTGCGCCAGCCACGGCGACGAACGCGAGGACGACGAGCGTCGAGCTCCCGAGCAGGAAGAGCTTGAGCGGGTTGTAGAAGACGATGTTCTCGACGATGATCTGCAAGCTCCGCAGAGTGTCTCGGATGTACCGGACGTGCGACTTCCCGACGCGCTTGTAATAAGCGATAGGGATGTACTTGACGAAGTACCCGTTCAGCATCGCGGCGAGCGTGATCGTCGTCGTGAAGCTGAAGCCGTCGGAGATTGTCGCCAGGTAACGTAGGACGATGTCTTTGCGAAAGACGCGGAGACCGCTGTTGATGTCGTCGATCTTTCGCCCTGTCGCGTACTCGCTCAGCCACAAGAAGACCCGGCGCGCGGGCATCTTGAGGAAGCTCCCTTCGTATTCGCTCCCCGTGCGCGCGCCGATAGCCATGTCGAACCCATCTATCGCGACGAGGCGGTACAGGTCCGCGATCCGTTCGCACGGGTATGTCCCGTCGGCGTCGGTGATCGCGATGAGCTCGTAGCTCGACGTGAGGATGCCGGACTTCAGCGCGAGGCCGTAGCCTCCTGGGACCGGGTGATCAACCACGCGCGCGCCGCACTTTCTGGCGATCACGCCGGTCTGGTCGGTGGAGCCGTCGTTCACGACGATGATCTCGTGAACGATCGCGTCCTTCTCAAGGACCGCGCGAATGCGCCCTACGGTCTCGGCGATCGCCGCTTCCTCGTTGAGAGCCGGAATGACCACGCTTAGCACGGCGTCCCCGGTCTGCGCCCGACGGCGACGAGGGACTGTCCCAAGAACGGGATCGCCCTGTCGACGAGGCGGATCACCGGAACGAGCTTGTCGAAGAGCGAGATCTGAGCGTTCGTCCCGGTGCCGGCGAGCGTACTCCGCATCCACTTGTTGGCGAGCCACCCCGCGAAGCCGACGGCATTGAAGAACCGGAGCTCTTCGATCGCGAAGCCAGCCGCGACGAGCTTCTCTTCCAGCTCGCGCCGCCGGTAGCGCCGGTGGTGCCCCGCCTCCGCGTCCATTGTCGCGTAGAGCATCGGGAACGCGGGGACGAAGATCACGACGTGCCCGCCGGGTCGGATCGCCTGGTGACAGGCCCGTAGCACCGCCGCGTCGTCGGCGATGTGCTCGAGGACGTTCACGAGGAGGACCACGTCGACCTGCGTACCGAGCACGCCGTTGTCGACGCCATCCATTACGCGGTACTCGACGTTCGACAGACTACCGAGCTCACGTCGCAGCGCGTCGACGGCGTCGGGATCGATGTCAGAGACGATGACGCGCCCGACGCGCGGCGCTAGGAGGCGCGCATAACGTCCGTGGCCGGAGCCGACCTCGAGGACCGTTCCCGCGGACACGTAGCGCGCGAAGCTCGAGAACACCCACCGGTGATACCCGTCCGCCGTCGCCATCGCGGGAGACATCGTCGAGGAAGACCGCGGCGTCACAGGGAAGGTCCTTTCGTGGAACCTAGCGCCCCCTCGGTCCACCACCCGCGGACGGCGCGATTGAAGTGCTTGTACTCGTTGTCCCCCGTCCAGCCGAACCATGCGTTGATGGGAGCGCTGAACCCAGCCTTGGGCTTGCGGAGGGTCTCCGCCGAGAGGAGCGACGCGGCCGCACGCCGGAGGGCCACCTTACCGACCCGCCGACCGAGCTTCAAGTGCAGCGGTAGCGACGCCGCGTTCTCGACGACCTCGCGCGCGAGGAATGGCGCACGCGTCTCGAGCGAGCTCGCCATCGCCGCGCGGTCGACCTTGACGAGGACGTCGTCGGTCAGCCACGTCTTGGCGTCGACATACAGGTGCTGGTCGAGCCAGGGGAGATCGGGTACGTCGCGGTAGTACCGGAGCGCCGCGCGCGTCGGGGGGTGCTCGCGGATCTCCTCGGCGTTCGCGGCGCCCAGGGCCTCGATGACCTCGCGGTCCGAGTGAAGCTCGCGCCACATCGCGTGTGCGGCCGACGGATCGCTCGGGAGGCCCTTGGCGAACTGCCGCGCCTTGAAGCGCCAGGTGGTCTTGCGCGCGTCTTCTTCCGGGATACATCGTCGCATCGCGCGTGACAGCGCCCCACGCCACCCTTTCGGGACGCGCGCGAGCCAGCTGAGCGCCTGATCCGCGCGGTAGGTGACGTAGCCTGCGAGGATCTCGTCCGCACCGTCCCCCGAGAGAGCGACCTTCACGTGACCAGCGGCGACGCGCGCCACGGCGACCATAGGAACGAGGGAGGTGTCCGAGAAGGGCTCGTCGTAGAATGTTGCGGCCTGACGCGCGATTTCAGCCCCCTCGCGGAGGCTCATGCGGTGCTCGTGGTGGGTGGTTCCGAAGCGCTCGGCCACGCGTCGCGCGTCATCCGCCTCGTCGTAATGGCTCGGCTCGAAGCTCACGCTGAACGTGTGGAGATCGTACGGGAGCGCCCCCGCCATCAGCGCGACGATCGTGCTCGAGTCGAGGCCGCCGCTCAGAAAGGCGCCGACGGGCACGTCGCTGACGAGGCGCGAGCGAACGGCGCGTCGCAGAGCATCGAGGAAGCCTTCGACAAGCTCGCCGTCCCCAGCGCGGCGCTTACGGCGGAACGTTTCTGCGTAATCCCAGTATGTGTCCGACGCGACGACGCGATCGCCCTCGATGACTACGTAGCTCGCCGCCTCGAGCTTCCGGACGTCTGGGTGGGCAGTTTGCGGCGCGGGGATGTAGCCCAGAGCGAGGTAGTCGCTCCACGCGACGATCGAGGGGGGCTTGGCAGGGAGAAGACCCGTTGCGCGGAGAGCCGAGAGCTCGGACGAGAAGAGCACCCTGCCACCGGAGGTCGAGTAGTAGAGCGGTTTCTCGCCGAACCGGTCGCGAGCGAGCACGAGGCGCCGCTCGACGCGGTCCCATAGGCCAAGGGCGAACATCCCGTCGAATCGTGCGAGGGCGTCGAGCCCCCACGCGACGTATGCGGCGAGGACGACCTCCGTGTCGGACTGCGAACGAAAGCGGTGGCCCAGTCCTTCGAGCTCCTTGCGAAGCTCGGCGAAGTTGTAGACCTCGCCGTTGTACGTGATCGTGTAGCGGCCCGTGACGTCGCGCATAGGCTGCTCGCCGGTCGGTGTCAGGTCGAGGATGGCGAGGCGGGCATGGCCGAAAGCGGCAACGCCGTCGATGTCGAGCGCGCCGTGGCCGTCCGGGCCGCGGTGGTGCAAGCGCGCTAGCCCCGCCTCGAGCGCGGGGAGGCACGGAGAGCCGTCGAAACGAACGATGCCGATGATGCCGCACATGGAGGCGGTCTACGCGATGCTCGTCGGCAAGTCTGCCGGCGATGCCTCGCGAACTGTCTCGAGGGGAAGCTCCATCGCGCGGGCCCTCGATGGGAACCAACGGTCCCGCGCTTTCAGAACGGGGAATTCCACGAGGAGCGCCATCGCGACGCCCACCCCAACCACGGCGACGAGGTAGAGCGCGAAGTGCAAGGGCCACCCTCCTCGCGTTCCGAGGACGCGAAGCAGAAGCAACAGCACGGGCACGTGCCATAGGTAGATGGAGTACGAGTGAGATCCGATGTACGCGAGCGGTCGTAGAGCCCGCTGATTCCCGTCGAGTCCCAGCGCCGCGATCAACAGCAGACCGCCGCCGAGATAGAAGAGCGTCAACCCAAACGTCGTGATCCACGGTGTGGTCTCGAGGGAATACACGAAGGCGGGGGCGAGCGATGCGACGCCGAGGATCGCGGCGGGTGTCCTGTAACGCCGAGCAAGCGCGAGGAAATTGCTGCTCCGATAATGATAAAAATAGGAGATCACGACGCCACAGAACAGAGAATCCATTCGCAGGTGAGTCGGAAAGAGGTGAGTCGCGTGACTGTAGGGACGAAGACTCGAAGTGACGAGACGCAGCGCGAGGGATGCCAGCGCAAGAATGGCGAAGGTGAGCGGAAGCACGCGGAACGGATTGGCGCCTGCCGCTCGCCGAGAGAGGAAGGTCAGGAACAGGAGCAGCAAGATGTAGAAGTGTTCCTCGACAGCGAGTGACCAGGTGTGGCTCCAGCACGCTGGACCGTAGTTCTGGACGAAGAGAAGCTCTGAGAGCATCGCTCCCGGCTGGAAACGGTGACGCGCAAGAGTCACTGCGGCCGTGGACGAGATCAGCGTCCAGAAGGGCGGGTAGATCTTGAGTCCACGGCGAATCAGGAAGCTCTTCGGCGACAGCGCACCGAAGACCTGGTGTTCGCGAAAGAGCAACCCGGAGACCAGGAACCCGCTCAGCACGAAGAAGAGATCTACGCCGGTCCACCCTCCGCGATTCCACATTGCGAGCAATCGGCAAGCGATGGGGTGCGACGCCGAGAACTCCGGTCCTGGTAGGTCCATGTGCCTGCCGAGTACAAGGAAGACAGCGACCGCTCTCAAGGCGTCGAGCAGCTTGGAGCGGGTCATTGTGGAGGCGCGGGGGGGGATAATGCCGGGCGCCGACCCCAGAGTAACAAATTATCGCTGAACCACCGCCCTTTGAGGCCCGCGCGCGAGGGCCAATGGAGCGCCGTCCCCGGAATTCGCCCCGAATCCGTGAAGCGGATCTCCAGCTTCTCGAGCCCGCACTCCGTCCCGATGCGAAGAAGGTCCTGCTCCACCAGCGCTGTGATGTGCGCCGGGTAACAGGGGTCCTGAAACGCCTGAAACTGGTTTTTCACGACGAGCGTAAGCTTGCTCAGAAAGCTGAGCTGATTCGGCGTCGTGACGAGCACGAGCCCCCCCGGGCGGACGATCCGCACGAGCTCCCGCATCACCATTCGCGGGTTTTCGAGGTGCTCTATCGTCTCGACGCAGGCGACGACGTCGGCGCTGGCTTCGGCGACGGGGTAGGGGGCGTGGTTCAGGTCCGCTTTCACGAAGCTCGCCCCGTCCGGGAACCCTGGATACCGGACGACGTCGCAGCCGACGTACGACTCCACGCACCCCGCCAGCGCGCGCGCGAGCGTCCCCGTTCCACAGCCGACATCGATAAGGACCTTCGCGCCGCTCGCCTGCTCCTCGACGACAGAGCGAACGAGCGCGTGGATCACGTCCTCGCTGCGCCCCTCCGAGAGTGCGGCACGTGCGGCGGAATCCATCACGGCGTCGGGCAAGGACTACTCCCCCGAGAGAACCCTGAAACGGAGCTCGAAGCGGAGCGAGAAGCTCAGCCCTCGGCCGGCGGCGTGGGGCCCGCCTTGCGATCCATCGCGTCTTGCAGACCGCAGCGCAGGCGCGTGGCGCGCTTCACTCGCTTGGCCTTGAGCGGCGTCTGCAGCCACTCGTGACGCTTCCTCATGCTCCAGATCGCTCGATTCGCCATGAGATTCTCTCCGCCTTGGGGCCGCGCACTATGCGCCAAGTACGCCAGACGTCAAGCAGTTCTCGGCCTGTTCCAGGGCCTGCTAGGGGCGAAAAGCACCTAGTCCGGCACCGGAACGAGCTTCACCTCGACCGGCACCACGGCGTCCTTCGCCTCGACCGCGACGTCGAACGGCAGGTACCCAGCCTCTTCGACGCTGATCCGATGCCTCCCCGGCAGCACTCGGATCCCGCGCGCCGCCACCAGCGATAACGAACCGACCCTCTGGTCGTCGATCGTCACGGTCGCGTCCGGCGGGCTCCCGTGAATGCGTAGTGGCACCGTCTGCGCGCTGGGGGTGCCGACGATCACGTTCCCGCACTCCGTCGCCGCAAGCATCAAGAGAAGCGCGAGGTTACGCGCCAAGCCTGCCACGCTCACTCCCATTCGATCGTCGCCGGCGGCTTGCTCGAAATATCGTAAACGACGCGGTTGATCCCCCGGACCTCGTTGATGATCCGCGACGAGATCCGCCCGAGCACCTCATACGGCACCTTCGCCCAGTCCGCGGTCATTCCGTCCACGCTCACGACCGCGCGCACGGCGCAGGTCTCCTCGTACGTCCGCTCGTCCCCCATGACGCCGACGCTCCGGACGGGGAGCAGGACGCAGAACGACTGCCAGATCGTCTCGTAGAGGCCCGCGGACCGGATCTCGTCCGTAACGATCGCGTCCGCCTCGCGCAGAACGGCGAGGCGCGCCTCGGTCACTTCACCGAGGCACCGGATGGCGAGCCCCGGCCCGGGGAACGGCTGCCGCCAGAGGAGGTCGCGCGGCATTCCCATCGTTTCCCCTGCGGCGCGCACCTCGTCCTTGAAGAGCTCCCGGAGCGGTTCGATGAGCTTGAGCTTCATCCGCTCGGGGAGCCCCCCGACATTGTGGTGGCTCTTGATGACCGCGCTCGGCCCCTTGTGCGAGACGCTCTCGATCACGTCCGGATAGAGCGTCCCCTGGACGAGGTAGTTCGCGTTCTTGACCTTCGCGGCCTCCTCTTCGAAGACCTCGATGAAGACGCGGCCGATCGCCTTTCGCTTCTTCTCCGGGTCGGTGATCCCCTTGAGCGCATCCAAGAACCGCACGCGCGCGTCGATCGCGACCAAGTTCAGCTTGTACGTCTCGCGGAAAGTCGCCACGACCTGCTCGAACTCCCCCTTACGCAGGACGCCGTTGTCCACGAAGATGCACGTGAGCCGGTCGCCGATCGCCCGGTGGCAGAGGATCGCCGCGACCGACGAATCGACGCCGCCCGAGAGGCCGCAGATCGCGTGCTCATCCGCCCCGACCCGCGCGCGAACGGCGGCGACGGCCTCCTCGGCGAAGGAGCCGGGGGTCCAGGTGGGGGCGAGGCCGGCGACGTCGAAGAGGAACGCGCCGTAGACGTCCGCTCCACGCGGCGTGTGGACCACCTCGGGGTGGAACTGGATGCCATAGATCTTCCGCTCGACGTTCGCCACCGCGCAAAACGGCGTGTTTCCCGAGAGACCGATCGTCTGGAAGCCGGGGGGGAGCGCCGTGATCCGGTCGCCGTGAGACATCCACACTTCGATCGTCTCGCGCTGGGCGAAGCGGTGGAGGATGCCGATCGGCTTCTCGATGACGACCTTCGCGGCGCCGTATTCTCGCTCCTTCGCCGCCTCGACTTTTCCGCCGAGGAGGTGCGCGATGAGCTGTAGCCCGTAGCAGACGCCGAGCACCGGGACGCCGAGCTCGAGGACCCGCTTGTCCATCGTGGGGGCGCCGTCGCCGTACACGCTCGCCGGGCCCCCGGAGAGGACGATCGCCCGCGGATTCATCGCCTGGATCGCCTCGAGTGAGACGGTGCAGGGATGGATTTCGCAATAAACGCGCTGCTCGCGGATCCGGCGGGCGATGAGCTGGGTGTACTGGGACCCGAAGTCGAGGATGAGGACCAGATCGCGCGCCTTGGTCATGGGGGAGGGGAGTACCACTGGCGTCCCGCTGCGCCAATCGGCTAGGTCACGACGCGATGGGAGCGTGGATCATCCTGACCGGGGAGTACCCGCCGAAGATCGGGGGGGTCGCCGCCTACACGCAGAGCCTGGCCGCCGGGCTCGCCGGCGCGGGCGATCTCGTCGAGGTCTGGGCGCCGGCGCCGGCCGGTGAGCTCGCTCGAGACCCGGGGGTCACCGCGCACGCGCTCCCCGATCACTTCGGCCCGCGCAGCCTCGTCCTCCTTGAGCGAGAGCTCGCCAAGCGCCCGGGCGCGCAGATCCTCGTCCAGTACGTGCCCCAAGCGTTCGGGATGCGCGGGGTGAACGTTCCTTTCGCGCTCTGGCTCGCCGCGCGGCGGCGCCCGGTGTGGATCATGTTCCACGAGGTGGCGCTGCATGTCGCCTGGGAGATGCCCTGGCGACAGAACGTGCTCGGCGTGGTGATGGAGGGGATGGCGGCGATCATCGCCAGGCGAGCGGAGCGGGTCTTCGTTTCAACGACCATGTGGAACGAGACCCTGCGGCGGCTCGCGCCCCGATCGCCCGAACCGAGCGGGCTCCCCATCCCGTCGAACGTTCCGGACAGCGTCCCCCCCGAGGAGATCGAACGCGCACGCGTTCGGGCGGGTCTCGCGCCTGAGGATGTCGTCGTGGGCACGTTCGGAACGTACGGGACCGGGGTCGCCGAGCTCCTGACGGCAACGCTCAGGCCCCTTCTCGAACGGGATCGCCGGAGAGTCGCGCTTCTCCTCGGCAGAGGGAGCGTCGAAGTGGCGGAGCGCGCTTTCGGCGTCGGCGCGAGACGGGCGCGTGTGATCGCGCTCGGCGAGCTGGAGCTCCCGGCGGTCGCAGCGCACCTCGCATCTTGCGCCGCGGTCCTGCAGCCTTACCCCGACGGCGTGAGCACTCGCCGCACGACCGCCATGGCGGGTCTCGCGCTTGGCCTCCCGGTCATCACCAACGAAGGGCATCTGTCGGAGCCGCTGTGGAGGGAGAGCGGCGCGGTAGCGCTCGCGCGAGAGCCCTCGGCGGAGGCGCTGCTCGAGGTCGCGGAGGATGTGCTCGGCGATCCGGAGCGGCGCGCGACGCTGGGGGCACGGGGGAGGGAGCTCTATCGGCGCGAGTTCTCCCTCGAGCGCGTCGTGCGTACGCTGCGGGAAGAGGCGGCGCGCTAGCAGCTCCCCACGTCGGTTAGGCCCCCGGAAACAGCTCGAACCCAGCCGCCACGAAGTCTCGATCGAACCCAAAGGCGACGCGAACCCCCATGTCCTCCATGACGGCGAAGCTCGTGCAATCGACGTAACCGACGGGAAGATCGCGGTACCTCCGAAAGAGCTCCCACGCCCGCCGCTGCTGAGGCCCCGAGAGATCCACGAGCGTTCCTAGCTTCCCCGCACGGATCGCCTCGCCGAGCGCGAGCGCGTGGTCGATGGCGCCGCGAGCCTTGAGGAGTGTCACCGTTTCTGCGAGCACGAGCGCGCTCGTCACGAGCTCGAACCGCTCGCGGACGATGCGCTTGAGATTCGCCTGGGCGCGAACGTGGTGCCCATCGCGCTTGTATCTGAGAGCGACCCAGGCGCCCGTGTCGACAAAGACGGCTCGCACTCTGACCTACGGGGCTCGGCGCTTGCTCGGGTCGCTGGCCTTCTTCGCTTCTCGTTTCCCTCGGGGGCGACGAGCGCTCTTCCGAGGGGCGCCGTAGAGGTAGTGATCCACGTCCTCCGACAGTCTCTCGTCGGGCTTCACATCGCCGTCGAACGGGTCTTCGAGCAGAAGGGCTTCGACCTCTCCACCGTGCTGCGCTGCGCCCCTCGCATCGAGGTATCCGCGTAGCGCAGTGCGGACGACTTCGCCGAGCGAGAGATTACGGACGCGCGCCTCCGCGAGGGCTCGCTCGTAGAGCTTGGGCTCGAGGAGGATCTGCGTCCGATGCATGATGTAATGAAGGTGACATCGGTGATGTAGGTCGTCAAGACGACGATCCTCGCGCTCGACACGAGGAGGCCCCCAACTTGTCACACCCCTCGTGCGCGCCGGTGCTACGGCCGCGCTCGAGGTCCACAAAATGTCAGCGCTTTCCCATCACGTCATCGAGTCCCTCTCCGTCTCTTCCGGCATCCACTTCCGCGACGCAACGTTCGACTTCGACGATCGGCTCAACTGCATCATCGGCGGTCGCGGTGCCGGCAAGAGCGGCGTCCTCCTCCTGATCCGGTTCGCTCTCGGCGCGCCGATTCCCGAGGAGTATGCCGAGGTGTTCGACGATTACATCAGTGGCACGCTCGGCGCCGGTTGGGTCACCGTGCGCGTCCGCACGCGACATGGCGCGCGCTACACGTGCACGCGGTCGTACGGAAGCGAGCCGGTCATCCGCGGCGAGAACGGCGAGGTCGCGAGCGTGTCGCTCGACGGCGACCTCTTCCAGATCGACGCTTATGCGCAAAACGAGATCGAGGGGATCGCGAAGAGCCCTTCGGCGCAGCTCGCGCTCATCGACAAATTCGCCGAGGCGGAAATCCGCCGGATCGACGACGCCCTCGCGCAGATCGACGGCAGGCTCCGCGAGAACGCCGCCGTACGGCGTAGGCTCGAAGGTGAGATCGCGGACGATGCCGCGCGCGAGGACGAGCTCCCCTCGGTCATCGAGGCGCTCAAGGGGGTCGATCTCGGCGGCGACGCCGACCCACGCGGGCCGAGCCAGGACCGGACGCGTGCGCACGAGGCGAAGGTGCAGCGGGGACGCGAGCGCGCGGCGATGGCGGCGCTCGCGAGCGAGCTCGAGAGCGCCCGCGTCGCGCTCGACGCCTTCACGCGCGACGCGCTGAAGAAGCTGTCGCGCGCCGTCGAAGGAGATCTGGAGCGGGGCGGGCACGCGGAGATATTCCGCCGCGCCCACGCGGCGATGCAGCGTGTGGCCGGGGCCGTCGAGGGGAGCTCCGGGCGACTCCGCGCCGAGATCGGCTCGGTCGAGCGTACCGTGGGCGAGGAGGGGCGCGCGCTCGCCGCCGCCCACGCCAAGGAGGACGAAGCGTACCAGGCGCTCGTCCTCCGCGACGACGCCGACCGCCAGCATGCCGCGGAGAGCGAGAGGCTGCACAGACGGTTCGCGGAGTTGTCCGCTGTCGCCAAGCGCCTCGGCGATCGGCGCCGAGAGCATGGATCGGCGCGCGACGAAGGGCAGGCCCTCCTGGCCGAGCAGACACGCCTTCTCCAGGAAAAGTCCGCGCGCCGCAAGGCCGTCGCGAAGGAGCTCAGCGAAGCGCTCGAGGGGGAGGTGGAGGTCACCGTGGCCGCGGGAGCCGACTCGGAGCCGTTCGCGAAGCTCCTCGCGGACATCCTCTGCGGGGCGAACCTTCGCGCGGTCTTCGTGAAGACCATCGCGCAGCGGATCCCCCCCACGGTCCTCGCCGCGCTCGCGGAGCGCAACGAGGTCGCGCCGATCATGGAGATCGACCCGGTCAAGTCGGGCAAAGAGGAGCGCGCCGCGAAGGTCCTCATGGCGCTACGCGCGAGCGGTCGACTTCACGAGCTCGAGACCGCGCGGCTCGAAGATCTCCCCCTCATCCGGCTCCGCGTCGGGAATTCGTGGCGTCCGTCGAACCGACTCTCCCCCGGCCAGCGGTCCTCGTGCGTGTTGCCGATCCTCCTCCTCCAGTCCGCCGCACCGCTCCTCATCGACCAGGCCGAGGACAACCTCGACAACGCGTTCATCTACGCCGTCCTCGTGAAACGCATGGCGCAGGTGAAAGAATCGCGGCAGCTCCTCGTCGTGACGCATAACCCGAACCCGGTCGTCCTCGCGTTCGCAGACCGAATCTTCGTCCTGGCGGTCGAGGACGACGGCCACGGAGAGGTCGAGGCCGCGGGGACGTTCGAGCAGGTGAAGCCTCACGTCGAGCGCCTGCTCGAAGGGGGACGCGACGCCTTCCTGAAGCGCGGGGAGCGCTACGGGCACTACGCGCGCGAAGAGGGCGAGGACGAGGACGATGGCAACGGAGACGAGAGGTGAGCCTCTCCGATCTCGATCACGCCCTCGCCTCGGGCGATCCCCACCCCGCACGGCGCGCGATCCGGGCGTGCGGGGCACGCTTGCACGAGGCGGGCCCCGCCGAGATCGCGGAGCTGGTGAACGCCCTCGCCCCCCTCGCGAGTCACGCGAACGCCATCGTCCGGCAGGCCGTCGCCGACGTTTGCGACGTCTTCCCGCAGGCGCTCTTCGACCAAACCCACGAGCGCCTCCTCGCCGACGACGATCCCTACGTCCGGGCCTCGGCGCGGGCGGCAGGCGATAGGCGCGCGCAGCAGCGCCGCAAGCGGGCGAGGATCGCAAAGGAGGAGCAGGCGCTCGACGAGGCGCTCGACGAGATCGAGCGCCGGCACGGCAAGGGGGCGCGCAGGATCGCCGAGCGCGCGGTCGAGCGCGGGGTGGAGCACTTCGCGCAGATGCTCGATCACGAGACGCGCAAGACGAAGAACGCGATCCATGTAGCGCTCGCGGAGCTAGCGGCCGAGCTCGATCGCCCCGAGCGGAGCGTCGGCGTCCTGAAGGAGCGGCTGGCGACGCTCCGCGAGCGATCGGCGTTCGTCTTCTCCATCGTGCGCCGCGCGTGCGAGTACGCGACGCGCGTGAAGCCCGCGTTCCGGGAGGAGACCCTGCGCGAGGTCGTCCACGAGGCGCGCGCGCAGCTCCTCGGTCGAATGGGAGCGCACGGGTCCAAGGTGGTCTTCGCGGTCGATGTGGACGACGAGCTGCGCGCCGTTGTCGACCGGGGTGCGCTCCTCCAGGCGCTCCAGAACGTGCTCCAGAACGCCGCGGAGGCGTACGCCGACGGAGCGGAGCGATGGCCAGTGCGTGTGGCGGCGCGCGAGACGCAAGGGGGGAGCGAAGTCGAGCTGACCGTCGCGGACGACGGCGTCGGCATTCCGAAGGAGCGAATCCCCTCGCTCTTCGTCCCGTTCGGCAGCAGGAAGCCCGGCGGAACCGGCGTGGGGTTGCACATCGTGCGCCGTATGGTGGAGGAAGTGCACGGCGGCTCGCTCGACATCGCGAGCGCGCTCGGAAAGGGGACGACGGTGACGATCGTGCTCCCCGCGAGGCAAGGACCATGAGGCTCACGGGTCATCGCCTGCTCGTCGTCGAGGACGATCCGAACGCGAGCGAAATCACGTGCGCGATTCTTCGTTCACGAGGCGACTCGCCGCGCGCCGTGGCGACCGTGGAAGACGCGCTCGCGGCGATCGAGGAGGAGGAGTTCTGTGGCTTCGTCCTCGACCAAGGGCTCCCGCTCAACCTCACCGATCCGAAGCCGTTCATCAGCGGCGGCGAACGGGTGACGATCGCCGCCCGGCAGAGCGACCCGCGGCGCACCCCCGACGGGGCCGCGCACGTGACTCCGATCCTCGCCCTGACGCTGCATTCGAAGGAGCCGCGGTTCGTCGCCGGCCTTTTCAAGCTTCGGATCGACGCCTTCGTGGAAAAAGACGTCTGCGATCGCGTCGAATATTTCTGCGCCGAGGTGCGCGAGATGCTCGCGAAGGCGGGGAGAGGCGACCACGCCAACTGCGCAGCGCTCTCGCGGCGCGCCTCCGGTGGCGGCGCGCCGGGGGCAACCGGGGCGGGAGGGGAGGGGACCACGTGCGCAGTGCGGCTCGCGATCGACGGCCGGGTGACCAGGAGCGGGCGTACGGCGATCGTCATCAACGGCACGCCGCGCGAAATGATGGTCAGCCGGTTCGTCGTCCTCCTCCGCCTGGTCGTCGCCCGTGAGCGGTCGATCGAGGCGTGGTCCTCCAAGGTTGCGTTGGGGATAGGGGAGAGCCGCAGCATGACCACCCAGATCCGCGAGCCGTTCCTAGGGCTCGTCCCCGACGGCTTCGAGGTCCTCGAAGGGGACAAGCGCGGCAGCTTCCGACTGAACCCGGCGATCGTCGTCGAGCCGATCGACTTCGACGCGCTCGCCCTTCATCCCGATCCCGGGGTCGTGCGCGTCGTTCAGGAGCGACTCCGTCGGCGATAGGGGGGCCAGCGCGGCGACGCTCGAGCCCGAGCCACCGAAGGTGTCGGTGGCATCGCGTGAGGAGGACGCAAGGGTCATCGGAGCGTGGCCAAGGATCGCCGATGTCGGCAGAGCGCTCGTCGAAGGGTCGCTACGCGTCGACCACTGCGGCGGTAGAGGACGTGGTCATTGCCGCCGGTGAGCTGCTCGCTTGCGGCCATGAGCATGTTCTTCGCGACGAAGAACACGGTCGATGGCCGCCACGCACGGTTCGTGACCCTCGAGCGCACGTTCCTTCTCGCTGAGGACACGCTCACGACAGCCGTGAACGCGCCTCTTGCGGTCAAGAACGCCGACGTTGTCACGGTGAACGCGACCGTCGCGCTGCGGACCGAGCTCACGGCGTCAGAGACCGCGTTCCTCGCGCAGTCGACGACGGCTCCTTTCAACGACGAGCCGTCGGGCGCGCCCCCTCGAAGGCTCTCTCGATGCTCTTTCGACGCTCTCTGGTCTGGAAGCATCGCTCGTAGCCCTTCGTGATCCGTGAGCTATCCGCGGCCCGATCAAAGAGGCCCCGTGGGAGGACCACGGGAGACCGGCGTTACCTAATTGGTTGGGTATCGGCGAACGACGAGACGAAAAACCGAACCCCCGCCGACAAGGAGCCCGTCATGTCCCTGTCCACCCTCCTCGATCAGCTCAAGAAGACCCTCTCGAACGCGCAGACCGAGCGCACGTACTCTCAGGCACGCTCGCGACACCGCGCGCTTCAGCCTTACGAGAGCATCGGCGCGCTCGTCGCGGTAACCGCGCGCGGCTCGTCTATCTTCGCCATCGATCGCGAGGCGATCCTCGCCGCGATCGTCGCGGAGCTTCAGCTCTCTCCGGAGAGACTCTGGCAGCCGCTTCTCCTGGTGGCGTTCACCCCGATGCTGATCCGGATCCGCGCCTCGCTCGGGCGGCCTGGGAGCGAAGATCTCGATCAGAGCGTCCTCCTCGCGTTCCTCGAGGCCGCCCGGTCCCCCGTGTGTCGCTCGTACGTCGCACGGAACCTCCGACTCCTCACGCAGGCACGGCTCTTCGCCGAGCGGCGCCGCGAGCACCGCGCCGTGGAGCTCCTCGTCTTCGACGAAGAGACCCACCCGTGCGACCTGTTCGGAGAAGACGCCGCGGGCTCGACATGCGAAGCGCGGTCTGCGCCGAAGGCACACCACCAGGCGGCCGCCGCGGAGCTCGTCCGGATCATCGAGGCGGAGGGGGGAGAGGAGCTGCGCGAGCTCCTCCTCACGACGTACGGCGACGACGACTCCGTGAGGGAGTTCGTCGACCGCGCGTACGCCGATAGCGACGACGTCGTACGAGCCCGCGCTTCGAAGCGCCTCCGCCGCGCTCGCAAGCAGGTCTTTGCGAAGCTGCGCGCACGCGCCGCGCGGCGCGAGAAAGAGAGCGTCCTGGCGACGCCCGCCTTCTAGCCCCAGCGAGGTTTCCACGGTCGCTTTTTTCTCTTTCTTCCTTCTCTCTCGTCCTTGGTTCTTTCGCCGTTTTCTTCCTCGATTCATTTCACTCAACCCTCAGAGGCCACCATGACAACCAAGAAAATCGTCTCGCACGCTCATGTTCATGCTCATTCTCCGTCGCATTCGACGTCGTCCGCTGTGGAGGCCGCCGTGGTCCCCACCCCCGCGGCGACCCCTGACGCCGCTGCTCCGTCGGTCAGCGCATCGAGCGCATCTGCGCCGGCTCCGCTGGTCTACCTCACCCCGCCCCCACCGACCGCTCTCATTCCCGACGTCCCCTCGAGCTTCGTCCCCGAGAACGGGACGAACTACCGAGGCGTCGCTCCGAAGAAAGCGGAGCTCATCACGCTCCCCCTCGCTGTCGCGGACCTGGTGAAGTTCACGAACTACACCGCAGTCCTCGGCACGACCGCCCCTCCGTACGACGAGATCGTCCCAACGTTCACGGTCACCAACGAGTGGTCGACCATGCGCACGGCGAGCTCCGCGTGGGACGTCTACAGCCAGGCACAGGAGGGCATCTGCTGGACGGTGATGCGTCCGGCGATGGACACCCTGAAGGCCGCGTTCGCCCTCGCGGCGGGGCGGGACCCGTCGCTCCTCGCGAAATACCCGGGGCTCTCGGCGCTCCTCGACGCGAAGCAGGCGATCGCGCAGAAAGCGGCCTCGACGAAGCGCCTGAACAAGAAGGCGATCGCCGAGGGGAAGCCGCCGATTCACGGCGGTGTCGGGAAGAAGCGGCTGAAGGCCGCCAACAAGGCGATCGTGGCGGCGGCGGGCACGAGCGCGGGGGCGGCTGCGCCGTCGCAGAGCGCGTCCGTGGCGAGCGCGCCGGCGCCGGTGGCTGCACCGGTCGTGGTGACGGCACCGGCGGTGTCGGTCGCACCGGTCGCTGCGGTGAACGGGGTGACGGCGGTGCCAGCGAGCGCCGCGAACGGGGTCGCCTCGACGGCGAACGGCGCGGGGCACTGACGCTGGCAGCGTGAGCGGGGTCGCCGCGGTCCTCGAGAGGGGATCGCGGCGACCGGGGAGGCGGATGGAATTGGCCTCAGTAAACCTTCAGGGCCTTCAAGGCCCGCGCGTACCACCCCTGGACATAATAGAATTGCCGAGGCGGCAATAGGAGTGCAAGGCGGAGCACGAGCTCTCTCCACGGACCGGCGGATCTATCAACGATTTGGTAGGCGAGCCGCTCGATCTCATAGGTCTCCCGACTCGTACCTCCGTCGGCAATGAGCCGGCACCGTCCTTCATCCACGCGGATGGGATTGATGACGACCTCGATGACGTCCGAGCCGACACCTAGCTGTGCGAGCCGAGGGGGCAACGCTTTGATGAGCGCCGCCATCACAGCCTGCCGTCGGCGGAGCGCCGCAGGCGTCGCGGCGCCGCTCTGGTAAAGGTTCCGGTCGTGGAGTCGATACGCCAGCAAGGGCTCACCAAGGACCAGCACGTCGCCGAGCGCGACGGCGATCGTCCAGAGCCACTCGTCGGCCTCGAAGAAGAGTGGCTCCGGAGCGGGCAGGATCTGTTCGAGGACGGAGCGCCGTAACGCGAGGCGACTCGTGCCGAGGTAGCACCTCGCCGAGACGAACTCCCGGGCGGCCTCCACATCGCGCAGAGACACGCGGACCGGGGTTGTCCGCGACACCGTTCGAGTGCGACCGTCGGAGTACATCTCGATGAAGCCGTGACCGATCGCCGCTATGTCCGGGTTCCGGTCGAACGCGTCGAGGACCTTACCCAGCTTTCCGGGGAGCCACCAATCGTCGCCGTCGAGGAACAGGCACACGTCGCCGCGGAGCACGGGAGCGGCTGCGTTGAATGCACTCGCCTGTCCCCCGTTTTCCTTTCGGATATAGCGCACCCGCGGCGCGAATCCGCGGGCGAGCTCTGGTGTCCGATCGCTTGACCCGTCGTCGACGATCACGACTTCCATATCCGGCGTCAAAGCATCCTGCTCGAGGACGCTCTCGACTGCCTTGGCCAGGAAGCGCTCGTGATTGTACGTATCGATGAGAATCGAAGCGCGCGGCGCACGTGTCATCGCGGCTCTTCTCCCGCTGGTGCCCTACGACCGCTTCGCCGGGGGCGTCTTGTGCACCACGTAGTCGCCAATGACGAGGTCGTCGAGGCCGGATGTGTAGAAGGTCTGGATTGCGTCCTTCGGCGTGCAGACGATCGGATCGCCCTTCAGGTTGAACGAGGTGTTCATCACGATCGGCACGCCGGTGAGCCGTCCAAACTCCTCGATCAGATCGTAGTACCTGGGGTTCACCGCGCGCTCCACGGACTGTACTCGCGCGCTTCCATCCACATGCACGACGGCCGGAATCTCGTGCGCCTTCTTCTTGTTCGCCCAAAACGTGAGGATCATGTAGGGCGACGGGTAGAAGTCATCGAAGTATTCGGCGGCGCGGTCGGCGAGCACGCTTGGCGCAAAGGGGCGCCAGTTCTCACGGAACTTCACGGCGTCGTTCACGCGGTCGCGGTTCTCCGCAAACCGTGGATCGGCCAGGATGGACCGATTGCCGAGGGCGCGCGGTCCGAACTCCATGCGCCCCTGAAACCATCCGACGAGACGGTTCTGCGCGAGGAGCTCGGCAGCGCGCCTCGACGGGTTCGCGTCACGCTCGTACGGCAACTTGTAGACCTGGAGCGCCGCCTCGATGACCTCGTTGGTCGATGCGGGGCCGAGGTACGAATGCCCGCTCGGCATGCGTGGGACTGGCAGGCCCAGGCGTGAGTAGACGCCGTACGCGGCGCCGATCGCCGTGCCGTCATCGCCGGCCGCAGGCTGAATGTAGATGTTGTCGACAAAGCCCGAGCGAAGGAGCTCCCCGTTGGCCTTCGAGTTCAACGCGACACCGCCGGCGAGACAGAGATTGCGGCTCCCCGTCGCGGTCGTTATCTCCTTCACCAGCTGGAGGAGTGCCTCTTCGCAAGCCTTTTGCGCCGACCGTGCGAGGTCTTTGTGTCTCTGGCCGATCTCCTCGCCGTTGCGGCGCGGCCCGACGATGTCCGTGAGCCGTCGCTCGAGAAAGCGGCGGCTGTCGACCCAGTAGGTGCCATCGCGTTGAGTGAGGAGCGGTGTGAGATCGATCGTCGGCTCGCCGTACGAAGCGAGCCCCATTACTTTCCATTCATCGGCGAGCGGCTCGAAGCCGAGAACCTCGGTGATGCCCGCGTAGAAGAGACCAAGGGAGTTCGGGTACTCGTATTTGCGAATTAGGCGCAGGTCGGACCCTCTGGCATGCCAGAGCGTCGTCGCTTCATCGGACCCGCGCCCATCCACAATGAGGACGCTTGCCTCGTCGAAGCCCGACATGAGGTACGAGCTCAGGGCGTGCGCCTCGTGGTGTCCGATGAAATGGATCGGGTTGTTCGGTGCTCCGAACGCGCGCTCGAAGTCGAGCTTGCCTCCGCGATGACGGACCTCGCGAGCGGCCCCCACCACCAGATGCTCCCAGCTCTTCCACGTCGAAGGGGAGTCGCCCCGGAGGATTGTCTTTACGTCATGCCGCGCCGAGCTGGGGGCGCTCGGCCAGCCCACCGCGACGTGGTCTATGTCTCTCGCTTGCAGCCCCGCAAACTCGAGGCACGCGCGAATGGAACGGACGGGAAAGGAGGTGTCCTTGTTCTTTCTGCTGAGCCGCTCTTCGCTCACCGCGAACACGAGCTTCCCGTCCTGGACGAGGGCGGCGGCGGTCTCGTGGTACAGCGCGCTGACACCGAGAATATTCATGGGCTGAGCGTGTGAACCTTGTTCAACGCGGCCGACTTGTCAACGTCGGAGACGTCTCGTGGCGGGGTCCCGGCGTTCCACTCTTGGAGCGACGTGATCGACATCGTTTCCTGCCCCTGCGCCTCGATGGCGTCGCATACGGCGAGCGCGGCGGCGATCGTCGTGAAGTACGGAATGTTCTCGAGGAGCGTTTGCCTCCGAAGGGCGAAGCTGTCTCGGACCTCCTTGGCGCCGAGGGTCGTATTGACGACGATCGCGACCTTCCCGCTCCGGAGCGCGTCAACCACGTGCGGGGCCCCCTCGTTCACCTTGTTGACGACCTCGGCCGGAATCCGCGCGCGCTGAAGCGCTGCAGCGGTCCCTCGCGTAGCCATGATCTCGAACCCGAGCGATCGCAACCGTCGCGCGACGTCACAAGCCAGCGGCTTGTCTTCGTTCTTCACGCTGATGAACGCCTTGCGTCGCGAGCTCCCCCTGACGGGGCGGCCGATGACGACGCCGGACGCAAGCATGACTTTCGCGAAGCTCAGCGCAAACGTCTCGGCGATCGCCATCACCTCTCCGGTGGAGCGCATCTCCGGGCCGAGGATCGTGTCGGCACCGGGGAACTTCGAGAAGGGGAAGACGCTCTCCTTCACCGAAACGTGGCGCGGCTTGGGGAAGTCCGTCACGTCGAGATCGTCGAGCGTCCTGCCCACCATCACCTGGGCCGCGATCCTCGCCAGCGGTCGTCCGGTCGCCTTCGATACGAAAGGAACCGTGCGACTCGCGCGGGGGTTCACCTCGAGAACGTATACCTCCCCGCCTTTCACCGCGAACTGTGCGTTCATGAGCCCCACGACGCCTAGCTCGACAGCCAGCCTGCGCGTCTGCTCCTCGATCGAATGGACGATCTCGGCCGGGAGGGAGTGCGGCGGCAACACGCTCGAGGAGTCGCCGCTGTGGATCCCCGCCTCTTCGATGTGCTGCATCACGCCGCCGATCGCGGCGCGCTTCCCATCCGCGACACAATCGACGTCGACCTCGATCGCGTCTTTCAAGAATTCGTCAATGAGGATCGTCGCGGTTCCTGCGTCGCGCGCCGCCTCGACCGCCCGCTCCGCGTACGTCTCGAGCTCGATGCGCGAATACGCGATCATCATCGCCCGCCCGCCGAGCACGTAGCTCGGGCGGACGAGCACCGGGTAGCCGATCCGCTCCGCGGTCGCGAGGGCCTCGTCCACCCCCCGCGCGATCCCGCTCCGAGGCCTCTTGAGGGAGAGCTTCGTCAGGAGCTCGTCGAAGCGGCCACGATCCTCGGCGCGATCGATCGCGTCCGCCGTCGTTCCGAGGAGCTTCACGCCGTGCTGCTCGAGCGGCACGGCGAGCTTGAGCGGCGTCTGCCCGCCGAACTGCACGATCACGCCCATGGGCTTCTCTTCGTCGCAGATCGCGAGGACGTCCTCGAGTGAGAGCGGCTCGAAGTAGAGACGATCGCTCGTGTCGTAGTCGGTCGAGACCGTCTCCGGGTTGCAGTTGACCATGATGGTCTCGTACCCGAGAGCACGAAGCGCCTGCACGGCGTGGACGCAGCAGTAGTCGAACTCGATCCCCTGACCTATCCGGTTCGGCCCGCCGCCGAGGATGACGACCTTCTTCCTGCTACCCGTCGCCTCCGACTCGCTCTCCGTTTCGTACGTCGAGTAGAAATACGGCGTGTGCGTGACGAGCTCGGCGGCGCACGTGTCGACACGCGCGTAAACGGGGCGGACGCCGTGGGTGTGGCGAAGCGAGCGGACGTCGTCTTCACACGAGCCGCCAAGCTTCGCGAGCTGGCGGTCGCTGAAGCCGAGGCGCTTGTAGCGGCGCAGGTCGTCCGGGCCGATGAGCCCCTTTCGGACGTCCTCCTCGGCGCGCACGATGCGACGAATCTGGCTGAGGAACCATGGGTCGATCGCCGTGAGCTCGTGGAGCCGCTCGTCCGTGATGCCGAAGCGCATCGCGTCCGCGACGTAGAAGAGGCGGTCGGCCGTCGGCGTCCCGACGATCTTCTCGAGCGCTCGCGTGACCGCAGCGGGGTCGTCCACCTTGAACGAGCCAGAGGCCCGCGTGTCGAGCTCCGGCGGTTCCATGCCGAGGTCGCGCGTCTTCTTCGGCTCGGCGAGCGCGAGGTAGTCCACCCGTCCGACGAGCGACTCGAGCCCGTCCTTCCCGGTCTCGAGCGAGCGCGCCGCTTTCTGGATCGATTCGCAGA
>JBKQKP010000165.1:0-8684 GCA_052147435.1 Polyangiaceae bacterium | reverse complement strand
GACGAGACATCGTTCCGCCTGGTGGAGAGGATCATCGCGAAGCGGCCGCGCCCGCTCTTGGTCGTCGTCGCCTCGAACGCGCCCGGGCGCGCCGCTTTCCAGCTCGGGAGTATGGGGGTCGAGGCGTTCCTCCAGAAGCCCTTCTCGCTGTCCGAATTCAAAGCCGAGCTCACGAGCGCGCGCACGCGCCCGCCGTCACTCGAGCTACTCGGGCGAAGCTGGGTCGGTCGGGTGGTGCTCCGAGCTGCGCAGACGCAGGTTCGCCGAGCGATGCTGGATCAGGCACTCGATATCACGAACGGAAACCTCACCCACGCCGCACGCATCCTCTCCGTCTCTCGGCAGGCCCTCCAGCGAAGCGCCCGGGAGGCAAAAGAGCTGGTCGATTTCGCCGACTCCGACGAAGGCGCTCGCTGATCGCAGAATCACGCAGTTCCACCTAGAAGTCGTCGGATGGCGGACGCCGGAGGACAGCTACCTTCGCAAGCGTCGGAAACGTGAGCGTCCGGAGCCGGACAGCGGATCCGTGCGGCAGACGCACGCCCGACTGCGCTACACTGCACCGGTGAGCGAGATCCTCCTTCTCTGGCTCGCAACCTCGCCTCCCGGAAACGAGATCCTCGAAGCAAAGGGCTCCGGCATCCGCCTGGTCCGCTGCACCCTGGCGGAGGTCGCGGCGCATGCCCTCGTGCCGAACGGGCTCATCGCGGTGGTGGACGACGACCACGTGGCGACGGAGGGCCTCGGAGCGGTCGTCGACGAGGTCCTGAGGCAGGGCGACCTCACCGAAGAGAGGCTCGCGCGCGCGGCGGAGACGGCCTCGGCGCGTGCACGCAGCCGGGGGGGCGCGCGCGATCCCGGGCCGCAGGTCGACGAAGCGGACGCGATGGAGACGCTCCTCGAGTGGATCGCGATTGAGTTCGTGGCGTGCATGAGCGGCGCCGTTCTCGAGGGAGAGCTTCTCGAAGGGAACGTGCAGAGGCTGCTCGCTCGCGAGGGAGCAGAGATGGTCACGGACGAGCACGCCGCCAACACCGACGACACGCTCGAGATGCTCGGGACCGTGCGTGAATCGTTCCGGCGCATGCAGGAGGTCCTGCAGGCGGTCCGCGTGCTAAGCAGCTCGGACGCCTCGGGCTCCGTCGCGCTCGCCTCGCTCTGCCAGGCGCTGTCACGGGTTCTGCAGAGCCGCGCGGTCCCCGTCGCGGACATCCTTCTGGATCTCCATGCGACCTGCGCGACGAGCACCCGACCGGGCAAGCTCGTCGCCGCGCTCGTGCTCCTCGCGAACGACGTTCTCGATCGCGCGGCCGCGCGCGGCAAGCGGGTTCGTATCACACTCCGCGTCCACTCGGTCGACGGCATCGCGGCCGTCGAGATGGAGCACGATCTCGACGCGGACCCAGGAGACGCGCGGACCCGCGGCAGCCCCCTCCCCTACGTGCGCCGCCTTCTGCGCGGCGATGGAGCCGAGGTGGAGCTCACCTCCGCCCCGGGAAGAACCCTCGTCCGGCTCCTGCTCCCCCTCGCGGAGCTCTCTACCGCGGCGCTGCCCGAGCAAGGCCGCCCGACGCGCGTCTCCCGAACGAACTGAAGCGCGACATCGCCAAAGCCTTCTTGTCCCTCCGTTCCGTCCTGGCTACCGTCCCCGCATGGAGACGGCGCCGGACGACTGGTGGAAGACCTATTTCGGCGGCGCCGCCAACGACTTCTTCCGGCACTCCATGGCCGCGCGCGCGCCGACCGACGCTGCGCGGATCGAGAAGGTGCTGGCCCTTCCCCCCCACAGCGCGATCCTCGACGTCCCCTGTGGGCACGGCCGTATCGCGATCGAGCTCGCGGCGCGCGGTCACATCGTGACGGGTCTGGATCTCTCGGGGGACGAGATCGCCCGCGCGAAGGCGACGGCTCGCGACCGCAACGTCCAGGTCGACTTCCGGATCGGTGACATGCGCTCCGATGTCCCCGCCGGCCCCTTCGACGCGGCGGCGTGCGTCGGGCACAGTTTTGGCTATTTCGACGACGACGACGACAACGTCTCGTTCCTTCGTTCCTTGCACGGGTCTTTGCGCCCGGGCGGCGGGCTCGCGATGGAGACCGACTTCTGTCTGGAGAGCTACTTGCCGCGATTCTCCGAGCGAGCCAGGCCATTCTGGTGGAAGGCCGGCGAGACGTACCTCCTGCAGCGCGAGACGTTCGATCACGAGCGCGGCAGGATGAACATCGAACAGATCTACGTTGCGCCGGAGACCGGTGTCCTGGAAACCAAGCGGCTCTCGTGCCGCATGTACGCCTATCGCGAGCTGGTCGCGCTGCTGCAGTCGTGTGGCTTCGAGGACGTCCGAGGCCTGGACGCGGGCGACGAGCCATTCCGGCCCGGGGAGCATCTTCTCCTCGTCGGCAGGCGCGGGCGCGGCGCATAACCCCCGAACATGCCCACCGTTCATCTGAGCTCGAGCCTTCGCACGGCGCCTCCGGAGGTGACGCTGGCCCGCGCGAAGGCGCGAGCGCCCGCGCTCGGGATCTCGCGCGTCACCGACATTACGCGCCTCGATCGCGTCGGCATCCCCGTCTACGCGAGCATTCGCCCAACGGCCGCCCCGGGGTCCCTCTGCGTCAACGCGGGAAAGGGGCTACGTCCCATCGAAGCCGAGGTCGGCGCGTACATGGAGGCGATCGAGTTCGCCCTCGCGGAGCCGGATGCGGCGGGCCTCACGACCGTCAGCGCGACGTGCCGCGACGTCCACGATGGCCGCGTTCGGCCCGAAGCGATCCTCGACTTCTGCCCTCGCCTCGGGTCGCGCGTGCGCATCGATGCGCCGATCGACTGCGTCGAGGCCGAGGACATCGTGACGGCGCAGACGGCGCTCGTTCCCGCGGAGCTCGTCTTCATCCCTTTCCGTCCCAGCAAGCGCCACGCGAGCCTCTTCGGCACGACCTCGAACGGCCTTGCCTCGGGCAATACGCGCCTCGAGGCCACGGTCCACGCCCTCTGCGAGGTCCTCGAGCGCGACATCAAGTCGTTCGAGGCCGTAGAGGACACCAGCGTCCCGGTGGACCTGGACAGCGTCGAGGGCCCCGCGCGGACCCTCGTCGAGGCCATCCGCGAAGTCGACCTGGACCTCTACGTACGAACGGTGAAAAACGCCTTCGGAATGGCGTACTTCGTGGCGTTCATCAACGATCGCGACGCCTACGCGCCCCACCTGCTGAACGGCGGCTTCGGCTGCCATCCACACCGGAGCGTGGCATTCATCAGAGCCGTGGCGGAGGCCGCGCAGAGCCGTCTCTCCTTCATTCACGGCGGCCGGGACGATCTCACCGACGTGCGGGATCGCTACCGGGGATGGAACGCGAAGCGGAAGCGCGCCTTCGTGGAGAGCGTCGTCGAGCGCGCGTCGCGCGGGGAGCCCGTGCCGATGCACGCGGTCGAGGACGCGAGCGCGACGGTGACCTCCGTGGAGACGTGCGAGGAGATGCTCCTCGAGCGCCTCGGCACGCTTGGATTCGAGCGGGTCTACCGTGTCGTCTTCACGCGACCCGAGGACGATCTCCAGGTCGTGCGCGTCATCGTTCCGCGCGCGGAGATGTTCACCGAAACCGTGCCGCGCGTCGGCGTGCGCCTCCGGGACCATGCAGACAAAGCGAGCTGACGACCGCCCCGTGATCTTCCTGGGGCCGACGCTCGCGACGCTCCCGGCGCGCGCGCGGTCGCTCTGCCGCGCGAGCGGCTTCCACATAAGGCGCCCGGTGCGGCGCGGGGACGTCGAGCAGCTGGTCGCGGCGCGGAGAAGGCCGGGGCTCCTCGTGATCGTCGACGGGGTCTTCCACGACACCCTCGCGGTCGGCCACGCGGAGATCCGGGAGGCGCTCCGACGGGGCTGGCGGGTGTGGGGACTGTCCTCGATGGGGGCAATTCGGGCGCGCGAGATGGCGCACCTCGGGATGCGCGGGTACGGCAGCGTGTACCAGCAGTTCGTCACGGAAGACGATTTCCAGGACGACGAGGTCGCGCTCTTGCACGAGCCGAGCGCGCCGTACCGACCGGTGAGCGAACCGCTCGTACACCTCCGAGCGGCAGCGGCCTACCTCGCGAGTCACGAGATTGTCACCCCCGCCGACGCGCGGGCTGCGATCGAGGACTTGAAGTCCCGCTGGTACGGCGAGCGGACTGTCCGTCGGCTGGGTCACGCACTACGACCCAGGGCACGAATCGGCAGCGGATTCGACCGAGAGCTCCGGGATTTCGATCGCTTTCGAACGAAGGCGATCGACCTGGCCCGGTTTCTCGAGGAGCGCCCGTTCGCCTAGCGGAGCTCGGTTGGCCCCCCCTCGAAAATTGACCGAGGGATAGACGGTGACCATGATGCCCGGCGCGCGAGTGGTTCGCGCGATCGAGAAAGCAAGGATCCATCATGAGCAAGCACAGCAAGATCGTCACCGTCGCCGTCAACACGCACGCGAAGCGGAAGCTCGAGACCGCCAAGAACTCCGTCGCGGAGCTCGCGACGGCCATCGCGTTCGGGAGCGACGACACGTTCAACCCGACGAGGGCTTCGCGGAAGCGGTAGTCACACGGATGGCGGATGCATGTGCGCTCGCTCAGAATCGCCGCATGCATCCGCCACTCTCCTTCGCCCCTGCGACTTTCACGTAGACTAGGGGCGTGCAGCGCGCCGAGCCGCAAACGGTCGTGGACGGTCGCTTCGAGATCCTGCGCGCGGCCGGATCCGGCGGTATGGGCGTCGTCTACCAAGCGCACGACCGTCAGAGCGGTCGCACGGTCGCCCTGAAGCTTCTTCGGGAGACCGATCCTGTACCTCTTGACCGGTTTGCAAACGAGGTCGAGGTCCTCTCGAGGGTCGATCATCCGCACATCGTCGGGTACGTCACCCACGGCGTCACGGGGAGCGGAAATCCTTACGTGGTCATGCCCTGGCTCGAGGGGACGGATCTCGAGACCAGGTTGGAGAATGGCGCGCTCACAGTCGACGAGACGCTCGCGATCGCGCGAGCCCTGGCTGACGCGCTCGCCTACTTGCACGGGCGGGGCCTCATCCATCGCGATCTAAAGCCGAGCAACCTCTTCCTCCCGAGCGGAGACGTCGAGCGGGTCCAGCTGATCGACATGGGCATCGCCCGCGAAGGCACACGGCCGCGCGCGATCACCGAATCGGGGGTGCTCGTCGGCACCCCCAACTTCATCGCCCCGGAGCAGGCGCGCGGCGACCGCGACATCGCTCCGACCGTCGACGTCTTCGCGCTCGGTTGCATCCTCTTCGAGTGCCTGACAGGCAAGCGCCTGTTCACGGGGGCGCACCTGATGTCGATCCTCGCGAAGATCCTCCTCGAGGACGCGCCGCGGGTCAGCGAGATCCGTCCGGACGTCCCTGCGTTCCTCGACCTCCTCGTGAGCCGAATGGTCGACAAGGATCCTGCGAAGCGACCCGCCAACGGCGCCGAGCTCGCCAAGTGGCTCACGGAGAGCGGCCAGGCGGAGATTCCGCCGCAGGACGCGCTCACGGCGAACGAGCGTCGCTTCGTCACGGTCCTCGTCGTGGCACTTCCCCCCGCCCACGCACTCGGACCGGGGCGAGCTTCGGGACCGAACAACGAGGTTCCTCCGGAAACAGGACCGTTCCATTCGTCCGCGAAGGTCTTCGGCGTGCGCGCGCACGTGCTCGCCGACCGCACCGCGATCGTCCTCGCTCCGGAACACTTCGCCGCCGCCGATCAGGCGTCCTTGCTGGCGCGATTCGCGCGTCACTTCGTCGAGACCCACCCGGATGCGAAGGTCGCCCTGACCACGGGGAGCGCGACGAACACGACGCGGCTCCCGGTGGGTCAAGCGATCGACCGCGCCGTGGGAATGGTGCGTGCGCCGGAGAGTTGCGAGGGGGTACGGGTCGACGACGCTACGGCGGCGCTGATCACCGCGCGATTCGAGGTGAGAGACGGGCGCATCGTGGGCGAGCGCGCTTCCCTGGACCCCACGCGCCGCCTTCTCGGGAAGCCGACGTCGTGCGTCGGTCGCGACCGGGAGCTCGCCTTCCTGGAGGCCACCTTCGCCGCGTGCGACGCTGGGGAAGGGCCGAAGGTCGTCTTGGTGACGGCGGAAGCAGGCGCCGGCAAGTCGAGGCTCCAGCACGAATTCGACCGACGGCTGCATGCGGAGGCGCCGGCCGTCCAGGTGCTCCAATGCCGCGGCGATCCTTTTCACGCCTCGATTCCGTACGCGATGGTCTCGCAGGTCGTCCGCCAGGCGGCCGGCCTCGGAGAGCTCCAGCAACCCGACCAGGTCAAGGCGAAGTTGCTCGCCCACGTCGCCTCCCTGGTTCCGGCGGCCGACGTCACCCGTGTGTGCGGCTTCGTCGGTGAGATCGTCGATGTTCATTTCGACGACCACGACGACCTTCCTCTCCGAGCCGCGCGCCAGAACCCGGTCGCGATGACCGACCAGATCGGGCGCGCATTCGAGGACCTCTTGCGAGGGTGGTGCACGCGGCAGCCTCTCGTCATCGTGCTCGAGGACCTCCACTGGGCGCACGGCAGCTGCGTGAAGCTCCTCGACCGGGCGCTCTGGAAGCTACCGGGCGCACGATTCCTCCTGCTCGCCCTCGCGCGGCCGGAGGTGCACGGGCGCTTCCCGGCGCTCTTCGGCAAGCGCGCCGTCACGGAAGTCCACCTCCCTCCCCTTCCGAAGAGCGCCTCGGCAAAGCTCGTCGAGGAGGTCCTCGGCAGCGACGTGCCCACCGAGGACATCGAACGGATCGTCGAGCATTCCGAAGGAAACGCCTTCTACCTCGAGGAGCTGATCCGAGCGGTCGACGAGTCGGCGCTTCTTCCGGCCCAGCCAGGCGCGCACCGCGGCGACCTGCCGGAGGCGGTGCTCGCCGTCGCGCAGGCGCGCCTCGAACGGCTCGAGCCGGAGTCGCGCCGGGTCCTGCGCGCTGCCAGTGTGTTCGGAGACGTCTTCTGGCTGGAAGGGGTGAGCGCGCTCGTCGGACAGAATCCAGCGCAGGTGACGCAAGTCCTCGCCGGGCTCGTCAATCAGGAGGCGGTCGCGCCGGCGGAGCATCCCCAGCTAGCCGGAGTGTCGGAGTTCGCGTTCCGGCACGCGCTGCTGCGCGGTACGGCGTACGCGACGCTGACCGAGGAAGACCGCAAGCTCGGCCACCGTCTCGCCGCCGGTTGGCTTCAAGGCATTCAGGAGGACAGCGAGCTCGTCGCACGCCACTGGCTCGAAGGCGGCGACCGGGCGCAGGCGGCTGCCGCCTTCCTCGCGGCTGCCGAGTCGCGGCGGCGCCGGTCGCAACCCGATGCCGCAGCACGGTCCGCGGCGCGAGCGCTGCTCGTCGTGACGACCGAAGCCGCAGACCTCGTCCCGGCGTGCGTCGCGCTTCTGGCCGACGCGCTCACGGCGACGCGGTCGATCGATGCTGCTGACGTGATCGCGGGCATCGACGGGCACGTGCCCCCCTTCGACACGAGCGCTCCGGACGCTGGGTGCACGATGGCGCGCGTCATCCTGAACCGGGCCCTCGAGCTTCTGCGCGGCGCGAGGCACCCGGGGCTCGTCGCGACGCTCGCCTCGGCCGCGAGCGCCGTAGGCGCCCTCGCCGACTTTGCCGCGGCGAAATCATTCCTCGACGAGGCGACTGCCCAGGCGGCCCACGACGACGAGGCGCTCCGCCGCATCCGCTACGCGTCCGCGACGATCGCCTTCTGGTCGGGCGACGCCGGCTCCGGAGTAGAGCTTCTCGCCGAGAGCACGCTGCCGGAAGAGCCCGCCGCCCGGCGTCAGAGTCTCCTCATGCTCGCGTGCGCGGTCGTGATGATGGACGGGCCCGCAGCGCTCGCGCGAGGGCTCGACCTCGTGAGTCAGGCGGAGGCGGTCGGAAGAGTGACGCCCGCCACAGAGGACGACGAGCGCACCGAGGACCCCGTCGCCAGCGTCCTGTGCGCGAAGGCGAGGCAGGTATGTCTTGCCTTCGCGGCTGAGCATGCGAAATCCGCGCAGGCAGCAGAAGAAGGGGTCACGCTCGCTCGCCGCGCGGGACTTCGTTACGAGGAGTGCGCGCAATTATGCAACGCTGCCGAGGAATACTTTCGACTGGGCGACCGCGACCGCTCTCGAGTGCTCGCTCTCGAATCGAACGCGATCGCGCGCGACATCGGCTCCGATCGCCTCGTGCGTCTCAACGACACATTGCTCGCCCATCTCGATCGAGACCCGGAGCGACTCCGGCAGATCGCCCTGGACGCGAGCGCCGCCAGCGATCCCATTTTGGAGCTATACGCCCACTACTGGCTCGGCCATCTCCTCGCCGAGACACGCGCTCCTGAGAGCCGCTCCGAGCTCGAGCGCGCGATCGGCCTCGCCCGCGATCTCGGCATCCGGCACATGGCCGAGGAATGCGCGCGCGTGCTCGCCGACCTCGACGAGCGCCCACTTCCCTCTTCCTAACATTACTGCGTCCCTTCTCTCCGGCCCCATCCCCATTCGCTACGTCCTGGTCCGTAAGGGGGCTCGCACCCATCGAGCTGGGGCGATGGCCGGTACAGACCGGGTCCTTCCTTGACGAAATAGACCGGGTCCTCCCCTGACAGTTGGGGAGGTTCTGGGTGAGTGGCGAGCAGGTCTGCCGTGCGGCTGGCTTGGCGGTGAGGAGACCGCCCGTGCC
>JBKQKP010000164.1:0-19897 GCA_052147435.1 Polyangiaceae bacterium | reverse complement strand
GCCAGCGCAACGTCACGCTCGCCGCCGCCGCTACACCGGCCACCAGCCCGCAGACTTACCAGCGAGGTGAGAGCATCGTGGGGGATGTTCCAGAGTCCGCCCATGAACCGCAAGCAGCGTCGTCTGGTCTTCGCCGAGGAGTGGTTTCAAAGCCCGCCGTCGAACCGCTGCCTCACGTCTCAGAAACGGAGCACCATCGTCTCCGAAACCCCGCCGACCCGATTCGTCACCTCCTGCACGGGCACGAATCCGAGGCGCGCGTACAGCCTCCGCGCCGGATTTTCCTTCCGCACGCTGAGCGACACGCCGGGGTACCGCCCGCGCGCCTCCTGGAGCAGCCGCTCGAGCATCCGCGTCCCGTGCCCGTTTCCGACGGCGTCTGGCATCACGGCGATCGCCAGCTCCGGGGTCTCGTCATCCACCCACCCATAGGCGCAACGGCGCCTTCGCCGTCCTTCTCGTTGTCATCGGCGCGTTCCGGATCGGGTTCGTCAGGTGGCGCGCTTCTCGGTGACCGTGATCCCCCTGGCCGTCCTCGTTCCCACGGCTTACGCTCTCCATCATGGAGCGCACCACCGCAGCGCTCTTCGCCCTCGGGGTGCTCGCGCTCACGTGTGCCTGCGGTAGCGGCAGCTCCTCCAGTGGTGGCGACGGAGCGACCTGCCAAGCCGCCGGTGGCCAGTGCCTGATCGGTGACGAGATCTGCGCGGTGCCGGGCACACAGACCTGTCCCGGCAGCGGCGGTCCCGCCGGTGTCTTCTGCTGCCTCTCTCAGGCCGAGAACTGCGGCCAGCCCGCAGTGACGTCCTACTCTTCGACGTGCGACGCTGGGTCCATCTCGGCGCCCTCGTGCACCGGCGCGCCGCCCCCACCTCTGCCCTTCGGGCCAGGCAACCTCGATCCCGACGCCTCGTTTCCCTCAGGGTGCATGGTGACCTTCCCGTACTGCAACGCTGGCTCGCTGACCCAGTGCACGTGCAAGGGAGGAACTTGGAACTGCTACTTTTGAGCGCCGATCATCAGAGGACGAACAGGCCGGGGAGATCCGACTCGCGGACGCGCGCGCCGTCGCGAACGAGCCGTCGTCGCTCGCGATGTACCTCGCGAAGTAGCAAGAAAAAACCCGCCCCGACTCGAAAGTCAGAGCGGGTTTTGCATGATTCGCGGCGGGTCCTCGGGGGACGACGCACGCACCGCGGGATATGCATCCCGTGTTGTGGTTCCGCGCGGGATTGCTCCTTTGCGGTTGGGTACTACTTGGATTGTGGTTCACCGCAACGCCTGCCGCGCCTAGCCGTCTAGCTGTGCGGTGACGGGCTCGAGCGCCTTTGCGACGCTTCCGTCCGTCTTTCCGAGTCGGCGGAGCATCGAGTAATGCACCGTCGCCCCGGCCCAACTCTGCGACTGCGCCTGGAAGATGGCGTCCGCGACACGCTTCGTCGCGGTGACCAGTGGCGGTGATTCGTTTGCGCCGTCGACGAGAGGGAACATGCCCGGTCTCGCGACCACGATCCGTATGCAAACCGTATGCGGAGAGCACTCTGCGGAGCCCCCCGCGAGGCGGCGGCGCATACGGTTCGCATACGCTTCGAGGACGGAGCGAGAAAACGCGGCGAACGAGAGAGGCGCGCTAACGACGAACCGACGACGGCTGACGACGTGCCGAGAACCGCTGACGACGTTCCAGAAACCCGTGGCATCGTCCTAGGAAAGTCATGAGGCGATCACCTCACCCGGGGTGCTCGTCCTATGAATCTCAAGCGACGATCACGCGGCCCGTGGGATCGTCCTAGGAAAGTCATGTGACGATCACCTCGCCCGAGGTGATCGTCCTAGGAGATTCAAGAGGCGTTTACCTCGGCCAGGTGAACGTCGCATGACGTTCCTAGGACGCTGACCCATCGGTACGTGATCGCTTCATGACGTTCATAGAACGTCGTCACGGCGACTGGTGCGCGCTCATGCCAGGACCCGGACGCTCACGCCGAGCCGGTAGCCTTTCTTCCCCTCCGTCACGATCATCTTTGCCACGTCCCAGACGACCCCCGCCCGCGCCAGGCATTCGCTCACCTGCGCCTCTCGTAGCCCGTTCCGCCGGCGAGCCACTCGGGCGCCATCGAGTAGCCGCCGCCGATCCAGATGCGCTCTCCGGAGCGTCCGCATCGGCAAGCCGTCGGCACTACGTCCAGTCCTCCACGCGAAGCGACCGAATCCGGACGAAGTGACGCGTGTTTCGCGTCACGACCGCAGCGTCGTGGGCGATGGCGTGGGCCGCGATGGCGAGATCGAAGTCGTCCACGCGCTCGCCGCGACGTTCGAGGTCCGCTTTGACATTACCGAAGCACCGGCTCACCTCGTCACTCCATTCGGCTCGCGCCAAGGCCGCGAGTAGCGTGACGAGGCGGCGCTCCAACTCCCGCTTTCGACGCGAGCTCGGCAACCGCGCGAGGCCGTACCGTATCTCCGCGACAGCGGGCTGGGGCAAGAGCACGTCAGCGGGGCGCTCTCGCAGGATGCGCGACGACGGGCCCGGCTCTGCGCGCATGAGTGCCGACGCGATGGTCGTGTCGAGGACGTATCTCAAAGCTTCGGCGGACCCTTACGAGACGAGCGACGGCTGCGCACGACGGCGAGGCTTTCTTCCAGCTCCTTGCCCGCGGCGGGGGGGACGGGGTCTGCGAGCATCTGCACGAGCTCCGGCGCCCACTCGTCGCGCGCGCCGAGCTTCTCTTCGAGCGCTTCCAGGATCAGGCGATTTCGGCTGATACCAAGCGTCCTCGCGCGCGTATCCACCCGCTCGAGGAGCGGGCCCGGGATGTGGATCGTCGTAGGCATGAATATATTTATATTCGCGCCAGACAAGGCGTCAAGAGCCGATCGGCTTCGTTACGAGGACTGGCCGTTCTTCTTGAAGACGTCGTCTAGCCAGTCGAACTCGATCTGATGCTTGAGGCTCGGGTTATTCAGCGTGCAGTGAGCTTCTCCACCCTCGAGCGCGCTGACCATCCGCTCCGTCTTCGGGCAGGTCAGTGTTTCGTAGAACGCATGCTCCGCAGCGGCTACCAGCAAGCCTTCGCCCTCTCCGGTGATGACCAGCATGGGGCACGTGATCTGTCCCTCCAGGCCGGCCAGGCTGTAGCGGCCCATATCTTCAAAGAAGGCTTCCACCGACTTCGCGGCCATTCCACATCGCTCCCGGAAGACCCCTCCAAACACCGTCAACGGCTTCCGGAGATCCATCTTGCCGTCGAGTCCCTCGCCAGCTGGCGTGCTCGGCTTCGCAAAGAGTGCCTCGAACATGGGCTTCAGCTCCGGCAGGAGTGAGTTCGCGATCAGCGCCGTGATCCGCTTCTCGAATGCAGCGGCACGTGGGGCGAAGTATCCGCCCATGCTGTGTCCCGAGAGCGCGAGTCGCTTCGGGTCGACGTCGTCGCGGGAGAGAACGTAATCGACCGCGTATCGCGTGGGGACCTCCCAGTCCGGGCGATAGGTGAGATCCCGATCCTGGGCGTAGGCCCCGACTTGTCCGGGACCTTCCCAGAGGAATGCGTTGTAGCCGCGGCGGACCGCCGCTGCCCCACCACCCCAGTAGTAGAGCTCCTCGCAGGTGGTATCGCCGCCTCCGAGGATCATCATGGTCGGGCGCCGGCCACCGCCTGCGGCAGCTGGCATGAAATACCCGGGCAAGGTCTTCCCGTTCTCGTAGGGAATGCTGACCGGCTCGATCGGCGGGTCGAACAGCTTTGCCGCCTCGCGGAAGCAGGAACGATGGCGCGTGTACATCGCGAGCTGTCGCGGGTCCTTCGTTTCGAGGTAGAAGAAACCGGTCTTCCAGTAGATGGCCGCCCGGAGAAACGCGTCGCGCGCGCTGATCACGTGACCGCCGCTCAGGCAGGCGTGCCCAATCTTCTCGACTCTTTCTGCGGTTTCCGTCCACGCGAGGACCCAGCTTTCGAGGTCTCCGTCCACGATTCGCCGGGCCGTGGAATACGCCTCGCCGACGGCTCCACCCTCTCCATAGGCGCCAGCGGGCATGGCTCTCGCGAACTGGTAGTCGAAGTTCGACTTGAAGATCCCCGGCATCCCCATTGAGTAGCCGAACATCGCGAGGGGTGCTGCTGCGGGGGGCCCTTCTGGGGCCGCCCCAGCTCGCTTGGTTGGGTCCTTCGCGTCTTTCGGATCGGTTTTCGGTTCCGGAGTCGTGTTCAGCATTTGTCTGCCCCTAGCAATCCGGCCCAGACGGTCGGTGTGACCGTGGTCGTCGGTCTTCGCGCAGCTGGGCTGCAAGAAGGGGCCCGGATCCAGGACGGCGCGGCGGACGCACCGCTCAGCTACCGACGGGACGTGCGGCTCCCCGAGCTCGGTTCTGGTCTTGCACCTGACGGCTGGCATGGGGCGAAGAGATCGCAACAAGAAGAAGCGGCCGCGACGAGCATCGCGCGCGAAGGGGGCGAGGCGCGCGATCGCCCCTGCGTCCGCAGGCGCGGAGGCTGTCTCCGCTTCTCCGAAGTCTGCCTACGCATCGGAGCCGGACCGTCGATGCTCCCCGCGGATCGCGCTCGACGTGGACATCGGTCTCGCGAGCGACTCGCACTTCTTCTCAGACCTCTCCGGGGACGTGTCCGAGGGGGGACTCTTCGTGCAAACCTATCGCGACCTCCCGGTTGGCAGCGACGTCGCTCTCGACTTCGAGCTGCCCGGTGGTCGCGTGACGACGCACGGTAGGGTCTGCTGGCATCGCGCGGAATCGGAGACGGCACCGGCCGGCGTGGGCGTCACGTTCGCTGAGCTGCCGGAAGACGCGCGAGCGATCATTCACCAGTTCTGCGCGGCGCGCGCTCCCCTCTACTACGAGGTCGAACCGGCCAACGAACCTCCGCTGCGCTGACACGTAGTCGAACGACTAGGGGAGGAGCACTACGGGAAAGAAAGGACTTGGGAGCGCGCCGGAGTCCATGACGTTGCCACCAACCACGAGACTCAGTCCGAAGATCGGCGCGGTGGAGCCCGTCGCTTCCAACCACTTCCGTTCCTCGCGCATGGAAGAGGTATCAGTGTCCAGAAAGTGTTCCGGAGTGGGCCCCGGGCTCACGCCCGACGTAAACGCGATCGCACACGCGCACGCGGGAAGACCAAGCGCCGAAAGCCAGCAGGCGACAAGCAGACCGAGAGCCCGCGCGAGCAAGGCACACTGGGTCGTGTTGGTCGCGATGGTCTCCACGATGTGAAGCACCGCAAGAGCAGTGCCACTGTCCGCAACCTGCGAAACGGCGCCCTGGGAACGAGCGCAGCAAAAGCCCGACCGGGCCCCTCCCGGCACTCGGCTTGCTACCTCACGTTGGGAGACGGAGGTCGCTACGAATGAAACAAGCCCATATCACTCTCTCGCTCGCCACTCTGGCGCTAGGGGTTGCTGCCTGTGGGAGCTCCAGCGCGACGTCGCGGCCCGAGACGGCCTCGAGCATGACGACCACGACGGGCGGGCAGACAGCGGCGCCGTCGCCTTCCACGGTGCCGGCAGACGTCGACGATCTCACGACGACTCTCGCCTCGAGCGGTCCTCTCCCCGATCTCCCGCCCGCAGCTCCGCGGTCGCAAGACTCGGCGAGCTCGCACAAGCATCCCGATGCCTCCATGACCGACGCTCAGATCGCAGCGATCGCCGACGCCGCGAGCCTTAGCGAGCGGGAGCAGGCGCGCGAAGCGCTCAAGAGGAGTACGAGCGAGCGCGTGAGAGAGCTCGCGCACCTCATGCTGACCGACCACAACGCGGGGAAGCTCGAGAGGATCGAGAGGGACGCCTCGCTGGCGCCGACGGACACGCCCGAAAGCACCGGACTCAGAGTGAGCGGGAGCCAAATCGTGGCGAGTCTGCGAGCCGTGAGCAGCGCCGGCTTCGACAAACTCTACGTCGACACCCAGGTCAGCGAGGCGGGTCAGATGATGGCCCTGCTCGACGACAAACTGATCCCACAGGTGCAGAACGGCGCCCTGAGGGAGGTAATGCAAGATCTCCACGCCTCGACGTCGAGGTACCTCGCGATGGCGACGGATATTCAGTCCTCGATGACCAAGTAGGGTGCCGCGGGATCCAACGTGGTCCGGCTCGTGACGTTCCGGTTGCCGCGATATCAAGCGAGCAGGGTCATCCGCGCGAGCGCTTCTTCTTGGGACTCGCCCTGCGCGCCAGCTTCTTCATCGCATTCTTCGCGGGCGCCCTTTTCGCCGGCGCGGCCCTCTTTGCGAGCGCCTTCTTGGTCGGCGCCTTCCTCTTCGGGGACGCCTTCTTGACCGGTGCTCTCTTTTTCGCGGGCGCCTTCTTGGCTGGCGCCATTTTCCTCGCGCGCGCCGACATTCTCTTCGGGGAAGCGGACTTCTTCGCCGCAATCACCTTCTTCGCCTTCGGTGCCAGCGACGACGCTTGGGCCAGCGCCTCACCCAAGAGCGCGCGAAGCGTTTCGCGATCGTCGACCATCTCTGGCGGCAAGACCACGAACTCCTTCATTGGTTGTCCGGGCATCGGCTCGAAACGGCTGGCTCCTTCCGCCACGAGCGCGTCGCGGCGAGCCTCGGCCAGATGCACGATGATGCCGTCCTGATGCAGGCCACAGAAGAGGTGGCCGTTCACGAACGCGCACGGGTAGCCAAACATGGCCTTCCGCTCGACGCCCGCCACGACGGGAAGACAATGGTCGAAGGCCTGGACCAGCGCGTTGGGGGACTTGTGCCACTTCATGGTTCGAGCCTCCGCAATCAACGTGCCGTGCCCGCGGTGGCATGCGGCGATGCTGGATCTACCTGTGAACGTGCGGAGCTCACGCGCGTGAATGCGGAGCAAGCGGGCCCCAACCGTGGCGGCCATGCGGGCCACGCGCCGATCGGGGCGGCGCGGTGGACGGCGCGTCGAATGCAACACGGCTCCCCACGAGACAATGACTGCGCCCTGCCATTCGTTGGATAGCGCCTCGGCCGAGAGCAGCGGGTGCAACCTCGTGCAGCGCACGCCCGAGCTGACCCCCGGAGACGTCGTTGGAGGGAAGTACGTGCTGCTCCGCCCGCTCGGAACGGGAGGGATGGGGGAGGTTTGGATGGCCACGAACGCGTCGACGGGCGCCGACGTGGCGGTGAAGGCCCTGCTCCCAGAGCTTGCACTCTCGAGCGCTGCGCTGGCCCGGTTCCGCGACGAAGCGTACGCGACCGCCATGCTCTCGCATCGCGGGATAGTACGAGTCTTCGATCTCGTCGAGGTCGCTCCGGGTGCAGGCTCCCTTCTCATCGTGATGGAGCTTCTTCGTGGACACACGCTCGCGCAGCGTCTCGCGACCCTGGGGCCGCTCTGTGTGGCCGAGGCGCTCGCTGTCGCGTTGCCGATCCTATCGGCGCTCTCCCACGCGCACGGCGCCGGTATCGTTCACCGCGACGTGAAGCCCGACAACGTCTTTCTCTCGATCGAACCGGATGGGCAGGTCTTTCCGAAGCTCGTGGACTTCGGCATCTCGCAGCTGCGCCAGTGGGGTGCGTCGAGCCCGTCCGACGGGATCGTCGTCGGAACGCCCTGGTACATGTCGCCAGAACAAGCGCGCGGCGAGGAGGTGGACGCGCGTTGCGACGTCTTCGGCGTCGGCGTCCTGCTCTATGAGTGCCTCTCGGGGATCAACCCGCTTCGCATCGGGGAGGCGACGAGCAGCGCTGGCGAGCGCTCTGGTCCGGTCCCCCTTGGCGCGGTCCCGGCGAGCCTCCGTGCCGTGATCGCTCGAGCTCTCGCCGAGCGGCGCGAGGACCGATTCTCGACGGCGGCGGAGCTCGCCGAGGCTCTCTCCGCGGTGAGCGAGGCCGGCAGCTCATGGACTCTCGTGTCGTCTCGGCCGCGCGTCCGCGTCCTCAGCGTCCTCGCGCTAGCTCTCGTCGCCGCGGCGGTCGCGTATCGGTCCGACTCCCGAACCGCGAGCGCGCAGGAGCAGCGTCACGCGCATGCGGTCCTCGCAGCGCATCCCGCAAAGGAAATGGCGGAGGGGCGCGATCTGCTGGTCGAGGTCGGGACCCCGACTCCGCTTGAGGTTTCGGCGCGGAAGAGGTCCCTGCGGTCGAGCCGCGCAGCGGTGATCGGGCAGCACCGATGCCCTGATCTACTCAGGGACCCGGGGTTCTGACCGGCAACAGTACGGGACGATGGGTCCGCTAGTTGCTAGGCCCGCCACCATGACCCGCCGATGGAGGAAGAAAATGTCGATCCGAACGAAGGCCTTCTCGAAATCAGCGTTTCTGCGCGCGTGCGCAGGGAGCATCTTGTTTGGAGCGACCTTCGCCCTCGGATGCTCGAGCACTCCTCCTTCGTCGGCGGTCGACGATCCCTATGACTCGTGTAGTGGCGGAGACGAGTGCAGTGGCGGATTGGCGTGCATAGACACCACACTGCCCGTCTCCTCGGGCTACAGCGGAAGCCTTTGCACCTCGACCTGCGGGAGCGACTCGGACTGCCTGCAGGTCCCCGAGAATTACTCGGCCGCCTGCGTCAACGGGCAGTGCTATCTCACGTGTCCCAGCGGTAGCGGGACCTGCCCGTACAGCCAGGGGTGCTTCACGTTCGACAGCAACGCGGGGTCGATCAGCCTGTGCACTCCGTAGTGTGGCAGTGTGCAAGCTCGCGTGGCTTCCAACTCCGTCTCCTCGGACTCGACGACAGGGTGCGCCGTCACTTGCGCGAGATCAGCGCCGGAGCCGTGACCGGAGCGCACGCGGAGACGAAGTAGTGGGCGACGTCGCGGCCAGCGCGCTCGATCGTGATTACGTCCGCCAGCGAGCACGCGCGCTGGTCGAAGTCGGCCGGGAGCGCGCGGTCGACGTCGTTCGTGAGGGCGATCACCGTAGCGTCGCGGGGAGGATAGCGACGGTCGAAGAAATCGAACGCCGACCGCCGCTCCGTCGCGCAGTAGACCTCGGGCGAGTCTCCCGTCTCGAACGCGAGACGACCGCAGAGTGCGTATTGATTGCTCGCCAGCACGACGCGCCCAGGCGTCGCGCGTGCGACTCGCTCGATCCCCGCGCGCACCTGCTCCCAGCCTGCCATCTCGTTGCTCATGTCGGCCCGCGCGTCGTAGCGGTTCGCGGGGATCACGGCGTAGAGCGCGTCCGAGTGCGTGTGCACCGCGGCGAGCAGGTAGACGACGCCGCTCGCGACGACTCCGCCGATCGCAAGCCGCGATAGACGCCCCCCCTTCGACAGCTTCTCGTCGGCGTATCGACCGGCGGCGATTGCCGCGGGAATGAACCCGACCATCGCCCAGTGCGCCTCCGCGTCCTCGATCTTGACCATGGCGACGAACATGACGACGAGAACGGGCCAGCTGAATGCCGCGAGGAGAAGAGCGCGGTCGTCTCGACGGACGTCGCGCAGCGTTCTCACGAGCGCGATGACGAGGACGGGGAGGAGGAGCGGCGAGTAGGCGAGCACCTGGCTCACGAAGACGCGGAGGACGCTCTGCGGGACGGTCGTGCCGTGCGAGGAGGCATCCTCGACGAGGCGGTTCAGCGTGTTCAAGCCGGCAATCGGGAGCCCCACATGGGCGCGGTCGATGAAGTGGAGGCGCAGCGTCGGCCAGTCGCGCGCCGCGTTCCACGCCACGACGGGGAAGGCGAACACTAGCGCGACCGCGCCGCCCGCGTAGAGAGACGGGCGGGCGAGCCAGCGCCGCGCGCACGGCGAGAAGGCCAGGTAGAGGAAGGTCGCGGGGACGAGGAGCACGGCCGTGTACTTGGCAAGGAAGGCGAGGCCGAGGAGCGCGCCCGCGAGCAGCGGCAGGAAGCGCGCATCTTCCTGTCGCATCCGATCGAGGACAATCAGGTAGGCGACCCAGAGCGGCGCGAGGACCGCTTCCGGATTCAGCACGAGGCTGGATGCCATGAACGCGGGGATGGCGGTGACGAGGACGAGCGACAAGAACGCCGCGCGCGGGGCGAAGAGGCGCGCAGCGAGACGATAGAAGAGGAGCCCGAACGCCCCCGCGCACAGAACGGGGACGAGGCGCACTGCGGCGGAGGAGTGACCGAGCGGGGCCGCGAGCCGGACGAGCCACGCGAGGAGCGGGGGGTGATCGTAGTAGCTCCAGCTGAGAAAGCGTGACCACGTAGCGTAGTAGGCTTCGCCGTTTCCAAGCGGCAGGTCGACGACCGTCGCGTAGCGGACGACCGTCGCGACGGCGACCCATCCGATCGCGAGGGCGGCGTACCTCGCAGCTTCCTTGGGCTCTTCGCGGGTCTCGATCGCGCCGAGCGGAAGAAGTGCGCGGGATTCGCCGCTCGGCATGGTCATCGACATCGAATGAGCAAGAAGTGGGCGCAGCCGGTTGGCCGACATTATGCGTGTACGGCGTTCCGAGGGATCAACGGATCCCAGAGGAGCACGCCATGTTTCGCAGCCTATCCTTCGCGCTCATACTCGCGGCCGCTCTGATCCCGGCGTGCGCCGGGGAACGGTTCGGCATGACGACGACGACCTCGGGCATCGTCATCCGCGGCACGGCGACGTGTGCACGGAGCCAAGCTACGTGCGCTCGGAACGATGATTGCTGCGGTCTGTGGTGTGTCGGTGGAATCTGCGAACGCCACGACCCGTAGCGCTCGCAAGCATCGATAGACGTAGAGCCAGAGCTACCGAGGGTGGACCATGATTGCACGCCGCGCGACGAGAGAGTGAACGGAGGACGAGACAAATGAGCAAGAAGATGCACGCGGCCGTGGTCGAGCAGTTCGGAAAGCCATTGGTGCTACGCGAATGGGACCAACCGGTCCCGGGGCCAGGGCAGATCGTCGTGAAAACGGAGGCGTGTGGTGTCTGCCATACCGACCTTCACGCCGCGCACGGGGACTGGCCGCTGAAGCCGACCCTCCCGTTCATTCCCGGCCATGAGGGCATCGGCCTGGTCAGCGCCGTGGGACCCGGGGTCACGATCGTGAAAGAAGGTGATCGCGTCGGAGTGCCGTGGCTCTACTCGGCGTGCGGCCATTGTGAGTATTGCTTGACCGCATGGGAGACCGTCTGCGCGCAGGCGGAGTTCGGCGGTTACACGAAGAACGGGGGATTCGCGGAGTACATCCTCGCGGATCCGAACTACGTCGCCCACGTGCCCGCCGGACTCGCGGCCAAGGACGCGGCGGCGATCATCTGCGCGGGTGTCACGACCTACAAGGGGATCAAGGAGACCGAGGCCAAGGCGGGTGACTGGATCGCCGTCTCCGGAGCCGGCGGGCTGGGTCACCTGGCCATTCAGTACGCGAAGGCGATGGGCCTCCACGTTTGTGCGGTCGACATCGATGACGGCAAGCTCGCCCATGCCACGCGCCTCGGCGCGGATGCCGTAGTCAACGCGAAGTCGGGCGACCCGGCGGCTGCCGTGCAGAAGATCACGAACGGCGGAGCTCACGGCGTCTTGATAACCGCCCCGTCGCTCGGCGCCTTCAAGCAGGGCGTCGGCATGACGCGCAGACGCGGCACGTGCGTGCTCGTCGGTCTGCCGCCCGGCGAGTTCCCGGTCCCGCTGTTCGACGTGGTCGCGAAGTGCATCACCATCCGGGGCTCGTTCGTCGGAACGCGTCATGACATGGCCGAGGCGCTCGCCTTTGCCGCCGAGGGGAAGGTAAAGGCCGACATCGAGCTCCGACCCCTGTCGGCGATCAACGAGGTGTTCCATCGTCTAGAGCGCGGCGATGTGCCGGCCCGGGTGATCCTCGAGTTCAAGTGAGCGCGAGCGCCTGGGGTGGCAGTCCTGCCAAACCGAGGCGCTTCTGCATGCACGCTCGTCGCGCCTACCCGACGCATTGGCCGCTTTCCGAGACGGCACGCACCTTGCGCGGCAACCGGTGGTTGCATCATGGGGGGGAGCTCAAACATGGCCCGCGCGTCGATTGCTCCCGAGTCGGAGCGAGACGCCGCTCGCGCGCTGCGCGAGAGCGAGGAGCGCTTCCGCCTGCTCGTCGACAGCGTCGCGGACTACGCGATCTACGTGCTCGACTCCACCGGCAAGGTGGTGAGCTGGAACCAGGGGGCGGAGCGGCTAAAGGGCTACACGGCGGAAGAGATCCTCGGCCGGCACATATCCGTCTTCTTCCTCCCGGAGGACGTGGCGGACGGGAAGCCCGAGGCCGAGCTCGCACGGGCCACCAAAGACGGACGCACGGAGCAAGAGGCGTGGAGGGTCAGGAAGGACGGCTCGCGCTTCTGGGCGGACGTCGTCGTCACGTCCCTGCGCGACGACGACGGCAAGCTCCGCGGCTTCGCCAAGGTCACGCGCGACTTCACCGCCCGAAAGAAGAGCGAGGACGCCAACCGCGAGACAGACAGACGGTTGCGCGCCTATGCGACCAGGCTCGAGCGAAGCAATAGGGAGCTCGAGACCTTCGCGTCGGTCGCTTCGCACGATCTGCAGGAGCCCCTCCGGAAAATCCGCGCGTTCGGGGACAGACTCGTGACCAAGCACGGCGCCGAGCTCGCCCCGGGCGCGCGCGACGACCTCGACCGCATGTGCGGCGCAGCCGCTCGCATGCAGGAGCTCATCGAAAACCTCCTGGCCTTCTCGAGAGTCACGACGAAAGCGAAGCCCTTCACGCTCGTCGCCCTCGGCCCCGTCGCTCGCGACGCGCTGTCGGATCTGGAGAGCCGTGTCACGCAGTCCGGAGGGGGCGTGGAGCTCGGCGAGCTGCCGTCGCTCTACGCCGACGCGACGCAGATGCGTCAGCTCTTCCAGAATCTCATCGGCAATGCTCTGAAGTTTCACCGTCCCGGCGTGCCCCCGGTCGTGCGCGTGAGCAGCCGAGCCCTCCCAGACGGCGAGCGGTTCGAGATCCTCGTGCAGGACAACGGGCTCGGCTTCGAGCAACAGTACGCCGAGCGCATCTTCGGCATGTTCCAGCGTCTGCACGGGCGCTCCGAGTTCGAGGGGACAGGCATCGGCCTGGCCATCTGCAGGAAGATCGTCGAGAGGCACAACGGAACGATCGTCGCCAGCAGCGCACCGGGAGAGGGCGCTCTGTTCACCATCACCCTGCCGTATCAGCAGCCAGAGGAGACCGCACTGCCATGAGCGAGCGAAGGAGCGTGGTCATCCTGATGGCCGACGACGATGCCGACGACCGCGAGCTCACGCGGGAAGCGCTCGTAGAGAGCCACCTTGCCAACGAGCTGCACTTCGTCGAGGACGGCGCGGCGCTCCTCGACTACTTGCACCGGCGCGGCGCCTACAGCCAACCGGGGAGCGCGCCGCGCCCGGGCGTCATCCTGCTGGATCTGAATATGCCGCGGAAGGACGGACGCGAGGCCCTCCGCGAGATCAAGACCGATCCGGAGCTTCGCAACATCCCGATCGTCGTTCTGACGACGTCGAAGGCGGAACAGGACATCGCTCAAAGCTACGACCTCGGCGCGAACTCGTTCATCTCCAAGCCGGTGACGTTCGCCGGACTCGTAGAGGTCATGCGCGGACTCGGTACCTACTGGTTCGACATCGTCGAGCTGCCGCCGGCGCCTGAGGAGAGCTGAGAAATGCCGTCGCTCACGACAGAAGCCTTGCGAGTCCTGCTCGTCGACGACGACGAGGACGACCTTGCGCTCACGGGCGACCTCGTGTTGCAGATCCGGGCTCCCAGGAGAGCGGTATTGAAGTGGGCGAAGAGCTACGAGGATGGGCTCAAGGCGCTCGAGGAGGATAGGAGCGACGTCTGCCTCCTCGACTACAGACTCGGGGCGCGAGATGGGCTCGAGCTACTCAGCGAGGCTCGGTCGCGAGGTTGTGTCTGCCCGATCATCGTCTTGACCGGCAAGGGGGGCGACGACACCGACACTCGAGCCATGAGCTCTGGCGCCGACGACTACCTGGTCAAAGGGGACCTGAGCGTTGCCTTGCTCGAGCGAAGCATTCGCTACGCGATCGAACGGGCACGGCACGTGGAGGAGCTGCGCGCGAGCGAGCAACGTTACCGAACCATCTTCGAGAGCAGCTCCGAAGGCATCGTGATCGCCGACATCGAGACTCGTGCCATCCAGTACGCCAATCCGGCTGCCGCTCGGATGTTCGGCTATCCGGCGAGCGCGCTCTGCGCTCTGTGCATTTCAGACCTCTCCCCGGCGAACGAGGCCGAGAGCCATCTCGCCGCGTTCGAGAGCCTGGTTCGCGGGACGAAGGCTCTTCTCGTGGACCAACCCAGGCGCAGGAAAGACGGCACCATCCTCCTGGCGGACATCGCCGCGACGAGGATCACGATCGGTGGTCGCGCCAACCTCGTGGGCTTCTTCCACGACGTGACCGAGCGCACGACGGCCGCTCGCGCCGTAGAGGCGAGCGAGGTCCGCTACCGTCGCCTCTTCGAGGCCGCGAAGGACGGCATCCTCATCCTCGCGGCGAGCACCGGGCGCCTCGTTGACGTCAATCCGTTCATGACCGAGCTGACGGGCTACGCCCGCGATGAATTTCTCGGCAAGCACCTCTGGGAGATCGGCTCGTTCAAAGACGCGGCCGCCTCGAGGGACTCCTTCGCCGAGCTGCAGGCCAAAGACTTCGTTCGCTACGACGATCTTCCGCTCAAGACGAGCGACGGGCGGCAGGTCGAGGTCGAGTTCGTCAGCAACGTGTACCTCGTCGACGGCGCGAAGGTCATTCAATGCAACATTCGAGACATTACCGCGCGGAGGGTGGTCGAGGACGAGCTGCGCATGCGCGACCGCGCCATCCAGGCCGTGTCGCAGGGGATACTGATTTCGGACCCTCGCAGACCGGACAACCCGGTCATCTATGCGAGCCCGGGGTTCACCACGCTGACGGGCTACGCACGCGACGAATGCGTCGGGCGCAACTGCCGCTTCCTCCAGGGTCCCGACACGGACCCGGCGTCGATAGCGGCCCTCCGGGACAGCATTCGCGATGGGCGACCCTGCGTCGTCGAGCTACTCAACTACCGAAAGGACGGTACGGCTTTCTGGAACAGCATCGCGATCTCGCCCGTGAGGGACGCCGACGGCCAACTCATCCACTTCGTCGGCGTCCAGACGGACGTGACGGCGCGGCGGCAGTTGGAGGCGCAGTTCCTTCAAGCCCAGAAGATGGAGGCTGTCGGACGACTCGCGGGGGGGGTCGCGCACGACTTCAACAACCTCCTGTCGGTGATCCTCAGCTACGCGGAGATGATCAGCGGCGATCTCAAGCCCGACGACCCCATGCGCGCCGACATCGAAGAGATCAGGTCCGCTGGCCTGCGCGCAACGGACCTCACGAGGCAGCTCCTCGCCTTCAGCCGGCAGCAGGTGCTCGCGGCCAGGGTGTTGAACCTGAACGAGGTTCTCGGCGGCATGGAGAAGATGCTCCGCCGCCTCCTGGGCGCCGACATCGAAGTGACGATTCTCGCTTCGGTGGGGCTCGGCAACGTCAAGGCAGACCCGGGCCAACTCGAGCAGATTGTCATGAACCTCGCCGTCAACGCGCGCGACGCGATGCCCCAGGGGGGCCATTTGACACTCGAGACCAAGAACGTCGACCTGGACGAGGACTATGCCAGCGCACACCACGACGTTCGGCCTGGCCCTTACGTCGAGCTTGGCGTGAGCGACAGCGGGACCGGGATGGACAAGGCCACCCTGGCCCGCATCTTCGAGCCTTTCTTCACGACGAAGGACAAGGGGAAAGGGACCGGGCTGGGACTGGCGACCGTGTTCGGGATCGTCAAGCAGAGCGGCGGGCACCTCTTCGCCTACAGCGAGCCAGGCAAGGGGACCGCGTTCAGGATCTACCTGCCGAGGGTCGCGGCCGTCGCCGAGGTCCGCGCCGTCATGCTGCCAGCGCCCGATGGGGAGCGCGCTGGGGGGACGATCTTGCTCGTCGAGGACGAAGAGCAGGTCCGGACTCTTGCCCGAACGATTCTTCGACGACAGGGTTACGTCGTCCTCGATGCGTCGAACGGTGGCGAAGCCCTTCTCATCTGCGAGCAGCACAGCGCCAGGATCGACCTGCTCTTGACCGACGTGGTGCTTCCGAGGATGAGCGGGCGGCAGCTCGCCGAGCGCCTCCTCCCCATGCGCCCCTCGATGAAAGTGCTCTACATGTCCGGCTACACGAACGACGCGATTCTCCAGCACGGCATCATCGAATCCGGCGTCGCCTTTCTCCAGAAACCGCTCACGCCTGGGACGCTGACTCGAAAGGTGGGGGAGGTTCTTCGCGCTGCGAGCCGGGCGTACGTCTAACCCCTGCGGTCGCGCTCGCTCAGGAATTCGCGCGTGGGGCCGTTGAGCTGACCATGAGTCCCCCGATCGGAGCGCTCGCCCGCATCGTTCGTGCGAGCGACGCGCTCCTACACCCCTCGCTCGTCGCCCAGGGGTGGGACGCTGTACGCCGCGCGAGGCTCCTCCTGGCCTTCGTTCTGCTCTTCTTCCCGTTCGTGCTGCACGAGGGGATCGCGGACACCGAGACGAAAGCGGCGATCCGGTTGGCTGCGACCCTCGCGTTCACCGCGACCTCCGCCTTCGTCGTCTTCCTCCTCCGTTGTCGCGGGGCGCTCGTGCTCGCCACCCATGTCTTCGTCGGTTCGACCGCCGCACTTGCGTTCGCCATCGCGCTGTTCACCGGGGCACCGGCCCCCCTCCTCGGACTGGGCGGTCTGGCGTTCATCGCCCTCTTCGTCGCCGAACGGCAGGGAGCCGTCTGGGGTCTGATCACGACGCTCCTGACGTTGAGCGTGCTCGCGCTGAGGGTGCTCGGCCTCGTCGCGCCTCGTGGCGCTCCGTACTCGCCGGTCGCGCAGGCCGTGGACGCTGCGACCGTGTGCGCGTTCACGTCGGGCTTCGCCTGGATGTTCATCACGTCGAAGCAGCGCGTTTTCGAGCAGATGGAAGAAGCGAAGAACGATGCTTGCGCGGCGAACCGCGCGAAGAGCGATTTTCTCGCGAACATGAGCCACGAGATCCGCACCCCGATGACGGCGATCATGGGATTCGGCGACCTGCTGCTCGACGGGGAGCTCTCGTCGAAGGAGCGCCTCGAGCACGTCGAGATCATCCGCCGCAACGGCAAGCATCTTCTCGGGCTCATCGACGACATCCTCGATCTCTCCAAGATCGAGGCCGGGAAGATGACGCTCGAGCACACCCCCTGTTCCCCCCGACGCATCATCGCGGACGTGGTCTCGCTCCTGCGCGTCCCCGCGCTCGCGAAAGGGCTCTCGCTCACTGTCGCCTACGCCACCGCCGTCCCGTCGTCGATTCACAGCGACCCGACACGGCTCCGCCAGATCCTGATGAATCTCGTGTCGAACGCCGTGAAGTTCACGGCGAAGGGGGGCGTCGTCCTCACGGTGCGCTGTCCGGATCCTATGGGCGCCTCGCCGAGCCTCTCGTTCGACGTGGAGGACTCGGGGCCTGGTATCCCTCCGGACAAGCTCCAGCAGGTCTTCGAGCCGTTCGAGCAGGCCGACACGACGACGACGCGCAAGTTCGGCGGGACGGGGCTCGGTCTCGCGATCTCCCAGCGGCTCGCGCAGGCGCTCGGCGGATCGCTGGCGCTGTCGAGCACTCTCGGCGTCGGAAGCAAGTTCACGCTCACGGTGGCGACAGGCTCGCTCGCCGGGGTCGAGATGCCGAGCGGGGAGAGGGAAGCGGGGGCGAGCGACCCTGCGCCCAGGGCCAAGCGGGCGCCGGGGCTTCGCGGGCGCGTGCTCCTCGCCGAGGATGGCGAGGACAATCAGGCGCTCCTCGCCATGTACCTTCGACGGGCCGGTGCGTCCGTCACCTTCGCCGACAACGGCCGCGTCGCCGTGGAGAAGGCGCTGGCTGCGCGCGCGGCCGGCCGGGCATTCGATCTGGTGCTCATGGACATGCAGATGCCGGAGCTCGACGGCTACGGCGCGACCCAGCAGCTGCGCGCGGCGAGCTACGAGCTCCCCATCGTCGCGCTCACCGCCCACGCCATGGCGGGAGACCGAGACGCTTGCCTCGCCGCGGGCTGCGACGACTACCTCGCGAAGCCGATCGTTCGGACGGACTTCACTCTCATGCTCGAGCGATACCTTCACGCAACGGGCGTTGTTGCACTGGCGACGGCGAATGAAGCGGCAGGCGCCGGTCGCGCGTTGCGCGCTCCATAGCGCCCCTGCGTGGCGGGCGTGTAGACGAACGCGCGCGCTATCGGGCTGAAACTGCACGCACGCGGTGCCTGGCACGACAACTGGATCTGTCGGGTAGGCGCCTCCGTAGTCCATCGCAGCCTCGTCAGGGCTGGGGCGCGCCCATCTCGGAGACTACATGTGCCCCCTCTCGGACAGTGACTTCACCGGCTCGCACACACCGCCTCTGAGGAACCGCATCTTCGCGTACGAAGCCCGCGTTGCTGGGTTCGCATGAGCCGCAACGACCGCCCGCGCGTCCGCGACGAGCACGAGGAGACGCTCTCCTTGATGCGCGTGATCCCGATTCCATCCGACTCCAGCGGCCAGCCGACCGCCAAGCAGCGACGATTGCGCTCCGACACCCCGTTCGGCCCGGTCAACCTGAGCCCACCGCATTGCGATCGGGCGACCCTGACGGTCGTCAGCGGCGTGGACGCCGGCCGCGTCTTCTTGCTCCCTCGCGAGGAGACCATCGTCGGCCGCGCGAATGGAGTCACGCTCCAGATCGACGACCCTTCGATCAGCCGCCGTCACGCGCGTGTCGTACACACCGAAGAGGGGCAGTACTTCCTCGAGGATCTCGCCTCGAAGAACGGCACGTTCGTGAACGGACACGCCGTGGGGCGCGTCCCGTTGACGTCCGGCGACCGCCTTCAGCTCGGGCCGGATCTCCTCTTCCAGTTCGCCCTCGTCGACGAGCGTGAAGAGGCGCTCCACCGGCGCCTCTACGAATCGTCGACCCGCGACATGTTGACCGGGCTCACGAACCGCCGCCGGCTGTTCCAGAGGCTCGAGATCGATCTCCCCCGCGCGCAAGCCGACGGGAACGACACCGGGCTCCTCATGATCGATATCGACCACTTCAAGCAGATCAACGACACCTACGGGCACCTGGCGGGCGACAACGTGCTCCGCGCGTTTGCCATTTGCGCCACGACGATGTTCCGCGCGCGCGATCTGTTCGCGCGTTACGGAGGCGAAGAGTTCGTCGCCGTGGTCTCGTGCGTCACGATGGAAGAGCTCGTCGCGCTGGCCGAGCGCCTGCGCGTCGCCCTCGCGAAGGTGTGTGTCGAGTTCGACGGTGGCTCGGTGAGCGCAACGGTGAGCGTCGGCGTCGCGATGTGGTCCGAATGTGTATCCAAATGCGCATCGCTCAACTGCCTCGATCTCGTGGCCCTCGCGGACGAACGTATGTACGCAGCGAAGCAGGCTGGACGAAACGGCGTCTGCTTCAGCGCCGCGCCGCAGAGCGCTCGCGGGGCCTAGGCTCTACAGCCACCGTTGGATCGGGCTCTTGGGGCAGCAGCCCCGTGTGGGTGCTCCGCACCTCCAGGTTTGCGGCGCGCGGCCGTTGGAGGGGTCACCGCCTGCGAGGTCGTTTCACTCGCAGTCCAAGGAGCCTCGCATGATCACCGCACGCACCACCCCCTTCTCGTCACTTCTCGTCGCAGCTCTCGCGTCCGTGTGCGCCTTGTGTGCCTCGGCGTGCGCAACCGGTGACCTCTTCGCGGGCCGCGTCGACGTCGCGGGGGCGAACTACGACGCGCAGGAGTGCGTCGAGAATGCGCTGCGCAGCACGCCCGATCCCAGGGACGTACGCGACGCCGCGCCCGCCTTCGCCAGCGCCTGCGAGGCGGGTGAGGCCCCTTCCTGCAGCGTCCTCGGCGTCATGTACGAGCTCGGCAGGGGCTTCCACGTCGACGCGCACCGGGCGCTCGCCCTCTACGACACCGCTTGTAGCGCACACAACCTCCGC
>JBKQKP010000163.1:0-8441 GCA_052147435.1 Polyangiaceae bacterium | reverse complement strand
GATCGGCGCCGATCAGGTACTCGAGCACGAGGAACGGCACGTTCTCGGCGACGCCGCGATCGATGATGCTGGCGACGTTCGGGTGGTAGAGGCCGGCGAGGGCGTTGGCCTCCTCGACGAACGACGTGAGGATCCCCTCGCGCTCTCGGTCGTTCGCGTTGGCGAGCGCGTCGGCCTTCGGGGTCTTCAGGACGAATAGACGGTCGGCGCCGGGCTTGCGCACGAGCCACACCTTCCCGATCCCCCCCTCCCCTATCGGCTTCACGAGCTCGTAGCCTGCGATGAGCGTTGGCGCCGCCCTCTTTGCCTGCGGCGGCGGCGGCGGTGTGCGGCGGATCGCGGCGCGGACGGCCCCTTCGACGAGCGCGGATGCGGTCGGACCCAACGAAGCGAACCACACATCGAGGAGCGAAAGCTCTCGCGCCCGGATCGCGCGCGAGACGAGCGCGGCCACGCGGGGCGCGTTCTCGGTCGCCCTGCGCGCGAGCGAGTCAGCGTCGTCCTCGTCGCTCAGCTCGATCTCCTCTCCCCCCGCGTGCAGCGCCTTGACCGGATTGGCGAGCGCCTCGTGCAGCCGCTCCCCCGCGAGGACGAGCTCCAGGCACATCGCTTCGAGGTTCGGCCGGTTCCCCGCGGCCGCAGGGAATGTCGCGAGGGCCCGCGCGAGGCCCGAGAGCGCGAACGCGAGCTCCGTGTCCCCGGCGTGGAGCGCCTCGAGCGCCTCACTTGCCGAAGGCCCCCACTGCCCGTCGGGCGCGTCCGACGAGATCGCCGCGCGGAGCGCCTCAGCCTGCTCGCAGCACTTCGCGAGCGCCCCCTCGGCCATCATCGGCAACGCCGTCGCCAGCTTGAGGAGCATCGCAGGGCGATCGATGACGAGCGCCCACCACGCCGCGAACGGGCCGAGCCAGCGGACGTCGTCGACCTCGCCGAGCGCCGTGCCGCGCGTCGTGTCCACGAGGCGCCAGAAGAGCGCGCTCAGCGCCCCCTCGAGCGGCGCCGGCAGATCGCGCGAGCCGTCGGCCAAGCCGGAGAGCTTGCGAAGCCAGAGGCAGGTGTCGTGCGCCGTCGGGCCTCGGCCAGGGCCCAGTGTTCCGTCCTCGCCGCAGGCGTCGAGCGCGTAGCCTCCGAGCCGGAGCGCGAGCACTTCAAGCGGGAGGTCGGCGCTCCGATCGACCCCTTCCAGCGTTCGGCGCCCTTCGACGAGGTCGAGGATCTCCGCCGGAGCATGGGCGATCGCCTTCCAGGTCTCTTCGAGCTCCGGTTCTTCGAGCGGCAACCCCGACGGGCGCGTCGCCAGGAGCGGCCCCCAGAGTCGGAGCCCGAACGCGCGCGCGCACCCTTCGAGCGCGTTCATCGCGGCGGCCCGCTGGCGGAGGCTCCCCGGGCCGAGCGCGATGCGGCGCGCTTCGGCGAAGGTCGGCGCGAGGGCACCGGCGAAGCGGGCGGCACGGGCGTCTGCCTCTTCGTCGTCGTACTGCGCGGCCACCCTCATGAGGTTCTCGATCCCGAGCTCGAGATCGAGTGGATCGCGCTCGGCGCCGTCCACGGCGTCAGTCCAGGCGGTGACCTCGATCCAGCGCCGCGCGTCGTCGAGCGAAGTCGCGCGTGCACGGCGAGCCATGTCGCGCAGCGCGCAGAGCGGCTCTTCGATCTCTTCGTCGGGGATAGCCTGCGCAGCGCCGAGAATCGACGCCCCTTCCCGCTCGACCTGGGAGCGCAGCGCGCCGCGACGCCGGATCGTCATCAACCCTCGGGCGAGCGCGCGTGCCGTGATCGCGCCGCCGTCCCCCGCGAGGATCCGACGCGCGAGCCGGTCCCACAGGTCCCGCCGCTCGAAGAAGAGATAGGGCGTCGCCGCCGCGACCGCGGCGAGCACCCACGCCTCCTCGTCCGGCGACGCGATGATGGCCGCGAGCTGCCCCGCGAGGATCGTCATCCGCTCGGCGGGGACCGACGCGACGGCGGTCATCGAGCGCTGCCTCAGGACCCGCGACTCGCCGAGGACCCAGTCGAGGAGCGTCCCTTCGAGCTGCGGCAGAGGTCCCGTCAGGCGTCCGAGCGCGCGCGCGGCATGGACCCAGACGAGGGGCTCCGGATGCAAGAGGAGCGGCTGGAGGACCTGCAGGGTCCGCCCGACGAGCTCGGGATCGGCCTCGGGGGACATCCCGCGGACCGTCACCTCGAGGCAGCGCGCCGCGAGGACGCGACCGCGCAGCGTGCCGCGCGCGGGGCCACGGATCATCGCCTCGAACGTCGAGGCGGATCCCCAGAGCCACTTCGCGAGGTGAGGGACCTCGACGGCGCTCGCCCCCGCCTCCCAGAACAGGATCTCGAGCCGCGCGCGCGCTTGGACGTTGTCGGGTGACGCGAGCGCTGCGCCGTCGCCCAGGAGCGGCGCGCACGCGAGCGCATCGTGGAGCGGGCCTTCGACGACTCTGTCGCGAGCCACGCGCGCGACCCGCTCGCGGAACGCAGGGTGCGCAGCGGCGATCTCGAGGAGCCGCGCCAGTCGCGCGTCGCGCCGCCAGACGCTCGCACCGCACCACGCGAACAGGACCTCCCCCTCCGGCTCTCCGAAGAGCTCCCCCAGAGCGGCGATGCCGCTGTCGACGTGCGTCATGGGGGGGAGCGCCCGGCCCAGAACGTTCGCCGCGGCGCGCTGGTCCTCTCGCAGCTCGACCCGGAGCTCGCCAGCGACGGGGGCCGTCGGATACATAGCCCCTGAGCTCCAGCGGGCTCGCATCGCGCTCTCGAGCTCGGGGCGACCGGCTAGGACGGTGCTCAGACGGGTAAGCGCAATTCGGACTTCCTCGGGCTCGGTCTGCTCCATCGCAACCCGAGGGTAGAGCAAGAAGCGCCCCCCTTGAAGTCGGGCCCCCACCGTGGCCATCCTTGCCCCGTGACGCGCCTCGATCGCCTCGTCCTCTCCGGCCGGCACGTTCGACTAGAGCCGCTCCTGGCCAACCACGCGGATGCGCTCCTCGGCGCCGCCAATGCGTCGCGCGCGACCTACACGCTCACCCTCGTCCCCGACACGCTGCCGGCGATGGAGGCCTACATCGCGACCGCGCTCGGAGAGGAAGAGCGCGGCGTCTCCCTTCCATTCGTGGTGCTCGACCTCGACCTGGGAGCCAGAGTCGTCGGCACGACGCGCTTCATGTCGATCGAGTGGTGGCAATGGCCAGGCCCCCCCCTCGAACCCGTGCCGGTCGGGCCGGACGTGCTCGAGATCGGCTCGACCTGGTACGCCGAGCGCGTCCAGCGGACCGCGGTGAACACGGAGGCGAAGCTCCTTCTTTGCACGCATGCGTTCGAGACGCTCCGCGTCCGCCGCGTCTCCTGGAAGACCGACTCGCGCAACGAGCGATCGCGCGCCGCGATCCTGCGCCTCGGCGCCCGGTTCGACGGGGTCATGCGCGCGCAGCGCGTCGCAGCGGACGGGATGGTGCGCGACAACGCGTATTACACGATGCTCGCGGCAGAGTGGCCGGAGGCGAAGCGGGGGCTGGAGCGAAGGCTTCTTGGCCCGAGTCCGCGCTGACCGGGTCCCTTCTACTTCGCGGGCGGCGGCTGCGTAGGCGGCGGCTGCGGGATCGACGTCACCGGCGTCACGCACGACGACAGATCGAACAGGATGAACTCGATCGCGTCCTCGTCGGGCGCCAGCTTTTGCGGATACGAGCACCCCGTCGGCACGGTCGTGCTCGTCGAGTAGTCGTCCGACGCCGCGCCGACGTGCAGGTCGCTGTAGACGACCCGCCCGCAGTAGCCCGGCACCCCCGCGTCGTTCAGCGGCGCGTTGAAGGGCATGTCGAACGAGAAGTACTGCGAGCTCACCGACTCGCCGCTGCTGATCGTGGAAGGGTCCGTCGCCGCCCACACCGTCGAGACGTTCGTCGGTCCAACGACGCCATCGTACCGACCCGCACCGTCCGGAATCGTCAGCTCCCCGGCCGGCGCGCCGCCCGTGCCGAGCGCGCCCACCCCCGCGAGCCACGTCGCGAGCGCCTGCCCCTCGGGGAACGCCGCTCCGCTCGCGAGCTTGGTCTGGATGATCGCGGCGACCGCCTCGTTGTACGAGTCGCTCCCCCCCTGCGCCGCCGCGTAGGCGAGCGACCAGTTGGCGACGTTCGGGAACTGCGTCGCGTTCGTGTTCGTCGCGTCGTTGAAGAAGAACGCGTAGTGATAGTGCGAGGCGAAGACGCGCCCCCCGGCGTTGACGTAGTCAGCGAGCACTTGCGAGTTGGGATCCGTCGTCTCGCTCCCTTCGCACGACAGCATCACGACGTCGAAGCGATCGATGTCGGTGTCCGTGTCCCAGAGTCCCCCCGCGCCGGGGCTCGACGGGCCAGAGGGGATCGTGTTGTTCCCGTCGGCCCCTTGGAAGATGTGAATGTGCCCCGTACCCGTCGTGCCCCCCGTGTACTCGCTCTCCGCGACCCCGATGCGGGCGAGGATGCACTCGAGCGTGTCGGCGCCGCCGGTGGAGACGGCGATGCTCGGAATGTTCGAGTACTGCGTCTCGTTCTGCGTCTTCGGCAGCGTGATTTTCGCCGGGAGGAGCTTGTCGGCGTCGTTCGCTACGCACGCCGTGACGTTCGGGATGACGAAGTAGTTTCTCCATTTGCCGATCTGGACCACGATCGGGATGTCGGAGCCGTCGGGGGCGTTCGTCAGCGTGAAGGCGCCGGTCGGGTCGGTGATCGCGGCCGCGATCGGGTTCCCGGTGTAGAGTGCGTCGCACGAGCACGAGCCGGAGTTGATCCCGTCGGTGATCGGAAGCGGATCGCTGTCCGGGACATAGACGACGACCTTGTAGAGCGGGTTGTTCCCCGCGGGGTCGTAGACGTGACCGGTGATGGTCGTCGAGCCGCCGCCGCTGCAAGAGTGCTGCTGGCACTGGAGGCCGACGCATCCGCCGCCCCCGGTGTCCGGCACTGCGGCGTCGGTTCCGAAGATCGGCGCGGTCCCGCTGCTCGAGCCGCCGCTTCCCGATCCGCCACTGCCGGAGCCGCTCCCGCCGTCGTTGAAGAAGCCACCCGAGTTGTTCGCGCCGCACGCCGGGGCGAGAAGCAACGCGAGACCGGAGACAACGAGCGCGCTAGTGGTCAAAAGCGAACGAAGGCCCATGTGCTTTGTGCTTCCTCGGGCCTCCGTGGAGACCTCATTTCTGGGCATCCTGGCCTCCGCACGCGCCCACGCAAGCATCGTCGCCGTCTCCCTAGCGGTTCCGCCTGCGCGCAAATCCACCGTACGCGGAAGTGGTAGATACCCTCGGAGCACGATGACTCGACGCACTCGATGCACGCTCGCGCTGCTCGCGGTGACCCCGGTCATCGTGCTGATGACGCGGAGCGCCCGCGCTGTCGACCCATTCGAGATCGAGGTCTACGACGGCACCGCGAACTCCCCAGGATCCCCCGGGCTCGAGCTCCACGTGAATCGCGTCTTCTCGGGGCTAACGACGGCTCCGCCCCCCGAACTCCCGCAGAACGGGCAGACGCATTTCACGCTCGAGCCGTCGCTCGGAGTCACCCGGTTCTGGGAGCTCGGCGGCTATTTCGAAACCACGCTGCGGGCGGACGGCACGTTCGACTATGCCGGGGTGAAGCTTCGCTCGAAGTTCGTGACCCCCGGCGACTGGCACCCGCACCTTCGCCTCGGCGTGAACCTGGAGGTGTCGCTCCTGCCGACGGCGTACGACCGCGATCAGTGGGGGATGGAGATTCGACCGATCGTTGCGTGGGAGAACGAGCGATGGCTCTTCGTCGTCAACCCGATCGTGGACATCTCGCTCGCCGGACCCGACTACGGCGCTGGGCCGACGTTCCAGCCCGCCGCGATGGCGAAAGTGAAGATCGCCGAGACGGTCGCGGTCGGACTCGAGTACTACGCGGACCTCGGACCGATCGCCGGCATTCTGCCGCTGTCCCAAGAGGAGCACTATCTGTTCGAGGCCGCCGATCTCCTCAGCGTGAAGGGCTTCGAGCTGAACGTCGGCGTCGGCGAGGGGCTGACGGCAGCGAGCAACGCTTTCGTGGGGAAGATGATCGTCGGGTACACGTGGGAACGAGAAGCGACGCATGCCGCGGCCATTCCCCCCTCGCTTCCCCCTCTCGCTCCGCCCATTCAGTAGAGAGCCGCCAATCGATCAGGTCGCTGCCGTCTCCAGCCGCCGCTCCCTCCACGCCTTCCCCGCCTCGATCCCGAACCGCTCGAGCCCGGGGACCACAGCCCCTTCGATCGTCGCGTAGAACGTCTCGGGGAGCCTCGCGGGGTCCGGCATTCCAAGTGCGCGCTCGTCGACGGTCAGCGTCTTGGGGGGGGCCCCGACGCCGGAGAGTTGCTTCTCGAGCACGACGAAGGCGTGCCGCAAGTAGCGCGCGAGCGAGACGAGCACTTGGGGATTCGCCTCGAGCCAACCCCTCCATTCTTCGAGGTAGAAGAAACCGAACTGTCCGTGGAGGACCTCGTCCGAGAGGAGCTGGCGGGTGATGTCCTTCAGGAACGGGTCGCTCATCGTGTCCAGCGCGTCGACGAACCGCGCGGTGTTGACGATCTCGGAGAGCGAGCAGCCGTAGATCACGTTCCTCAGCGCGCGCTCTTCGACCGTCGACCCCTTGTGGAGCGCGAGCGGCGCGACGACGACCGGCTCGTCGATCGTCGCTTCCGCGGCTTTCGCGCCTAGCGCCACCAGCGCCTCGCCGCACGCCTCCGCGTGACGCAGCTCGTCCTGCCCCATGCGAAGCACGACTGTCGTGGCCTCGAGCGACGCCCGCGCCTCCATGAGCTGCGCGGCGAGCGCGCTGAACACGGAGGTCGATCGGTACTCGGAGAGCATCCGCACCTTCCACATCGCGCGCGCCTGCTCGACCGCGCGCGGGTCGTACGCCTTCGCGTCGAAGTCGCGGACGGCGCGCGTGCAGCGCATCATCGTCGTCGCGACGTGGCGGTACTCCTTGCCTATCGGCGTCTCGTCGGCCGGCATGCCGATCGGGCGCACGTCGCTCACGCGGGGAGCTCGGGGGGGGAGAGCGGGCCGCCGACGGGGACGACGACGTCAGCCTGGGCGTCGGGCGCGACCTGGATTCCGCCGCTACCCACCGAGGCATCCACGCAGGTCCCGGCCTCGTCGAGCGTGCAGGCGGGGAGGGTCCCGGTGGTGACGGAGACGGCGTCGGGGGCGGCGTCGAGAGGACCCTGGACGCCCGTCGGCGTGGAGCTGGACGATCCGCACCCGAGAAGCGATGTCCCTGCCACGATAGCGACTGGACCAAAGCCCGAGACGAGCGCGAGAGCCTGAACCACGCGGAGGAAGTGCGGACGCTCCATGACTGCGATCAGACCACGAGCCTCCTCGGCGCGGAAGTGGTCCCGGCGGCCACCTAGTGCTTCTTGCGGTCGATGAGGCGCGCGTAGGCTGCGGCGGCTTCGGCGCAGAGCGTCGTCGCGTCCTCGACAGCGGAGTCGGGCAACGGGCTGCCGTCCTCCATGTGCGCGTAGATCAGGTTGACGGCGCGCTTGCCGAGCACGATCGGGCAGACGAGCACCTCCGCCGGCGGCGAGCAGCGGAGGAGCTTCCAGAGGCGCTCCTGGAGCTTGGCCCCCTCGGGCGGAGGGGCACCTCGATAGGGGGCGCGCGACTCATACGCGAGACTGAACATCGTGGGCTTGCCGAGGGGTATCGCCACGGCCTCGACGAGGTCGTCCGCGTCCGGGAAAAAGCCCTTCCACCCCATCGCCATATCCGCCTTGAGGAGCAAGACGAGACCGCAGCCGAAGGTCGATCGGAGCCAGTCCGCCAGCACCTCGCCAATCTGTTCCTTCGATGTGGCCATCTCGAGGAGGGTCGACGCCTGGGCGCGGTCGAGCACGGGGCGGAGAGCGTCCGGCGGCGCGGTGATTGGGCGCGCCTCGACGGGGGCCTCCGGGGGGGCGGGCGCACTGTTCCAATCGTCTTCGTCAGGCAGCTGATCGTCCGCGGAGGGGGGTGGCTGAGGAGGCGGAGGGGGCGGCGGTGCCTCGAGCGTGAAGGGCACGGCGGTGGGCGGAGGCGGAGGCGGTGGGCTCAGCTCCCGCGCAACGTTCCGCTTGGAGGTCTTCGCAGGCTTCGGCTGCGGCGCAGCGGCCGGCGGCGCTTGCGCGACCTCGGGCTGCACCCCGGTAGGGATCCGCACTGCCGAGATCGACTCGTGCGCTTCGGGCTTGAGCGACACGTACCGGTTTCGCGCGGGCTTGGCGCCGAAGTAGCGCTCCATGCAGTCTTGGAACAGCGCCTCCGGCGCGATCCACAGCTCGATCCGGCTCCCCGCGGCGAAGGCGAGCTCCTCCATCGGGATCGATGCCGGATCGACACACGCGACGATCACCCGTGTCGGCTTCGTCGTCGTGTAGCCGATGGGGATCGCCTTGTACAAGGCGACGACCTTTGGCGAAAA
>JBKQKP010000162.1:0-6017 GCA_052147435.1 Polyangiaceae bacterium | reverse complement strand
GCGTCGGCGTCGCCGTCACCGTTGCCGTTGCCGCCGCCGTTGGCGTCAGCGTCGGCGTCGGCGTTGCCTGCGCAGTCGCCACGCGCGCAGTTGAGGGCCCCCGCGGCGCCGGGTCTCCGCCGTTCGTCCCCAGAAACCACGCGACCCCGAGCATCCCGATCCCAGCCAGCACCACGCGATGGGCGACCCTCCTGGGCCGCGCGCTCCTCCGCGTGGTCGACACTCGCGGAGCCGCCACCGTTTGCGCTTCCTCCCGCCGAACCGGTGCCTCCACCTTCGCCGCCGGCACTTCGTGCGCGAGGATCGACCCGCTCGACTTGTCAGCGCTGGCGACCGGCGCGACGGGCACTCTGGACGAGGCCCGCGCTTCGCGAACGCTCGGCGGAGGGAGCGGCGGGGCGGTCGACATGCGCCCCTGGCTCGTTCTCACCGTATCGAACGAGATCTCGAGGATGTCTTCGTCCGAGAGCTCCGCCAGCTCGGGATTCGCCTCGGGATTCGCGTCGGCCGCCGCGACCGCTGGCGTCGCTGACGTCACCGGCGGAGTCGTCTCGACGGGAGGTGCCGGTGTTTCCTTCGAAAGGTCTTGCGACGGCTCCCTTGCCGAGCGGCCGACCTCGCGCTTCACGCCGAACGACTTGCCACAGACGGCGCAGGTCCGCCGCAGGACCTCTGGTCCTATCTCGTGGAGCATGACGAAGTGAGGCGCGCGGCACTTCGGGCACCGGACGGTGCGCACCTGCCCGGACAAAGCGCCCGCCGGATCTTTCGAATCCGAGACCCCGCTCATCTTGCTGCTACCCCTCGCACCCTCGTCGCGAAGTATGCCGAGTACATCAAATGTACTCCAAATTCGCTTCAGTTCGGCCGCCACCCGCTCCGCCGCTGCTTCGGAATTCCACCCGTGGGTCGAACCGGCCCCGCGACAACCAGCCCTCACGTGCTCTGCCCAGGTGAAGCTCGGTAGACGCTATTTTCTCCGCGGCGGGCGCGCGTTTTCCAGCGGGCATGCGCTTTCGGTGCGGGCGCGATCCTCGCAAGGGTGCGCGCCAAGCTTCATGCGACGCCTGGCCTATCTCCTCGTTCCACTCCTCCCCCTCGGCTCCGCTTGCGCGACCGTAGACCCGGCCGGCGGCTTCGCCGGGGAGTACGGCCAGTACTCGGGATCCGGCGGAGCGAGCGGAGAGGACAGCGGTGCGTCGCCACCGGAGCAGCAGGGATCGACACCGTCCCCGATCACGCACCATGACGCCGGCTCGTGGGGCACGCACGACGCGCAGGCACCCGGCCCCGTCGTCACGCCGCCGCCGCCGGTCGAGCCTGACAGCGACGCAGGCTCGCCGAGCCCCTCCCCGGGCGACGACGGCGGCACCCCGATCGCCGACGACTCCGGAGGCGCAGCGAGCGAAGACTCGGGGAGTACGAACGCAGCGCTCCTCGCCGCCTGCGCCGGCGGCGTCAACGCGTTCCGCGGGCAGAACGACCTCTTCGCGTACACCCGCTCCGCGGCGCTCGAGGCATATGCGGCGCAAGCCGCGGCGAGCGACGCGCTCTCCGGGCAGCAAGACGGCTTCTTCAACGGGAACGGTGGGAACAACGTCTCGTTCGCCGAGGACGAGTTCGACGGCGACCAGGTCGACCGCGGCGCGACGGCCATCCAGTTGCTCCAGCAAGGCCTCCTCGACGAGGAGGAGGGGGAGATCAACGGGAACGGCAACCTGCTGAGTCAGCAGTTCAGCGAGGTCGGCTGCGGCGTCGCTCAGGCGTCGGACGGAAGCTACTGGATCACGATCGAATACCAATAGACTCCCGCGCCCGCGACGGCCGCTCTCACGCATCCCGTCGTGGTGGGTCGGGAGGGAGTCGAACCCCCAGTGTTCCGTAGGGCCGTGGGTTACGGCCACGTGCAGCCAACCGATAGCTGCCTCCGACCCAGACGTGACGACAACTCGATGCCAATCGACGGCGGAAGCCGGGAGACTCGCACTCCATACCTCTTTCGATGGGTACGCACCGGTTAGCGGCCGGCCTCGCGCCTCGCGCGATTCAGCTTCCGGGAGACAGACAAGGCCGGCACGGGAGGAAGGAAGAGGAGTCGAACCCCAGGCACCTCGTCGGCGCGCGCTCTGTTTTCGAGACAGGCCCGGTCCCTTGACCGGTTTTCCTTCCATAGACACGCCACCGACGAGGGGCAGTGCGACCGTGGCTATGTCGTCCAGTCCACGCGCTCGCGCGCGTGGGAGAAGACGACAGTCGCTACCTTAGGACCGTTATAGTTACGATGTAGTCGCGCAAGCATTCGGTGGCGTCGCTCGGTCAGAGACCGAGCTTCATAGAAGCAATCATGATCGTCCTCCTTTGAAAGTAAGCGCCCCGGTTTTTCGTCTCGGGGCAAGACGCGGGACCGACCGGACACCCCGGCGCGATCACGCGACGCTCTCCGCGCCCAGCGCGCTGCAGTAAGGCAGCCACGACTCGGGCATCTCGGAGGGGCGGACGTGAAGGGCCGGCGTGACGGGGAGGCTGGCCGGCGTGAACGGCTTCTTGCGAAGCGTCATGCCTGCCTCCTCCGGAGTACGGCTCCCTTTGCGATCGTTGCACGCGTAGCAAGAGGTGACGATGTTCTCCCAGATCGTCTTGCCTCCGCGGACGCGCGGAATGACGTGGTCGTAGTTGAGGTCACGCATCGCTCTCTTCTTGCCGCAGTACTGGCAGCAGAAGCCGTCGCGCGTGTAGACGTTGATCCGGCTGAAGCGCACGTGCTTCTTCGGCGCCGTTCCGCCCCTCTTCAGGCGGACCACGGCCGGAGTCCGCAGCGCCAGGTGGCGCGAGCGAATCTCCTCGTCGTACTCCTCGATGACATCGACCTTGTCGAGCACGACGAGCACGACCGCGCGCTCCCACGAGACGATCTTGTGGGGCGCCATCCACGGGTTCAAAAGCAGCGTGCGCATGGGTCACCTCACCTTCGCCTCTTCCTTCTCTTGTTTTTCCTTTTCATGGTTGCCTCCAAATAGAACCGGTACCGACGGAGAGATTCGAACTCTCACTCGCCACGTTCTGAGCGTGTCGCCTCTGCCTAGTTGGGCTACGTCGGCGCAAACTTGTTCTGCGTCGTGCGATGCGCGCGGATCGAACGCGCCTGGTCCTGCATGTCGGGCAGGTGTTCTCACCAGAGAAACGAGCATCGCGAGGGTCTGGGCGGCAGGATTCGAACCTGCGTTCTCTCGCACCCGAAACGAGCGCTCTAGCCAGCTGAGCCACGCCCAGAAGATTCGTGCGTCATCCGCGAATCGAACGCGGCGCGGGCTCCTTATCAGAGAGCCCAGGGCAACCAGCCGATCATGACGCAGTCGCAGGCACGTGCGCGCGAGTGCGGAGCGAGAGGATCGAACTCTCCTCGACCTGCTTGTGGGGCAGGTGTCCTCACCAGAGGGCGAGTTCCGCAGCGGTTCCGGAGGAAGGATTCGAACCTTCGTGCCGCGATCCAAGGTCGCGCGTCCTGCCGTTAGACGACTCCGGAGCACAGTCGCTGCGGATGGACTCGCACCATCGCGCAAGGGCTTATGAGGCCCCGCTTCCCCTTGGAGCGCAGCGGTTCGAAAGACGAAAAGCGCGGCGACGAGAGTGCGAAGACACGGTGTCCGAAGACACCACCTCAACAGGGTGGATGTAGTCCTCGCGGCATTCGCCGCTTGAGCGGTGGACGGGAATCGCACCCGTATCCCCGAGCTGGCGACCCTGGATTCTTCTGTTGAACCACCACCGCAAAGCGCAGCGACAAGGGGCGTAGAGACGTAGCGCTCTACCGTTGAGCTACGACCCCACAAGAGGAGCCGACGGGATTCGAACCCGCATCCCTCGATTCTAATCGTGTAGTCCCTACTGCATTCGCTGCAGAGCCGCCTCCGGGAATCGCACCCGGCACGCGCTGCTTACTGGGCGGCGCTCCCGCTACGGGCGACGGCAAGAGCGCGGGGGGATCGCTCCCCCCGCGGCAAGGGTTGGGGTTTACAGCTTCTCGCTCTGGATAGCTCCGACGACATGGTCCGCACCGAGCTCGCCCTTCGTGAAGAGCGCGACGATGTCGAACACGGCGTCCGAGAAGCCTCCGACGTTCAGCACGTCGCTACGCTCGGCGACCTGCGTCGAGCCGTACGGCTGAAGATCGATGAGCACGAGCTTGGCGTCGGGGTTGCGCGCCCGGAAGCGCTCCCACTCCTCGGCCATGAACGTGCCGCGCGTCGCGGGCGCCTTCCCCGTGAGAGCGAAGTCCGCCCACGACTGGTTGTCCGAGACGTAAAGGACGAGATCGCCCTTCGCGCCCCTCGCGTTCAGGTGACGAAGAGGCGCGCTGCACGCCGTGCCGCCGCTGGGGAGCGACGCGAGGTACTGCGCGTTCGTCATCACGCTGTCGCGCGGGTTGATCGCGCGCGGCATCTTCACCACGTCGTCGCTGAACGCAATCACTTCCGCGTTCGGGTTCCGACGGAGCAGCGACGCCGCCACGAGGCCGGCCACGTCGACGCACCGCACGGCGCTCGTCGCGCCACTACGGTGACCCGTGACCGGGCTCTGCATCGAGCCCGACACGTCGGGGCAGACGTAAGTCTTCCCCGCGATCGATGGGACGTTCTCGGTCGCGACCTCGAGGGCGTCCTGGAGCGCTCCGGTGATCGCGCCGGGCATGTCCGCACCCGCCGCGCGGAACGCCGCGAGGAGCTGGTACGGGAATGCGCGTGCGCGCCGGATCGCCTCGGCGCTCTTGAGACGCTCGGCGACGAGCGTAACCATCGCGTCGTCCTCGAGCACGCCCTTGCGCTGCAGCGTGTTCAAGTTCATCCGCGTCTGAGTCCACGTCATCGTCTTCGCGATCGCGATCCAGTGCTCCTTCGTGAGCTCGAGCGCGGTCAGCATCTCGAACGGCACGTCGGGCACCGCGCTCCCTGCTTTGTCCTTCTTGAACGCCTCGAAAGCGCGCACGACGGGGGGGAGCTTCTCGACGTCAACGTCCTTTCCGATGAGGTAGCCGTAGAGCGCCTCACGGACGAGGTCCTTCTCGCCGTTGTCGTTCACCGGCTTGGGACGGACCATCTTGATGACGTCCGCCATCGAGGGGTCCGCGCCAAGCGAGCTACGGAAGACGTTCTCCGGCGTGCGGCTCTTGAACCACGCCTGCGCCGCGCGCTTCGGAGCGGTACCGAACGACTTGCGTCCGATCACACCCGAGCGAACGACCTGGACGAAGCTCCGGAGCATCTTGCCGTTGTCGATGACGCGGGGGAAAACCGCCTTCATCAGCGCGACGTCCCTCTTCGCGAGGTATGCGACGAGGAGCGCCGGCACGTCCTTCATGAAGCCGCGGGTACGGCAGTAGAGCGCCGTCTTCGCGACGAAGTCCGGCGATACCTTGTCCGCGAGCTCGAGGATCGTCTCGAGCTGCTTCTCCGCCGTCGCGTAGAACGTGTTGTGCATCGTTCCGGTCACCGCGTATTGCGCGAGCGCCTGCTCGGGCGAGAACGCGTAGGCGCGGCCGCCCGCCTCGTTCTTCGTGTCCACGGCGATTGCCTTGCCTGCGAATCCAAACAGTCTCTTCAACATGACGCGTTCTCCTTTCCGAGCGTGAGATGTCGAATGCCGCGCGCGCTCGCTCGACGCGCGCGCACGGCCAGTGTTGTTCGCCTCCCTGCGAGGAATCGAACCTCGTCAACCGGCTTCGTAGACCGATGCGTGGAGCCACCACGACAGGGAGAGTTCGCCCCTCCGCGAGGAGTCGAACCTCGACGCCTGGCTTCGGGGACCAGGTCCTGAGTCCGTCAGGACGAAGGGAGACCAGCGAGAGCCCCGCCCGGGATTCGAACCCGAACGCAGTCGCTTAGAAGGCGACGGCTCGTCCATCGAGTGCGGATTTCGCGCGATCGTGAACGCGCGGATCGGACCATCGTGAACGCCAAGATCGGCGCATCGTGAACACGCGGATCGGGATGGTGAACGCCCGGATCGGCATCGTGAACACC
>JBKQKP010000161.1:0-79182 GCA_052147435.1 Polyangiaceae bacterium | reverse complement strand
CCCGCGACGCGTGGGGCCACCCGGGGGGGGACACTTCGCGTCATAAGAACGCCATGCCTGTTGCCGGCGGGCCGCGCGGGGCGCGGATCCATTACCGGGTCGTCGGGGAGGGGGGGGACAACATCGTCCTCGTCCAGGGGCTCGGCCTATCGTCGCGGTTCTGGTTCGAGCAGCCGGAGCTGCTCGCGCAGGATCCGGAGCGGCAGCGGCGCGTGCTCTTGCTCGACAACCGGGGGACGGGGCGGAGCGACAAGCCGCGGCCGCCGTACCGGATGGCCGAGATGGCGGACGACGTGATCGCGACGATGGACGCGGCCGGGATGCGGCGCGCCGTGGTCGTCGGGATCTCGATGGGGGGGATGATCGCGCAGCACGTGGCGCTGCGGCACCCGAGCCGGATCGACGGGCTGGTGCTCCTGGCGACGACGCCGGGGCTGCCGCACGGGGTGCTCCCGGGGGTTCGATCGCTTGCGAAGCTGCTCGCGATGCCGCTCTTGCTCCCGCGCGGAGGGGCGCGGCTCCTCGCGGACATCTTGCTCACGAAGGAGCAGATCCCGAACGCGAAGACGCTGATGCACGAGTGGCCCGCGGCGCTCCGCGAGGAGCAGGTGCCGCCGCTCGCGTTCCTGGGGCAGGTCGCGGCGGTGGTGCTTCACTCGACGGGGTTCCGGCTGCGGAACCTCGATCTGCCGGTCGTGGTCGTCGGCGCGGGGCAAGACGTGCTCCTGCCTGCGGCGTGTAGCAAGAAGCTGGCGGAGCTGATCCCGCACGCGGAGCTCGAGCTGATCGAGGACGCGGCGCACGGGATTCCGATCACGGATCGCGACGTGGTGCGGCGGGCGCTCGAGCGGCTGCGCGTGTTGGAAGCGGCGTAGGGGCAAGGGAGCTCGCGTGTCGAGTCTGTCCGCGCCCGTGGTGCGCAAGGCGGTGATAGGCGATCGCGAAGTGCTCGTCCGGACGCTCGGGCGCGCGTTCGACGCCGACCCGGCGCTCACGTACTTCGCGCGCAGCGACGAGCATCGAGCGCGCGCGATCGAGACGATCTTCGACGTCGCGTTCACCAAGCTGACGCTCCCCTTCGGCGAGAACTGGATCACCGAGGACGGGTTCGGCGTGGCGCTGTGGACGCCGCCGAATCAGTGGAACACGCTGGGTGGATTGCTGGCGGGGCCGCGGCTGATTGGCGCCGTGGGGATCGGGCGGCTGTGGAGCAGGATGCGGGCCCTCGGGCGTCTGCAGGCGAAGCATCCGAAGGCGCCGCATTACTACCTGTTCGCGCTCGGAGTGGACCCGGCGCATCAGGGGCGGGGACTGGGGTCGGCGCTGCTGCGGGCGGTGCTTTCGCGGTGCGACGCGGAGGGGGCGTGCGCGTATCTGGAGGCGTCGACGCCGATGAATGCGCGGCTCTATGCGCGGCACGGGTTCAAGTTGACGGAGGAGTTTCCGATGGGGCCCGATGCGCCGAGCGTGTCGTTGATGTGGAGGGAGAGCCCCACGTCCCCGGGCGCCCGCCCCGCCGGCAGGGCGGGGGGAGCGTGACGTGACGCGCGCGAAGCTGTCTCCCGAGATGAGCGGGGACGCGTTCGACCGCGGCTACTGGTGCGCGACGGAGCTCAAAGAATTCGCGGATCGGATCGGGGTGCCCTCGGCGGCCAAGCTGCGTGGGTGAAGTACCGCGCGTCTGGGCGTCGGTGACCCGGGTCACTTCGTCTCGGCGATACGCGCCTCGAGCAGTTTGCGCACGAGGGGCGCCGGGAGCCCCGCGTCGGGATCGAAGTGAAGGGCGCTCTTGGTCCTGTCGTAGCCGTCGAGATCCTCCGCGAGCGTTCGAAACGTCCGTCCGCTGAAGGGGAAGTACGAGCAACCGTCCTTCCGCGCGCAGAACCCCGCGACGATCTTGCCGTCGAGGCGGAACGCCGGGATGCGGTAGCTGATGCACTCTTCGGCCTTGGGAACGATCGAGCGGATCGTTCTTCGGAGCTTTTCGAGCGCGGCGCGCTTCGGGGCGCTCACGGTCGCGAGGTACTCGTCGATGGTCTTCGGCACGGACGGGATCATACGACCGGGACGAGCCAGCTCATGACGCCGATCTGCGGCCCGAACGCGATCGCGTGCTCCAGGAAGCTCCACCTTGCAGCTCCTCGTCGATGCTCCTCGGGGTCACCGGCTTTTGCGATTCAATGCCGTCCGGAACAAGCCCAGCGCAAGCGCCGCCGCGACGAACTGGGCGACGACGAGTTCCTGGACCGACGTGTGAAACCCTCCCGGCGCGTGATCGAGGTGCCAGAAGGAGGACGTCACGCGATACGCGCTCACTCCGAGGAACGCGAGCACGAGGAGCCTGGTGTCGAGACCGGCCGCCGAGGCCCATACGAGCGCGAGGACCCCTGAGACGGCGACTGCGTCGTTCACGAACTGCGCGGGTCTCTCCGAGAGCCAAGGCAGCGTGGCCAGTGCCTCGCGGTGCAAGACAGCGTGCACGAGCACGATTCCGGAGGCTGCACCCAGGACCTGAGGACCGAGGACGGCGAGCACGCGAGATGGTCCACTCCGGTTCTCCGCCGCAGGGAGCCCCGCGACGGAGCTGCGCCCGCGCCGCATCATCAGGACGACCGCCGCGACGGCGACGACGGTCGTGACCGCGTTCGCGACGAGCGCGACGTCGAACGCGCCACGCGTGATTCGCTCCCCGGCGATGCCCCCACTGGTCGCCAGTGCGAGCAGAAGGCCCATCGCGAACCCCGCAGCGATCGGACGCAGCACGAGCAGCTCAGCGCTCGTTCACGCCGACCACCGAGCTCTGATGGCGGACGTCTTCGCCGCGCACAACGAAGACCACCTCCTCGGCGATGTTCGTGGCGTGGTCGGCGATTCGCTCGACGTACTTGCCGATGCTCATGACACAGAGGGCTGCTTGGATCTCGGAAGGGTGATCCATCATGTAGCGCTCGGTGCCGCGCATCGTCCGTCCGTAGAGGTCGTCGACGATGTCGTCGCGGACGAGGACCTCCCTTGCGCGCTCCTCGTCGCCGTCGAGGAACGCTTCGAGGGCGGCGGAGACCATGGTTTGGGCTTCCTCGCACATCTGCTCGAGCGCGGCGCGCGTGTCGTCCGGGAGCGAGCAGCGGCCATCCTCGACGCGGTCCGCGATGTTGACCGCCTCGTCGCCGATTCGCTCGAGGTCGGTCACCATCTTCAGCGCCATCGCCAGGAGGCGCAGGTCGGAAGCGACCGGCTGCCGCGTGGCCAGGATGCGGAGCGCGAGAGCGTCGATCGCCATCTCGTCGCGGTCGACATGACCGTCGAGCTCTCGAACGATTCCGGCGAGCTCGCGCGATCCCGTGCGGAACGCCTCGAGCGCGGTTCGCAGTGCCAGCCGGGTGCGCTCCCCCATCGCTCTCGTGGCGGACCGGAGCTGGTCCAGCTCACTCTCGAAAGCACGGCTCGTGTGGCCTGTCGCGAAGGCCATCTCAGTGCTCGGGGCTCGCGACGCGCATGGACGCCAGTCTTGCACGACATGGCGAACGTGTGATTGAAACGAATCAAGCGGGTGACGTTTTCAAGACGGGTCGGTGTCTACACTCGCCCAGAGCCGTTGGCGACGTCGAAGTTGTGCGTGGTTTGCGTACAAGCGCCCTCATCAAGCGCTTGTGTGCGGAGGAGGACCGATGGCGCGCGTTCTCGTGATCGAAGACGACGCCGACCTGCGGGAGATCCTCCACTACAACCTCGGTGCGGCTGGGCATCAGGTGCGCACTGCGGGGACGGGTCGGGAAGGGCTGCGACTCGCGCGCGAGCAGAGCCCGGACATCGTGCTTCTCGATCTCATGCTCCCGGACATCCACGGGACGACCGTGTGCAAGCAGCTGAAGTCCGGTGCGCTGACGAGCACGGCGCGCGTGATCATCGTCTCGGCGAAGGGGGAGGAGATCGATCGCGTCGTCGGCTTCGAGCTCGGCGCCGACGATTACGTCGTCAAGCCGGTCAGCGTGCGCGAGCTGGTCCTGCGAATCCAGGCCGTCCTGGGGCGGACGCAGACGTCGACGCCTGCGACGGTGGTCACGTTCGGCTCGCTTCGGTTCGACCGCGACGCGCACCGAGTCTGGGTCGATGGGACGGAGATCCTGCTCACCGCGCTCGAGTTCAAGCTCTTGGTCACTCTGTACGACCGGCAGAACCGCACGCAAAGCCGGCACCAGATTCTCGCTGACGTGTGGGGCATCGAGCCGGACGTCGAGTCGCGCACGGTGGACACGCACGTCAAGCGCCTGCGTGAGAAGCTCGGGAGCGCGGGGAAGTACGTGCAGACGGTGCGCGGCGTTGGGTACCGGTTCTCGGCGGATCCGGAGGAGTGAGGAGGCGCCCTCTCAGCGCGTCGCCCCGCGAGTCTCGCGGATCTCGCGGTCGTGAACGAGCAAAGCGTCCTTCACGAGCGCGAGCTCGCGGTCAACGCGATCGAAGCGGGCGTCGACTCCTTCTGTCTTCAGAGGGCCGGCGGGGAATCGAACCCCGCCGAACGCCAGTCGGCCCATCCGCCGCACCTCGCGTCGGCTCGCCTTTCGGGGCCTAGGGAGGAGCGACTAGTTTTCACGAAGGCGCGTTAGTGACCCGCGACTCCGTTCGACGTCGCCGCGCTGGGGAGCGCGGCGGGCGTCGTTGCGATGGCGCTCGCGGCAGGAGTCGCCGCGGGCGCCGTGACCGCCGGGACAGCCGGCGCTGCGGGGGCCACGATGGTCCCCTTGATTTTCTCCTTCTGTCGCTTCCCCTTCGTCCCCCGTGCGACGCGCGTGGCCTGTGCTTGCAGGACAGCCGTTGCCTTGGTTGCGGCGGACTTCTCTCCGACCTTCGTCGGCAGGAAGCCGAATTCCCGCGCCTGTTCACTGTTGGCGCCGAATTCGTTGACGACCCAGGCCTTGAGCTTCTTGTCGGTCGCTTGGCGCGTGACTTCTGCGCTGTTGCGAGCGGCAAGGGCCTTTTCGTACGCCGCGCGCTGCGGAACGAGCGCAGTGCGGGTGTCGATCGCGGCCTGGTAGACAGCGGTCAGATCGGAGAGCTTCATCGGCTCGCCGCTGACCGTCATCGCCGTCTTCGTCGTCTTCACGAACTTCTTCAGCGCGATGAGGCGCTGACCGCACGTGGAGACGATCTTTGCGTTGTTTTGGATGATGGACATGTTTCACCTCCTTTCTTCATCGGACTTCGCGTGACCGTTGACCTCGGCCCAGGGGCTCGAGAAGCAGCCCCCACAGATCCAGTTATTGTTCAGGACGACGAATCGGCGAAAGACGCGGTCGAGTTCTGAAAATAGTTTGGGAGGGGGGGAGGTCCGCGCGGTCGGTGGGTAGGTCCGCGCGTACCGACGGTAGGTCCGCGCGTGTGGACGCGAGGTCCGCGCGTACCGACGGTAGGTCCGCGCGTGTGGACGCGAGGTCCGGGCGTACCGACGCGAGGTTCGCGCGTGTGGACGCGAGGTCCGGGCGTACCGACGCGAGGTTCGGGCGTACCGACGCGAGGTTCGCGCGTACCGACGGGAGGTTCGGGCGTACCGACGCGAGGTTCGCGAGGTCGGTGGGTAGGTTCGGGCGTACCGTCGCGAGGTCTGGGCGTACCGGCGGTAGGTTCGCGCGTACCGACGGTAAGTCCGCGCGGTCGGGAGGGGGCGACCGACGGTCGGGGGGTAGGTTCGCGCGGTCGGGAGGGGGCGACCGGCGTACCGACGCTAGGTCCGCGCGGTCGAGGGGTAGGTCCGCGCGGTCGCGCCCACCTTACCGAAGGGGCGCCGTCGCTAGGCGCAGATACGGACTGCGAGGTAGACGCGCTAGCGGGTGAACCGGGCGCCGGCGGGCCGATCCGGCCTCCACCCTAGACACCCGCCGCCCAACAACCCCATCCTCGCTCCCGCCATGACCGACAAACTCCACCTCGACCCCAAGACCTCCGCCCTCCTCGTGATGGACTTCCAGACGGCCATCCTCGAGATGGTCCCCGCCGACAAGGACCCCCTCCTCGCGCGGACGGCCCGCCTCATCGAAGCCGCCCGCAAGGCGCGAATGATGGTCGCCTACGTCGTCGTCGGCTTCCGCCCCGGCTACCCCGAGGCGAGCCCGCGCAACCTCTCGTTCGGCGCCATCCGCGGGTCGGGGCGCTTCGTCGAAGGCTCCGCCGGGAGCGAAGTCCACCCCGCCGTGGCTCCGAAGCCGGGCGAGGTCATCGTGACCAAGCACCGCGTGAGCGCGTTCGCCGGGACCGACCTGGCGATGGTTCTCCGCGCGGGCGGGATCGAGACGCTCGTCCTCGCGGGGATCGCCACGAGCGGCGTCGTCCTCTCCACGGTCCGGCACGCGGCCGACGACGACTACCGCCTCGTGGTCGCCGCGGACTGCTGCGCGGACCGCGATCCCGAGGTCCACCGGGTGCTCACGGAGAAGATCTTCGTCCGCCAGGCCGCCGTGACGACCGCGGAAGAGATCGTCGGGGCGCTCGCGTAGCCGGTGCCGTCCGCCCGCCCCCTCCCCCCCTTCCCCCTCGCCGGCCTCGCCCTCTTCGGCCTCGTCCTCGACGAGATCGACGTCCCCCACGACAACCTCGAAGGCATCGTCACCCTCTGCGCCGGCGCGCTCGCGGGTCTCGTCGCCGGCGCGCTCGCGCTCCGCTTCTCCTCCGCTCCGCGCCTCGCGCGCCTCGCCGCGATCGCCTGGGACGCCGTGCGCTACGTGCTCGCCTTCGAGATGGTCCGCTACGGTCTCGCCAAGGTCGTGGGGATGCAGTTCTACCCCCAGTACTGGACGCTCGACCGTCGCGTCGTCGACATGCACCCCATGTCGCTCGTCTGGGCCTTCTTCGGCCGGAGCTACGGCTACCAGCTCGCCGGAGGGATCGTCGAGCTCGGGTCGGCGGTCCTTCTCTGCTTCCGCCGCACGACGCTCCTCGGCGCGTGCCTCCTCGCGACGGCGCTCACGAACGTCGTCTTGGTCGACGTCTTCTACGACGTCTACGTGAAGCTGATGGCGAGCCTCTATCTCGTCCTCGACGTCTCGCTCATCGCGCGCGACGCGCCGCGCTTGTGGGCCGCGTTCTTCCCCACCGTCGAGCGCCGCGCCGATGCGGACCGCGGTCGCGTCCTCGGCGGCGTCCTCGTGGCGCTCGTGCTTGGAGTGCCTGCGTCGGAGATACTGCGCGACGCCGTTCGTCACGGCGTCTTCCATAGGGACCTCCTCGAAGGGGCGTGGACTGTCGAGAGCCGCGCCGGCCTCGACGACTTCTTCCCCGGCGACCCAGGCCCCTGGGACGAGGTGTACTTCGAGAAAGAGAGAGCCGGCTCGATCCGCATCGGCACGAAGCGCATCCGCTTCGAGGCGGCCGTCGACGAAGCAGCGCACACGCTGACGCTCGCGAAGTGGGCTCGCGCTCCGTCGCCCCCGCTCGCGGGCACGTTCGAGCTTCACGGCAAGGAGCTCCGCTTCACCGGCGATCGCGGCGGAGCACCGTTCGTGCTCACGATGAAGCAGGACTATCCATGAGCTTGCCCAGGGAGGGCGGGAGGGGGGAAGCGGGGAGTTTGATCGACCTCCAGAACCTGCACGGGGCGCAGCTCGTCGGCGAGACGACCAAGCTCACGCCCAAGTGACGCCACGGCGTCGTCCCCACCTGGCTGTCCACCTCGCCGGACGGTGACGCATCAAGCGGCCGTGCCACCCCCGATGCCGGCCATGCCACCGCCGTGACCTCGCTTCTCGGCCGTTTCGCGCCGGCCCCGCCCTGGCCTCGCCCGTGCACTTCGTCGGTGCCATACTTTTGGAGGCGCACATGGAACCGACCGACGTGACGATCGAAATTCTGAAGAGCATTCGGGACGAAGTACGGGGCGTTCGAGGGGGGCTCGACGCAACGAATGGCCGACTCGACTCCTTGCGATCCGACATGAACAAAGGGCTCGGCGAGCTTCGAGCCGACCTGAACGACCTTCGCTCGGACGTGAACGGCAGAATGGACTCCCTCGAGCGCCGCCAAACCGTGGAGGCCATCCGCCTCTCCAGCGAGGTCGTCGCCGTCGCCGGTGCCGTGGGCGCACTCACCGAGGAGCTACGGCGCCATCGCCCGGCACGGAACCGACTCGACGATCTCGAGCATCGCGTGGAGGCCCTCGAGAAGCGCACGGGGTGACGCGATCACCGACCGCGCGTCAGTCCGCGTCCCCCGCGTCCCCCGGCGCCGCGTCTGCCGCGTCCGCGACCGTCGCGTCTTGCCCGGCGTCGACGGGCGTGCTCGCGTCGCTCTCGGATCCCGCGTCCTCGGGCGGGTAAGGACACGCGGGGTTCTCCGGCACCGCGTTCACGACCGCAGGGATGTTCCGCAGGTACGCGATCACGAGATCGGCGTTCGCCGCGCTGATCCCGCCGTCCCCCTCGTCCGCGAATTTCGGCATGGGATCGCACATGGGGCGACCGGCCCGGTCCGTGCCGTCGAGGAACGCATGCTTGATCTCGCCGGCCGACCAGCAACCGATGCCCGTCGTCGGATCGGGCGTGAGGTTCTCCGGGTACGCGACCCCACCTTCAGCGTTGTCCGACTTGATGCCCTGCGCGTTCCCGGCCAGCTCCGCGCCGTGGCACGACTGGCACTTCATCGCGACGACGATCGCGTAGCCCCCCTGAACCTCGGCGTCGGTGAACTTCCCGCCGTCGACGTTCTTGCAAGGGCCGCCCGCGTCCTCCCCCGCGTCCTCGGACCCGGTGGTGGTCGCATCGTTGTCGTCCGCATCGGACAGCGTCGCGTCGGTCACGCCGCCGTCGAGGGGGGGAGCGTTCGAGTTCCCGCCGGAGCACCCGACGACGCCAAGGGCGCCAAGAAACCACGCCGCACATCCAAGGCCAACCAGGTGCCGTGTCATCGCCGTCTCCTACGACGTTCCACGTGACGGTGCCATCCGAAACCCGTCGGTTCGAGCACGCACGTCGCGACCGGAATCTTCCGCTCAGGTCCCGCCTCTGACCAGCGTCGGGGCGGGCTCGTGTGCGCAGGCGATCGTGTTCTTCGTCGACTCGTCGCCCGTCACTAGTAGCTGCAGTAGTTCGGCGTCCCCGTCCCCTGCACGCACGTGGAAGGCGCGGGACACAGCCCCGCGACGCAGTCCCCCGTGTTGCAGTCGCTCTCCGCGCAGTGGTACGGCGTCGTGTCGATCGCGCAGCAGCCCGACCAGCACTCGGAGTTCGCCGCGCAATCGACGCACTGGTAATGCCCGCTGAGGAGCGCGCAGTTCTGCGGGCTCGTCACCCCGGCCGTCGCGCACTCGACGCCGCAGACGCCGCAGTTCGCGTTCGTGTCCGTCAGCACCGCGAGGCCGCCGCAGCACCGCGCCAGGTCGTTCCCTGCTTCCCAGTTGAAGCCCTCGGGACACGCTTTCGTGTTGGAGCACGTGCCGCTCTGGCAATACGTGCACTGACAGCCGCTGGCGTAGGCGCAGAAGGCGCCAGCTTCGAGGGTGGCGCAAAGATCGGGCGGCGGGGCGACGTCCTCGCCGGGGTGCGCGGCGTCGGCGCTGCTGCTGCCGCCGCTGTCCTCGTTGCCGGGGAGCGTGGCGTCTTCGGCGGAGCCGCTGTCCTCGTCGGGGAGCGCGGAGTCGACGTACCCGCCGCCGTCGAAGCCGAAGGGGCTCGTCGGGTCGTCGAGGCGCACGAGGAGCGAGCAGCCGGTGAGCGCCGCGGCGATGCACGCCATCGTGCCGAGCTTGCGTCGCGTCAGTCGCACCACGAAACCGTAGCACTCCGGACGTCGTGCGCGATCCTGGCCGCGGTCACCCGCGAATCTTCTCGTCCAGATGCGCGAGCACCATGGGCCACGCCTTGTCGTGCCGGTCCCGCGAAACCTCGTCGGCGAACCCCGCGTGCGCGAGTCGCAGGTGCGTTCCCCCTTCTCGCGGAGAGAGCTCCACCGTCACCACCGTCTCGGCCCCGTTCGTCGCGGCGGTGAGCCACGTGATCTCGACGAGGCGATCGCGCTCGATGCGGAGGAAGCGCCCATAGTGAGGATGGCGTCCCCCCTCGAAGCGCGTCTCGAAGAAGAACGCGCGATCCACCTCGGGCGTCATCGAGACCGTCCCGGGGGCGGCGAACCAGCGATCGAAGTGCTCCGTCCACGCGAGGAACAGCGCGTGCGGCGGGGCCGTCATCGTGCGCTCCGCCTTCAGAGCGAGAGGTCGCGAGGAGAGATCGGGAGGAGCGAGCGGAGTGGCCATGCCCGAACGCTATGGGCGCGCGAACGGCGGATCAAGCCGGGGCGACCACCCCTGCTTGGCCCTAATGGCGCCCGCCGCGGCGTTCGAGTACGACCTCCGCCATGCGAGCTCGCCTACTCCTCCCTCTCTGCCTCCTCCTCAGCGCGTGCGGCGGTGAGGCGCCTCCGCCCCAGCCCCCTGCGCCCCCTGCAACGCAGCCTCCGTCCGTGGCAACCGCCGCAGCTCCGGCCGCTCCGCCGAGCGCGCCCGCACAGGTCTGCGGCACGCCCCGCGCTCGCGAGGTCGACGCGAGCGAAACGAAGTTCGGCATCACCCTCGCCGACCCGTACCGGTGGATGGAGACGAACGACGCCGATCTCAACGCCTGGCTGAGCGCCCAGGGGGACTGCGCCAAGCGCTTCACGGCGGGCATCGCCGGGCGCGACGCGCTCTTCAAGCGCCTGCGGGACCTCGGCCTCGGCACGAGCAACGAGTCCACGATGCGCATGGCCGGTGGGCGAGCGTTCTTCCAGGAGATCGGCGCCGGCGAGCAGCTCCCCAAGCTGGTCGTGCGCGAGGCGAGCGGCGCGGAGCGGGTCCTGGTCGATCCCGCGAAGCTCGGCGAGGGGACGCAGCACGCCTCGGTCAACGCGTTCGCGCCGTCGCCCGACGGGAAGCTCGTGGCGTACGACCTCGGGCAAGGAGGGGGCGAGGTCTCCGCGATTCACGTCATGGATGTCGCCAAGGGGACCGACTTGCCCGACGTCGTCGAGCGCGTCTGGGGAGAGTTTCCCGCTTTGTGGTTGCCGGACGGCAAGGCGTTCTTCTACACGCAGATGGCCCCGCCGAAGCCCGGCGCCGACCCGATCCAGAACATGCAAGCGCGCTACCACGTCCTCGGGCAGCCCGTGGCGAAGGACGTCGCGCTCCTCGGCAACGGGGCGCCGTCCACCTTCCCGGAGTCGCCCGAGGAATTCCCCACTGTCGCCGTCGCGCGCGGAACGAGCTGGGCCTTCGCGGTCATGGGGGGGGCACACTCCGAGATCCGCGTCGCGGTTGCGCCGCTGGCGAAGCTCGATCGAACAGGGGGGGGAAAGACGCCGTGGCGCGTGGTCGCCGAGTACGCCGACCAGGTCGAGGACGTCGCCGTGCACGGCGACCGCCTGTACGTGACGACGTTCAAGGGGGCCCCCAACCGGAAGGTGGTCTCGGTCCCGCTGTCCAATCCCGACCTATCGAAGGCGAAGGTCGAGATCCCGGAGACCGCCGACGCGACGGTCCAGACCATCGCGGCCGCCCGCGACGCCCTCTACGTGAAGACGATGGCGAACGGCCGCGCGCGCCTCTGGCGCATGCCCTGGAACAAGCCACCGGCTCCGGTCACGCTCCCCTTCGAGGGGTGGATCAACGAGCTCACGACCGACCAGCTCCGCGACGGCGCCCGCTTCGACATGGTCGGCTGGACGCGCCCCGCCGCGTTCTACGACGCCGACTCGAAGGGGGCGGTGAAGCCGACAGGCATCGCGGCGAAGACGAACGCCGACGTCTCGAACATCGTCGACGAGGAGGTCGAGGCGCCGAGCAGCGACGGCACGGCGGTCCCGCTGTCGATCCTGCGCCCCAAGGACCTGCCGATGGACGGCTCGCGCGCCGCTCTCCTCTTCGGCTACGGCAGCTACGGCATCTCGATGACCCCGAGCTTCAGCACGTCGCGCCTCCCCTGGATCGAGCTCGGCGCGACGTTCGCCGTCTGCCACGTTCGCGGCGGGGGCGAAAAAGGGCGCCGCTGGCAGGACGACGGCTCGCACGAGCACAAGATGAACGGCGTCCACGACTTCGAGGCGTGCGCGCAGTACCTCATCGACCACAAGCTCACGTCGGCGAGCCACCTCGGGGCCCGCGGCGGGAGCGCGGGGGGGATCCTCATCGGTCGCGCCATCACCGAGCGACCGGACCTCTTCGTCGCGGCCAACATCGCCGTCGGCATGGTCAACCCGACGCGCATGCTCGCCGCGGAGAACGGCGCGAATCAGAAGTTCGAGCTCGGCGATCCGGAGACGGAGAGCGGGTTCAAGGCGCTCTACGAGATGGACGCTTTCCAGCACGTCGTGCCGAACACGGCATACCCCGCCGTCATCTTCACAGTCGGCCTGAACGACAAGCGGGTCGCGCCATGGATGACGGCCAAGATGGCCGCCAGGTTGCAGGCCATGAGCACGAGCGGTCGCCCCATCCTCGTCCGCACCGACGCGGACGCAGGCCACGGCATCGGCTCGACGCGCGACCAGACGTTCGCGGAGCTGGCGGATGTCTACAGCTTCGTCCTGGCGGCGGCGGGGCAAGCGGGCTTTCAGGCATCGCCCTGAAAGCCTCCTCTCGCTAGCCAGACCGAGCGCGATCCGCAGCTCAACGGTCCCCGCGACGCGCGTACACTCGGGCTCATGCCCACCGCGACCTCGCCCCTCCGCACCCTCTGCATCGACATCGGCGGCACCGGCCTCAAGGCCCTCCTCCTCGACGCGAAAGGCACCCCCGTCACCGACCGCGCCCGCGTCGAGACTCCTCACCCCGCGACCCCCGACGCGATCCTCCGCGCGCTCACGGCGCTCATCAAGCCTCTCGGCGACTTCGATCGCGTCTCGGTCGGCTTCCCCGGCGTCGTCGTCGAGGGGGTCACGAAGAGCGCGCCGAACCTCCACGCGAAGTGGGCCGACTTCCCCCTCGCGCAGACGATCGCCAACTCCACGCGCCGCCCCGTCCGCGCGCTCAACGACGCCGGGGTCCAGGGATACGGCGTCATCAAGGGGCGCGGAGTCGAGATGCTCCTCACGCTCGGCACCGGCATGGGCTGCGCGCTCTTCGTCGAAGGGCGCTACGTGCCGAACATCGAGCTCGCGCATCACCCCTTCCGCAAGGGGGCAACGTACGAGGAGAACGTGGGGGCCGCCGCGCTCGAGCGCTTCGGAAAGAAGAAGTGGAACAAGCGCGTGGCCCGCGTCGTCGAGACGGCCCTGCGCGTCTTCAACCCGCAGCACGTCTACCTCGGCGGCGGGAACGCGAAGCACGTGAAGCTCGCGCTCCCTGCGAACGTGAAGCTGACGCCGAACGTCGCGGGGCTCACGGGAGGCTTCGCCCTCTGGGCGCACGAAGGGATGACGACCGCCACGCCGGGCGCGCGAACGCGATCGCGAGCCCGCGCGCGGCCGTGACGCCGGAGCGCGTCATCACGTCATCCGCGGGTACATCTTCCTCATCGCGCGGGCCATGATCTCCACGCGCCGTCGTCGCCCGAGGAGTCGCTCCATCACGAAGAGGGCGAATCGGTTCGCCCCCCCCGCCACGGCGCGGGGACCATGCCCCAGGGCATCGAGCGCTTCTCGCGCGACCGCCTCCGCCGTCATCCGCGGCGGTTCGAACACCCCTCCCGCTGTCTGCGGCTCGGTCTTTAGGAAGTTCGGCGTCGTCGTCGCGCCGGCGATGAAAGGGAGAACGTCGACGCCCCGGTGGCGGAGCTCCTCCCATAGCCCTTCGCCGAGCACCGTCGTGAACGCCTTCGTCGCCGCATAGACGCTAACGAGCGCAGAGCCCTGGAGCCCGGCGAGCGACGACATCAGGAGGATGCCCCCCCTCCCCCGCGCGACCATCGTTCGCCCGAAGTGATCGGACAGAAGGAGAGGCGCGCGGCAGTTGACGTCGAGCGTCTTCAGCTTGCCCGCGATGTCCCGATCGAGGAACGCGCCGATCTCCGAGTACGCCGCGTTGTACACGAGGAGCCCGACGTCGAGCCCCTCGGTCGCCCCTCGCACGCGCGCGAGCACATCCGCTTCCCCCAGGTCGACGGCCGCGGCCCGCACCTCGACGCCGTGCCTCTGCCGGATCGAAGCCGCGATCTCCTCGAGCACCTGCGCGCGTCGTGCGAGCAACACGAGACGAAGCCCGCGCGCGGCGAGCTCCCACGCGAAGGCCGCCCCGAGCCCCTCCGACGCCCCGGCGACCACACCCCACGGGCCGTACTTCTCGACGAACGCGCTCATCGCGGGGAGGGTAGCGCGAGCGCTGCGCGACGGTGGGGTTGCTGGGCGTTGGAGTAGCATCCCCCCGTGTCCGAGCGCCTCCCCCGCGACATCTGGATCACCCTCATCGGCATCGGCAAGATGCTCAAGACGGCGGCGCTCCTCACGGTCGGCGTGACCGCGTTCCTCCTCGTGCACCACGACCTCGCCGAGGTCCTCCGCCACTGGGTCTTCAAGCTCGGCATCGCCCCCGGCGGCCACCTCGTCCACCAGGCCCTCGCGGAGGCAGGGATCATCGGCGACCGGCAGCTGCGCGAGATCGGCCTCGTGGCCTTCGTCTACGCCGCGCTCTTCGCCCTCGAGGGGACGGGGCTCCTCCTTCGCCGTCTCTGGGGCGAGTGGGTCTCGATCATCATCACGGGCTCGTTCATCCCGGTCGAGATCTACGAGACCGTGCACAGCCCTCACATAGGTCGCGCGGTCGGCACGCTGGTGAACATCGCCGCCGTCGCGTACCTGATCACGCGCGTACGAAAGCAGCACAAGAAAGCAAACGGCCCCACCGGACTTCCTCCGGCGGGGCCGCCCGCGACTGCTACCGGAAACCCTACTGCACGGTGACCGGCTGCACTCCCCAGTACCCGCTCGACATGTACAGCGTGTTCCCCTGTCGATTGATCGTGTTCGAGCCCCACCCGAGCGCGAGCACCGACTGGCTGAACACCGGCGCCGAGCTCGGGCTCAGCTGGTAGATGTCGTAGCCCATCGGGCCCCAGCCCGACGTGACGACCGCGACGTTCCCCTGCACCGCGAGCAGCCATCCCCACCCGTTCGCCTGGCTCGTCGAGATGAAGTCCACGGGAGCCGACGGATTCGTGAGGTTGATCTGGTGAAGCTCGACGTACGGCGGCGTGTACGTGCCGCTGTTGTTGTTGATCATCCAGTCGTATTCCTGGACGCTCGTGTACGCGATGTCGTTCTGGACGATGACGTTCCCGACCCACCCGTCGAGCTGCGTCACGCTCTGTAGATAGGCGTGCCCGCCGCTGATCTGCACGACGTCGAGGTCGTTGCGCGGGTTGTTGTTCGAGTCGTACCGGTAGTCGATCGTGTAGAGGATCGACGGGTCGGTGGACGACGCCCCCACGAGCTGGCCGGGGACGTTGATCTTCTGGCCGATGGTCGGCGCCGCACGGTTCGTGAGGTCCACCTCGTCGAGGTAGTACTTCACGTAGTAGATGGTCCCGCTCGGGTCCGAAGGATCGGGGCGGTCCACCCACTCGTAGTGCGTCGTGTAGAGGGTGTTGCCGATCGCCTGCATGTCACCCCACCACGCGGTCGAGTCGCTCGTGACCGTCGTGGAGGCAATCGCCGGCGCGTCGGGGTTCGACAGGTCGATGACGAAGAGGGCGTCGAGCGCGTCGATGTACGTCCAGCTCCCGTCCGGCCCCTGCGGTGCGTACTGCGGATACCAGCGGCGGAAGGCGAGCGCGTTGCCGCCGACCTGGACGATCTCCGAGCCGCCGAACCAGTCGTAGTACCAGAAGCCGCCCCAGCCCCAGCCGCCCCAGCCGTTCGGTGTGTCGGGGAGCATGATCTGCCCGCGAAGGACGGGGCTGCCGCTCGACGTATCGACGACCTGCACCTGCTCGCCCCACCCCGTGCACCCCGTCGTGGGGTCGCCCGGGCTGGAGTTCCACTCGTTGCACGGCGCCGGGTGCTGCACGTCGGTCACGACGTACGCGAGCGTCCCGTTCTGGAACACCTGCGCGCCGACGCCGGCGATGTTCGCCGTCGGGGTCGTGCCGTTGTCGGTCGTCTCCGCCGCGTTCGCGATCGGCAGGACGCGCATCTGCGACGTGGTGACGTCGTTGCCGAACCAGTCGCTCGAGAGCTCGGCGATCGTCGAGCCCTGCGGCTGCGCGTTGACGACGTTGCGCGCGAGCGTCAGCTGCGTCGTCACGACGGGGGCCGCCGGGTTCGCGTAGTTGACGACGGCGAGCGCCTCGTCGCTGATCGAGAAGAGGCGGCCGTTCACGAAGATGCCGCGCTGGACCCAGCCGGTCGAGAACGCCGTCGCGCTGTTCGTGATGCCGCTCGGCGTGTACTGAATCAGCTGGACGCCGTTCGTGTACTGCGAGGCGTTCGGGTCCCAGCCGCTGAAGGGGACGACGGCGAGCCCCTGCGTGTCGTCGATCGTGACCGCCTTGAAGGTGCTCGCGGCCGGGGTCCACGCCCAGCCGTTGCCGAAGATCGTCGTGCCGATGACGGCAGGGGCGGCCGGGTTGCTCACGTCGAGGTACTGCACCTCGACCTGGTCCGAGTCGTTCCCGTTCGTGCTGCCGATCGAGAAGAGCTTCGTGCCGTCCGGGAGGTACAGCCACGTGGACCCGGTGAGCTGCGTCGAGCCGGCGAGCACCGGCTGAGCGGGGTTCGACAGGTCGTAGATCGAGAACGGCGTCGTCGCGCCGGTGCCGTACGAGTCATCCGACGGCGAGAGGTACAGCTCGGTGCCGCTGAAGAGCGCCGCGGCGGACCACCCGAGGTTCGCGATGGGGAAGCTCGAGTCCACGACGGGGACGTCGGGGTTCGAGAAGTCGACCGTCGAGAGGATGTACGAATCGGTGGGGTCGCCGCAGTACGAGTCGCCGCACCCGAGCGCGTGCGCCGTGACGCCGTTCGCGAAGTCGAGGTTCCAGCGGCCGTTGTCGGGGCCCCAGCCGGTGACCGCGCCGTTCACGGTGATCGAGCCGCGCAGCTTGATGGCGCCCCCCGGGTCGCTGATATCGACGTACTGCAGGCTCGTCTGGCCGGCGGGGTCGCCGTTCGTCGAGGTTCCCTGCGCGCTCACGTTCGTCGCGAGCATGATCGCGTTCGGCGTGACGTTGAAGACGCCGCCCGTCCCGGGGAACTGCTGGTAGCCGACCGGCGTGACGACGCCGTTCGCGAAGCTCACCGACGCGATCGCCACAGTGGGGACCGGGTTGGTGCCGTAGCCGTAGCTCACACCGCCGCCCCCGCCGCTTGCCGGCACAGCGACGCCAACTCCGCCCCCACCGCCGTAGTAACCCCCCCACCCGTTGTACCAGCCGTACTCCCAGCCGTAGTCCTCGATGACCGCGTAGAGCACGTTGCCAACGACGCGCGTGTCCTGCACGTAGCCGCCGAGGTGCGCTTCGCCGACGACCGTGATGTTCGCCGGATTCTGCGCGTTGAGCCCGCGGACGATCGAGCCGTGGAACGGCGCGCCGCTGTCGTACCCGTACCAGTCGCCGACGACGACGACGCAGATGCCGTTCGAGACCGTCATCTCTTGCGGGTCGCCGAAGATCGCGTGGCGACCGAGGAGCGCGGGGGCGTCGGGGTTCGTGATGTCGAACACCATGAGCCCGCGGTACGAGTTCAAGTAGTAGAGCGTGTTCCCTTCGACCGCGTAGAGGTCGGTCTCCTGCACGGTCCGCGTCGCAGACGAGCTCGACGACGACGACGACGCTCCGTTCGAGGACGTCGGAGCCGCTGCGAGCGTGCCGCCGCCGGCCGCGCCGGTGTCGCCGAAGCTCGCGGAGCCGCTCCCGCCGAGCTGGGGAGCCGACGTGAAGTCGCTCTGCCCGGTCACCCGCTGCGTGCCCGAGCCGGGTGCCCCTGAAGAGGCGCCGTGGCAGCCGAGCAAGAGCGACGGGCCGATGCCCAGAGCCGCCAGGGTGGCGATCGTCGTGAGCCTGCGCTGCAGGCGAGGAAGTCGAAAAGCGCTCATTAGGTCCACCTCTTGGGGGGCCTCTTGAGCATCGGGAGTGCCACGATGCAACTAGCCGATATTATTGTGTGCGGGGGTGGGCAACCCGCGACGTCTGGCACACGTGGGTGTGCCAGACGGTGCCATCACTTTGGGTGACTCGGTGTTACGGGGGCAAGCCCCAACTAGCTCAGCGGCCGACCGCGGTAAGCGCGGTCCGCGTGATCCGCTTCGCCTCGCTGCGCGTCGCGAGCGACTCGGGCTTTACGACCTGAATCGTGTCCACGGTGGGCTGGGGGGGCGCGAAGCGCGAGAACGCAATGACGGGGCGGTTGGTGAGGGGGCTCGCCGGCTCGTTGCCGACCGACTCCGCGCACCCCCCGAGCGCCGTGGCGAGCACGACGAAGAGAGAAACGAGACCGATCTGCTTGGACTTGGCGAACATGACGAATGCTCCTTGGGTTCCGCGTGGGCGCACCCGTGCCGCTCTTCGCAGAAGCGCGAAGCAGTGGCGCGGATGACTCACGCGGCTGTTCGAGCGCGGCGGCTTCGGTGCCTCTCCGCTCTCTCCCCCACCAAGTCGGTCGGTGCGGCTGTTTTATTTCGAGAGGACGGTGTCGAATTGGGACGCGCTGAAGACGCGGTGCTCTCGCGGAGTTGCGCGGGGTGCGCGCGGCATTGGCGAGCAAATGCGAGAAGGTGCGACACCTCCTCGCTGGCATGAGGCACGGTTCGCTCTACGCTGATTTTCCTCATGAGTCTGGGCGAGGAGATCCTTCCGTTCCCCGCCGCCCGCGCGGAGCTCGTCCCGCCGGTGTCGCAGGTCAGGGGAACGTGGATCGCAGCGTCGTACCGCGGGTTGGGCCAGCAGGGGCTCAAAGATGCGTACTTGGCCAAGCTCGATCCGAAATACGCGTCCATCGTCGCGAACGCGGCGTACGAGAACTGGCTTCCGGTGGACGTGCTCGTCGCGCACTACGCGGCGTGCGAGGCCCTGCAGCTGCCGTCGTTCCAGCTTACGGCGCTGGGAGCCGAAGCCACTCGGCTCACGCAGGGGAGCGTCGTGGGAATGGTGGCCAAGCTCGCAGGCGCCGTCGACATCACCCCGTGGACGGTGCTGCCCCATCTGCAGCGGCTGTGGGATCGCGCGCTCGTCGGCGGCGGACTCTCGGTCACGAAGCTCGGCCCGAAGGAGGCGCGGATCGAGGTCGTCGGTTTCCCCGTGTGCCGCTTTCGCTACTGCCGCATCGGGATGCGCGGCGTGCTCACCGGCATGATCGAGATGTTCTGTACGAAGGCGCACGTCACCGAGCTCCCCGAGTGGACGGACACGTCGGGCGCGGTGAAGATCGCGTGGGCCTGACGCTCAGGCATCTTCGTGCTGCCGCCGCCAAGCCTCGAGGACGGGGGCGATCGCGCGCGGATCGTCGGTCATGATCGCGTCTGCCCCGACGTCGAGGAGGCGCGTCGCGAGCGCCGGCTCGTTCACCGTCCAGTAGTGCACCTCGAGCCCGAGCGCGTGGCACTTGTCGACCACCGCGCGCGTGCCGAGATCGATGCCGTAGACGCGGTACGGGATCTGCGCGGCGGCGCCCTGGAGCGGGAAGAAAGAAAGGGCGCGCACCGGGAGCGCGAGCAGACGAATCACTTCGGACTGCGCGAGCCCGGTCTTCCCCGGGTAGCCGAGGCGGCGAACCTTCCGGAGCGTGCGGGCGCGAAAGCTCGCGAGGAGCGTCCTGTCGGCGGCGCCGGCGCGGTTCACGACGTCGATGACCCGCGACACCATCTCCGGGTGACGCGACTTCGCGTCGACGTTGAACGGAACGCCGGGGAGCGCGCGGAGCGCCTCGTCGAGGGTGGGAATGCGGTACGGCGTCGTCGTTCTCTCGCCGGCGTCGCGCGGGGCGTGACCGCCTGCGCCCGCGACGAACTTCGCGCCGGCATCCCAGGAGCGGACCTCGGCGAGCGTCGCGCGCGCGATCGGCGTCGCGACGCCGCACATCCGCAGACCGGTGGAATCATGAGAGAGGACGACGTGGCCATCCGCCGTGAGATGCGCGTCTGTCTCGAGCGCATCGGCGCCGAGCTCGATGGCCCTCTGGAAAGCAGGCAGGGTGTTCTCGGGGAGCTCCGCCGCGGCGCCGCGGTGTGCGTACAGGCGAGGCATCGACGACGCTCATACCTGGAGGGAGGTGGCCGTGCCACCCTCGATGCCGGTCCTGCCACCGGTCCGGATCGATCGGCGCCCGAGTTTCCGCCGTGAGCCCGCGTGGCCGGAGCATTGCATTCTCGTCGGGGCGATGAATGTCGCGGCCGCCGAGATCTCCGTCGCGTATGATCGCGGTTGCTCGGAGTCGAGCCACCTTGTCCCCGTGAACCACGCGTCGCCCTCTCGAACCGCCGCTCCCCTGATCGAGCTCAAGGGGGCGTCGGCGCCCGGCGCGCTCGAGGAGGTCTTGCGGGCGCGCTTCGGCCTCGCCGATTTCCGCCCGTGGCAGCGTGAGGCGATCGAAGCGATCCTCGGCGAGCCCGGCCGGGCGCTCGTCGTCGCGCCAACGGGCGGGGGCAAGTCGCTGACGTACCAGCTCCCCGCGGCGGTCCTCGGGGGGACGACGCTCGTGCTTTCGCCGCTCGTCGCGCTCATGGAAGATCAGGTCCGCGCGCTCTCGGCACGCGGCATCGCGGCGACGTTCCTCGCGTCGACGCTCGACTACGAGGAGCGGCGAAGCCGGGAGGCAGGGCTCCTCGAGGGGCGGTACACGCTCGTCTATCTGGCGCCGGAGCGACTGGCATCGGAGTCGCTCCTCGGGCTCCTCGAGCGCTGCGCGATCGACCTCGTCGCGGTAGACGAAGCGCACTGCATCGCGCAGTGGGGTCACGACTTTCGCCCCGACTACCTGCGGATCGGCGCGCTCATCCGGCGAATCCGCCCGCGCCGAGTGCTCGCCTGCACGGCAACGGCCACGCCGGGTGTGCGCGCGGAGATCGCCGCGCAGCTCGGGTTTCTACCCGGCGAGTACAAGGAGGTCCTGCGCGGCTTTGCGCGGCCGAACCTCCACCTGGCGGCGCAGAGCGTCGAGGGGCCGAAGGAGGCACGTCGTGCGCTGGTCGAGGCGCTCACCATGGCGCTCGGAGAGCCCAAGAGCCCGCGCGGAGGCGCGATCGTCTACGCAGCGACGCGCCGTGCAACCGAAGACGTGAGCGACTTGTTGCGCGAGCGCGGCTGGAAGGCGCGCGCGTACCACGCGGGGATGGACGCAGACGTGCGCACCTCCGTGGCGAACGCCTTCGCGGCCCGCGACCTGCCGATCGTCGTCGCGACGAACGCCTTCGGAATGGGGATCGATCGCGGGGACATCCGCGCGGTCATCCACGTGCAGCCTCCGGCGTCGATCGAGTCGTATTACCAGGAGGTGGGGCGCGCGGGGCGCGACGGTGACGAAGCGCACGGCTTGCTCCTCTGCTCCGGCGCCGACATCGCCCTTCGCCGCCGCCTCGCCCAGCTCGGGACCGACGGATCCGCGCCAGACCCGGACCAGGCAGCGCGCTCCTGGGCGCTCTTCCGCGAGCTTCTTCGCTACCTCGACGCGCGGACGTGCCGCCACGACTTCGTCCTGCGCTACTTCGGCGACGAACAAGAGGTGCTCGGCGGGTGCGGTCACTGCGATGTCTGCGCCGCGCTCGACGACGGGCCGGGGGAGCGCGGCGAGAACGACGACGCCGCGACGCTCGTCGTGCGAAAGGCGCTCTCCGGGGTCGCTCGCGCGCAGCGCCGCGCCGGGCTCCAGGCGATCGCCGACATGCTCCACGGCGACGACGGCGAGCGGACGCGGCGCTTTGGGTTCACGGAGCTGAGCACGTTCGGCATTCTCTCGACCTGCGAGCGCGACTGGATCGTCGCGCTCTTGCGCGCGCTCCTCGCCGCAGGGTGGATCGACCTGACGCCCACCGAGCATCCCGTCCCGTTCGTCACGCGCGTGGGGGGGGAGGTGATGCGCGGCGTAGCTCCCGCGCGGCTCGTTCTGCCGACGCAAGAGCGCGCGAAGAGTCGACGGTCGCGGGGGGCGCCGGGGGGCACGCGCTCCGAAGGGCGCAAGCGCGACGCGTCTGCGGAGCTCGACGACGCGAGCCGCCCACTCTTCGAGCGGCTCAGGGAGCACAGAGCGGAGCTCGCGCGGAGCCGGCGAGTCCCCGCGTACGTGATCGCGCTCGACCGCACGCTCGTCGAGCTCGCGACGCACCGTCCGCGCTCGCTCGACGCGCTCGGCGCCGTCTACGGCTTCGGCCCGAACCGCATCGAGCAGTACGGGCAGAGCTTCCTCGACGTGCTCGCGAGCGCGTAGGCCGCCGTTCGGGCGGCCGGGCGCGTGCGCCGTCGTGCGTGCGTCGTCAGTGCGACGTGCCGGGCTGCTTCTCGCGGCGCTTGGCGTGCGTCGCCATTCCGCCTTTGCGGCCAGCCGCGCGCGCTTCATCGCTCGTGAACTGGTGGGCCGTCCCGGCGCGATGCGCTGCCTTGCCGCCGCGCTTCGCGAGCTCGCTCACGAGCTGCGGATCCATCGCGGCGAACCCTCGCGACTTGCGGGGCTTCTCGGCCGCGGGGGTGGAAGCCTCGGTGGCGGCGGCGTTTTCCCTGTCGTTGTTCTGGTTCTGGTTGTCGCTTGTCATCGTTCAACTCCTCTCGAGCGCTTCGCACTGGAACCATCGCCCGGCAAGGGCGCCCAGCACCAGTGACAGTTCGGGATTTCGGGTGAGGAAACCGTGGGGGCCCGCATAGCACGGCGCAGGCCATCGCACGGCGACGCCCCGCGCGCGCAATTCTCCAACAATTTCAACTCGACGCCCCCCTCTCGAATCGTAGCGTTCCGCCGCATGAGGCAGAACGCTACAGCTGTCTAGAACTCCGCCCTGAGAGCAGCAAAGGTTGCGGTAACGCGCGTCACCGGAACGTTCGATGCGCTGGCGAAGAAAAACTGCGTTCGCTCGACGTCCCACGCAAACGCGCACCCCGACGCCACGTGGACCTGGACGCCGAGCGCCACCTGACTCGCGGTCTCGGTCTCCGCGCGAAGCCACGGGACGATCTCCGAGTCCGGTCTCCATTGCCCGAACGAGGCCTCGGCGTACGGAAGGAATCGCCCGCCGCCGAGGACGACCCGCATGACCGCCATGCGGCTCGATCGGATCAGGCGCATGCGATCGAAGAGCAGCGACCGACCGTCCGTGAGGTTGAACGCCTGCTGCCAGTCGCGCGCGACCACCGCGACGTGGACGTCGGTTCCAAAGAGATCCGTCGGATCGGCAGGGGGGTCGTGGTGGAAGAGCGTCGGAACCCGGTCGGGGTTTTGACCGTGTTGGTCCTTTACCCCGGGGTAGTGGGCTCGCAACCATCCCCCTTCTTCGATCAAGCGGGGAATGAGCTTGTCGATGGGCTCCGCATGCGCCGAGAGCGTGCCGGCAGTAACCGTGAGGAATGCTGCCACCGCGCTGAAGGACGCCCTCATTCGCTTGATCCGGCCCTCTCTCTGCTGTCCGGATGAGCCAGCGAGCAATGCGCGTGCCCCCGTGCGTCACACGGCGAAACGCAGAGATCCGCGCCGAAAAACCAGGCCGAGAGGGGGGGCAGGAACCACAGAGTTGAGGCTTCCGAGCATCAGTCCGCAAGAAGGCGCTGCGTCGATGGACCACCCTCCCCCTTCCCCGCTCCAACCCCCGGCCGCCCTCCCCTCGGGAAGAGCGGGACGCGCACCCCCCTACGTCAGCCGGAACGCCGCGCCGAGCCCGGCGGCCATCTCCTCCGGCGTGATGCGCCCGTCGTGGTCCACGTCGAGCGCGTCGAAGACCGCGTCGGCGCCCGCCCACTCCTCGCGCGTGATGAAGCCGTCACCGTCGAGATCGTAGACGCGGAAAAGGTCGCGCGCCGCGTCCCCGCGGGCCAGCTGCCCAGCGAGCACGTCGAGCCGTTCGGACAGCTGCTTTTCGAGCGCGACGAGCGCCTTCGTGAACCCGCTTATCCCCTCGTCGAGCTTGTCCTTCGCCATCCGATCGGCGTCGTGCATCTTGCGGAAGGTCGCCTCGTCCATCGCGATGCGATCCTCACCGAGCGGCGCCGACGTCTTCGGATCGAGCTTCCTCGGGAGCTCGGCCGCCTTCGAAGACAGCTCCGTGAGGAGCCCCGGCGCGATCGTGAGAAGATCGCACCCCGCGAGCTCCGTGATCTCTCCGAGGTTGCGAAAGCTCGCCCCCATCACTTCGGTCGCGTGACCGTGCCGCTTGAAGTAGCGGTAGATGCGGGTCACGGACAGGACGCCGGGATCCTCCGCGGGGCTGTAGTCGCGCCCCGTGTCCTTCTTGTACCAGTCGAGGATCCGCCCCACGAACGGCGAGATCAGCGTCGCCTTCGCCTCGGCGCACGCCACCGCCTGGTGGATCCCGAAGAGCAGCGTGAGGTTGCAGTGGATCCCCTCCTTCTCGAGGATCTCCGCGGCGCGTATCCCTTCCCACGTCGAGGCGATCTTGATGAGGACGCGCGACCGGCTCGCCCCTCCCACCTCGTACTGCTTGATCAGGGCGTGCGCTTTCTCGACCGTCGCCTTCGTGTCGAACGAGAGACGCGCGTCCACCTCGGTCGACACGCGCCCCGGGACGATCGCCAGGATGCGCAGCCCGAACTCGACCGCGAGCCGGTCCACCGCGCGCTTGAGGACCTCCTCCTTCTTCGCGCTCGGCCCGGCCTCGCGCCGGGACCAGAGGAGCGCTTCATCGACGATCGGCGCGTACTCCGGCATCTGCGCGGCCGCCGTGATGAGCGACGGGTTCGTCGTCGCGTCGCGCGGTCGGAAGCGGCGAATCGACTGAATGTCGCCTGTGTCGGCGACGACGACGGTCATCTCGCTGAGCTGATCGAGAAGGCTCTTGGCCATGACGCCCCTCCGGGGATCCGCGAGCCTGGATGGACCCGCGCGCCGGAGGATATCAGCGGCGGAGCACCTCGGGGATGCGCGCGAGCGCCCCGTGCAAAGCACCGTGAACGACCGAGCTTTCGACCTGTCCGGGGGCGTCTGCGCTCGTGGCGCGAGCCTTTCCTTCGAGGATCGCGAAGACCGTCCCGGCCCGGGCGTCCCTCAGGGTGGCGCTCACCTCGCAGGTCGCGTCCGTGGCCCGAGGCTCGGCGAGCGTGTCGAGCCTGACGAGCGCGACCGACACGATCACGCGCTTGCCCTGGGGCACGCGGCTGAGATCGAGCGTCATGAGCTCTTGCTCGGACGCGGCGCGCAGGAGCGACTCGTAGTCGACCCCCGTTCGCGTGACCTGCGAAGACACCTCGCCGATGACGACGCGACTCTCCCCCGCCATCGCCGGAGCGGCGAGCACCGCGACGGCGAGCGCGGCGGCGGCGAATGCGGCGCGGCGGTGCATACCCGAGGCGTACGAGGGGGGCCCCGACGCGGCCAACTTCCGAACCGCAATGAAGTGGTCGATGATGCGCCAATGAAGGTGACGGTGCTCGGCGCGGGCTACATGGGGAGCGCGATGGCCATGGTCGCGAAGATGCGCGGCCACGAGGTGCATCTCTGGGGGACCTGGCTCGACGACGCGCTGATCGGGGCGTGCGAGCGGGGCGAGAAGCACCCGCGGCTCGGGCTGGTGCTCGAAGGAATCGCGCTCCACCGAAGCGGCGCGCTGAGCGACGCGCTGGCGGATGCGGATCTCGTCGTCCACGCGGTCAGCTCGGAGGGGGCGGTTCCCGTGATGACCAAGGCGGCCGCGTTCCTGCCGGACGTCCCGGTGCTCAGCGTGACGAAAGGGTTCCTGGAGTCGAAGCGCGGGACGATGGATCGAATCGACGTCGTCGTACCCGAGGCGATCGGGCGAAGTGTCCGCTTCGTCCACGCGGCGGGCCCCGCGAAGGCGATCGAGATCGCGCGGCGCGTTCTGACGCTCATGCTCTTCGCGGGGAAGGACGCGGCGGCTTGCAAGGAAGCGGTCGGAGGGGATCACCTCTGCGTCGGGACGACCGACGACATCGCGGGGGCCGAGATCTGCTCCGCGCTCAAGAACGCCTACGCCACGGGGCTCGGGCTATGGGACGGCCTGGTCGGCAAGGACTCGCACAACGCGCGCGCCGCCTGCTTCACCCAGGCGATCGTCGAGATGCGCGTCGTCGCGCTGGCAGCCGGTGGTCGTGCAGAGACGGTGCACGGCGCCGCGGGGGTGGGCGATCTGCACGTGACGGCGGCGGCAGGGAGGAATCGCGCGTTCGGCGAGCGAGTCGGCCGGGGGAAACCGGCAAAGGAGGTCGCGGCCGAAATGCTCGCCGCAGGCGAGCTCACCGAGGGCTACCCGGCGATCGCGACCGCATGGAGGTTCGCGCGCGAGCGGGGGATCGCCGAGCTCCCTCTACTCGAAGCGCTGAACGCGATCGTGTGGGAAGGGGCGGCAGTGGACAAGACGCTGGCGGCGCTGCGGTTGACCGTCTAGACGCGCTTCACTTCTGCTGGCGCGGGTCCCATCCGGTCGCGGCCCCTTCTTCGAGGGCGTCGAGCCGGTGCATCGAGTCGCCGTCGAGCTCGAAGTCGAACACCGCGGCGTTCTCCTTGATGCGCCCCTCGTTGACCGACTTCGGCAGCACCACCATCCCGTGCTGGATTCCCCATCGCAGGAGCACCTGCGCGTTCGTCCGACGCACGCGCGCGGCCACATCGGAGACGACGGGATCGTCGATCCGCTTGCCGTGCGTGAGTGGGCTGTACGCCTCGACGACGATGTCGTGGTGCTTGCAGAAGGCGCGCGTCTCGCGATGCTGCAGGAACGGGTGCACCTCGATCTGGTTGACGGCCGGAACGACCTTCGCGCGCCCGAGGAGCTCCTCGAGGTGCGGGACGAGGAAGTTGCTCACGCCGATCGCCCGCGCGCGCTTCTCCGAAAAGATCCGCTCGAGCGCGCGCCACGAGTCGAGGCGCTTGCCGGCGAACGGCCAGTGGATCAAGTAGAGGTCGATGTACTCGAGACCGAGCCGCTCGAGGCTCGCGTCGAAGGCCTTGAGCGCCGAGTCGTAGCCCTGGTCGTCGTTCCAGAGCTTCGTGGTGACGAACACCTCGGCGCGCGGCACGCCGCTCGCTCGGACCCCTTCGCCGACGTCGCGCTCGTTCCCGTAGATACGGGCGGTGTCGATGTGGCCGTAGCCGAGGCGGAGCGCCGTGCGGACGGCCTGCTGCGTCGTCGCCCCCTTCGGGGACTGCCACACGCCGAGGCCGATCTGCGGGATGCGCGTGCCGGCGCCGTTGCCGAGAGGGAGCGAGGGGATCGTTGCGGTCGCCATGAGGTCCTCCTGCTCGCCCCTTGTAGCGCACCCGGGTCTAGCGCGTCTTCCCGTGGACCGGGGGGACGACCAATTTTCCCGTCGCGATGACGCGAAACGTGCGCGCCGGCTTGGCGAATCCCTTCAGAGGGACCTCGCCGCGAGCTTCCATCTCGAACGCCCCTTCGACGAGATCGCGCGTGGCTTCGTCGATCAGCACCTCCCCCACCGGCGCGAGCGGCTCGAGACGCGCGGCCCGGTTCACCGGAGCGCCGACCACGGTGTAATCGGAGCGGTGCGAAGCGCCGAATGACCCGACCGTCGCCGTGCCGGAGCCGATGCCGATCCGGACCTCGAGAGGGGCCCCCGCGCCGAGACGCAGGAACTCGTCTCCGAGCTCGCGGACGCGCCGCTGGATCTCGATCGCCATCGCCACGCACCGAACGGCCTGGTCCCGCTCGCCCGTCGCCTCGGGCGCTCCGAAGAAGACCATGATCGCGTCGCCGATGAACTTGTCGATCGTCCCTCCGTGGGAGAACGCGATCTTCGCGACCTCGTCGAAGTACCGGTTCAAGATGCTGGCGAGGACGTCCGGCTCGACGCTCTCGACCATCGGCGTGAAGCCTCGGAGGTCCGCGAACATCACGGTGATCGGGCGGCGCTCGCGGAGAAGCGTGACGTCCGCCTCGGAGCGGAGGATCTCGTCCGCGAGCTGCGGCGCCACGTAGCGTCGCAGTCGGTGCGCGCGCTCGAGGGCGGTGACCTGCTCGCGCACCCGCGTCTCGAGCCCCACGTTGAGCGTCCGGAGCGCGTGCTCCGTCGAGCGAATGCGGTTGGCGACGTAGCTGGAGAGGGCCCACACCAGGAGGTACGTCGCGGACACCCACGCCACACCGACCGCGAGAAACACACCAGAGACGACGTGGGGCGCTTTCACGAAGAGCGGCTTCGACGGGAGGACCCTGGCGGCCTCGAGCCCGATGATGGACGCATGCAAGACCACCGCGGTTGCCAGCATGAAGGCCCCCAGCGCCGCGTCGTAGCTGACGCGGACGACCGCGATGACGACCAGCGCGAACACGATATTCAGGTTCGCGTCGACGCTCCCGAGGAGCCAGATTCCCGGGACCGCCGTGACGAGCCCGAAGAAGAGCGCGATCGTGCTCGCCATGCGATGCCCGTGCTCGTCCTTCGCGCGCAAGAGCCCCCACGAAGCCGCGACGATCGCCACGGCGTGGGCAGGGAGGTTGACGGCGAGGAATGCGTCGTAAGCGTGAACGTCCGTGGCCGGGTCGCGCGCGAAGAGGAAACGCGTCAGAACGTTCAGAATCGCCAGCGGGGGGGCGAGTAGGACGATGGCTCGCTCTCCTCGGCGCCACTGCTCGATGGAGATCGGCTCCGGCTGAGCAGGCCTGAGGAGATCGCGGAACCAGCCGCCGGGCATCAGCCCCATCGTATCGCGCTCACGTGGCCTGGCTCCCGGAACGAGCCTGGCTCCCCCTCGCTTCGAGCTCCCGCACCACGTTCTCGAACTCGTCGATCGAGTCGAGGAGCCAATAGCGCCCCCGCCACGCCCCGCCGCTCGGCTCGATCCGAACCAGCACCCGGTCCCTCACGAGGAACCGCCGCACCCGGACCCGCTCGACGTCCTTCCACGCGAAGCTGTGTGCACGGCCGTAGCGTGCGAAGCGAACCCCCTCCCCGTCGATCTCGACGCGCGACGGGAAGTGCAGCGTGACGAGCCCCCACGCGAACACGATCGGAATCGCGCAGAGAAGGAGGGTGCGCGCCCCTCTCGGGAGCTCCAAGAACGCGAACAGGACGACCCACGCGATCGCGAGCGCTACGTCCTGCACCACGGGCCCCCGCAGCCCGCGCGGATACTCGTGCGTCATGCGCCGAGGAGCTTCGCGATCTTCTCGACGTCGGCGTCGATCCCCACCCCGGTGAGAAACGACAGCGTCCGCACGTGCGGCTTGCCGCGCGTATCGTCGACCTCGGTCGTGGACACGATGAGATCGTACGCGCTCGCCTTGCTCCCCACCTCCGACGCCTTGCACTGGTCGATCTTGGCGGCGATCCCCCGCGCGCGAAGCTTCTCCTCGAGCTTCTTCGCTACGACCGTGGACGTCGCGATGGCGGTCCCGCAGGCGACGAGGATCTTCTTCGGACTTGTCATGTTGCTCCTGATGCAGGCTCCCGGGCAGCGTCGCGCGCGGCGGCGCGGCAGTCGCTCAGCGTAGCTCCATCGAGCGAGCGCACCGCGCCGGCCAGCCGCGGAGCCGCGATGCTGAGCGCATCGACCCCGAGCCCGACGAGGATCCGGGCACCGAGCGGATCGGCCGCGACCTCGCCGCAGACGGTGACCTTCTTCCCGCATACGTGCGCGCACTCGACGATCCGGGCGATGAGCGCGAGGACGCGCGGATGAAGAGCCTGGCTGGCGTCGGTGCGCTCGAGGCCGAGGACGAGCGACGCGAGATCGTTCGTGCCGACGCAGACGAAGTCCGCCGCCGCCGCGATCGCCGCCGCGTCGGCAGCCGCTTCGGGGGTCTCGATCATCGCGCCGATCTGAAGGCGCGGGGCGAAGCGACGGACCGCCTCGACGTCGGCCACGCCACGCGTCATCGGGATGAGCGCGCGGATCGGCGTCCGCTCCGCCGCTCGCGCAATCGCCGCGAGCTGAGTCTCGAGAACAGTGCGATGCGCGAAGAGGAGCGCAGCCCCACGCGCGTCCTTGTCCGCCGCGGGGAGCCACGCGAGCGGTTTGTCCCCGCCGGCATCCCATAGCCGAGCCGTCACCGTCGTTCCGCGCGCCGCTCGCGCCACGGCGAGCAGCGACGCCACCTGATCGCCTTCGCTCGGCGCGCTCGTCCTCCCCGCGAAGAGCAGCTCCGTCCGCAGGAGCCCAACGCCGCCGGCCCCCACGGGCACGCGATCGTGGAGCGACCCCACGTTCACGAGAAGCGCGATCCCAAGCGTCGCCGACACCTTCGCAATGACAGCCTCTCCCCCCTCCGCCGCCGCGAGGCGCGCCTGACGCGCGCGCGCTTCCTCGACGAGCGACTCGCTCGGGGCCACCCAGACGCGCGCCCCCTCTTCCGTGGTGTCCACGACGACGACCTCCCCATCGGTGATCGCCATCGCCACGTGCGACGGCACGAGCGCGAGCGGGAGCTCGCGACCCCGCGCGAGGATCGCGGCGTGTGACGTTCTGAGGCCGCCGGCTCCCGACGTCGGCTCCTCCTCCACGGCGACGATCCCTCGCACGCGCGGCGGCATCCGCGCCACCAATGACGGAGTCAGAACTTCCGCGACGACGATGACGTCCGCTCCGGCCGCGTGCGCCCGCTCCAACGCATCGACGATGGCTTCGTCGTCGCCGAGCGCTTCTAAAAGGCGCGCCCGTGCGTCCAGGATCAGGTCCGTGGGGGCTTGCTCGGTCAGGGCGACGACGGCTTCCTCGCACGTCGCCCCAGCGTCGACCCTCTCGATCGCAGCCGCCGCGATCTCTCGCACGATCGCCCGCTCCGGCTCGAAGAGCGCGCGCTCTTCGGGTGCGAGCGCGTCGATCAGCTCCCCCAGCTCCTCGAGCGCGCGCGCCTCGGCCCCCACGAGCCGCGCGCGCTCTTCGGCCGGCGTCCCTCGCTCGCGCGTCCCCGCGCGCTCCCGCACCGTCACGACGAGCGCGCGACCGATCGCGATCCCCTCCACGGCGCCGCTCCCTCGCTCAGGCACCAGGTCGCCGTCGAAGTTTCGCGCCACGAGCTCGGCGATCGCGCGGACCGCCCCTTCAGCCCCCTCCCCCTCCGCGTAGATCTCGATCTCGTCCCCCTTCGCCGCGCCGAGGGCGAGGACGTCGAGGATCTTCCGCGCCTCGGCGCATCGCTCCCCGCGTCGAAGCCGCACCACGGCCGCGTGCTGCGCTGCGAGACGAACGAGCAGGTTGGCGGGGCGCGCGTGGAGCGCGTCGGGGAGGAGGACCTTCACGGCGCCTCCTCAGGTGCAGACAACGCCGCGCTGCGCGCGGACGTGCCCTCCTCGCTTCGCGCCTGGCTGGCAACCTTCGCCGCGATCTCCTCCGCGAACTGCGCGCGAATCTCGCCGCGCACCCACCACCAGACCCCTCCGTATCCGAGCGCGGCCGCGATCCCGATCACGGCCGTCGCCGGTCGGAAGAGCTGGAGGACGATCCACGGGACGACATGGCTCCCGAGCGCAACCCCCGACCACTCCCGGTAATGCCCCGCCTCTGCACCGAGCCCCTCGGGGGCGAAGTGCGCGGCGCGGGCGAGCTCTGTCGTGAGCGGCGCGAGGCTCGTGCCGATCCAGAGGATGCAGCACAGGATGACGATCGCGTTGATGAGGCCGCGCACCATGTTCCCGCGGGACGCCGCGACCCCCCAGAGCACGTAGAACGGGAGCGCCGCCAGATCCCCGAAGGGGAGCATGCGGTTGCCCGGGAGCACGACCGCGAGGAGCAGCGCGATCGGGACGCAGAGCAGCGCGACCGCCATGTTCGCGGGGTGGCCGATGACGACGGCCGCGTCGAGCCCGATGAGGACGTCGCGCCCGGGGAACCTCTTCTGGAGAAACTCGCGCGCCCCTTCCGAGATCGGGATGAGCCCCTCCATCAAGATGGCGACCATCTTCGGAAGGACGACGAGGACCGCGGCCATGCTCACGCTGAGCGTGAGGACGTCCTTCACCGCCTTGCCCGTTTCCCCCGCGCGAAACTCGGGGATCGCGCCGAGGGCGCCGAGGAGGAGCCCGAGCACCGCGCCCATGAGGATCGGCTCGCCGAGGAGCCCGAGCCGCTTGCGCACCGACGCAGGGTCCGCGTGCAGGCGGGACAGTCCGGGGATATGCCGCTCGATCCGGTCGAGCGCGTACATGAGGGGGGCCCAGTTCACCGTCTCGGTGTGCGGGAGCGAGATCCCCTCGAGCCCGAAGTGGTGCTCGACCGCCGGGGCCGTCCAGTCGGCGAGCTTGAAGATGACGAACGCGGTGATGCACGCCCCAAGAACGCCGAGCCACAGCGAGCCGGTCGCGGCGTGGATGACCGCCCCGGTGTAGATGAAGTGCCAGTAGTTCCAGAGGTCGACGTCGACGGTGCGCGTCTGGTTGATCGCGACGAGGACGACGTTCAGGACCAGGACCGTCGGAATGAGCGCCCCGGCGATGGGCGACGCGAACGACACGGCGGCGCCCATGGGCCACCCCACGTCGAGCACGTCGAGCTTGAGCCCGAGCACCTCGGCGAAGGCCATCGCCCGCGGGCCGACGACCTGCACGAGGAGACCGACGGCGAGGCCGATCGCGACGAAGCCGACGCCTACCGTGAGCCCGGCTCGAAAGCTCTTCGAGAACCCCTGCCCCAGCGCGAGGCCGAGCAGGGTCATGATCACCGGCATCATGACCGGCGCGCCGAGATCGAGGACGTAATGAACGGCCGAGTCGAGTGAGTTCATGATGAGTCAGCCACGCGCCGTCAGGGCCGGGGCGAGCGCCGCGCGCATCGCGTCCGGATCGGTCGCCGCGGAGAGCGCCGCGCGGAGCGGGCCATCTTGCAGCAGCTCGATGAGCCTCGCGAGCCCCGCGGACGCCTGCTCCTTGGCCGTGAGGGCCGGCATGACCACGAGCGCGACGTCGAGCTGCGTCGCCGGGGAGCCCATCTCGCGGAACTTCACGGGTCGGGCGAGCGTCGCTACCGCGTACCCCTGGGACACGACGTGCTCCGGCTCGGCGTGCGGAAGCGCAACCGCCCCCCCCTCGAACGGGAGCCCCGTGGGAGAGCGTCGCTCCCGCGCCACGGCCGCGGCCTCGAACGTGTCCTTCACGACGCCCGCGCGCTGGAGCTCGCGGGCGAGCGCGCGGATGGCCCCCTCGGCCGAAGGGGCGTCGAGGCGAACGAGACAGACAATCGCGTGCTCGGGCACCGAGAGAGCGTACCCTCACAGGAGGGGAAAATGTTCCTCGTCGCCCTACTAACAGGAGCCGCCGCGGGCAGCGCCGAAGACGCAGCCGCACAGGCACGCCTCGCGAAGGCCACCGGAGTCACCGCGTACGAGGCGAGACTCGCGCTCGCCGGGGGATTCCCGACGATCGTGCTCACCACGGGGGACGCCGCGAAGGCGAGCGCGCTGGCCGCGACGCTCTGCGCCGGGGGGGACGACGCGGTCGCCTGCGATACGACCGAGATCCCTGCGTCCGACGCGATGGTCCCGTTCGACCGCTTCACGTTCGAGGGGGACAGGGTCGTCGCCGGCGGGCAATCGCTCCCGTATGCCGACATCTTGTGCCTCCTCCGAGCGGTCCACCGTTCGCGCGCAGCGACCGAGACGCGGACGACGGAGCGCAAGTTCGACGTCGGAAAGTCGCTGATGTCCGGGGGACTCTCGAACTCGAAGGTCGTCACGAAGACGAGCACGGAGGCGGCCGAGTCGCGCGACCCGGTCCTCTACGTCTTCCGCAGGAGCGGGGCCACGCCGTGGCTCCTTCGCGAGTCTCGGACCAACTACGAGGGGCTCGAGGCCGCGCGCGGGCTCGCGGCGACGGCGAACTTCGCGACGACCGTGCGCCTCTTGCGCGAGCGCGCCCCGCACGCGACGTACGACGAGCGCCTCGTCCACGCCCACCGCGCACTCGAGCGGTCGGCGATGAAGGGGACGGCGAGCCGCTCGACCGTCACGTCGTCGTTCGCCTCCGGGATCGACGCGCTCGCGCACCTCGTCGCCGTTTCACTCGCACGGCGGTGAAAGCTCGGGACCGCCAGCGTCAGAGCTTTTCGACCGAGACGATCATCTCCGGAACGAAATTCGTGCGGAGGCGAATGAGGGTCTTGCGCATCGGGTGCCTTAGCACGCGAATCTGCACGTCGTTCGGGTCGAAGTCGCGCCCGGCCAGCAGATCGTCGCCGAAGACGTAGCCATACGCCGTCTCCTTGGCGGCGGGGGTGGGCGACTTGGGTTGCTGCGCGAACGCAGGGGAGGCCACGAGGAGGAGAGCCAGAGGCATGAGACGCGCCATGCAGTGGGGGAGCTTTCGCTTCATTGCCGTTTCGACACGCCAAGGGGCCCCAGTATTGGGAGGTCTCGTGTACTGCCTCGCGCGCCGGTCGTGATCGAAGCGGTGGCTACTCGAGGTAACGCTCCAACCCCGGGAGCTGCGTCGCGACGAGAGACCTGCTGATCATGACGCCGCGCGACGCGAGCTCGACCTCGGCGGCCCGTACCTGCTCTCCCCCTTCCGCGCCGCGCGTCTTGCCGATAACCCAGCGTGCGCACTGCGCGGCGAGCCACAGCTCTTCGGCCTCCTCGCGGGCGAGCTCCTCCAGGTGGGCGAGGGCCTCTTCCCGGTCGCCACGCACTGCCGCGCGCCCCGCGCGGAGCGAGAGCAGCGAAGCCAGCGACACGGGGCACGGGCGGCGTTCGAAGACGCGAATGCAACGATCGACTTCCCGGAGGCACGCCCCCCTCTTTGCTCCCGAAGCGGAGAGCGCGACCCCGAGCGCGACCCGCCCGGAGATCCCGGCGTACTCGAGCTTCGGCCCGTCGAGCTCGAGGATCATCAAGCGCCGGAGGGCCCGCCGATTCGACTGGAACAGCTCGAGCGCGCGCTCGGGGTGCCCGTCGAACAGCTCGACGTAGGCCTTCGAGATGAGCGCGTAGTAGTGGACGACGTGGAACGGCTTCTCGGGCCATTCTCGCGAGGCCGTCTCGAGCTCCCGACGCGCGCGCGCGGAGTCTCCGGTGAGGAGCCAGCCGCGGTTGACCGTGCCGACGCGAAGCATGACGGCGGCGTACCGGTCACCGCTCTCGACGGCGTCCTTGAGCGCCGCCTCCTGCGCCTCGCGCATCACATCGAAGCGACACGCGAAGAACTGCGAGAGGAAGCTGAAGTAACGCACCGTCGCGATCTCCCACCTCGTGCCTGGACAGCGCTCGCGAAACGTCGCTGCGGCGCTCTCGAGTGGCTCGATGGCGCGCGTGAACCGGAAGGTGAAGAGGAACGCGAGCCCCTCGCACGCGGTGACGATCGCCTCCGCGTAGGGGTCCGTGCATCCGCGGGCGGCTTCCCGCGCGACGACGAGCGCGCTCTCGGCCCGGCGCCAGGAAGACTCTCCCGCGGCGGCCGTGAAGCCCCCTTCGATCGCAAGCGCGCGGACGACGCGGAGCCGCTCGCGCGCGCGGAGGGCGAGGACGAGGTGGCGCGCCTGGAAGAGGGCGGCGAAGAACGGGTCGGCGTACGTGAGAGAGCATGACACCGACCAGCAGACGTCGACGCGCAGGAGCTCCGCCGCGGGGACGTCCTTCGCCTCGCGCGGCTCGAACCGGAACCCGCGCAGCCGGAGGAGGAGACGAAACCAGAGGAGAGACACGATGACGCCGAAGCGCGTGCGCGGCATCGCGAGGCCGACCGCGGTCAGCACATCGCGCGTGGCGGCCATTCCGCGGCGAACCTCGCCGGCCCTGAGCAGCTGCTCGGCGGCGCGGCGCCGGAGATCGAGGGCGTCGACCGCGCTCGCCCCCTCGGCCGCGCGCTCGTACTCGGCGGCTGCGGCGGCCGGCTTGCCGGCATTCGCGAGCGCGTCGCCGAGCTGCTCGCGCAGGCCGCGCATCCGCGGGTCGGTGCTCGGGACCAGATCGATGGCGCGTTGAAACAGGCGCGCGGCGCGATCGAAGGCGAGCGTCTGTGCCGCCTGTTCCGCGGCGCCGATGGCGTGGCGCGCGGCTTTCGCGGGCTCGCCCGCGCCGGCCCAATGGGTGGAGAGCACCTCCGGGTCCGACCCCTTTGCGAGCTCGAGGGCCGACGCGAGACGCACGTGGCACTCCCGCTTCGCGTCCGGATCGAGCCGCGCCGCCACCGCCTCGCGCACCCGATCGTGGAACGGCTCGATCGCGTCGGTCACGCGCGCCCCCCCCGTCCGAACGAGGTTCGCCGCGCGCAGGAGCGCGACGGCGCGCGCGAAGTCGTCCATCTCGAGCGCCGCCGCCGTCGCGACGACCTCCTGCGCGACGGGGGCGCCGAGGAGACACGCCACCTCCAGGACGCGCCGCGCGGAGAGATCCAGCCTCGCTACGCGCGTCCACAGCGCGTCGTCGAGGCGCAGGAGCGCGCCTGGAGCCTCGCTGCCGCGCGCCTTGGCGTGGCGTACGAGCTCGTCGATGAAGAGAGGATGCCCGTCCGCTTCGCGCGCGATCGCGACCGCGTCTGCGTGGTCTACTCCCGCCCCCCGCTCCAGGAGCTGCGTCGCGAGCTCCCGCGCGTCCTCCTTCGCGAGCCGACCGACATGGACCGCGCGGACGTCGCCCGGGATCTCCGCGGCGAGCTTGGGGGGGGCGCTCGGATGGGTCGCGTCCTCGCCCGAGCGCATCGTCACGACGAGGAGCAGCGGGGGGGCGTCGGGGGGGCGGAGGAGCTCCGTGAGGAGGGACAGACTGTCGGCGTCCGTCCATTGAAGATCGTCGATCGCGATGACGAGCGTCTGCCGCGCGGACACCTTTCGAAGCAGCTCGCGGAGCGCGCGGAAGGCGCCGCGCCGGCGCTGATGAGGATCGCGATCGGGCACCCCCGACGCTTGCGCGACGACGGGCACGCGACCAAGCGCGGGGAAGAGCTGCGCCAGCGCCTCCACGCGCGAGGGGAGGAGCGCGAGGGACTCCTCCTTGGGCAGGCGCGCGAGGCGCCGCGAGAGCGTATCGATCACTTCGTCGAACGCCTTGTACGGGACGGCCTCCCGCTCGTAGCAGCGCCCTGTCAGGACGAGCGCCTGGTCCGCCTCCTTGACCTCGTCGAGGAAGCGACGCGCGAGGCTGCTCTTCCCGACGCCGGATTCGCCGTGAACGACGACGCTGACGGCGCGCTTCTCCCGAACGACGTCCTCGAGCGCGCGGCGCAAGGCGGAGATTTCGTCCACCCGTCCGACGAACGGCGTGCTCACGGGCGCGGTCCCTATCGGATGCTGCGACGGCGCAGGTGGCCTGGACGATCGTGACGAGAGTCGTCGCCAGACCTCCCGCCCATTGGGGCGCGAGCTCGGCTCGAACTGCAGCATGTCCATGCAGAGCTGCTCGAGATCGCGCGGAACGTCCTTCGCGACCGTGCTCGGGGCCGGCGGCTCCTGGTAGTGCTTCGCCATCAGCACGGCGACCGCTGCCCCCTCGAACGGCAACCGTCCCGTGAGACACAGGTAAAGCATCGCCCCGACCGCGTACCAATCGGCTTCAGGGCCGACGGGGTCGGACATCGCTTGCTCCGGCGCCATGTACGCCGGCGTGCCGACGACGTTCGTATCGGTGGCCTGTTTCGCGTCCACCTCGAAGACGAGCCCGAAATCGAGCAGGACGACCCGCCCCTCGGGGGTGACGCGAACGTTCGACGGTTTCACGTCGCGGTGGATCCTCCCTGCGTCGTGGAGCGCCGACAGCCCCTGCGCGATCTGACGAAACGCGTCGCGCAGGCGCGCCTCGTCGAAGCGACCTCCCTCGCGTGGGAACGTGGATGCGCGCTTGTGCGATGCGAGCGGCGGCGTCCCGGGCGCCTCGGGGTCCCCCTCTACGCCGTTCGATTCGCCACGAGCGTCGGCCGCGGTCGCTCCCCCCGAGCGCTCCTTGCCCGTGCTCGCGCCGCACACCCACTCGAAGAGGTCGACGCCGTCGACCAGCTCCATCGTGAAGAACGGTCCCCGGGGATCGCCCACGAGCTCGCCGAGCGCGACGAGGTTGGGATGATGGATCCCCTGGAGCGCGCGAAATTCGTGCTTGAAGCGCGCGAGCGCGTCCGGGTCGTGGTAGCGCAGGGTTTTCAGCGCGACGTGGACGTTTCGCTCGACGTCGAGCGCCTCGTAGACGACCCCCATCCCGCCTTCGCCTATCTGGCGCACGAGCGTGAATCGCGCCGGGACGGAGAGCTGCGCGGGGAGCAACGGCACGAGAGTATCAGCCCCCAGGCGACGAAATGACGTCGCCCCTGATCAAATCGTGGGCCACGATCCATGTACGTAGTGGGCGCCCCACCGCATGACCTCCGCGATCCTCCCTGCCGTTCGACCCGCCGTCGATGCGCTCGACGCCCGGCTCCGGCTCGTCGTGGACCTCCATTATGACGCGCTCTGGCGGTTCGTTCGGCGCCTGGGCGTCCCTGAGGGGCAGGTCGAAGACGCGACCCAGCAGGTGCTCCTCGTCTTCGCTCGACGCGCGGCCGACGTCGACGAGGACGCGGAGCGGCCGTTCCTGTTCGGCACGGCTCTCCGAGTAGCCTCGGACTTCCGGCGCAAGAACGAGCGCGAGCACGAGGTAGCGGACGCCGACGCGATGCTCCGCCATCCTGATCCCTCTCCGAGCGCGGAGCGCCAGCTCGGAGACAAAGAGCTGCGGCGGTGCCTGGATCACCTCCTCGACGAGCTCCCCTCAGAGCACCGAGCCGTCTTCGTGCTCGCCGAGCTCGAGGAGCTGACGATGGCCGAAATCGCCCGCCTGCTCGCGATTCCGCCAGGAACCGTCGCGTCCCGTCTGCGCCGAGCGCGGGAGCTCGTCGACGCGAAGGCGCTGGAGCTGCGCGCGAAGCTCGACCCGGAGGACGAGCGATGACGAGCCGTTCGAATCAACGCTTCCTGCGGGCGCTCTTGCGATCGGCGGCGTCCGACGCCGCGACTCCCGGAGCGAAGGAACGGGCTCGCGCGCGGCTGCGGGAGCACGCGGGGAGCACGTGGATCACGTCGCGAGGGGTCGCGGGCGCACTGGTCATCGTGCTCATCGGGACGACGATCAGCTCGGGGAGGCTCGAGCGGTCGTCGCCCGTTCCGCCAACCGACAGCCCCAGCGTCGCGGCCGAGGCACCGCCGCTCGCGATCACGCCGAACAGCTCCCCCCTTTCGTGCGGCGGCGGCGTCGAAGCGCCCGCGGCGTCTTGCGCGAACGCCGTCGGTGGCGGTAGCGGGGGCTCCTCGGGCGCGATGGGTGGCTCGTCCGGTGGCGGCGCCAGGGGATCCTCGGGGAGCAGCAGCGGCTGAGAGGCGAACGTGCAACCGTCGACCGCTGACGAGGCGAGGCCGCGACTCCCGCCGTCCGTGACTCACTTCGGGCTGAACACGATCGCGATCGCCGTCGTCATCGGAGTCCTCTACGCCATCCGCGCCAAGGCGCTGCGGGTCCACGATCCGGTGCTCGCGGTCTGCGCGGCCTACGTCGTCCCCGTCGTCCTCTTCGACCTCCTCATCCTGCGCGTCCACCGGCGCGCGACGACGGGCATCGATTGGGACAAGCCCTTCACGCCCGACGCCGCGCGCATCGCGACGAAGCTGCTGGGCCTCGCCGTCACGCTCGCCCCATTTGCCATCGCCTACTGGGCGTTCCCCGAGTACCAGGGCTCGTTCTACGATCCCTTCTACGGCCTCCTCCGGCGGTTCTGGGCCGGTCTGTTGCTGTCGGCCGTGCTCTACATGGTCACGCTCGACGGGAGCCTGCGCGAACCGCGCGACGTGTACTGGAGGCTCGGTCGCGTCTTCCTCGGCCGCTGGCGAGACGCCGACCGCGCCGAGATCGGCAACCACTACCGAGGATGGCTCATCAAGGCGTACTTCTTCGCGCTCTTCTGGGTCTGGTTGAGCGGCAGCACGAACAACATTCTGAACGCCGACCTGACGAACGCGTCCTGGTCGAACCTTCGCGCCTACGATCTCGCTTACGACTTCATCTTCTTCATCGACCTGCTCCTGGCAACGGTCGGCTACGCGATGACCTACCGCGTCCTCGACACCCACATCCGTTCGGCGGAGCCGACGATGCTCGGATGGACCGTGGCGCTCTTCTGCTACGAGCCGTTCTTCCGAGGGCTCTTCGAGAAGCAGTACATCCGCTACGGCGGAAACTCGTTCGGGTCGTGGCTCGCGCCGTACCCCACGCTGCGCTGGGCGTGGGCCGCCGTCATCGTCCTTCTCATCCTCGTCTACGTCCTCGCGACGGTGGCCTTCGGCGTGCGCTTCTCGAACCTCACGCACCGGGGAATTCTCACGAACGGCCCGTACCGCTTCACGAAGCACCCGGCATACGTCGCGAAGAACCTCTCCTGGTGGCTGGCGAGCGTCCCCTTCGTAGTGAGCGACAGCGTCCCGAACGCCATCAAGCGCTCCCTCCTCCTCGGCGTCCTGAACTTCATCTATTTCATGCGCGCCAAGACCGAAGAGCGACACCTCTCGCACGACCCGACGTACGTCGAGTACGCGCTCTGGATGAACGAGCACGGAGCGCTGCGGTTCTTGAACCGGGTACCGTTTCTCGAGTTCAAGGCGCCGCACGGAAAGAACGAGCCCGGCGACGGGTAGGCGCGGTCCGGACACCGCGAAGCGATCCGCGGCCAGGTGTTGGCGAGGCTCGGACACGGAGAACCGCACCCGGGACAAGGCTCGGAATGGTCCGGCCATGTCCAGTCGGACTCCGGCCACCGGAAGCGGCACGCCGGACACATGTAGCGGTATCCCGGACAAATGGCCGAGATGCCGCTTCGCATGACCGGGATTTCGCGACACCGGCTGAAAAATCCCGGCCACAGGCAGTTGACGCCTCGGGAGATGGCCGCAATGGTGTCCGCCATGACCGATTCGGCGGCGAAGGACTACTCGTTCTCGGAGCTCAGGGAGCTCACGGCGTACTCGGATCGCACGATTCGGCGGTACATCGACGAGGGCCTCGTCCCTGCTCCGAAGCGCGACGGGAGAACGGCGCGCTTCACGCGCGAGCACTTGGGGCGATTCTGGGCGATCGCGTGCCGGCGCCGCGAGGACAAATGGGGCAGCCCGGACGTGGCGAGCGCGCTGCGGGAGATGACACTCGAAGAAGCGCTCGAGTGGGCCGAGAAGCGAGACCCGCTCGCGCCGCCGGCCGCTGCCATGTCCCCGGCGTCGGCGCCGCAGCCTACGGCGACCGTCGCGGCTCCTCCGCCGACGGAGCCGACGCCGGGCGCCCCGTCGTCCGTGCTCGTGGGGCCGCTTCGGTGGGGACGCGTCACGCTGCTGCCGGGAATGGACCTCGTGGTGCGCGAGGGGGCGAGCGAGATCGTCGTCAGGTTGGCGCAGGAGATCGTCGCGAAGTACGGGGCCGACCTAGGACCGCGAAGCAATTTGGCGTCCTAAGGCTTCGCCGCCCGCTGAATGTTGCCCGCGTTGTCGCTCCAGTAAACGCCGGCGTCGTCCACGGCGACAGCGAGCGGGTATGCGTCGGAGGCGATCGTCGTCGCGCTCCCGCCGCCGTTCGTCGGAGCCGCGACGACGCTCCCGGAGGCCGTGGAGTTCACCCAGTAGACGTTCGTGGAGTCGACGGCGATCGACGTGACGTTGTTCGTCGCGGCAGCGATCGGAGTCTCCGTGCCATCGGACGCTACGAGCGTGAGCTGGCTGCCACCGCAGTAGACTCCGTCCGCGCCCGCCAGGAGGCGAAGGCATCCCGAGACACTGGAGGCGGTCGGCGATCCCCCGGCGATCGGCAAGGTCTGGAGCGGAGTCCCCGCCGCTGCAAGAAAGATCACGGAGCCCGCGACGGCGATGGCCGACGGAATGCCCGGGAGGGTCCCGAGCGTAGTCGCCGCGCCCCCCGCGACGAACGGCGCCGACTTCACGACCTCGGGCGGCTCCGGAGGGGGGAGCGACGGCGGTGAACCGACGACCTCGGGCTCCTGCTCGGCCCAGTACGCCGTCCCCCCCGCAACGGTCGCAGCCCAGATCTCGTTGGGCGTCGCGATCATCACGGCGGGCGTTCCCCCCTGCTTCGGCACACTGGAGAATCCTCCCGAGCCGATGAAGTAGGCATTCGTGGAGTCCACTGACAGATAGATCGCGCCCGAGGCTCCGGTGGCGATCTGCGTCGGCGTCCCTCCGCCGACGGGGACGCTCCAGAGAGCGCCCGTCTGATCGATCCAGAACAAGGCGGTTCCGTCCGACGCGAGGAGAAGCGGCGGAGCGGCGACGTTCTGCGCGATCGACGACGGCGCTGCCCCTGACGTCCCTGAGTCGGGCCCGCTCGACGGCGAGCCCCCCTTACCGCTGCAAGAGCAAGCAACGGCCAGGGCGACGAGCACGGCACTACGCATCACCTTGCGCCTACCGCATTCTCGGCCGCTCGACCAGAAGCGCTTCGCAGGCGGAACTGATAGACCGCTCGCGATGACCCCTTCGAAGCTCCTGCGAACCGGCGCGGTCGCGTCGTTGTCAGTCTCGCTCGCGATCAGCGCGTGCGGCCAAGCTCCGCCTCCCCCGAAGGCTCCGCCGCCGGCCCCGGTCGCGTCGAGCGCGCCCAGCGCCGCCCCGGTCGTGGAGGCGCCGGACGGCCCCGTCCCCGCCTTGCGATCGGGGACGCTCACACCCAACGAGAACCCAGACGTGCTCGTCGCGCACGTCGAGCGCCGCAGCATCGAGGGGGGGATGGAGACGCTTGTCTGCAGCGTCGACCCCGGTGGGCCGAACACGGGCATGGCTCGAAGCGCCGAGAGCGTCGCCGTGTTCATCGGTGCCCCCGGCCAGCCGGGACCTGTCGCGTTCGCGGCGGACCCGAGCGCGAAGGTCTTCAAGCCTTCGACGCTCGAGCTCTGGCTGCGCCGCCCAGCATCCGCCGCGGGGACGCCGATCGCCGGGAGCCTCTACTTCCCGGCGACCCCGTACAACCGCACCGTCGGCGAACGCCGCCAGTTCCGCGCGGACGATCCCCCCGCGAGCGGCGCGGGCGCCCTCAAGAGCGACTCCGGATTGATCCCCCTCTGGGAGCAGGCGCTGGCGTCCCACTTCACCGCAGGCGTCCGCCCCGGCCCCTGGCAGTACTACGCGAGCGCCGAGCTCATGAACCTCGCGCCGTTCAGAGCGACGGGGAAGAAGGGGCCCGAACAGCATCGGGCACGCGGATGGCAAGCCGAGGAGGCGCGCCAGCAGGCGATGCGGAACGAGATGGAGCTGGCGTCGTTGATGGAGACCACGTCGGGCGCGACGGCCGTGCAAGAGGCGCTGCAGAACAACCGCGCTCTGTTCTTCAGCGCGGATCGCCCGAAGCAGACGATCCCGATTGCCTCGCTCAGCGGCCCCCCGCTCGCCCAGCACCCCTGGGGAGACATGCTCAAGCGCCTCGGCGTGAAGCCCCCCGCCGAGCCGCTCGCCGACGCCGCGCCCGCGGAGTTCTACTACGCCCGCGCCTCCAGCCTGCCGACGCTCTTCCGCGTGCTCGACCAGGTGGACGCCTGGGGGACCCCCGCTTCGCAGGTCTTCAGCGGTGCCCACGAGGACCATGGCATCGCGGCCCGCTACGAAGCGCAGCTCGGCCTCGAGCGGACCGAGGTCGCGCGCACGCTCGGCCCCTCCATCGTAACGGAGGTCGCCGTGGTCGGGAGCGACCCCTACGTGAGGGAGGGGAGCGACGTGACGCTTCTCTTCCGCGTGCGTAACCACGCGCTCTTCGACGCCGCACTCCAGGCGACCCTCGCCGACTACGCGCAGAAGCACGGGGCCGTCGCGACCTCGAAGTCGCCGGTCCTCGGGGTCGACGTGACAATCTCCAAGACGGCGGACCTGGCTGTCATGCAGCACCGGGCGACGGTCGGCGATCTCGAGATCGTCTCAAACAGCCCCGCCGCGATCGAGCGCGTGATCGGGACGACGCAGGGGAAGCACCCGAGCCTCGGCGGCGAGCTAGACTTCCAGTACATGCTCGCCCGCGACGCCAAGGCAAAGGCGGACGTCCTCGCCTACGTGGGCGATCGGTTCGTCGCCGAGGTCGTCGGGCCGCGCCAGAAAGTGCTCGAGGCGCGGAGGCAAGTCGCCCTCGGCGAGCTCGTGACCCCCGGCTTCGCGGCGCTCCTCTACGGCGCGATGAACGGGAAGAGCCCGGCGTCCGTCGACGACCTCTTCCACGCGAAGCTACTCACGAAGACGCAGCTGGCGCACGTGAGCGGCGGCGCCATCGCCTGGAAGCCGGGGGAGGCCGCGCGCTCCGCGTGGGGCACACCTGCCGCGCTCACCCCCCTCATCGACCTCCCGCAGCCGACGCTCGTGACCGCGCCGGAGCGCGACGGCTACGCGCGCTTCGCACGCGGCTACGAGTCGGACTGGAAGACGTACATCGACCCGATCGCGCTCCGCCTGACGTTCGAGCCGCTCGGCAACGGGGACGATACGCGCATGACGGTCGATCTTCGCGAGCTGCCGCTCATCGACATGAGCAGCTATCGCGACATCGCCGAAGAAGCGGGCGAGGCGCGCTTCGAGGCCGATCCGATCGGCAACGGAGGGCGCGTCGTCATCGGGATCGGCGAGCGCTCGGAGCTGCGCAAGCTGCTGAGCGACGTCCGCTCGTTCTCGCGAAAGCACGAGCTCAAGTTCGACTGGATGGGGAGCTGGGCGATGCTCGGCGTGCTCGATCGCTCCTCGATCGCCGAGGCCACGATCGCGCTCGATCGCGATCTCCCGCAGAAGCCCGACTTCGACGAAGATCGCCACGTGAGCGACGCCGACCTGGTCCACCAGATCGCAAAGCTCCCGCTCTACGCCGCGGTCGCCGTGAAGAACCCGCTCGGCGCGACGCTGGCGCTCGCGGCGATCAAGTCGCTCGCCGACGACGCGACGCCGGGCCTCGTGGACTGGGGGGAGGCGGGGACGTACCGCGACGTCGCCGTCGTGCGCGTCGGGGTGAATAGCAAGCGGGCGAAGGAGGAGTTCGGGGAGGAGGTCGCGGTGCAGTTCTTCTACGCGCTCACGCAAGGGGCGCTCGTCGTCTCGCTGAGCGAGGCGACGCTGCATCATTTGATCGACGACCGGCTCGACGGGAAGGGGCCGAAGTCGCCCGCCGACGCGGAAAAGGCGGGCAACGCGAACAGGGAGGGGGCGCAGTTCGCTCTGGAGCTCGCGAGCGACAAGGGGAAAGGGCTCTGGACGTCGCTGATGTGGCAGCTCGAATACGGCGTCGTCGGGCGGGACTCGAGCCTCGCCGCCAGAAACGCGGAGGCCCTCCTGCGAGGCGCCCCCGAGAGCGCGAGCGACCCCGCCGCGATGCGCGCGCTGGCGTTCGCCTACTTCGGGGCGGCGCCGCTGACGCCGGACGGCGCGGCGTTCTCTCTCGCCCCAGAAGGGGTCCGCGATCCGTTCCGTGGCACCCCCTACGCCCCGAGCTGGCCTCCGCTCCCCGTCAAGGGCTCCCCGGTCGATGCCCTCATGACCGCGATCGCCCACGCGCGGGGGGAGCTTTCGTTCGATGACGAAGGGGAGCTAGCGCAGAAAGCGCCGACGTCGCAGACCAGCAAGGGGCCCAAGATGACGAGCTTGCACGCTCGCCTGACGATGGACTTGAAGGGGCGCTAGCCCCTCTGCAATCTCATCCACGACGCGCGCGGCGCCGGGTGCCGGCGATCGCCGCGACGATGGCGGCACCGAACGCCCAGAAGGGAGCGTTCGTGGGGCGCGCGGGCGAGGCCGCACACGACACGCCGCTCGTCTTCACCGAAGCCGTCCCCGTGCAGTCGTTCCCGGTACAGGATCCGGAGGCGGCCGCCTCGATCTTGACGTCGAGCACCGCGTTGAGCGCCGTGATGCACTCTTCGATGTTGCTCGTGTTCACGTAGCTGCCGTTGCAGAAGATCGCGCCGGCCGACGCCTGACACTGCGTAGTGCAATCGTTCGCGAGCTCGGACTTGCATGTCGCGAAACTGCTCTCCTGGCACTGCACCTGGCAGTTCGTGTTCGCCTGCGCCGTGCACGTGCCCGTGCAGTCCGCGTTGCACTTGGTGGCGCACGTGGCCGTCGTGGGGATCGAGACGCACTGCGTGGAGCAATGATCGTCGCAGCACGCGCTGCAGGACGCCGTACAGTCAGCCGACGCCGACGCCGTGACGGTCGTGCCCCCGTCGTCCGTGGACGAAGAAGAAGACGCAGACGCCGAGCAGGTTTCGGTGCAGCTCGAGTTGCAGCTCGAGTTGCAGTCCGTCGTGCAGTCGAACGTCGGCGGGCTCGTCGAGCAGGTCGTCGAACAGGTCGCCCCGCAGGTGGATGTGCAGGTCGTCGCCGCGGAAGCCGTGCACTGGGCGTCGCACGTCTGCTCGAGCTGCGCAGCACAGGCATTTTCGCAGCTCGCGGGCGCACACTCGGTCGTGCAGTTGTTCTGAATGACGAGCGAGCACTGCGCGTTCGCCTCGATGTTCATATTTCCGCACGCAGAGATGGCGGCGTGCGCCATCTTCGGCACCGCGGCGAACGCGGTGAAAGCGACGATCGTGGAGGCGCGACGAGCCCAAGAGCTACGGGAGATCTTCTTCATGGCGGCGCCTGGTGCAACCGACGAGCCAGACGCTCGTTGGTACGTTTCCCTCGAGCTTCTCACGTTGGACGCGCGATCCTGCCCCGGGGCGCCCTCGCATTTACGCCCCGTGCGCGCATCGCATCCCGCGTCCGAGGCCGTGATCAGAAGTCGAGGCGTCGTGGCACGATAGAGGACGATGAGGTTCAACCGGGTCCTCCCCATCTCGGCGGCGATCGTTCTCGCCGCGTGCCACGCGGGCGCTCCTGCGCTCGAGTCGCCTTCGGACGCGAGCACGGTTTCCGATGCGTCGGTCAACGACGCAACCCTGGACACCGGTGGAGGAGCGTCCGACGGCTCGACGGGCGCCGGCGACGGTGCAGCAGCCTCCGATGGTACGGCGACCGATTCCGCCGACGACTCTCCTGGCGAAGACGCCGGCGTCGACGCGGCCCTTCCGCTTCCCGCGCTTCCGCTTCAGGCGACCTCGCGCTGGATCGTCGATGCCAACGGGAAACGATTCAAGCTCGCGAGCGTCAACTGGTACGGCGCCGAGGAGGAGGACTTCGTCGTCGCCGGTCTGGATTTCCAGGACGTCCACGCCATCGCGCGGATGATCCGCACACTCGGATTCAACTCGGTGCGCTTGCCGTTCTCCAACCAGCTCGTCGAGTCCAATCCCGTCGTCGCGGACGCGCGGCTCGCCGCAAATCCGTCCCTCCAGGGGGAGACCGCGCTCGAGGTGCTCGACGCCGTGATCGCAGCGCTCGCGGAGCAGGGTCTCGTCGTCATCCTCGACGACCACATGAGCAACGCCAACTGGTGCTGCAGCGCGACCGATGGAAACGGCCTCTGGTACAACGACGCGTACCCGGAGTCGAGCTGGCTCGCCGACTGGACCACGATGGCGACCCGCTACCTCTCGCAGCCCGCGGTCGTCGGCGTCGATCTCCGGAACGAGCTGCGCCCATCGGACGCAGGGACCCCGACGTGGGGTGGAAGCGATCCGACCCTCGACTGGCACGGCGCGGCCGAACGCGGAGGGAACGCCGTGCTCGGCGTGAACCCGAGCCTCCTCGTCATCGTGGAAGGGCTCAACTACTCGAACGACCTGACGGGGGTCTATTCGCTCCCGGTCGATCTCCCCGTCGCGAACCGGCTCGTCTACTCGCCGCACGATTACGAGTTCGATCACCCGGCCGGGATCAGCGCCTCGGATCTCGCGACCGACCTCGGCGACGAGTGGGGATACATCTTGGTCCAAGGGGAGACGTACACGGCGCCGATCTGGGTGGGGGAGTTCGGCACGTGCAACACGTCCGACGCGTGCGTGAGCGGTACGTCCGACCAAGGGGGCTGGTTCTCGGGCTTCGAAGCGTACCTGGCGAACGCGGACATCGACTGGAGCTACTGGGCATTCAACGGGACCGAGGCTTCCGGCACCGGGCGAACGCTCGGCGCGCCCGAGACGTACGGCGTCCTCGATCCGACGTGGGACGCGAGCGCTTCCGCAGCGCTGACGAGCGCGCTTCAGAGCCTACAGCCCGCGACGCAAGGTCCGTGACGACGAGACGACCCTCGGTTCAGAACACGACGCCGAGGCGATAGCCGATGCCGAAGATGAACGTCGCCGTCCCCGACCTCCCCGCGCCCGTGTCCTGGTAGTCGCCCATGGCGAGCACGGGCTCGATGAACGCCTGCCTGGCGAGGAACCACTCGAGGGCGGCCTCGGCCGTCAGCTGCACGTCCGGCGAGGCGCCGCCCGCGGTCGAGAGCAAGAAGACGGAGTGGAGAGAGGGGGTCAACGCGAGCTTCCGAGAGAGCGGGATCGCGTACCCGACCGACAGACCCGGAACGAAGATCGCGTCCGAGATGATCTGGTCGTAGAAGGCGACACCGAGCTGCGCGCCGAGGACGACGCCGGAGACGACCAAGCGGACGTTCGCGTCGATGCCGACGATGCCGGCGGTGTCCGAATTCCCGAATCGCGTGCTGAACCCGGTCCACCCCGAGGGTGCACCGACGGGGACGACGAGGTCCATTCCGCTCGTGAGCGACACGCTCTCGGCGCGATAACTCCCCACCGGACTCTCTTCACCCGCTTGCGCGAACGCGGGCAACGCGGACACGGTGAGCGCGGCCCATAGGAAGAACGATCGACGCATGAGAACCTCGTCCCGCGAGGGTCGCAGGCATCGCGCGACCCGGGCAAAAGAACGGTCGCGCCCCGCTCGCTACCCGACGGCCGTTGCGGGGCTGGTCGGGTTGGAGTCGTCGCCCAGCTGCGTGCTCTCCATGCGCGTCGACACGGGGGTGCCGTCGCGCGACGTGGTGAGCATCGAGTCGATCGCGCGCGTGAGGTCCGCGAGGGTTCGCCCCTTGGCAACCGCGTCGCCCACTTCCTTCACGTGCGGGTAGTGCCCGCTGTCGATCAGGCGTTGAATCAGCTCCGGCGGGAAGCCGTGGTCCACGAGGATCCGTCGGACCTCCACGGTGGAGCACACCGGGTCGTCGTCCGCGAGCAGGATCGCGCAGCGTCGCAGCGAGGTGGCCGGCGCCAGCGGGACCGTCATGTAGTCGGTCGCAAAGCGCTTCACGAACCACGCCGGGCTCTTCACGAACTGCCTGTACATGCGCTGCGACGCCTCGGGCCCGCTCTTCGACAGATCGATCGTCTGCAGCATCAACCGCCCGAGAGCCTTGCGCACGGCGGGCATCGACAGCGCGCCCCTCACGATCGACGCACCGAACCGATACCGCGCGTTCGCCGCCTCGGGGATCGACGGCGTGATGGCGACCCGCGAGACGCGCTCGCCGAGCTCCTCGTCGGTGAGCGGAAGCATCGCCACGCCCGACAGCGAGTGACCGACGAGCACCGTGGACATGTCGCGCACGGAGAGCAGCTCGAGCCACGCGAGGATCATGTCGGCGTGCCCGCGAAGCTCGCGGAGCTGCGACGGGTCGGCGTCGTCCACGAAGCGCGTCTCGCCGGAGCCGTACATGTCGGGCACGAGCACGATCGCCTGCGCGTTGTCGCGGCAAATGGCCGTTGCGACGTGGTGCCAGTCGGCGCGCGAGCAGAAGGCGCCGTGCATGACGACGACGAGGTCGGTCGCGCGAGCGAGGGCGGCGTCGCTCGAAATCGGGCCCAGGCGCCCTTCGTGTCCGTACATCGTCCAAGCGACGTTCGCGTACCCCGTGCTCTCGCGAAACGCGCGGACCGCCTCGCGGGGCAGGAGACCCGAGCGCTCGAGCTCTCCGAGATCGAAATCGGCGCACGCGATCTCCGGCGTGAGGGTGCGTCGCACGCTCGACCCCGCGCACCACGCGAACGGCGCGCGCACGCGGACTTCGGGCGCGAGGTGCACCGACGCCTCGGTGCCGCCGAGATCCGCCGCGCCGAGCGCGATCGCGAAGTCGGTCACCGACGCGAAGCGCGCGCGTGGGTCGGCGGCTGTTGCGCGGCGCAGCGTGGCGACCAGCGACGCCGGGGCGGACGCCGGGAGCTGGGCTAGAGGGTCTCCGTCGGTCGCGAGCGGCGCGTCGGCCAGGAGCGCAGTCAGCGTGCGCGCGAGCGCATACTGATCGGCCTCGGGCCCGACGTCGCCGCCGCGCTTCTGCTCCGGCGCCATGTACGCGGGGGTGCCGACGCGGCCTTCGGCGCTCCCCCCGTCGTCGTCATCGACGATCGCGGCGAGCCCGAAGTCGGCGAGGTACGCGTTGCCGCGTCGATCGACGAGGATGTTGCTCGGCTTCACGTCGCGATGGATGACGCCGTTCGCGTGCGCGTGGGAGAGCGCCGACGCGATCTGCAACGTGTAGAGCACCGCCAGGCGAGGCTCGATCGGCGTCTGCATTCGCCGCACGAGGTCCGATCCGTCGATGTACGCCGTGGCGATGAAGCCCGGCCCCAGAGCGTGGAGCGAGACGATGTGCGGGTGCTGCAGGAGCGCGACCACGCGGCGCTCGCGCGCGAAGAAGCGCTGCACGCGCGGCGATTGTGCGACCGCCTCGTGCAGGAGCTTCACCGCCGAGAGCGTCCCCGTCGCCTGGTGCCGCCCGAGCCACACCTCGCCCATCGCGCCGCTGCCCAGGCGACGAAGAAGCTCGTAGTCACCGGCCGTTCGCGTTCGCTCGCCGCTCTGGGGGATCGCGCTTACCGCACGCGCGCCGCTCGAGGCAGTGCGGGAGCTCGGAGCGGTGGCGGTCATCGGGAGGGTGAAAGCTTGCGGTGCTGCGAGCTCGCGCGCAATCCGACGCGACCCTACGCAAGCCTACGTCGGCACACGCCAAGTACGCGTCGCGCCGCGCTCTCTCGCGAGCGATTCGCCTGGCCGCGCCGATGGAGCGTCGCCATGCGCGGATGCGCGCGTTAGTAACAAGGGCGTCTTTGCGCCCTAGGAGATTCATGGGTCACGAACGCCAACCGGCGGCCGATCCGCTGATCGCGTGGCTGGACGGCGACCGGCAGCCCCTCCGGCTGCCCAGCGAGGCGGAGGCTGCAGCCTCGTTGCGCCGGCTGATGGTCGAGCAGGAATCCCTGTTCCCCGACGTCGACAGCGAGAGATTGGCACGCGCATGCTGGGTGCTGGAGAAGGCCGACAAGTGGTGCACGCCCGCCGTCGCGATCGCCTGGTTGAAGGAGCGGCCCAGCCACGCGCGGCTGGCGGTGGTCCTCTGCCTTCTCCAAGTGGCGTGGACGCGCTCGCCCAGAGTGCCGCCGCCTGATCCGGCGCTGGTCGAGGACCTACTCTCCACTCACGACAGCCTCCCCTACGACGGCATCCTCGAGAACACCCTGATGATCGCGCTGGTCCACGCCAGCCGAGCCGGGCTGCCCGCGCCGCTCTCCGCGCGGGTGAGGAGCATCCTCGACCGCGCGCGAAAGACACCCGGCCGGCCGCTGGGGATCAAGGAGATGCTGGACACGTTCTTGAGCACGCCACCCGGGTGACGCAGGGTCGTCGCGCTTCGCGCACGTAGACGTCGTGCGCGCGTCGGGCTCATCGCCACGACCGTCCCGTCACCCCTTCGGATGACATGCGCGGCGCGAGCCTTGTGGCGAGAGTCGACGGGTCGGAGGCTCGCGGGGCTCCACGAGGCCCCGCGAGCACCGGCGATCATTCGTTCGCGAAAAGAGGATCTCATGGAGAACAAGAGGAAGTTCGTGATCATCAAGCGCGGCGTGAAGCTCGACGAGCCGAACGCCGAGGAGAAGAAGGACGCGCTGCGCACGCAGACGGGCATCCGCGCAGGCGGCCTCGGTTGCGGTGGCCCCCGCGACTGTGTCGCCGTCCACATGGACTGACACATCCAGGCGCCCCGGCGCGAGGGTCGATTCGCGTCGATCCTCGCGCCGGGCCGCGCAGCTCGCACGCATCGACCGCCACCGATTTCCGGCAGCTACAACCGAGGACACATGAACGCTCTCAAAGCCTCGCGCTTCAACCTCGCCGTCCCCTCCGGCGACGATCAACTCCTGTTCAACAGCGCGACGACCGCGCTCTTGCGCGTGGACGCAGGTGCGTTCGCGGCTCTGCAGCCGCTTTTCCCGGACGGCGCCGACGGCCACCGCGGCGTTCCGCGCGACTATTGCGCTGCGCCGCCGGCCGGCCTCGACGACGACCTGCGCGAGGCGCTCACCGAAGGCGGGTTCCTCGTCCCGGCCGAGCTCGACGAGCTCGGCGTGCTGCGCGCGGCTTTCGAGAAGTCAAGGTCGAGCCAAGACCTCGCGTTCACGATCGGCCTCACCATGGCATGCAACTTCGCGTGCCCGTACTGCTTCGAGGAGCACCGCAACGAGCACCTGAGCCCTGAGACGGCCGAGGCGATCCGGGTGTTCATCGCGCGCCGCATGGACGACGCACAGGCGCGGTCGATCTACGTGAACTGGTTCGGCGGCGAGCCGCTCTTGAACGTCGACGTGCTCGTGGACCTGGCGGCGAAGCTGCGCGAAGAGACCAGCCATCGAGGGGTCGCTTTCTCGTCGCTCGTGATCACCAACGGCGCGCTCCTCACCCGCGCGGTCGCCGAGCGACTCGTCGCGGCCGGGGTCACGCGTGTCCAGGTGACGCTCGACGGTCCCCGCGAGATCCACGACGCGCGCCGCCCGATGCGCGGCGGGCAGGCGACCTTCGACCGGATCGTCGGCAACCTCAAGGCGGTGAAGGGGCTGATCGACGTCGTCATCCGCGTGAACGTCGACGAGGGGAATCGCCCGCGCGTGCCCGAGCTCGCCCGCTACCTCGCTGGCGAGGGGCTCCTGTCGGGAGAACGCGCGATGATGATGTACACGGGCAAGCTCACCGCTTACACCGAGCAGGTGCAGATGGCGTGGAAGCCGCTCAAGCAGAGCGACATGGCTGGGCTCGAGGAAGACCTCGAGTCCGTTCTGTCGAGCCTCTGCGCGCCCGCGATGGAGCAGGGCTCACCGCTGCTCGGCGCGCTCCAGTCCGGGAGCTGTTCGGCGACGGTTGACCACTCGTACGTCATCGGCCCGCGCGGTCACCTCTTCAAATGCGAGCTCGGGATCCACGACGTGCGCGAGGCCGTAGGCAGCGTCCTCGAATCGCCCGCGCCCGAGCCCGGCGCGCGCCGCCGCCTCCCGCTCGCGCCGAGCTCGAAGGGGAGCCTGGCGCACGACTGGGGCGCCTACAATCCGTTCGACAACGAGAAATGCTCCGGCTGCCGCTACGTGCCGATCTGCAAGGGGGGCTGTCCGAAGCGGCAGCTCGAGCGAGACGCCGAGTTCTTGAGAGGGACATGCGCCTACTGGGACAACAACTTCGTGCGGTTCGTGACGGAGTTCGCCGGATGACCCGAGCGGCGCGACGCGCGACCGTTGCGCTTTGCACGACGACGTCGCTGCTCGCCTGCGGCGCCGCGAGCACGGCGGCGTCGGGCGAGCCGGCGCATCCGCCTGCAGCGAGCGGCGCGCCGACGTCCACGGATTCGACGCTCGCGCAGATCGACCGCGTCGTGCGCGAGCAATTCTACGCGCCGGACCTGCTCGCCGAGCGGCGCTGGAGCGAGCACGTAGAGGCGGCGCGGCGCGAGCTCGCCGCGAAGCCGCAGGACCGCGCGGGCGTCTTGGGGCGCCTCGTCGCGTCGCTCCAGACGTCGCACACCGAGTACATCCCGCAGGCGAGCCCTCGCTACGCGCAGATGCTCTCGGTCTTCGAGCCCATCTTGAAAGACCCCTCCCCGCGCTGCCCGGACGTCGGCCGCTTGCCCCCCATGCCCTTCCAGAGCGAGGACGTGGACGTGTGGTGGAAAGACATCGACGGCCGTTGGTTCGTCGGGGGCGTCTTCGACGGAGGCGTCGCGGAGCACGCCGGCCTTTTGCTCGGTGACGAGGTCGTCCTCGCCGACGGCGACCCGTTCTCGCCCGTGGCGAGCTTCGCGGGCAAGGCGGGCAAGCCGGTCGCGCTCTCGGTGCGACGGAGCGCGGGCGGGCCGCTCACACCGCTCACCGTAACGCCGCGACGGACTGCACCGCAGGACGCGTTCCGCGAAGCGCTCAAGGCAAGCGCTCGCGTCGTCGAGCGCGGCGGCGCACGCATCGGCTACGTGCATGTCTGGTCTTGGGCCGGCGACGCGATGCAGGACGAGCTCGAGGACGCGATCGACCAGCTCAATCAGAAGGGGGTCACCCACTTCATCGTCGACCTGCGCGACGGCTTCGGCGGCGCGCCCCCTTCGTACATCCGGATCTTCGACCGCAACGTGCCGGTGTACGACTCGCAGATGCGCGACGGGAAGCGCTATCGGCGCGACGCGACGATCCGCGTCCCTGCGGTGCTGCTCGTCAACGGCGGCAGTCGCAGCGGCAAGGAGGGGATCGCGCACGCCGTGAAGGAGCATCACCTCGCGACGCTCGTCGGCGAGCGCACCGCCGGGAGCGTTCTCCCCGGCGCGCTCTTCTGCCTCGAGGACGGCGCGATCCTCTACCTCGCGGTGGGGTCGCTGACGGTCGACGGCGAGAAGCTCGAGGGGCGCGGCGTGACGCCCGACCGGCGTGTCCCATTCGACGTGAGGTACGCGGGAGGCAGGGACCCTCAGCTCGAAGCGGCGATCGACACGCTCTCGCGAGGACTCGCAACGGAACACTGACTCGACCGGTCGCGGTACCCTAGGAACCGCACCGATGACCAGACCGCGCGAGGTCTTCCTCGCCTCACAATTCCCGGCTGGCGCTTGCCCGGCGGTCTCGCGCGTGAGGTCTACGCTGTTGTCCGCCTCGCTCACGAGCCTGCGAGCGATGGGCTGGGAGAAGCGCTATTTCGACGCGCTGCCACGTGAGCTCCACGACCAGATACGAATGCTGACCGCCGGGACCTGGCTCCCCGTCGAGATGGGCGTCGCACACTACGGCGCGTGCGATCGGATGGGCCTCTCGAGCGCGGAGGTTGAGGAGGCTGGAAGGAGCGTAGCGCTACGGACGCAGAAGACGTTCGTCGGCACGGTGGGGAAGGCGGCGGCGGGGGCGGGAGCCACGCCGTGGACCGTGTTCGAACACACCCACCGCATCTGGGGCCGGATCTTCGAGGGGGGCGACCACCTCGTGTACAGGTTGGGGCCCAAAGACCTGGAGGTCCATTGCCTGGGTTGCGCGCTCTTGGGCGTCGGCTACTTCCGGGCGGCGCTCGGCGCCTACTACGCGGCGCTGGCGGGACTCGTCGGGAGAAGCGTCCACTGGCGGGAGTCCGTGGAGCGGCGTGGGCAGGACGCGGCGGCGGCGTTCAGGCTCTCTTGGGTGTGAGCGATACGCATTGATGCTCGCGACGAATCAGTTCGGCGGGACTGCGTTGAACCGCGCGCTGCGCAGGACGGTCATCGACCCCGGGTACGACTCGACCGGATACTCGTCGATCACGACGGGCTCGGCCTGGCTCTCGCTCATCCGGCCGATGAACTGGATCTTGTATTGCCCCGTCGCGTCGACGGGCGCGTTGACCATCGACCAGACGGGCCGCCCTCCCTGCGTGGTCGTGAACGTGCACTGCGAGTTAGGGAGGTTGTGCTGCAGGTAGAACGCGCGCGCCTCGCCGGGCGAGGTCCCCGTGGGGACAGGCTGGCCCGTGCTCGCGTAGACGATCTGGAACTCTGCCCCGGTGACATCGCGGTCCTCGCAGTCCTCGCTCGCGGTGACGAGCACGCTGAGGTCGGCGCGCGCGGTCTCCGATCCGAGGACGCTGGTCAAGAGCTCACTCAAACTGCCGCTGGAGACCGAGTTGGAGACTGTCTCCCCTGGAGGCGGCACGATGACGTCAGAGAGGTAGTAGAGCGGCATCTGGCCCGCGTCGTAGGGGACGTTCAACCCATTCGACACGTAGTACGTGAGAAGGTCCTCGCCGGTCGGTGGAGCGGGGAAGAAGAGGAGCCCTGCGTCGTTGACGACGCCCGTGAAGGCGATCGGGGCGAGGCTCGAAGACCCCCAGTAGATGCTCACGGTTGCGCCCACGGCCGGCGCCTGGGTGAGGAAGTCGGTCAGCTCGAGGGCATACGTGCCGGCGCCGGCGTCGCTCGCCGCGCCATCGGCCGGGGCGGCGCTGTCCGTTGGGGCGGAGCTGTCGGTTGGGGCGGAGCTGTCGGTTGGGGCGGACGAGTCGACGGGCGGAGCGGCGGAATCGGCGACAGCCGCGTCGCCGGCATCGCCGGCGTCGTCTCCCGCATCGGTGTTCAGCGGAAGAGGGAGAGAGCGTGGGTGACGCAACAGGAACGATGCGTCGGAGCCGAAGCAGCTCCAGTCGGGCGCGATCTGCCCGCCGTCCGGGCCGGTGACCGTCATGACGGGAACAGGCCCAAAGCAGGCCTCGGGAGCCGAGGTGGCCCCTGCATCCGATCCCGAGTCCTCGGCGGTAGGCGATACCGTTCCCCCCTCGGAGCCTGGAGTCTCAGTGGCTCCATTCGATCCCGAACACGCGGCCACGATCCCCGCCGCACCAACCGCACCCATCCACACCAGGATCAGAGTCCTGCGAGACTGCATCAGCACACGTCAACTCCTAAGCTCATTGCGAGACCAAGCGTCGGCGTCGCGTCGCACCCATAGAGCACGCGGAGTGCCATGACGCCGTCGCCCGCCAAGTCATCGACTTGATGTCGTGAGCGGGCGCGTCAGTTCGCGCGGACATTGCACGAACGAACGGGGGTGATTGCGGATTCGGTCACCGCGCGACGCGCGGTCAAGCAAGCCGGGCCGGCAGTCCACTCGGTAGGTTGCGGGAGAGTCCGCCTTGACCGCTGCGAGCGCGTCGCACCACCATGAGCGCGTCCATGATTCGTTCCGCATCGAGAGCGATCGCGTCGGGAACCGTCCTCGCGCTGACGTCGACCGCCGCGCTTGGCGCAGGGCCTTCGCCGGTCCCGGTGAGCGCGCCGATGAAGTGCTCTCGCGGGCCGGGCTTTCCGTACAGGGGGATCGTGACGATGCCCGGCACGGGGGTCACGGGAACGACGTTCACGGTCCGCATCGACAGCGGGTTCTCGGGGAAGATCTCGGCGACTGGGCTCAATTACATCCACGACATGCTGACCGACTACGCGGTACCGGCAGGGACGAGCTATGTCGAGGGCTCGCTGAGAATCGTCGATGGGACGGGGAGCCCGAATGCACGCGAGGGGGCTCGCGCGTGGCGGGACGCCGCGGGGATTCACTTCGTGCTCCCCGTTCACATCGCGAACGGGTCGTCGTACACACCGCCGAGCATCGAGTTCGCGCTCAAGGTCGAGGCGCCGGCCGGTGCGACGATCGCGTTGCCGTTCATGCACTACGAAGTCTCCGCGAGCGTCATTCTGCTCGGGGATCTCGATGTGAAGTGCGATCCGACGCCCAAGCCGTACACGATCGGAGAGCTGCAAGTGGTGGCCGCGGCGGCGCAGTAGAGTCTCGATCGAGCGGGCTCCGAACGACTACCTGGTATCTAGGAACCCATGAACCGAAAGCTGCGAGCCGCGATCTTCGTCGTCTCTCTTGCGGGATCGCAGGCCATCGTCATCGCTTGCGGGTCGAGCGGCGCTGGGGGAGGCGGGACTCCCGACTCCGGTGAAGACTCACCAGCGGGCGCCGTCGACACGGGTGCGAGCAGCGACACGGGTGCGGCCAGCGAGACGAGCTCGGGCAGCGACACCGGTACCGCCGGCGACACAGGCGCGAGTGAAGATGCGGGTTCGAACGAAGACGCGGGCGATGCCGCCGATTCGTCCGACGGGGCCTGGGTCACGGCGGCGCACCCGACGCTGCCGATCGTAGAGAACCTGGGGGGCCCGGTGCTCACGAACATGGTCGCGACGGCGGTCACGTTTGGCGATACCTACACGAACAAGGTCAGCGACCTCGATGCCTTCATCGATACCGTGGGGAGCCAGCCCTGGTGGTCGGCGACGACGTCGCAATACGCGGTCAATGCGTTCACGACCGCGCCCCCTATCCAGCTCACCGAGTTGGCCGGGACAGTGCTTTCCGATAGCGAGATCCAGACGTGGCTCGCGAACAAGGTCCAGACCGGCGCGCCTGGGTTCGCCGACGCGACTTCGAGCGACCTCTTCGTCCTCTTCTACGCGAGCACTACGACGATCTTCGACGGGAGCAGCGCGAGCGAGGACGCGGGCAGGGCGCAGAGTTGCGTCGCCTTCGGCGCGTATCACAGCGCTGCTCCGGTGACCTCCGAGGACGGCGGGGCCTTCTACTTGTCCTACGCCGTGGTTCCGGAGTGCGTGCCGACCGCGGCCGAGCTGGACGCGGGGGCGACTCCGCTCCTGTCGGAGACGACGCTCGCCGCGAGTCACGAGATGGTCGAGGCGGCCACGGATCCCGAGCCAGACCAGGCTCCGGCCTGGCTAGGGACCATCACGGCGATCGAGGACAGGCTGTACACGGATCCTTGGGCCGCCTGGTCGATGAGCATCCTCGGAAGCTGGGGGGAGCTCGAGCTCGCGGACATGTGCGAGGGCTTTGCCTCCTCGCTCCTCAATCCGCCGGGCTTCGCCTACACGGTGCAGCGGACCTGGTCGAACGCGGCCGTCAGGAGCCTGAGCATGGACCCGTGCGCGCCGTACCAAAACGGCGAAGTCGCGTACTTCCTCGCGCAGCCGGTCTTCGATCCGAACTTCGCGCAGGACGAGGCGGCGATTCCCCCGGTCTACCTCCCCGAGGTCACCTTCACCAATCCGTACGGGATCATCACTCGGACGCAGGGGGTGACGATCCCGGTCGGGCAGAGCGCGACGATCCCGCTCGTCCTCTGGAGCCAGGCCCCCATCGCCGATCCGTGGACCGTGGACGTCTATGATCCATTCGTCGGGCCGCCTCCTGCGGTGTCACCCAATCTTACGTTCTCGCTCGACAAGACGACCGGCAACAATGGCGATGTCCTCCATCTCACGATCACGTCCGTCGCAGTCGACGCGACCTTCGGCGGCCACCCGTTCGTCGTGAGATCGTACGACGGCGTACTTCATCACTCGACGTTCGGGTTCGTTTCGCAGGAGTAGCCGTGCGCGCCCCGATGAGGAAGCTGCCTCGCGACGATAGTGCGATCGGTGCCTCCCACGTCGTCGCCGCGTGCGCGCTGCTCGCGTGCGCGCACGGGAGCGCGCGAGACGATGTCGCCGCAAGCGGTAGCCCCGCAGTGCCCGGCGCGACAGCTTCAGCTTCCGCGCGCGCTGCGCCACCGAGCGCGCCGACCGACGCAGGCCCGGACGCGGCACCGGCGATCCCGGCCCCCTCGGCGACGCGTACGGCCCTCGGGACCTTCGGCGTCGACATCGTGGCGCCGGCCACGGCGCGGATTCAGCCGGAGAAGAACGAGCGCCTCGAAGTGTATCTGAGCCCGGCGTGCCCCAGCGCGACGGGGGACGAATTGGCGCCGGACTTCTGCGTGAGCGCCGTCTTCGAGAGAGCGCACGTGCCCGCACCTTCCTCCCTCGCGGACGCGCTCCGGCGATGGCAATCCTCGGCGGAGAGTCGCGGGGTGACGCGATTGGGTGAGGGCGTGACTCCGACGGGCGTCCTGTTCGCGCTTCACACCATGGAAGTGAGCGTCGGGTTCCGGAGCGGGAATCGCAACGTGCACACGTCCAAGTGGGTCTCGCGCGTCTACGCCGCGCTCCCCGTCAATGGAGCCAGCCACATCGCGTGCACGGGCTACGTGGAGCACAAGACAGCCGCGGACGACGCCGACCTCCGCGCGGTGCGGGATCTGTGCACGTCGATGCGCATCCGGCCGTAGACGCGCGCTCTTGTCGCCGGCTCAGCGTCCGCGCCGCAGACCTACTTGGGTGTCGCCTTCATCACCGTACCGCTCGTATTGCTGACCCAATAGACGCTCGTGCCGTCCACGGCGACCGAGATGGGTCCGAGCTGGTCGGCAACGAGGGTCGTGGGGGTTCCGCCGCCGATGGGAACCTTCATGATCGCGTCGTACGTGTAGTTGGCCCAGTAGACGTTCGCGTCGTCGACGGCGATCCCGTACGCGACGACTCCCGCCGCGATGGGGGGCACGAGCGTCGTGGCTGCACCGCCGTCGAGGGGGGCCATCATCACGCTGCCGTATGCGGAGTCGGTCCAGTAGACGCCCGTCGCGTTCACAGCGATCCCCCACGGCTCGTACCCGGCCGATTCCTGGGCGAGTGTCGTCGCGCTCCCGCCGCCGACCGGCGCCCTCATCACGGCTCCGCCCAGGTAGTCCGTCCAATAGACGTCCCCGCCGTAGACGGCGACGCCCCAGGGCCCATTTTGTCCCGACGCCAACGTGCTGGCGGTACCGCCGTCGAGAGGGAAGGCCATCACCGTACCCAAGGGTGTGCCTTCGCTGTTGCACCAGTAGACGCTCGCAGGTCCGAGCGCGATCTCCGCGCCGGTCGCTCCCGCCCCGATCGTGATCGGTGTACCGCCGTCGAGAGGCGCTTCCATCACGGTCTCGGAGTCGCGATCCGTCCAATACACAGTCGTGCTGTCCACGGCGAGGTAGAGGGGGCCCTGCTGGTTGGAGGCGAGCGTGATCGGGCTGCCTCCGTCGAGAGGCACCTTCATGACGACGCCGTTCGGAGTGTAGTTGACGGTCCAGTAGACGCTCGTCGTGTCCAAGGTGAGGCCCCAGGGCGACCCCTGCCCCGATGCGAGGGTGACGATCTCGGGAGCGGCATCCTCGCCGGCGCCCGTATCGACTCCCGAGTCGGTCGCCGCTTCGATGGGCGTCGCCGAGTCCGAGGCGTCCGAGGCGATCGTTCCGTCGACCGTCGCGTCCTCTCCGGCTTGTCCGGAGTCCTGGAGGACCGTCGCATCGGTGCCGCCGTCGGCGCCCGGCTGCGAATCGGGTGCGGAGTCGCTCCCGGGCGGAGAAGCCGAATCCGCCAGAGGGAACGTCGCGTCGGTGCCGGCGGCTCCATCCGGCTCGGGCGCCCCCGGAGTAGGGCTCGACGAGGGGCATGCGACCAAGCCGAATGCGCCGAGCACCGTGACCAGACCAACGACACCGTAGGATCGTCCGCGCGGAGAGAGCGACATCCCCGAATCATCGACTCCACATCAGCCGAGCACAAGAGAGCGCGAGGGCGAGTGTCCCTTTCCCGCAACGGCCTTCCCGGCCATGGTCGTCACTTCTGATCCGCAAAAGGATCTGTGCTTGCTGCCGGCTGCGCCCCACGTCTGGCTGGCGCTGGCGCGGTGCGCGGAGTCTTCGCAGGTGTGTGATCTCCCGCATCGACCACGACTGCGGCCGTGGGAGGGATCACGGGTAGCGCGGCCGACGGCGCGAGCGGCGGCGCGGCGGAGGATGCAGGAGGTGGCGTAGGGCTCAACGGTGGAAGCGCGACCGACGCCGGCGCCGACGGTGTCGCGCCGGCCACGAGCCCCGTCGGCGCTTGCCGCGGAAGCACGAGCGCGGCGGCCACCACGACGAGCCCGAACGCGCCGACGAGGGCGACGACCGTGCTGCTGCGCCCGCGGCCGCTCGAGGGGGCGGTCGAGGAAGCATGCCCCGGCGACGTGTGCTCCGTCGGCGCGAGCGCGACGGATTGCGCGGCGGGCGACGGTTGCGCCGGCGGCTCGTCCGTCAGCGTCGCCGCCCGGTGAATCGCTCCGGAGCTCGGCGGGGGGGAGCTCTCTCGCGGCGCGATGACCGGCGTGACCGGGTCCCCAACGGGGAGGGTAGACAGGCCCATGCTGCGCGCGAGCGCCTCGACCTGCTCCGCCGCGCTCTCGAAGCGAGCCTGCGGGTCCCTCGCCGTCGCCTTCGCGAACCAGGCGTCGAACGCCGGCCCGAGCTTCGACTCCCGCGCCGACGGCGCCACGAGAGGCGCATAGACGATCTCGTGAACGAGCTCCACCAACCCCTTCGCTCGCCAGTACACGGCGCCGCAGAGGAGCCGGTAGGCGATGAGGCCGAGCGCGAACCTGTCCGCGGCGCCCGTCACCGAGAGATCCCCGCGCGCCTGCTCGGGCGCCATGTAAGCGGGCGTGCCGAGGACCTCGCCCGCGGTCGTCGCCCCGCTCACGTCCATCATTTTCGCGATCCCGAAGTCGAGGATCTTCACGAGCTCCGAGCCGTCTTCGCGACGCGTGAGGAACAGGTTCGCCGGCTTCAGGTCGCGGTGGACGATCCCGAGGCGATGCGCCTTGTCGAGGACGCGCGCGATCTGGCGGAGCCAGCCGACGACGCGCTCGGGGGGCTCGGGGACGAGCCCGCGCGCTGACAGGTCCTCCCCTTCGAGCAGCTCCATCACCACGTACGGCGCGTGTCCGAGCTCGGGGGCGACGTCTGCGTCCGTCACCGTCACGACGTGCTCGCTCCGGATGTGCGCGGGGGCTCGCGCCTCGCGCTGGAAGCGCTCGACGATCGACGGGCTCGTCGCCAGCATCGACGCGAGGACCTTCAGCGCGAGACGTTGCCCGGTGTGGACGTGCTCCACCTCGTAGACCACGCCCATTCCCCCGCGCCCGAGCAGCCTGATCGGGCGGTATCGACCCCCGACGATGCGCGGAAGCTCGACGTCGGCCATCGCTTCGCCGAATCTAGCACCAGGAACGGATGACGCCGCCCTCGACCATGCGCGCCCTGGCCGCCGTCACGGCGAGCGTCGTTTTCACGCTCACCTCGGGCGTCGCCCGTTCCGACCCGGAGCCGTCGCCGGAGGATCGCTCGCTCGCGACCGCGCTCTTCAAGGAGGGGCGCAAGCTGCTCGAGCTCGGGCAGGTCGCGGAGGCGTGCAGGAAGCTCGGCGAGAGCCAGCGCCTCGATCCAGGGGGGGGCACGCTCCTCAACCTCGCCGCGTGCCATGAGCGCGAGGGGAGGACCGCGAGCGCGTGGGCGGAGTTCACCGAGGCGCTCGGACTGGCGCGCAAGGACGGTCGCGACGACCGGATCGCCGTCGCGACCGAGCGCATCGCGCAGCTCGAGCCGCGCCTCTCGCGCGTGACCGTCGTCGTCGCAGCGGCAGCGTCCAGCGACCTCGAGGTCACGCTCGACGGCACGCCCGTACGCCGCGCCGCGTGGGGGATGGGTGTCCCCGTCGATCCGGGCCCGCACACGCTCGAGGCGCGCGCTCCGGGGATGCGGCCGTGGCGCGCGTCGCTCACCGTGGGGGCGCAGGGGGACGCGCAGACGATCTCCGTTCCCCCGCTCGATCCCGAGCCCCTGCCCCCACCGCCCGCCCCTGTCACCCAGACCCCCGCGGGTGGGCCATCGCCCCTTTCGCGGTCCCTCGCTTCTCCGGCGGCCGTACCCCCCCCTCCTTCTCACCCGCTCCCGTGGCATGACATCGCAAGCGTCGGCGCTGCGGTCGTCGGCGTGGCCGGTGTCGCGCTCGGGAGCTACTTCGGGCTCCACGCGATCTCGCTCGAGAACCAGGCGCAGGCTGGCTGCACCGGCGCGCACTGCTCGATCGGGGCCGCCTCCACGAGCAGCTCCGCCGCGACGAACGCGGACTGGTCGACCGGCTCCTTCGTGGCCGGCGCGGCGGGGCTCGGAGCCGCTGCGATCCTCTTCTTGACGCGCCACCCGACGGCTGCGGGGGCGCTCTCCGTCGAGCCCACCGCGCGCGGCGCGAGCGTCTCCTGGGTCGCCCGCTTCTGACAAACGGTCGCTACGGCGTCGGCGTCACCTCGACGATCGACGTGATTCCGGAGGTGGTGAAGAACGTCGTCGAGGCGACTACGGGAGTGACACCGGCGACGCGCGTCGTGAGGGTCACCTGCCCGAGGATCACGTTCCCGATGATCGCCGTCCCTCCCGAGTCGGTCGCGGTGGCGGAGAGGTCGGGGATGAAATTCCGCAGGTAGATGATCTTGGTCTCCGCGTCGCTCGGTTCGATCGAGAACGACGCGTCGGCTCCAGTGGCGCCGGCGCAGTCTTCGACGGTCACGACCACGCTGGACCGCGTCGGATCGTAGGTGGTCCCGGTGAGCTGGATGATCGTCTCCGCGAACTGCGCCGTCCCGTCGATCACCGTCGAGTTCAGCGGTTGCGTGATCGGGAAACCCGGGAACGCGTTCGTGGGGTAATAGGTCCCCGTCGGGTCGGTGATCTGGATGTACCCGAGGAATCCGTCGAGCCCCCCTTGGGTGCTCATCGGGACGGTCAGCTGCACGGTCCCGTTCGCGTTCGTCGTGGCGGCGGGGCTCGCCGGCGGCGAGCAGGTGAGGTTGCCCTGGAAGCACGCCATGACCGACAGCCCCGGCAGCGCCTGACTCTGATCGGCCGCGTTGACGACCGTCACCGTGCCGACCACGGAGTCGGCCGTAGGCTTCGGCCACGCGACCTTACCGACGCACGCCCAGTCGGCCCCGATCGCGCACGCCGTGGGGCAGCTCGCCTCGACGCAGGACGCGAGCGCTGAGTAGAGCGGCGCCGCGGCGGGATTACCCAGCTCGCACGTCTGCAAGGTGTCGGGGGTCGAGTGCGATCGAGCGCATTCGACCCCGGTGGAACAGTCCGCGCTCTGCGCGCACGCCTGATCGGCAGCAGAGCACTGCGCGCTGATACACGCCTGGCAGGCGGACGCCGCTGAAGGAGGGACCGGGGGGAGGATGCCGCCCCAGGTGAGCTCGCACGCGGAGCCGCACGACTTCGCGATGCACGCCTCCACGGCGCCGAGGTCGTCGGCGTCGCCGACGGGCTGCGCCTGGCACCCGGGGACGCAGGTCCCGTCGGTCGGATCGCACGCGAGGGCGCACTCGAGGCGCGTGGCGCACGAGGCAGTCGCGAGGCACGTCGAGGACTGCGGACCGCACGACGCATCGACGCACGTCGAGCACGCCGCCTGCTGCGACTCGACGACGTGGATCCCCGCCAGCTGCCTGCAGGACGGAGCGAGCGCCACGACGAGCCCGAGCGCTACCGGTCCCACCACCTTCCTGCCGACCACGAGGCCGAGTCTAGGCGAGAGCAAAGGACGACGCTCGCCCTGCTCCTCTGTGCGTGCTTTTTCACCGCTCGTGCTCTACTTCGAGTGGCGTGAATCGCGGCCGGCTCTACTTCGTCGTCGCCCACGGCAAAGACGCCGGAGCGAAGGTGCTCGTTGAGGACGCCCCTCGGATCGTCGGGCGAGCCCTCGACGCCGATCTGGTGCTCGTCGACGCCCGCGTATCGCGCCACCACCTGATCGTGCGGGCCGAGGGGGACGGCGCGCGTGTCACGACGCGCGAAAAGGCCGCGCCGTTCATGGTCGACGGAGCGCCGCAGACGGACGTGCTCGTTCGCGTCGGCGGGACGATCGTCGTCGGTCAGACGACGCTCGTCCTCATGCTCGTCGCCTCGCCGGAGGCGGCTGCGGGGGGCGAGCATTCGACGGAGGTGAGCGTGCTCATGACGGGGCTCGCCGCCGACGTGCGCGGGCTCGCGGCCGCGATGGAGCTCGTCGAAGCCCTCGACGCGGCCGACGAGGACGAGGACATCCGCCCCGTGCTCACCGCCTGGGGCAGCAAGTACCTCGGCGCCATCGACGCGAGCCTCGTCGTCGGAGAGGCTGCTGCCAAGGAGCTCGGCCTGGTCGAGGAGGCGGCGCCGCGCGTCCTCGAGCGGCCGGGGACCGCCCCCGACACCCTCTTCGTCGCGGCTCCCGCGCGCGGCGCCGAGCCCGCGTGGATCGCGTTCACTTGCACGCGCCCGACGAAGGCCGGCGGCGCGGGCGGAGGGCTCACGGACACGTCGCGGCGCCTCGTGGCGGTCGCCGCGCAGCTCTGTGCATCGACGCTCGCGCGGGTGCGGTCCCTCCGCGACTCGCGCAAGGAGCGCGAAATCCTCCGGCGTGCGACGGTCGGGAGCGCGCACAGCTTCCTCGGCGACTCCGCCGCCGCGCACGAGGTCTCGAAGCTCGCCAAGCGGCTGGCCGGCTCGGACGCCGTGGCGCTCCTCGAAGGGGAGACCGGCGTCGGCAAGACGTTCCTCGCGCGGCTGATTCACGAGGCGGGCCCCCGCGCGAAAGCGCCGCTCCGCGTGCTCAACTGCGCCGCGATCCCCGAGACGCTCCTCGAGAGCGAAGTGTTCGGCCACGAGCGCGGCGCCTTCACCGGCGCGACGACGTCGAAGCCGGGGGCGCTCGAGGCGGCGGGGCACGGGACCGTGCTCCTCGACGAGATCGGCGAGCTCCCCCTCGCGAGCCAGGCCAAGCTCCTGCGCGTCATCGAGGAGAAGCGCTTCGAGCGCCTCGGATCGAACCGGTCGATCCCGCTGGCGGCGCGGATCCTCACCGCCACGAACCGCGACCTCGGCGCGATGGCGGAGGCGGGGACGTTCCGCTCGGACCTCTTCTACCGGATCGCCGTCGTGAGGGTTCGCATCCCGCCGCTTCGTGAGCGCGGCGCCGACCTCACCCTCCTCGCCGAACGAATCCTCGCCGACCTCGCGCCATCGGCCGGGCGGCGTGTGAGCGGGTTCTCCCCTGCCACGCTCGACGTGATGCGGCGCTACCCCTGGCCAGGCAACGTGCGCGAGCTCAGAAACGCGATCGAGCGCGCGCTCGTCGTCGGCGACGGAGCGATGATCGAGCCCGAGGACTTCCCCGAGACGGTCCGCTCCGCGACCCCGCCCCAGCCGACGGACGAGGCGCTGGTGCGGCTCCCGGCAAAGTTGGACTGGCTCGAGTCGCGGGCGATCGCTGCGGCGCTGAAGGCGACGGGTGGGAACCAGAAACGCGCCGCGCTGCTTCTCGGGATCAACCGCGTGACGCTGCACCGGAAGCTGCGGGCGGAGGGGAAGAGCGGCGAGAACGACGACGGCGACGAGGGGTGATCGCCACGGTGGTTGCAGATTGCGACCCCACGACTGCAAGTTGCACGTCTCGTCCGGTTTGCGCACCTTGTCGCCCTCGCGCGCAGGCTCGTTCGAGTCCTCACTGAGGCCTCGTTCACGCAGGTCCACGCGCCGCGGGCTCGCGTAACTCTGCGACTGGACGCACCGCTGTTCTTTTCCACCCATGGATGACTGCGGCTCCAGCGGCGGTACAGGAGATGCTCTACGGGGTCCACGTCACCTCGGAGGTGCTGTCGTGCCATCGACGTCGAACCACTTCGCGCTCACCAACACCGCAAGCAAAGGCCCGCCGCCATTGCCGGCGATCGCCACGTCGCCTCTGCCTCCTCGCGAGGTGAGCGCCGAAGAGATCTTCTTCCAGGAAGGCATCGATGGGCGTGCCGAGAGCGTCCCGTCGTGCGAGCCGGACGTGATCGAGCTCGATGGCTCTCACTTGGTCTCGAGCGCCGAGGTTGACTCGCCGTCGTGGCGCGCCGACGATCAGCTCGCGGCCGAGGAGGAAGTCGAAGATCCCGCGCGAACGCGGAGGCGGAGGGCGGCGCGGATCGGCGTCGCCTGGGGCGCGGTCGCCGCGCTCGTCCTGACCGCGGCGGCGGCATTCCTCACCCCTCGGAGAGACGTGCGATTGGCCGCATCGTCCGCGAGCGCTCCGCGCATCGAGACGACGGCGCTCACGGACGTCGCCCCGCCGAGCCCGGCGCCCGAGCCTCTCTCCGCTGCGGCCGCTCCTCCGCGGCCCGTTCGTGTGACGACGGCGTCGGTCACCACATCTCACCCCGCGAGTCCGCGAGGAACCCTTCACGCTGGGGCCCGTCCGTCGCCGGCAAAGCGACCTGCATCGAGGCCGCCGAGAGCGCACGACGCGCACGCAAAGCGTACGGTCAAGCATTCCGCGGCGCGGGTGGGGTCGCCGTCGACGCGGAGTCACCCGTAGCACGAGGGCCCCCTCCACAGTCCGTGCGCGAACCAGTACCTTCGCCTCAGAGCGCTGCGGCCCCCACGATCCTCCGGCTCCTCGCGAGCTGAACGAACGCGACGACCCGTAGCGCTCCGGGCTTCCAGGAAGGTTCCACGGCGAGTGTCGTGTCGCCGCGGAACGCACTCCCGGCAACGCGGCCGAGCCGTTCCAACCGGCGAACTACGGGTGCGTGCACGAGCCTGCGCCCCGCGTTCTCGCCGGCTGGCACGTCCGTGGCGAGCCCACTCTCCGTGACCGCGAGCCAGATCTCCGGGACGTCGTCGGTACCTGCGCCAGGTGCGCCAAGTGCAGAGGCGACGTCGGTAACCTCCACGCTCACGCGCGGCCCGTCGCGGTGGAGCGTAACGTGCGCCTTCTGCTCGCGCGCCGCTTGCTCCATCAGGACACGCGCCGCCCCCTGGTCGCCAACCGGCATGACGAGGTGGCCGTCGAAGACGATCTCCGGCGTGAAGATCCCGTGATCGGCGAGGACGCGCGCGTACTGCTTCTGGCGGTCGCTGAACGCTTCGCTCCCGAAGGGATCGCGCCAGCCCAGGCGGTCCCAGTAGTCGACATGCTCTTCGAGCGCGATCACGGTGACGCCGTCGATCGGCTGAGCGCGATCGAGCGACGCGAGGAACGCGTCGGCCGGCGGGCACGAGCTGCACCCCTCGGAGGAGAAGAGCTCGACGATCACGGGAGCGCGTGCGCTCGGCGCGGCAGAGGCGGACGGCGCGCCGTAGAGGCCCATCGACCAGGGGGCGAGCGCGGCGAGCGTTCCGAGGGCCGCGAGGACGACGAACCGCATGCACGGAGTACGCGCGAATAGCGTGAAGGTTTCGCGTCGCCCTATTGTGCCACCGCCCCGACGCTGCCTGTGATCGGAACGAGGACGTACGTGGAGCCGCTGATCGCCTTTCCCACGACGGCAGCGTCGCTGGAGAGGCTGTAGGACACCGTCTGGCCTACGGCTGTGGCGTAGCCAGTGACCGTGATCGAGCCCGTCGCAGCGACGCTCGCGCTGCCGTTGTATGCCGTGGCGATGTTGCCCCCCCACAGAGCGCCATAGCCGGCACTGATGCTCAGGCAAGGATTGTTGGCCAGCGTCAGGGTAGTGCCCGTCGCCCAAGCGCAAACGTTCCCCAACGAGTCCTTCGGGAGAAAGGTGACGTCGAACGTCAGTCCCGTGCCGGTGCTGCTCTCGACATCGAGGGATGCGCCGCCGCCGTTCGCAGAGGTCGCTGCCTCTGCGAGCCAACAGTCGCCCGAGCTCGTCTCCGTCGCGCCGCTGAACGTCGCGGTGAGCGAGCCCGTCCCGGTACAGCTCGGCGCGCCTCCCCCGCTGCCGCTGCCGCTGCCACCCCCGCTGCTCGAAGAGGCAGGACCCGTCGAGGACGAGCCGCAACGAATCGAGGCCGCCGCGCCCATGAGAACGAGGACGATGAGCCAGAGCGAATGGACGCGCATGACGATTCCCCCTTCTGCGTCGAGAAAGGAAACCGTATCTCGAGCGGGCTCACGAGAGAAACGAGAGAAACGAGAGAAACAAGAGCTCCGCAGTGACCGCGGCGGCGAAAGGGACGCCGGGTATCCGCGTTACGCTACTTCGGTGTCAGCTGCATCACTGTGCCGCCATCGTCAGCGTTGCTCCCTTCGTTCACCCAGAAGACGCTCGTGGAGCCCACGGCGATGCCCTGCGAATCTTCCCCCTGGCCCACGGCGAGGGTCACCGGAGTACCGCCCGCCAGGGGCACGCTCATCACCGAATTGTTGTTCGTCCAGTAGACGTTCACGGCGTCCACGGCGATGTACCCGGGGTAGTCCTGTCCCGTGGCGAGCGTGGTTGGCGAGCCGCCGCCGAGGGGCACCTTCATGACCGTGCCACCGGTCGCCGGGCCGCTCGCCCAGTAGACGCTCGTGGAGTCGATTGCGACGCTATAGGCCGAGAATTGTCCCGAAGCGAGCGTCACCGGAGTACCGCCACTCAGGGGCACGCTCAGCACGCAGCCCGCCCCGTTGGCCCAGTAGACGCTGGCGTTGTCCACGGCGAGGCCGCTGGCCTGGTTCTGCGCCGAGGCGACCGTGGTCGGCGTGCCGCCGTCGATGGGCAAGCTCATCACTGCGCCTAGGGTGCTGCTGTTGAAGACGCCGTGGTCGGCCCAGTAGATAGTCGTCGAGCTCACGGCGATACTGCTTGGGTAGTACCGCGCGGACGCGAGCGTCGTGGGGGTTCCGCCACCGACGGGTACGCTCATCACGGTGCCATTCGTGTAACCGGTCGCAGACGTACCAGCGCTCGCCCAGTAGACGGTCGCGAAAGCCACGGCGATGCCGCTGGGCTGCTCCTGCTCCGAGGCGAGCGTTGTGACTACGCCGCCGCCGATTGGGGTCTTCATCACTGTGCCGCTGCTGTTGTCGGTCCAATAGACGCTCGTCGAGTCCACCGCGATGCTCGTGGGGAAGCCTTGTCCCGTGGCCAGCGTGATGCATTCCGACCCGTCGTCGCATCTGGCCTGCCCGCCATCGTCGCTGGCGCTCGGAGCGCTGTCCGCGAGCGTCACGTCCGTGGCCGCGTCCGAAACGAACGCTCCGACCGACGCGTCGACGTCGTTCACGTCCCCGGGGTTGTAGTTGGGCAGCGTCGTCGGATCGATCACGTTCGGCCCGCACGCCCCCGTCGCCGGCTGGCAGCTTTCCCCGGCGGGGCAGGTGGGCTCCGCCTGTCCATCCAGGGTAGTGACCTGGCCGTAGCACGACTCCGCGAGGATCAGCGTGAGCTCGGCCACGCGATTCGTCGGAATCTGGATCTGCGCCTCGCGCAGGCAGACCGGCTGTCCCTCTTTGGTCGCAATGACGCGAATGAGCGCGACCTGATCCGCGCTCGTCCCCGCCGCGATGGAGAACGACGTAGGCAAAGTCGTCTCGCCGGGCACGAGAAAGTCGTTGTCGAACAGCGTCGCCCACTCCCCGCCATCGGCCTCGCTCGTCTGCTGGCTGACCTGAACCTCCATGGAGTCGAAGTCGCCCGGTGTCGAGAGGTTCGTCGCGATGAGGATCTCGAGGCCGCCCGCTTGCGCCGTCTGCCCCGAGCACTCGACGAAGGGGAAGCCCAGCGCCAGACCCAGCGCCAGACAAGGCAGCGCCGCGAGCAACCCTACGCGCGAGCTCTTCACCGCGCTCCCCACGCAAAGCCCGCAAACTGCACGCCGCCGAGCTTGCCCTGTGGCACCGGCTCCGTGGTGTTCGATGGTTTGAAGAGGAAGTACCCGCCGACGGCTGCCCCTGCCGTGAGCACCGCCGCGGCGGCGATCCAGGGCCAGACGCCGACGCCGCCCGACTGATTCTGGAGCGCGACCTCCAGCGTCCGCGTTTCCCCCTCGCGGAGATCGATCTCGGCCCGATAGGCGACCTTCCCCCGCTCCTCGACGCGCACGACGTGCGTTCCCGCCTCTATCTGATCACGGTATTCGCCCGTCCCCGCGACCTTGCCGTCGATCGACACCGTCGCTTCCGCGCCGGCCGCGACCACGAGGGTCGCGGGTTGAGGCCCGGTCGGCGCAGCGGGCTGAGTCGCGGACTGCGCCGCTGACGGCGCCGCTGGTCGAATCGCTGGCCGCGAAGATGGACGGGCAGTCGGACGGAACGTGACTAGCTCGTTTCGACCCTTCACCCCTTCGACCAAGACGAGAGTCTTGTCCACCGGATCCATCCCCTCGGACTCGAAGTGAAAGGTGTGCGGCCCGGGGTCGAGCGAGACGGCGTTCCCCTGGAGTCGTTCGAGGAGTGGCTTGCCGTCCATCGAGACGCTCACGTACGTGAGGTCGTTTCCCGTTCCGTCCATCGCTTGGAAGGCGACGGTCGGGATCGCCGCGTTGATCGCGGCGATCCGCTTCTCGCAGGTGTCCTTGATCTCCGCTCCGCACGCCGCGTCGGCGCACACCGCCAGTGTCCTCCGCGCATCGAGGAGCTTCCCCTGTTTTCGCAGGTCGAGCCCCTCGTCGCTGGCGTCGATGCACTTCTTGATCTGACTGTCCGCGTTCACGCGAGATGCGGTCGTCGCGATGACCACACCACAGCTCGAAGCGATCAACAGTCGGACGGCGCGTCTCGGTCTCATTGCTCACGCATCGAGGGAGCTCACTGGCATTCCTGCCTGAACCGCTTGTTCCCGTCCCCATCGAAGTAGGACACGACACGGCAGGTGGGCGTCGCCGGGACAGGGGACGTGCTCGTGTGCAGGCGCGCTGGACGTGAGATGAGCACGGGAGGGGCCGCGTCGACGGGCACCGCATCGACGGTGGCCGCGGTGGCGGATGCGGTGGCCGGCAGCATCGGGGGGGGCGACGAGGCCACGGCGGGGAGCACCAGGCCGGCCGACGTGGGCGCGACTCCGGATGCCGGGGCGGCGCCGTGCATCATCGCTATCCCACCGAGCGCGACGCCCGCGACCACGGCGACCCCGATCGAAATCAAGGTCCGCGGTGAGTGAGTCGGCGCGGATTCGCCCGCCGCGGTCTGAGAGAATCCTGCCGCGGTGCTGGCTTGCAAGCCGCCTGACGCAGCCGGGACGACGCTCGGCTCCGACGGCAATAGGGAGACGGGGGGCGTGGGCGCGCGGAGATCTCCCCGGGTCGAGATGCGCGGAGCCGGAGTGCTCCGCACCTCGCGAGTCAAAGGCACGAACATCGACTGGTCGAGGGTGTACCCGAAAGGGGGGAGCGGCCGGATCGCCTCGTACATCTCCCGCGCGGACGCGAAACGAGCCGCAGGATCGAGCGCGAGGGCCTTGTGCACGATGTCCGCCACCGCCTGGGGGACCCACGGGGCGAGCTCCTGAACCGGGCGCGGTGGCGTGGCGCAGATCTGAATGATGATCTCGCCGATCGTCTCGGCCTGTGCGTGGGGAGTCGTCCCCGTGAGCGCTTCGTAGAGCACGACGCCGACCGACCAGATGTCCGAGCGTTGATCTACGGTCTTTCTCCCCCGCGCCTGCTCCGGCGACATGTAGAGCGGCGAGCCAAGCATCGAGCCCGTTCGCGTCATGGCGGGGCCGGGAGCCTCCGCGCCGTCCAGCTTCACCTTGGCGATCCCGAAATCGAGGATCTTGACGACGATCTCGCTCTCCTCGTGTCGGGCGAGAAAGATGTTCGCCGGCTTGATGTCGCGGTGAATCACGTCAGCCTCGTGCGCCTTCTGCAGTCCGAGGCACACCTGCGCGGCGATCCGGAGAGCCACGTCCGGTTGGAGCGGCCCGAGGCGGCCGATCGCGTGCTGCAAGTCCTCCCCCTGGAAGAGATCCATGACGAGGTAGGGGCTCCCGGTCGCCGGATCCACGCCAGCATCGAGCGTGTGAGCGATGTATTGCGACTGGATCTTGCCGGTCGCCATCGCCTCGCGCTCGAAGCGGCGAACGACTTCGGCGTTCTTGGCGAGCGCCTCGCCGACGATCACCTTCACCGCGACGTGCCGGCCCGTTGCCTTGTGGCGCGCTTCGTAGACCGCTCCCATGCCCCCTTCGCCGAGCTGGCGAAGGAGCTGGTACTTACCGTCGAGGATGGGCAGCGGCGCGCCTGTTTGCACGTTTCCCCAGGGGGCGTGAGGATACGATCCCGCAGACAGCGACGCCACGATCAGGTCGGTCGGATCTCGGGGCGGCGGCTCACTTGTGCAGCGAGCACGTCCCCCCCGCACACCCCTCCCCCTCCCCGCTCTTCTTCCCCGCGATCCTGTACCGCTCCCTCGCCACGACGCCGTACCCCCACTCCGCCAGCTGCCTCACTCCCGGCACGTAGTACAGAAAGGCGATCCACCCAATCACCGGCAGCAGCGAAGCGGCGCGCGCTACCGCCTCCGCCCCTGCGAACACGCGCCCGTCCGGCTGCACGACATGCATCCGCTGCATGCACGCCTCGTGAGACACGCCGGGGAACCGCCCGAGCACCCCCTCGTCCTGAAACGACACGAGCTCGACACGGTTCGCCCCAACGAGCCGCTCGAGCTGTTTGGCCTGCCGCGTGCAAAAAACGCAATGGCCGTCGAAGAGTGCGATGAGCCGCGCCCCTCCCGGCGCCGCCGTCCGGGCGGCTGAGACGATCCGGGTCGAAACCACAGCGGCCACCAGAGACATCTAAGGTCGCGGGGGTTCACGCGCAAGGCCGGGTGGTCCGCGCCGAGGCGTCAAAAACCCCGGTTTTGGGCGGGTGACGCCATCCCCCCCCATGCTAGACATTCACCGCCGTGACTGATCAGCTGAGCTCCGATCTCGCCTCCCTCCGGATCGACCGCGACGCCCCGCGCGGCGGCAGTGCGTTCAAGCGCGCCCTCGTCCTTCTCGTCGTCCTGGGGGGCGTCGGCGCCGCCGGGTGGAGCATCTACCCGAGGGTGCGGGGAGAGGTCTTCAAGACCGAGGTGGCGACGACGGAAGTGACCCTGATTTCCCCCGTGCAGGCGTCGGTGCAGGTCACCGCGACGGGGTACATCGTGCCGCAGATCACGTCGAACGTCGGGCCGCACGACACCGGGCGCTTGGCGCGCGTGTTCGTGAAAGAGGGGGACACCGTCAAGGCGGGGCAAGTGCTCGCCGAGATGGAGACGTTCGACCAGCGAAGCGCGATCGCGTCCGCTACGTCGCGGGTGGCCGTCTCGCAGGCGCGCGTCGAGACGGCGCGGGCGACGCTCGCCGAGACGAAGCAGAAAGTGGAACGCGAGCGGGCGCTCGTGGAGCACGGCGCCGAAGGGAAGAGCGTCCTCGACGATCTCGTCGCGTCGCAGACTTCGCTGGAGCAGCAGGTGAAGGCCGCCGAGGCCGAGGTGACCGCGTCCGAGGCCGAGCGCGCCGCGCTCTCGGTGAACCTGCGCGAGCGAACGGTGGTCGCGCCGATCGACGGGACGGTCGTCGCGAAGCCGATGCTAGCGGGCGAGGTCACGAACCCGGGCGACACGAACCCGATCGTGGCGCTCGTCGACTTCAAGTCGCTCCTCGCCGAGGTCGACGTCCCCGAAAACCGCCTCGCGACGGTCAAGATGCACAGCCCGGCCGACATCGTCCTCGACGCCTACCCCGACCGGCATTTCCGCGGCGAGGTGGTGGAGTTCGGCAAGAGGGTCGATCGCTCGAAGGCGACGCTCGTCGTGAAGGTGAAGTTCGACGACCCGATGGACGGCGTCCTCCCCGAGATGAGCGCGCGCGTGAGCTTCCTCTCCGCGCCGGTGAGCGACGACGCGCTGAAGGCGGCGCCGAAGAAGGTGGTCGCGGCCGCGGCGGTGGTCGACCGCGGCGGGCGCAAGGTCGTATTCGTGATCGGCGACGGCGACGAGGTGAAGGCTGTGCCGGTCACGCTCGGTACGGGGGGCCCCGCAGGGAGTAGCGTCGAGCTGGTCGCCGGCCCCGCAGGCGGAGCGCGCGTCGTGTCGTCTCCGCCGCCGGAGCTGACCGACGGGATGAAGATCAAAGAAAAGGGGAGCTGAGGAAATGGCCGAAAGTGCGATCGTCGAGCTCCGCGGCGTCTCGAAGACGTTCTACCGCGGGAAAGAAGCCGTTCACGTCCTCGAGAACCTCGACCTCGACGTGGGCGCCGGGGCGTTCGAAGCGCTGATGGGGCCGAGCGGCTCCGGGAAATCGACGCTCCTCAACCTCATCGCGGGGCTCGACAAACCCACGTCGGGGACGGCCAAGGTGGCCGGCGCGGAGCTCTCGCGCATGAGCGACGGCGAGCTCGCGCACTTCCGCTCGCAGAAGATCGGCTTCATCTTCCAGGCGTACAACCTCCTCCCGGTCCTGACGGCGCTCGAGAACGTCGAGCTTCCGCTCCTCCTCACGAACCTCAGCGGCGCGGAGCGGAAGAAGCGCGCGCAGACCGCACTGCGCGTGGTCGGCCTCGAGGACCGGATGAACCACTACCCGCGCCAGCTCTCGGGCGGGCAGGAGCAGCGCGTGGCGATCGCGCGCGCGATCGCCAACGACCCGACGATCCTCGTCTGCGACGAGCCGACGGGAGACCTCGATCGCAAGTCGGCGGACGACATCCTCGCGCTCCTCGAGAAGCTGAACAAAGAGTTCAAAAAGACGATCCTCATGGTCACTCACGACCCGGCCGCCGCCGAGCGCGCGGGGGTGATCCGGAAGCTGAACAAGGGGCAGCTCGAATGACGCTCCTCGGAGTCGCCGCGAGGAACGTCCTCCGGAACAAGTTCCGGACGTTCATGACGGTGGCGGGGGGGGCGGTCGCGATCCTCGCGTTCATCCTCCTGCGGACGGTGCTCCACGCGTGGAGCGTCGGCGTCGAGTACGCGGCAAAGGACCGCCTGGCCACGAGGCACAAGGTGTCGTTCGTCATCGCGCTGCCCAAGCACTACATCGACGAAGTGTCGCAGGTGCCCGGCGTGAAGGCGGCGACGTACATGAACTGGTTCGGCGCGAAGCTCGCGAGCCATCCTGACGACTTCTTCGCGAACATGGCGACGGCCGACAACGCGCTCGACGTCTACACCGAGGTGAAAGTAGACCCCGAATCGCTCGCGCGCTGGAAGGCCGACAAGATGGGGGCGCTCGTCGGCGACAACCTGGCGACGCAATACCACTGGAAGGTCGGCGACACGGTGGTCCTCCAGGGGACGATCTTCCCCGGCGACTGGAAGTTCACGATCGACGGCATCTACACGGTCCCGTCACAGTCGTCCGTGCCGCGCACGAACTTCTGGTTTCACTGGTCGTACATGAACGATGGCCTCCCCGCGCGACAGAAGGACAAGATCGGCTGGATCGTGTCGCGCGTCGACGATCCGGCGCAGAGCGCGGCGATCAGCGATCGGATCGACAAGCTCTTCGACGACAGCGACATGCAGACGGCGACGATGAGCGAGCAGGCGCTCAACAACTCGTTCCTCGGCGGGTTCAGCGCGGTCCTCGACGCGCTCGACATCGTGTCGATCATCATCCTCCTCATCATGATGCTGATCCTCGGGAACACGATCGCGATGGGGGTGCGTGAGCGAACGACCGAGTACGGCGTGCTTCGCGCGCTCGGCTTTCAGCCGGGGCACATCCGTGCGTTCATCGTCGGCGAAGCGGTGACGCTGTCGTTCCTCTCGGCGGCGCTCGGGCTCATCCTCGCGTTCCCGCTGATCTCCGGGATGGGCAAATGGCTCGAGGAGAACATGGGGAACTTCTTCCCGGTGTTCCGGATGACGGCTCCCACGGCGATCGCCGCGGTCGTGCTCACGATCGGTCTCGGCGCGCTCGCGTCGCTCATCCCGGCGATCCGCGCGGGGCAGATGCAGGTGACGGAAGCCTTGCGGAGGATTGCATGATCCCGATCGCGTACAACCTGCGAAACCTCCGCGTGCGCAAGACGACGACGTTCGCCGCGGCGCTCGGCCTCGGGCTCGTCGTCTTCATCTTCGCGGCCGTCATGATGCTGAAGCAGGGCATCAAACAGGTCACGGCGCGCGCGGCCGATCCCGACGTGGCGATCGTCCTGCGCTCCGGCTCCGACGTCGAGATGTCGAGCGGGATCGACGAGACGAGCGTCGGGATCATCGCGGCGATGCCGGGGGTGGCGCAGGGGGCGAACGGTCGCCCGCAAGCGATCGCCGAGCTGCTCGTCGTGGTGCTCCTCGGCAAGATGACGGGCGGCTTCTCGAACGTGGTCCTCCGCGGCGTCCCCGACGACGTCCTCGCGTTTCGCCCCTCGGTGAAGATCATCGACGGGCGCGCGGCCAAGCCCGGGACCGACGAGGCCATCGTCGGGAGCGCGATCCGCGGGCGCTTCCAGGGGCTAGAGATCGGACAATCCTTCGAGATGCGAAAGAACCGGCCGATGCACATCGTCGGCGTGTTCGAGGACAACGGCTCGGCGTTCGAGTCAGAGGTCTGGGGCGACATGAACGTGATCCGCGCCACGTTCGGGCGGCAGGGCATCGTCTCGAGCGTCCGCGTGCGGCTGCAGTCTCCCGACAAGTTCGACGGCTTCAAGGCCGAGGTCGAGTCGAACCGCCAGCTGAACGCGACGGCGATGCGCGACAGCGAGTTCTACGAGAAGTCGTCGCAGGGGACGGCGAAGCTCCTGTCGGCGCTCGGGTTCATCATCGCGTTCTTCTTCTCGATCGGCGCGATCATCGGGGCCATGATCACGATGCACGCCACGGTCGCGCAGCGGCAACGCGAGGTCGGCACGCTCCGAGCGCTCGGCTTCTCGCGCCTCCAGATCCTCGTCTCGTTCCTGCTCGAGTCGATCGCGCTCTCGCTCCTCGGCGGCACGATCGGCGCGGCGGCGTCGCTCCTGATGGGACTGAAGCGCATCACGATGATGAACAACGCGACGTGGTCTGAGCTGTCGTTCAAGTTCGAGGCGACGCCCCAGATCATCGTCACGGCGATCGTGATCGCGGGGGTGATGGGGATCCTCGGCGGGCTCTTCCCGGCCATTCGCGCAGCGCGGATCAACCCGGTGCAGGCGATGCGCGGGGCGTAAGTCCCCAAATGTTGTCATCCTGAGGCCGAAGGCCGAAGACCCCCAAAGCCTCGTTGGGGATCCTTCGCTCCATCCCCCATTTCGTGCGACCCTCTTCCTGCTCGTAATGCAGTGTCCGTCCTGCCACGCCCAAATCGATTCGGGGAAGTTCTGCCCGGTCTGCGGAGCCCCACTCGCCGCGACTCCCCCCGCGGCAGCCGAGCCTCCCCCCCCGGCCGACCCGCTGATCGGACAGACGCTCGGCGGCAAGTACAAGATCGTGAAGCTCCTCGGCGAAGGGGGGATGGGGTGCGTCTACAAGGGTGAGCAGCAGCTCGGCGCGAAGACTCGCAACGTCGCCATCAAGACGCTCCACCCGCACCTCTCCAAGGACGCAAAGATCCTCGCCCGCTTCGAGCGCGAAGTTGGGACGATCGCGGAGCTCGAGCACCCCAACACGATTCAGGTCTACGACTACGGCAAGACCGAAGGGGAAGGCATCCTCTACATCGTCATGGAGTTCGTGCTCGGGCAGAACCTGGCCGACACGCTCCAGGCGAGCGGCGCGATGGACCCGGCGCGCGTCGAGAAGATCATGAGCCAGGTGTGCGGCTCGCTCGAAGAGGCGCACACCCACGGGATCATCCATCGCGACCTGAAGCCGGACAACGTCGTCCTCACGGAGCGGGCGGGGTCGAAGGACTTCGTGAAGGTGCTCGACTTCGGGATCGCGAAGCGATCGAACGAAGAAGACAAGAACGAACAGAAGCTCACGCAGCAGGGGATGGTGCTCGGGACGCCCCCCTACATGAGCCCGGAGCAGTTCACCGGAAAGCCGATCGACGCGCGGAGCGACATCTACTCGCTGGCGATCATGGCCTACGAGATGCTCACGGCGAACCTCCCGTTCGCGGCGAACACGGCGTGGGAGTGAGCGACGCAGCACATGACCGAGCCGCCGAAGGACATCGACACGAAGCCCTTCCACGAGCGAATCCCCCC
>JBKQKP010000160.1:0-17384 GCA_052147435.1 Polyangiaceae bacterium | reverse complement strand
CTCACGCTCCCCCCGCCCTGCCGGCGGGGCGGGGGGCCGGGGGGGAGGGGGCTACCGGTAGTGGTCCTGCAGCTTGCGGAGCGTCGCGCTCCCCGGGCACAGCTCCTCGAACGGCAACTGCGACAGCGGCCGCTTCACGGTCTTCGCGGCGGCGTGCATCTCGACGCCGCTCTCGTCGAGGAACAGGAGCCCCATCGGGATCTCCCCCGAGCTCTGGCGCTCCTGCAGATACGACCAGACCGCCTCGCGGTTCGTCGGATCGTAGTCGGCCGCGACCTTGCGCAGCCGGACGACGCTCCCGTCGTGCATGACCACGTCGGTCGCCGAGCCGTCGGGGTACGACGCGGTGATCTCGCGCGCCGCCGGGACGAAGTCGGCGGCGACGACCGGGAGCTGGTGCTTGCGCGTGTAGACGTAGCTCTTCGTGGACCCCTCGTGGTCGTTGAAGGTCACGCACGGCGAGATCACGTCGACCAGCGCGAACCCGTTGTGCCGGATGCCCGCCTTCAGGATGGGGACGAGCTGCGCCTTGTCCCCCGAGAAGCTCCGCGCGACGAACGTGGCGCCGATGCTGAGCGCGAGCATCACGGGATCGATCGGCGGTTGCGTGTTCGCCTCCCCCTTCTTCGACTTCGACCCGATGTCCGACGACGCCGAGAACTGCCCCTTGGTGAGTCCGTAGCAGCCGTTGTTCTCGATGACGTACAGCATGCTCACGTTGCGGCGGATCGCGTGGCACATCTGCCCGAGCCCGATCGACAGCGAGTCGCCGTCCCCGCTCACGCCGATGTAGATGAGGTCCCGGTTGGCCGCGGCGGCGCCGGTCGCGATCGCGGGCATCCGCCCGTGCGCCGAGTTGAAGCCGTGCGCGCCGGAGACGAAGTACGTCGGCGTCTTCGACGAGCAGCCGATCCCGGACAGCTTGGCGATCATGTGAGGCGGCGTGTCGAGCTCGTAGAACGCGCGCACGATCGCCGCGGTGATCGAGTCGTGCCCGCATCCGGCGCACAGCGTCGACATCGACCCTTCGTAGTCGCGCACCGTCAGCCCGAGCTTGTTCGGCTGGAGCGACGGGTGCCTCGCGACCGGTTTCTTGATGAAGCTCATTCGCGTGCCTCCGCGCCGTTGCGCGCTCCGGAGAGCTGCGACTCGATTCCCTTGGCGACCTGGCTCGCCTGGAGCGGAAAGCCTCCGTACGCGAGGATCGATCGCAGCCGTTCCTTGTGGACCGCCGTCTCGAGGATGAGGAGCGAGCGGAGCTGTGCGTCGCGGTTCTGCTCGACGACGAACACGACGTGATGCTCGTGCAAGAACGCCTCGACCTCGTCGCCGAACGGGAAGCCGCGCACGCGTAGGTAGTCGCCGCGCACGCCCCGCCGCTCGAGATCGGCGAGAGCTTCGCGGACGGCGAGATCGCACCCGCCGACCGTGACGACCCCGAAGGTCGCCTTGCGCCGCCGCTCGATGATGGCTTCGGGGACGAGGTTCCGCGCAGCGCGGTGCTTTCGCGAGAGCCGATCCATGACGTCCTGGTACTCGTCGGGGATCTCGGTGTAGCCGCCGAGCTTGTTGTGCCCCGACCCGCGCGTGAAAAAGGCCCCCTTCTCGTGGACGCCGGGGAGCGACCGCGCGGCGACGCCGAGCTCGTCCTCGGGCGAATACCGGTAGTACTTGGGCATCGCTTCGAGGTCCTCGCGCGTCATGACGCGCCCGCGATCCGGCCGGTAGGCGTCGTCCCACTCGAGGCGCGGCACGACCCAGTCGTTCATTCCAATGTCGAGGTCCGTGAGCATGAACACCGGCGTCTGGAAGCGCTCGGCGAGGTCGAAGGCCTTCACGCAGAGGCTGAAGCACTCGGCCGGGTTCGCGGGGAAGAGGAGGATGTGCTTCGTGTCGCCGTGCGAAGCGTACGCGCACAGCATGATGTCCCCCTGCTGCGTGCGCGTCGGCATTCCGGTCGATGGCCCCACGCGCTGAACGTCGACGATGACGAGCGGGATCTCCGCGTAGTACGCGAGGCCGATGAGCTCGTTCATCAGCGAGATGCCCGGCCCGGCCGTGGAGGTGAACGCGCGCGCGCCGTTCCATGCGGCGCCGATGACCATCCCCACCGCGGCGAGCTCGTCCTCCGCTTGCAGGATGCAGTAGCGACGCTCGCCGGTCTTCTTGTCCGTACGGTACGTCTCGCAGAACGACTTGAACGCGTCGAGCACGCTCGTCGACGGCGTGATCGGGTACCACGCGGCGACCGTCGCGCCGGCATAGACGGCGCCGAGCGCAGTGGCGGTGTTGCCGTCGATGAGGACCTTGTCCGCATTCGCGTTCATCTTCTCGAGGCGGATGGGGAGCGGGCACGCGAAGTTCTTCTTCGCGTAGTCGTAGCCGAGGCGGATCGCCTTCTCGTTCGACTCCATCAGGGCCGGCTTGCGCGAGAATTTCTCCTTGAGCATCTGCGCGATGATGGTCATGTCGATGTCGAGGAGCGCCGCGAGCGTCCCCGCGTACGCGATGTTCTTCATCAGCGTCCGCTCGCGCGACTCGGTGAACGCCTCGTTGCACAGCTTGGCGTACGGGACGCCGAGGAACGTCACGTCGGGCCTCATGAGCGACGACGCGAGCGGCCAGCTGGAGTCGTAGACGATCCATCCGCCGGACCTCACCTCGTGCACGTCGCGCGCGTACGTCTCGGCGTTCATCGTGACGATGAGGTCGTAGACGCTCGTGCGCGCGGTGTGCCCGTTCTTGTCGACGCGGATCTCGTACCAGGTCGGCAGCCCCTGGATGTTCGACGGGAACAGGTTCTTCCCGGACACGGGGATTCCCATGCGAAAGATCGCCTGCATCAGGAGGCCGTTCGCGCTCGCCGAGCCGGTGCCGTTGACGTTCGCCAGCTTGAAGGCGAAATCGTTGATTCGATCCGGGACCCTGACTTCTAACGCCCGTTGCACTGTGACCTCCCCGCGTAAGGAATGCGCAGATCGAAGAGCTGCATGTCCCATGCTGCCGTCGGGCACCGTTCCGCGCACAGACCGCAGTGCACGCACAGGTCTTCGTCTTTGAGCATCAGGCGCTTCGTCTGCGGCAGCGGCCCGGAGGCGAAGACGTCCTGCTTCAGGTTCGTCGCAGGCGCGCTGAGGCGCTTGCGAAGCTCGGACTCTTCGCCGTCCTGCGTGATGGTCAGGCACGACACCGGGCACACGTCGACGCACGCATCGCACTCGATGCAGAGCGCGTCGGTGAACGCGGTCTGGATGTCGCAGTTGAGGCAGCGCTCGACCTCGCGCGCCGTCTGCTCGGCGGTGAAGCCGGTCTCCACCTCGATGTTCATCTTCTTGAAGCGCTCCGTCAGGTCGACGTGCGTCATCTTCTGGCGCTTGGACGGGTTGTAGTCGTTCCCGTAGCTCCACTCGTGGATGCCCATCTTGGTGCTCGCGAGCGTCATCCCCTGCTTCGGGCGCGCGTCGAGCGGCTGGCCGGTGCACTGGTTGTGGATGCTGATCGCCGCCTGGTGCGCGTGCTCGACGGCCCAGATGATGTTCAGCGGCCCCCAGGCCGAGTCGCCGCCGAAGAAGACGCCGGGGCGCGAGCACTGGAAGGTGACCTTGTCGACGACGGGGCAGCCCCACTGATCGAGGTCGATCCCGACGTCCTTCTCGATCCAGGGGAACGCCGCCTCCTGGCCGATGGCGAGGATCACGTCGTCGGCGGGGAGGAAGATCGTGTCGATCGGCGTCTGGACCAGCTTCCCTTTCTCCTCGCGCGACTCGTAGCGCTGGAACATCATCCCCTTCAGCCGTCCCCCTTCGATGACGAACGACTTGGGCTCGTGGTTGACGACGATCTCGACCTGCTCCTCCTCGGCGTCGTCGAGCTCCCACGGTGACGCCTTGAAGTACCCGCGGGGCTTCCGCGCCATCACCTTGATGCTCTTGCCGCCGAGCCGGCGCGACGTGCGGCAGCAGTCCATCGCGGTGTTCCCCACGCCGATGATGAGGACCGTCTCGCCGATCTTGGTCGTGTGCCCGAAGGCGACCGACTCGAGCCAATCGATGCCGATGTGGATGCGGTCGGTGTCGTAGCGCCCGGGGACCTCGAGGTTCTTGCCGCGCGGCGCGCCGCTCCCGACGAAGATCGCGTCGAACCCCTGCTCGAGGAGCCACTTCATGCTCTCGATCGGCGAGTCGTAGCGGACCTCGATGTTGCCGATGCCGGTGATCTGGTTGATCTCGTCGTCGAGGACCGCGGCCGGCAGTCGGAAGGCGGGGATGTTCGAGCGCATCAGCCCCCCGGGGACCGGGAGCTTCTCGAAGATCGTGAGGCTGTAGCCGAGCGGGGCGAGATCGTTCGCGAGCGCGAGCGAGGCGGGGCCCGCGCCGACGCACGCGATCCGCTTGCCGTTGGTCTGCGCGGGGGCCTTGGGCAGGCGGTCGGTGATGTCGTCGCGCAGATCGGCCGCGACCCGCTTGAGGCGGCAGATCGCGACCGGCTTCTCCTCGACGCGGCCGCGGCGGCAGGCGGGCTCGCACGGACGATCGCACGTGCGCCCCAGGATTCCCGGGAACACGTTCGACTCGCGGTTGAGCATGTACGCGTCCGAGTAGCGCCCCTGCGCGATGAGGCGGATGTACTCGGGGACGTTCGTGTGGGCGGGACACGCCCACTGACAGTCCACGACTTTGTGAAAGTAATCCGGCTTACGGACGTCGCTCGGCTGCACTCCGCCCCCTTCCTTGGCGCGCTGATGCTAGCCCCATGGCTTGCGCTGCGCGAGCGAGGATGGCGATTGGCTGGTACAACTTTCGAGAGGGGGGTGACGCGATGGGCGATGAACGCACTGCGGCAAGCGACGGCCGCCTCCACGAGATGGTGGACAGCCACTGCCACCTCGACGCGCTCGACTTCGTGACCGACATGCGCGACGTCATCCAGCGCGGCCGCGACGCGGGGGTCGGCTGGTTCGTCACGATCGGATCGGGGCGGGGAACCGAGTCTGCCGCCGACGCGGTGGCGATCGCGCGGACGAACCGTGACGTCGTCGCGTGCGTGGGCATCCACCCTCTGGACGCGTCGTGCGCGACGGAGCCGGTGCTCGCGACGCTCACCGAGCTCGCCGACGACTGGCACGTCGTCGCCGTGGGAGAGACGGGGCTCGACTACCGACTGGCCTACGCGCAGAAGGACGTGCAGAAGGCCGCGTTCCGGCGCCAGATCCAGATCGCGCGGGCCGCGAAGAAGCCGCTCGTCATCCACACGCGGTCGGCCACGTCGGACACGCTCGCGATCCTGCGCGAAGAGAACGCACGCGACGTGGGAGGGGTGATCCACTCCTTCGCAGACGACGAGGCGTTCGCGTCCGCCGCGCTCGATCTCGGGTTCGACATCTCCCTCTCCGCGCTCCTCCTTCTCCACGACCTACCGTCCGTGCGCGCCGCGGTGCGGATGGTCCCCCCCGACCGGCTCCTCATCGAGTCGAACGCGCCGGTCCTCGCGCCCCCTCCGGACAGCGGCCGAAGGTGCGAGCCGGCTGATCTCGCGACGATCGCGGCCGGGCTCGCGCCGATCCTCGGCGCCGCCCCGGACGTCCTGCGGCGTCAGACGGCGGAAAACGCGGTGCGCCGGTTCGGTCTGGGAGAGCCGAAAACGTAATCCACGAGCCCGTCACACCCACGCGACGGCGGGACCCCGACTGAACCGTCGATCGGCCAGGGGCCCGCCATCCCCCGAGGAACACGCGCCCCCCCCGACGGTTCGCCCCGCATGACGATCTCCCGTCGCGCCATCCTCTCATCCCTCTCCGCGACGCTCCTTCTCGCGTGCGCCTCAGCCCCTGTCCCCTCCTCTCACCCCACCCCTTCCCGTCTCGAGCTTCGCGCCGCCAGCGACTCCCTCATCCTCGACGGCGACGTCCTCGCCGTGCGCGAGGTCCGCGATCCCGAGCGCGACGGCATCGCCGTCTCCGTCGAGCTGTCCGCTCAACTCCGCCAGCGCATCGAAGCCTTCACCAGCCGCCACGTCGGCGAGCGCGTCGCGATCCTCATCGGCGGTCGCCCCGTCTTGAGGCTCACGATCCGCGACCCGGTGACCGCCCCGACCCTCCTCCTCACCGCCAAGACCGACGCGAACGTGCGCGAGATGGAGCGCGAGCTCGGCCCAAGGCCGTGACGCTCACGCCGGCCGTGCCACCGGGAAAAGCGACACGGCCACCCCGGCGCAGCGGCAGCCTCGATGTCTCGGGCATCCGCGCGACGACGAGCTTCGTCGTCACCGTGACCCCAATGCCGGAGTCGACCGTCCAGGCCGCGACGAACACGCTCCGCGGGACCTGCACGAAGGGGTGAGCAGAGTCGAAAAGTCGGCGGCGTTCCTCACGGCCCCGTGTACGTCGCCGCCGTGGGCCCACCGAGCGTGTTCACGATCGACGGCATGCCGACGGCCTGCACGTAGAAGACGTACGGCCCGCCTGCGATCCCGAGCGTCGAGACGTCGAGAGAGTGAGGACAGCTGCCGCTCGAGCACACCAGATCGGACACGGGCAGGAGGGCGGTCGACCCCTGCTCCGCGACGTAGACCGAGTACCCATAGAGCGTCGCTTCGCTCCCCGTGACGGCCGAGCTCATAGGGTCCGTGCCCCACGTCGGCGACCAGCTCAGCGTGGAGCCCGAGAGAGTGACTGTGAGCTCGGTGAGGCAGTTGTCGATGCCCGTCTCGATCTCGCTCCCCTCCTCGTAGTCGTCCCACGTGTCGACGAGGACCATGTCGAGGTGCTTGCCGGTCGCGAGGTAGTTCAGGGACGCCTCGTAGCTCGAGCTCCCGCCGAAGGCGCCCGTGTGATCGAACATCTGTAGCCACGTCATTCCGCACTGCTGGTCGATGACGCGATTCAGGCTCCAGGTCGCGAGATTGTCGTCGAACCCCTTGTGCGCTTCGGAGACGGCGTACGAGCTCGCGTGCGACGCGGCGGCGCCGAAAAAGCTCGTGAGATCCTGCAGCCCGAAGTCCGACTCCCACGAGAAGGTCCCCGCCGTCCCCGTCGACTGCGAGGACGAAGCGCCGTCAGCCGGGTTCACCCAGGCGTACTCGCCGATCGCGCTCGCCGGCGAGCTCCCTGGAAAGCCGTTTGGCTCGTACATCACGAAGCTCGTGCCCATCGCATTGACGCCGCTCGAGGTCACGATGGCGTACTCGGTCGCGTAGTACTCGTTGATGAAGAAAAAGAGGATGGGGTGCCCGCTCGCGTCCTTCAAGTACGCGGGCGAGCTCGTGTAGGTCGAGACAAGGTAGGCGATCGCGCCGTTCAAGCACGCCGCCGTCTCGCCGCAGCTGCTGAAGAGGCCTTTGTCGATCATCACCGCGAAGGAGTACTCGCCGCCCGAGGCCTCCGCGTTTGCCCTGATCGCGGGGAGCGCCTTGTCAGCCGTCGTCCCCTGGCCGTACCAGTCGATGACCTGCCCGGCGATGCCGCGGCTGATGTGGTCGGCGACCTGATTTGCGATCTGCGCGGCGCGAGTCGAGTCCTCGCCGTTGTCGATGTGACCGCCGCTCCCCCACCAGTTCTGCGTCGCGACCCACACCGGGACCGCCTGGCCGGGGAGGAGGGCGCTCATGGGCACCTTGCTCACGTAGCCGAGCGCGCTCCCCGCGTTCTGCGCGCCGGACGACACGGCGTGATCCCAGAAGCCGTCGACCGTCCGCGTTTGCCCGCTGTAAGAGCTCCCGCTCCCGTACGTGACCGACTGCGATGCCGCCCAGGCTCCGGTGCATGGCGCCGCGCTCGATCCGCAACCCGCCGTGTTGTTCTGCGTGAGCTCCGCGACCGAGGTCGTCGCCGCGAACGTCCCGCTGTCGTCGTCCGTCGCCCCCGCCTCGGCCTGCGGCGCAGCCGATTGCGCGGCGTCCTCGGCTTGCGGAGCGCCGTCGGCTTGCGCGGTCGACGCCTCGGCTGACGAGGGGCTGCTCGTCGCGCGCGAAGAGGAGCACGCCGCGACGGCCACCGCGAGAAAGCAGGCCGAAAGGGCGCGATACATGGGAGGCCTTACCACGCGACCTCTCGTCGCGCACAATGAAGGATGACGTGGATAATGCTCGATCCACGCTGATCATCTCTGGGCGTTCGTGCTCGCGCGCGGAAACGACGCGATGAGCTCCTCGATCGCTTCAAGCAACCATCGTCGACGCGCTCGGGATCGACGTTCGCCGCGCGGCGGGTCGGTCGGCAAGCCGAGGTGCGCGAGGATGTGTCGAACCGGCTCGCGCTCGGTGATGACGGCGAGCACGGCCCTCCGCGTCGGCGTCGGCGTCGAAATCGGCCCCCCTGGCCCTCCGCCAACGCCTCACTTCAGCCGCGTGATCCCCAGTCGCTTCCGGAGCGCCACGAGCAGCGGCGGCGCCCACCAGTTCGCCTCGCCGAACAGGCGCATCGCCGCGGGCACGAGCAGAATCCTCACGAGCGTTGCGTCGAGCGCCACGGCGAGCGCCATCCCGAATCCCACGGCCCTCACGATGACGATGCTGACGACGGCGAACGCGCCGAACACCGCCACCATGATCGCCGCCGCGCTCGTGATGAGCCCGGCGGTCTTCTCGAGCCCTTCGGCCACGGCGCGCGTGTTGTCCCCGGTCCGCTCCCACGACTCCTGGATCCGGGAGAGCATCAGGACCTCGTAGTCCATCGAGAGCCCGAACAAGATGCAGAAGAGGAGCGGCGGGAGCGCCGGCTCGATCGGCCGCCCTTCGTGCACGAGGAGGTGGCCGTCCTGGAAGACCCAGACGAGCGCCCCGAACGAGCCGGCGATCGAGACGATGTTCATGACCACCGCCTTGATCGGCAAGAGGACCGACCCGAGGAACAGAAACAGCACGACCACCGTGACGAGCACGACGAAGCTCACGGCGCGCGGCGTCCGCTCGAGCATGTACGCCGTCGTGTCGACGTCGAGCGCCGTCGGGCCGCCGACGACGAGCGACCCGTCGCCGAGCGCGCGGTCGGAGCGAATCTGGCGGACGAGCGCGCGCGACGCTTCGCTCTCGGGGGGGGAGTCGGTGACGATGAAGGCGAGGAGATCCCGATCTCCGACGACGAGCTTCTTCGCCATCGCCACGAGCGGCGCGCCGATGTCCGAAGGCTCGAGGAGGGAGCTCTCGTAGTCCTCCTTCGTCATGTCGGCGTCCGGCCCGTCGACGACGCTCTCTATCTTCACGACGTGCGGCAGCTTCGCGACGCGGCGGGAGAAATCGAAGAGCGCGTCGATCCTCTTGGCGCTCAGCGCCGGGGCGTCCGGGAAGTGAACGGCGACGACCAGACGGTTCGCTGCCTGGTCCGGGAAGTCCTTCCTGAGGAGCTCGTAGCCCTGCCTCGCCTCGACCGTCTCGGGGAGGACCCGCACGTCCGCCGCCGTCAGCTTCAGGTGCAGGAACGGCACACCGAGGAAGAGGAGGATGCCAAGCGTCGGCACCAGGACCTGCACCGGGCGACGCATGACCCACTCGGCCGTGCGATGCCAGATCCCCTCCCGAAGCGCGATGTTCGGGAGCGGCATCGCCCCGGCATGAATCCGCGGTCCGAGCACGGCGAGGAGCGCCGGCAGGAACGTCAGCGCGAAGATCACCGCGAGCCCCACGACGACGGCCCCGCCGATCCCCATCGCGTGCAGGTACGAGCCTTCGAAGAAGAGGAGGCCAGCGAGCCCCGTCCCGACGGCGAGCCCCGAGAAGGCCACCACGCGCCCGGCCTTCGCCATCGCGCGCGCGAGCGCCGTGGGATAGTCGTGCCCCGCGGCGAGCTCCTCGCGGTAGCGGCTCACCGTGAACAGCGAGTAGTCGATCGCGACCCCGAGGCCGATGAGCGAGCAGACGTTGATCGTGTACTGCGCGATCTCGGTGTGCCTCGAGAGCGTGGAGACGACCGCGATCCCTCCGGCGACGGCCAGCGCGCCGACGCCGACGGGGAGCGCCGCCGCCACGGCGGTGCGGAACACGAGGAGGAGAACGAGGAGCGCGAGCGGCAGGGACAGGAGCTCCGCGCGGATGAGATCGTGCTCGAGCACGTGATCGAGGTCGTTCATGAACGCGACCTGCCCCGTGCACGCGATGCGAAGCGAATCCGAGCGGAGCTTGGCGCGCACGACGGGGTAAGCGTGGAGCGCCGTCTTGAAGTCCCCCCGGAGCGACACGAGCGCGAAGCCCGCGTGCGAAGGGCCATTGATCATTCCCGGCGCGAGGAAGGGGCCTGCGTCGTCGGGGGTCAGGATCACCCCGACGGCGGGGTCGGCGCGTAGCGGTTCGAGCGCGCGCTGCATCGCTTCATGGAAGGCACCGTCGCGGGCGTCGAGCGTCGGGTGCTCGAAGACGGCAACGAACGTCGTATCGGCCGAGCGCCCCTGGATCGACGCGGCGATCTGCTGCGCGCGCTCGCACTCGATCCCGTGGATGACTCCGCCGGTGAGGTCGCCCCCCCGAAGGAGCGCGGCGAGCGACACCACGAGGAACGCGCCGGCCAGGGCGAGCGTGAGCCATCGGTGCCGGTGGATCGTCGCCCCGAGCGCTTCGAACATGAATAGGGGACGATCGCACTACTCGCGTCCTCTTCGCAAACTTGCTCAGGTAGGATCGACGTCGTGGCAGAAGGCGCGCGGCTCGAGCTCGTCTGGCCGGGAAAGGACGATGTGCGCCGCCTGGTCGAGAGCCCTGTCGCGGGGGCGCTTCGGCCCATCCAGGGCACGTCGCCCGACGCCGTGAACCTGGTCATCGAGGGGGACTCGCTCGACGTGCTCAAGCTCCTCCGGCCCACGCTCGGCGGGGAGGTGAAGGTCGCGTACCTCGATCCCCCCTACAACACCGGCAACGACGGCATTTACGAGGACGACTTCCGCGGCCATGTGCGATGGCTCGATCTCATTTACCCGCGCCTCGCGCTCCTCCGCCCGCTCCTGCGCGACGACGGGGTCGTCTTCGTCAGCATCGACGAGAGCGAGCTCGGTCGGCTCCTCGTCGTGATGGACGAGATCTTCGGCGACGCGAACCGCGAGGGGGTCGTCTGCTGGAGGCGCCGGTACAACCAGCCGAACGACAAGACGAAGATGATCGCCAAGGTCGCGGAGTTCATCGTCGCGTACGCGCGCGACTCCCGGGCGATGAAGGCGAGCGGCGTGGGGAAGGTGGACCTCACCGGAGCCTTCACGAACCCCGACGACGACCCGCGCGGCGACTGGGCGACCAAGCCGTGGAAGGTAGGGAGCGACCAGTCCGGCAGCCGTTACGCGCTCACGACGCCGGCCGGCGTCGACTACGAGGAGGTATGGATGGGGGACGAGGAGACCTACCGCGCGCTCGTCGCCGACGGGCGGATCGTCTTTCCCAACGCGGGGCGCGGCTCGCCGCGGAAGAAGTACTTCCGTAAGGAGCGCGAGGCCGAAGGGCAGTGCGCGACGAACTGGTGGCCGCACGAGACCTTCGGCCACAACCAGGGGGCGAACGCGCAGCTCACCCGCCTCTTCGGGGTGAAGAACGTCTTCAGCAACCCGAAGCCGCTCGAGCTCCTCCGGGGCCTCCTCCAGATCGGGAACGCCAAGGGGGACGATGTAGTCCTCGACTTCTTCGCGGGGTCGGGGACGACCGGGCACGCCGTGATGGAGGCGAACGCCGCGGACGGTGGGAAGAGGCGCTTCGTCCTGGTGCAAAAGCCGGAAGACGTGCCCGACGGAGCGGCGGCTCGGACGCTAGGGCTGCACACGATCCCGGAGATTCTCCGCGCCAGGCTCGAGCGGGCGGGGGCAGAGCTCGCGCCGGCCCTCGGCAAGTTGGCGGAATTCCGGGCACTGCGCCATGTACGTGAGGGGTCGGACCGGTAATCTGGGGCGGCGCAGCCTCCCAAGCCTCGCAAAAGACTGTGACGGAACGAGCGCTTCCGGCATCGAAGAGTGGCGGGGCAGCAACCTAGAGGAAGGCTCCAGTTCATGGCGACGAGCACCACGACTCAGGACGTACCGGCGGCGGTCGGCCCCCGCCCAGCGACCCCCGCGAGCACCCAGGCGGAGGCAGCACCCGCGGCGGCGGCGAAGGCCCCCGGACGCAAGCGGATCATCGGGCTCGCGGTCGTGACGGCGGTGGCGCTCGGAGGGACGTCCTACTGGGCCTACGAGCGTCAGTTCGAGGAGACTGACGACGCGCAGATCGACGCGAACATCAGCAACCTCTCGCCGCGCGTGAGCGGGACGATCTCTTCGGTGTCGGTCGTCGAGAACCAGCACGTGAAATCGGGCGACGTCCTCGCCGAGATCGATCCCAGCGATCTGAAGGTGGCCGTGGAGCTCGCGAAGGCGCAGGTCGCCGAAGCAGAGGCGCAGCTTCAGGTGGAGGATCCGTCCGTCTCGATCACCGAGATGTCGAATCGGACGACCGTCGCGACGAGCGGCGCCGACCTCGCCTCCGCCCAGGCGGCGCTCGAGCAGGCGAAAAAGTCGGTCGACCAGCTCGCGGCGCAGCTCGTCCAGGCAAAGGCGAACGACAAGAACGTGCAGCTCGAGAGGCAGCGGGCGGAGCAGCTCATCAAGCAGGGGGCCATCACGCAGTCGGAGTACGACCAGCGCGCGGCCGCGTCGGACGCGTCGTCGGCCAACGTCGATGCGCTCCATCAGGCGCTCGAGGCCGCGCGCGCGGGGGTGGGGGAACAGGAGGCCCGCCTCACGTCGACGCGGAGCCGGCTCGCGGAGATCCAGGCGAACGGCCCGCGCCAGCTCGCCACGCGGCGCGCGTCGGTCATCTGGCGCCAGGCGAGCCTCGACGCCGCGAAGGCGCAGCTCGCGCAGGCCGAGCTCAACCTGTCGTACGCCAAGATCATCTCTCCGGTCGCCGGCATCGTGGGGAAGAAGGCGGTCGCGGTGGGCGATCGCGTGGCGCCGGGACAGGAGCTCCTCGCCATCTCGCAGACCGACGACGTCTGGGTCACCGCGAACTACCGCGAGACCCAGGTGAGGGAGATGCACCCGGGACAGCTCGCGACGGTTCACGTCGACGCGCTCGACGCCGATCTCCGCGGCTCGGTCGAGAGCTTCGGCGGCGCGACAGGCTCGCGCTACAGCGTCCTCCCGCCGGAGAACGCGTCGGGGAACTACGTGAAGGTCGTGCAGCGCATCCCCGTCCGCATCCGGCTCGACCCAGGGCAACCCGGGATGGACCGCCTTCGCGCGGGGATGTCCGTGGAGCCCAAGGTAAGGCTCTGACATGACCGCCGCGGCGCTTCCCCCTCAGGAGCGGCCCGCCTACTTCACGACGGGCTGGACCGGCGGGCACAACCCGTGGGCGATCGCCCTCGTCGTGACGATGGCGACGTTCATGGAGGTGCTCGACACGAGCATCGCGAACGTCTCCTTGCCGCACATCGCGGGGAACCTCTCCGTGAGCCAGGACGAAGGGACGTGGGTGCTCACGTCGTACCTGGTGTCGAACGCGATCATCCTGCCGATCAGCGGATGGATCGCCTCGAAGCTCGGGCGGAAGCGCTTCTACATGGCATGCGTGGCGATGTTCACGCTGAGCTCGTTCTTGTGCGGCATGGCGCCGTCGCTCGGGTGGCTGATCTTCTTCCGGGTCCTGCAGGGGCTCGGGGGGGGCGGGCTCGGGCCGAGCGAGCAGTCGATCCTCGCCGACACGTTCCCCCCTGCGAAGCGCGGGATGGCGTTCGCCGTCTACGGGATGGCCGTGGTCCTCGCCCCGGCGATCGGCCCCACGCTCGGCGGGTTCATCACCGACCACTACAACTGGCGCTGGGTCTTCTTCATCAACGTGCCGGTCGGCATCGCGTCGATGTTCCTCTCGAACCACTTCGTCACCGATCCGCCGCACCTGAAGCTGATGAAGGAGCGCACCGGCACGATCGACTACATCGGCCTCAGCCTCATCGCGCTTGGCCTGGGGACGCTCGAGGTGGTGCTCGACAAGGGGCAAGAGGACGACTGGTTCCACACGCCCTTCATCGTCTGGTTCTCGATCATCGCGTTCGTCTCGCTCGTGGCGTTCGTGTTCTGGGAGTGGAACCAGAAGCAGCCGGTCGTCGACGTGCGGATGTTCAAGAGCAGGAACTTCGCCGCGTCGAACATCATGATGCTCGTCCTCGGCGTCTCTCTCTTCGGGACGACGGTGCTCTTGCCTCAGTTCACGCAGGTCATGATGGGGTACACGGCGGAGCAGGCGGGGATGGCGCTCTCGCCCGGAGGGTTCGTCGTCATCATGCTCCTGCCTCTCGTGGGGACGCTCGTCTCGCGCGTGGACCCGCGCTACCTCATCGCGTTCGGTTTCACGGTCCTGTCGGGGTCGATGTTCTACATGACGACCCACCTGTACCCGGGGATCGACTTCAAGACGGCGACGCTCCTGCGTGTGTACCAGTCCGTCGGGATGGCGTTCCTCTTCGTGCCGATCAACACGCTCGTCTACGCCGGCGTGCCGCTCGAGAAGAACAACGCGGTCTCGGGCATCGTCAACCTGTCGCGCAACATGGGGGGGGACATCGGGATCGCGTTCGTGACGACGCTCATCGCGCGCCGCTCGCAGAAGCACCAGATGGACCTGTCGTCCCATACGAATCACTACAACCCGGCCTTCCAGGCGAAGCTGAACGGGCTCATGGCGTCGATCCAGCACACGGGGACCTCTGCCGCCGACGCGCTACACAAGGCGACGGCTGCGCTGTACGGCCAGCTCGTCCAGCAGGCGACGACGCTCGCGTACATCGACGCGATCGAGGTCCTCGCGATCGCGACCGCGTTCATGGTGCCGCTCCTCGTCTTCACGCAGAAGCCCTCGAAGGGGCCCACGCCCGCGGCGCACTGAGCGGCCCTCTTCGAAACCTGCCTGAAACAAAAGAGCCACGGCGTCGCCGCGAGTAGCTCACGTCAGCGTGACGGAAGGGCCGTTTCCGCTGGGCCGAGCGAGGCATAGGGGCTAAGGATTGCGCGGCGGGGAAACACGCGGAGGACGAGATGAGCGACCGAGCGGGCGCAAAGCCGGGGGAGCGGGGAGAGACGCTGGAGGGGAGCATCAGCCAGCCGCCGATGCGCGAGCTGGGGGCTTCCGAGAACACGCGCGTCGAGGCGGCGAAGTTCCAGCTCGGCGCGCCCCCCGCGCGCTTCGACGGTCTCGAGCTCCCCTGGAGCTACGGCGACGACCGGATCACCGCTTTGGTCCGTAGCCCCGACTCCGTCTACCTCTACTGGGAGATCACCGACGACGGGATCGCCGCGGCGCGCGGTCGCCTCGGCGAGGCGGGCGTGCACGGTTGGTGCAACCTCCGCGTGTACGACACGACCGGGCGCAACTTCGACGGGATCAACGCAAACGACTACTTCGACATCCGCGTCGAGCGGACGGACCGCGAGTACTTCCTCGCTCTCCACAGGCCGACGGCGTCGTTCCATTTCGAGATTGGCATCAAGAGCCACGAAGGGTACTTCCAGCCGATCGCGCGCTCGGGTCGCGCGGACTTCCCGCGCAAGGATCCGTCGCCGAACCACTCGCTCGAGTGGATGACCGTGACGAGCGAGGATCGCCACCCCGCCGCGCGCCCGTACGTCTCCAAGTATGCGGGTCCGCCCCCCTGGAGCGGCTCCGCGCATCCGCCCCCTCTCGCGGACGCGCGGCCGACGTCGTCGCACGCCATCGTCGGCAGCCACGGCGAGTCGCGGACGTACACGTGGGTGCACCCGTCGTTCACGGAGGTGCGCTGGGAAGGGCCGTGGCTTCACGAGGGGTGGCGCAGCGAGTGGCGCCTCCGCTGGGTCGGAGGGCGCGGCGGACAGAACGTCCTGCCGATCGAGAACGCGCAGTGGGTCGTCGGGCCGTTCCCCATTCATCTGCTCGATCCGGGCCGCCTCGAGATCCGCTTCCTCGGCGACGATCAGGTCCTCCTCGAGGAGCACATGAGCGGGCTCGAGGTCTTCGGGCCGTGGGAGGTGCGCATCCAGAGCTTCGGGACCGGCGAGGAGCGCCGCCAGCTCGGCTCGTGGCGCGTGCACTGGGCGCGTGTCGAGCCGGCGAAGGTGGAGCGGTGGTGGTCGGCGTTCGAGCGCGTCCGGATGAACGCGTGGCAGCGGGCGCGCGCGGCGTTCGGCGCGTCGGAGTCGCACGCCGTCGTCGAAGCAGGGGCGAGCGAGATGTGGCGCCTGGGGGCGAGCGAGCGCTGGTCTCTCGGCGGCAGCGAGTGGCTCGCGCTCGGTGGCTCGGAGATCGCGCGGATGGGCGCTTCGGAGCTGCTCTACGGCGGAGCGAGCGCGCTCCTGTACGGTGGGGCGAGCGGCATGGCCTGGGGCGGGGCGAGCGAGCGCGCGTGGGGCGGGGCGAGCGAATACCTCTACGGCGGCGCGCTCGCGGGGTGGTCGCCGGGGGGAGCGAGCGAGCACGTCGCCGGGAGCGTGGCGATCGGGGCTGGCGGGTATGACGAGTGGGTTGCGCGAATGAGTGAACAAGCGAAGGAGGTGCGGTGATGGCGCGCGGGTACATCTCTCTCGTCCTTCACGCGCACCTTCCGTTCGTCCGCCACCCGGAGGCGCCGAGCTACCTGGAAGAGGAGTGGTTCTTCGAGGCGATCACCGAGACGTACATCCCGCTCATCCTCGGGTTCGAGCGGCTCCTGAAGGACGAGATCGACTTCCGCCTCACCCTCTCGGTGAGCGGCTCGCTCCTCGCGATGCTGACCGACGATCTTCTCAAGGAGCGCTATGCCAGGAAGCTCGACAAGCTGATCGAGCTCGGTGACAAGGAGTGCGCCCGCACCTGGAACGAGGACCGCGCGTTCCATGACCTCGCGAAGATGTACCGGCACCGCTTCGTCGAGATTCGCGACTGCTGGCGGCGCTACGACGGCGACCTCGTGAAGGCGCTTCGCGCCGTGCAGGACGCGGGGAAGCTCGAGGTCATCACCTGCGTCGCGACCCACCCGTTCTTCCCGCTCCTCGATCGCAACTGGGCCGCCTTCCGCGCGCAGGTGCACACCGCGGCGCAGACGTACGAGCGCCTCTTCGGGCGGCGCACGCAGGGGATGTGGCTCGGCGAGTGCGGCTACGTCCCCGGCATCGACGAGCTCCTGCGCGAGGAGGGGATCCGCTACTTCTTCGTCGACACGCACGGCCTCCTGTTCGCCGAGCCGCGCCCGGTCTTTGGCGTGCACGCCCCCGTCTACTGCCGCTCGGGGGTCGCGGCGTTCGGGCGCGACATCGAGAGCTCGAAGCAGGTGTGGAGCGCGCAGGAGGGGTATCCGGGCGATCCCGTGTACCGCGACTTCTACCGCGACATCGGGTTCGACCTCCCGATGGACTACATCGGGCCGTACGTACAGGACGGGATCCGGATCTTCACCGGGTTCAAGTACCACGCGGTGACGCACCGGGCGCTCC
>JBKQKP010000159.1:0-5485 GCA_052147435.1 Polyangiaceae bacterium | reverse complement strand
AAGCGACGCGTCGAGCTGCGCCTTGGCGAGCTCGGACGCGGCGTTCGCGGCGTCCATGTCGGGATCGCCCGAGCTCGCGCGCCCGCGCTTCGCAGGCGGGGTTACCGGAGCGGGCTTCACGACGGGCGCGGCGGCGGCGACAGGGGCGGCGCGCGCGACACGGACCGCGGGGACCGGCGCAGGGATCGCGGCGGCGGGTGGCTTCGGTGCGAGGAGCGAATCGGCGATCCCTTCAGCGGGCGCGATCTTCGTGGGGACGACCTTCACGACCGGCGCCGAGGGGACGACGACCGGCGCCGGCGCGCTCGGAGCGGCGGGGAGCGCAGGAACGAGCGCAGCGCCCGCGGCCGCGGCGATCGTCGACGTGTGCGTGTCGGGATCGACTCCCGCAGCGCCGTCGTGCGATCGCAGCGACACGACCAGCCCGACGACGATCCCCATCGTGAAGATGATGCCGAGCACGCCGAGCGCGGCGGCGATGAGGATCATCGGGTCGCGCGCCGGGTGCGAAGCAGGCGGAGGGGGAAACGTCGACGGGGTGAGGTCGCGGACGAGCGCGGGGGATGACTGCGTCGAGGGGAAAGACGCGGGGGGGGGCGGAGAGGACGGAAGAGGAGCCGCGACGGGCGCGTCGAGGAGCTTCGTCGCTGACGGCGGAGGGGGGGGAACGAGAACAGGTGGGGGCGGAGAGGACGGGAGCGGAGCAGGAGGAAGCGGCGGAGGCTGCGACGCGCGGGGCACAGGCCTGACGCTCGGAGGGGTCGACTTCGCTACGGCAGGAGACGACGACCGAGGCGTGCGCGGGATCGTGAGCGTCGCGCGGGGCGCTGCCTTCGGGAAAGACAGCGGCGCAACGATCGTGCGCTCTTCGCTCGCGTCCACGGGACGAGGCACGTCGATGAGTGTTCGCTCCTCCGTGAACACGGGGGCGCGACGCCCGGAGAGGGGCGACCGAGAGGAGGCGGGGACCAGCGCGCGCGACATGAACGTCGTCTGCGCGTCGTCGTCCGAGCTGCGGAAACTTCCTTTGACCGGTCGACTCACGGTTCGCCTCCACATCCACATGGAGCACGTTGTGCGCCATGGGGATCCATCGGCGTATCAGGCTGAAATGAAAGCTATTTCTTCGAACGGACCGCACGCATCTAGCGCCGGAGAAGGGGGGTGGGTGGAGCAATTGATCCAGTCCCCAGCGAAGGTTCCGCTGTGACTGTTCCGCGCGCTACTTCCCTTCGAACTTCGCCGCGCGTCGCTCGAGAAAGGACATGACCCCCTCGTGCGCGTCGGCGGTCCCCATGAGTCGCTGGATCTCGGGAAGGAGGGCGCGCGCGGCGGCCTCTTCGACGAGCGACTCGCGCGCCGACGCGATCGTCGCGCGGACGCCGAGCGGGGCCTGCGCGGCGATCGTCTCGGCGATCGCCGTCGCTCGCTCGAGCTGCGCTCCACGCGCGACCACCTCCTGCACGAGCCCGATGCGATGCGCCTCGTCCGCGCCAAACTCGTCGCCCGTGAGGAGCCACCGCATCGCGTTCCCCCACCCGGCGACCTGGACGAACCGGAACGTTGCGCCTCCGAACGGGAAGATGCCCCGCTTGATCTCGATCTGCGCGAAGCGCGCGTCTTGCGCGGCGACGATGACATCGGACGCCAGGCACAGCTCGATTCCCAGCGTGAGGCAGCGGCCGTGGACGGCGACGACGACGGGCTTCGTTCTCTTCTTGCCGTGAACGCCCCACGGGTCGACCGCCGTACCTCCGTAGAGAGGAGTCCCCGCCTGGACCATCGGCGCGACGTTCGCGAGGTCGAGCCCTGCGGTGAAATGGTCGCCGTGCGCAAAAACGACACCACAACGCGCGTCGGCGTCGTTCTCGAGCGTCTCGTACGCCGCGGAGAGCTCCTTGAGCATCGCGACGTCGAACGCATTCAGTTTCTTCGGGCGGTTGAAACCGATGAGAAGCAGGTGCCCGCGCTTCTCGAGGGTGATTCGCGATTCGGTGGTCTGGCGGTCCTGGTTGTCTTGCGTCATGACCCGCGAACGATACCCCGACTACGCGGCGCGGCTGATACGCAGCGAGGGGGGTGTGGGGCGGAAACCCCAGCGTTTTCTTGGCCGATCGGCCAGGTACGTGCGTTGCTTGTTGGTCGGAAGCCATGACCAAGACCGAAGCGATCGCGCCTCAGCCCAAAGAAGAGCCCAAACGGAAAGCCTCTGCGCCGGCGCGCTGGCAAAAGGAAGCAACGCCCGAGCGAGTCGCCGTCCCCGACGGCGAAGATCGCTGGGCGCACATGCCCTGCACTGACTGACGGATCACGTCTTCGCGGTCGCGACGTACGGCAGGTACCGCGGTCGCCAGGAGCGTTCCCTCACCAACGCGAGCATCGCCTGTGGCGATCTTGCCTCTGTTGCAGACCGCGCCGCGCGTTGCGCGGACGCGCCGTCGAGCCTTGCCACACCGTCCTCGATTGCCCGGGCTACGACGCGCGCTGCGACGCGCTCCGACACTTCGCGGAGCTCCGCGACGGGGGGATAGACGCGGTCGGGGTGCCGCTCGGCGGTGTACTCCGCGAGCGCGTACGCCGCTTCGATCACCATCCCGTCGGTGATCACGCGCGCCTCGGCGAGGATCGCCCCTTGCCCCAGTCCGGGGAAGATGAACGCGTTGTTCCCCTGCCCTATCTCGACCGGCTTCCCCGCGACGAGAACGGGATCGAACGGGCTCCCCGTCGACACGATCGCCCGCCCCGACGTCCACGCGAGGAGCTGCTCGGGCGTCGCCTCGACGCTGCTCGTCGGGTTCGAGAGGGGGCATATGACCGGACGCTCGCAATTGTCGGCCATGGCGCGGATCGAAGCTTCGTCGAAGGAGCCCGGCTGCCCCGACAGCCCCAAGAGGACCGTCGCGCGCGCGCCGCGGATCGTCTCGAAGAGCGTCGGCGCTCGTCCCGGCGTCGCGGGGATGCGCCCCGACGGCTGGGCGAAGCCGCGCTTGTAGGCCTCGACGTCGCGATCGCGCGTCACGAGCCCCTTCGAGTCCGTGATGAAGATCCGCTCGGCCGCAGCCTCGAGCGAGAGCCCCTCGCGCATCATTCCGCGCTGGATCGCCGTCGCGACTCCTACCCCGCCCGCCCCCGCCCCGTGCACGACGACGCGCTGGTCGCGCAGCGCCTCCCCGCGGAGCCGGCACGCGTTCAAGAGCCCCGCGAGCGCGACCGCGCCGGTTCCCTGAATGTCGTCGTTGAACGACGGGATCGTCTCGCGATACCGCTCGAGCACCGCGAATGCGGCGTCCTTCGAGAAGTCCTCCCACTGGATGACCGCCCGCGGCCATCGCGCGCGAACGGCGTCGACGAACGCGTCGAGGAACGCGAAGTACTTCTCTCCGCGCAGGCGCGCGTGGCGCACGCCGAGGTACATCGGATCGGCGAGCAAGTCCTTCCGCTCGGTGCCGACGTCGAGCCCTACGGGGACCGACTGGAACGGGCTCACCCCGCCCCCCGCCGTGTAGAGCGCGAGCTTGCCAATCGCGATCGCGACGCCGCCGTGCCCCTGATCGCCGATGCCGAGGATGGCCGACGAGTCGGTCGCGACGATCATTCGCACGTCGTCCGCGGGGTGGCTCTCGACGAGGGCGCGCGCGCGACCGATCGTCGCCGTGGAGACGAGCAGACCGCGCGGCTCCTCGTACATCGCCGAGTACCGCTCCACCGCTTCGCCGACGGTCGGCGTGTAGACGATCGGGAGCATTTCGGTCATGTGCGCTTCGAGGAGGGCGAAGAAGACGACCTCTTGCCGGTCCTGCAGCGCGCGGAGGAAGGCGTACTTGGCGATCGGCGTGGGGAGCTCCGCGAACGCGCGGTAGGCGCGCGCCACCTGCTCCTCGAGCGTGTTGATCACGGGGGGGAGGAGGCCGTGAAGTGCGAACGCCGTCCGCTCTTCGTCGGTGAAGGCCGTTCCCTTGTTCAAGAGCGGGCAGCGGAGGAGCGCGCTCCCCTGGAGATGCACGCGAAGCGCGCCGCCGTGCTCATCCGAGAGGATCTCACATTCGCGTTCCATCGCTCTCTCCTACCGCTGGACGGGGCTGGGTGGAACAGCTAGCCGCGGCCCGGCCTATTTCGGAGTCGGCGCAGCGGACTACGAGGGCGGAGCGCCGCCCGCAGCTTGCTGCCACGCCGCCTCGAGCCGCTTCTCGACCCCCCGCAGGACTTCCGCGGCGCGCGCAGACCAGCGATTCCGGTGATCCCCCGTTTCCAGCGAGGTGATTTCGTCACCGTCCCACGACACGACGTACCCGGAGGGGAGAAACAGCGGGATGACGAGCGGTCGACGCACGCGCAGGAGCTCGGTCGCGCGGATCCACTCGACCTCGTCCGGTTCGCTCGCGAACGCTTGCTCCTTCCCGACGACGCCGACGCACCATCCGGAGGCATCCCCCTCGGCGGCGCTCTTGCGCTGCATGAAGATGCGGCGCTCCGAGAGACACCCGCGCTGGATCAGCACGCTGTGGTGGAAGGACACCGGCTCGGGCTCCACGCCGAGGAGCTGGATCATCTCGTCGTGCGCGGAGAGGACCGCGAGGGAGACGGTGACGTCGGTGCTCGACGCGGCAAACGGATTCCCGTGGAAGCTCGGCTCGCAGACGAGCACACGTCCCCCTTGGGTCCGGAGGGAGAAGCGGGTCCACCCGACCTGGATGGTCATCCCCTCCTTGAAGGGGGTCGCCTCGAGAACCTTCCCGACGGTCCGCAGGAGCCACTCCGCTTGCGTGGCGAGACTCGAATCACAGCGTACAACGAGCGCAGTCTCGCCGACTGCCCGCTCGAATTCGCGCATCGAGCCAGACTAACGTCGAATCGCGCGACTCGCTCACGCTAACGTAGGCACGTAAGGTAGGCGCGGAGCTGCAGATGTCGTTTCGCTCGTTCGCCTTCACCGCAGCGATCCTCGGCGTCCTCCTGGCCGGCACGGTCGCGCACGCTGATCCGCCCCCCACGAACAACTGGAACCAGTGGGACGACGACGCGCGAGACGGCGTCATGCAGGGGACGACGAAGCTCGCGCTGGGGGTGGATTACGCGCAGGTGGGCTCCCAGGAGCACACCGTGCGCCTCGGCCTCGAGCTCGAGCATCTCTTGCGCAACCGCTGGGGGATCGTCGGGACGGTCGCGCTCCCCGTGGCCGGGCAGTGGATCGCGCCGGCGTCGATCGGGATCCGCTTCCATTTCGTGCCGAAGTTCCCGCTCGACCCGTTCATCGGCGTCGCGGGGGGGGTGGCCTGGCTGGCGCCGGACGGGATCGCTGCGATCGCCGCCCCCATCGGATCGGCGCGCGCGGGGCTCGCGTTTCACTATTTCGGACTCTTCTTCGCGCAGGTGGAGGGGGGATACGACTTCGTCGAGTACGCGCGCGAAGGGGTCACGATGAACGTCGGCGGAGCGCTCTTCACGGGGAGGCTCGGTGTCGACTTTTAGAGCGCCGAACGCGAAG
>JBKQKP010000158.1:0-5362 GCA_052147435.1 Polyangiaceae bacterium | reverse complement strand
CCGTTTCCGGCCAGCCCGACGACGTTCGACATGGACTTTACCGTCGCCGCGAGCACCGAGGACTTCGAGTGCACGTACGTCACGATGCCGGCCACCGCGGGGTTCATCATCGCCGGCCAGCACGAGTACACCGCCGGCAGTCACCACCTCCTGATCTATCGCACGAACCTCACGAGCATCCCCGCGGGCGAGGCGAGCCCGGTCCTCGGCAGCTGCTACGAGGGGACGTCGAACTACATGAGCACGATCACCGGCGTCGTGTACCCCGCGGCAACGCCGACGGGCGAGATCACGATGCCCACGGGCGTCGGTCTTCCGTACTCGGCGAACGAGATCTTCCTCTTCCAGGTGCACTACCTGAACGCGACCGCGAACCCGATCAGCGCGCACGTCTCGGTGCACCTGACGACGCAGACGACCCCCGTGCAGCAGAACGCGGGCGTCCTCTTCTTCTACGATCCGTTCATCTACGTGCCGCAAGGGGGGCTCGCGACGGCATCCACGCGCTGTCCCATTCCGCAGAACATCACGATGTTCACCGAGGGCTCGCACTACCACGCGCGCGGCGTGAACTATCAGGCGTACCTCGACACGGCATCGTCGCCGGCGACGACGCCGTTCTACACGTCGAACAACTGGGCGAGCCCGACCATCCAGCTCGACACCGTCCAGATCTCGGCCGGCTCGTACATCCGCTACTACTGCGACTACGACAACACGCAGGGGACGCAGGCGTACCTCCAGGGACCGAGCGCCGAGTACAACGAGATGTGCATGTTCGTCGGGCTGTACTACCCGGCGATGGATACGTCGTCCGAGCAGTGCGACAACGGCGACACGTTCGGCGTCGGGACGACGTCGTGCACCGACACGTTGACTGCCCTGTCGAGTTGCCCCTCGGACGACGCGGGGCCGGAGGGGATCGACTTCAATCAGTGCATCCAGCAGTCGTTCGTGCAGTCGTGCCCGAACGCCTCGGGGCCGCTGATCAACGTGCTGAACTGCATCCAGACGAGCTGCGCCTCCGAATGCGCTGCGCAGGGGACGGCGTGCACGTCGTGCATCGCCTCGAGCTGCGCGACGGAGTACGAGGCGTGCTCGAGCTCCACCTGCGGGAGCGTCCCGGCGACGCCGTGAAGCGTCGCGTCGCCGCCGTCTTCGTGCCAACGCTTGGCACGAGACCGGGCGCGTAATCGGGTATGCGGGCTCCGCGTCTAAGCTGAGGACGGGAAGCCGCAGGGTCATTTCGGCTCAAGTCGCCGAAATCGCTACGCTTCATTCGCGGCACCGTCCGTGCTGAGGGGGGTGGACCATGCGACCGCCCACCAACACAAAATTCCACCGCGCGCTTACGGCGCTCCTGGCGAGTGGCACAACGTTCCTCGGTGTCTCGTTCTTCGCCACATCGGCTCATGCGGGCTACAGCACGGCTGCGTCATCGTGCCCGAGCGACATGGCCCTCGTGGGTCACACGTGCGTAGACAAGTGGGAGGGCTCGCTCGTCGAGATCCTCGCCGACGGCACCGAGGTCCCCTTCAGCGCGCACGAAGCTCCGAACGGCCACACCGTCCGCGCGGTCTCGCGCCCCGGCGTTACCCCGCAAGCGCACATCTCGATGGTCGAGGCGCAGCGCGCCTGCACCGCGTCGGGCAAGCGCCTCTGCCACGCGCAGGAGTGGAAGTCGGCGTGCAAGGGCCCCGAGTCCACGCGCTACCCGTACGGCGCGACGCGCGAAGAGAACGTCTGTGTCGACACGAACCGCACCTCGCCTATGGCGGTCCTCCACAACGGCGAGCACGACGCCGCGACGATGAACGACCCCGAGGCGAACCAGCTCGAGAACACGGTCGAGCCCACGGGCTCCGCCGCCGAGTGCACGAACGCGTACGGCGTCTACGACATGGTCGGCAACGTCCACGAGTGGGCGGACGACGGCGCCTTCCACGGCGGGTACTACCTCGACACGAAGATCAACGGCGAGGGGTGCGACTACACGACCACGGCCCACGCGAAGATCTACTACGACTACTCGACCGGCTTCCGTTGCTGCGCCGACGAAGGGACGCTCGAGGACGCCGCCCCCGAGGAGGCCCCCGCCCCCGCGCCGAAGATGGAAGAGAAGCCCGCGCCGCGCCCGACGCTCCACGGCGCCCCCGGCAGCAACGCCGACGACGATGATGCGCCGTCGACGCTCGGCGTGGACGAGGTCAGCGACGGCGACCGCCGTAGCCTCGTCACCGTCTGAGCTAGATCGCCTCGAACAGCCCCGCGGCCCCCATCCCGCCGCCGATGCACATCGACACGACGGCGTACTTCCCCTTGCGCCGGCGGAGCTCGTAGAGCGCCGTCGCCGCCAGCTTCGCCCCCGTGCACCCGAGCGGGTGCCCTAGCGCGATCGCGCCGCCGTTCACGTTGAGCTTTTCGTCGGGGATCCCGAGCTCCTTCTGGACGTACACGCACTGGCTCGCGAAGGCCTCGTTGATCTCGAAGATGTCGATGTCCTTCACCGAGAGCTTCGTCTGCGCGAGGAGCTTCTTCACCGCAGGCAGCGGCCCGATCCCCATCACCGCGGGGTCCACCCCCACGGTCGTGAACGCGCGGAAGTACCCGAGCCCCTTCAGCCCGTAGCTCTGCGCCTTCTCCTTCGACATCACGAGGGCCGCCGCCGCGCCGTCGGAGAGCGGCGAAGAGTTCCCGGCGGTGACCGAGCCCTTCGTCGAGAACGCCGGCTTGAGCGCCGCGAGCCCCTCCAGCGTCGTCTCCGGCCGGATCAGCTCGTCGGTGCGGAACTCGAACGTCTTCTTCTCGTTGCCGTCCCCCACGAACCGATTCCCCGTCACGGGCACGATCTCGTCGTCGAACTTCTTCGCCTCGCGCGCCTTCACGGCCTTCTGCTGGCTCCAGAGCGCGAACTTGTCCTGCGCCTCCCGCGACACGTTGTACCGAGTCGCGACGTTCTCCGCCGTGATCCCCATCGGCGTGTAGACGTCCGGGAACTTCGCCATCGCCTCGGGCGAGGCCGACAGCTTGTTCCCGGTCATCGGCACGAGCGTCATCGACTCGGCGCCGCCCGCCACGACCACCTCGTACGACCCGATCGCGATCGCCCCCGCCGCGAACGCGATCGCCTGCAGACCGCTCGAGCAGAAGCGGTTGATCGTCACGCCGCCTGTCTCGATCGGCATCCCGCCGAGCAAGCCGGCCACGCGCGCGAAGTTGAGCCCCTGCTCCCCCTCCGGCATCGCGCACCCGAGCACGAAGTCCTCTACGTCCGCCGGCTTCACCTGCGGGACCCGCGCGAGCAGCGCGCGGACCACTTCTCCCGCGAGCTCGTCCGAGCGCTTCAGCGCGAGCGACCCCTTGTGCGCGCGCCCGACCGCGGAACGAACCGCCTCAACGATGACGATTTCTTTCATGGCGTTCTCCTTTGGTTCTTTCGCGTTGCGCGCTCAGTTCCGAAGCGGCTTGTTGTTCATGAGCATGTACTGCATCCGCTCCTGGCTCTTCGGCTCGCCGCAGAGGCTCACGAAGGCGTCCGCTTCGAGCTCGAGCATCTCGTCCTCGGTCACCTCGCGCGCCGCCCCCCCCGCGCCGCCGCAGAGCACCGTCGCGACCTTCCGCGCGATGAGCGCGTCGTGCTCGCTGGCGAACCCTCCCGCCACGAGCGTATCGACCATCATCGACAGGGTTGCGATCCCGTTCTCGCCGGGGAGCGTGAACGCCCTCGGCACCGGCGGGTGATACCCCGCCTCCGCGAGCCCGATGGCGCGTTTCTTCGCCTCGGTGAGCTGGCGGGCGCGATCGAACGACACGCCGTCCGTGTTCCGGAAGTACCCGAGCGCCCTCCCCTCCTCCGCGCTCGTCGCCACCTTCGCCATCGCGATGTTCTTGAACACCTGCGTCACGTACTCGTACGTGTTCACGTTCGCCCCTTCGGGGATCGCGTCGAGCGCGCGCCAGAGCATGTTCATGTTGCCGGCCCCTCCCGGCAGCAGCCCCACCCCCACCTCGACGAGGCCGGAGTACGTCTCCGCCGCCGCCTGTACTTCGTCGCACGCGAAGCAGAGCTCGAGCCCCCCGCCGAGTGTCATCCCGTACGGCGCCGCGACCACCGGCACCGTCGCGTACTTCAGCCGCTGCGTCGCGTTCTGGTATCCGCGCACCATCTGGCGGATCTGATCCCAGGCCTTCTGCCCCGCCGCCATCACGACGAGGAACAGGTTCGCGCCGACGCAGAAGTGCTCGCCGTCGTTCGCGATGACGAGCGCCCGGAAGTCCTTCTCCGCCCGCTCCGCCGCCTGCGTCAGCATCGAGATCACGTCCGGATCGATGCTGTTCGCCTTCGTCTTGAACGTGAGCCCGAGGACGCCGTCGCCGAGGTCCCACGCCTCCGCGCCGTCGTTCTTCAGGACCGGAGCGCTCCCCTTGCGGAGCTGCGGCAACGTCGCATTCCGCGGATCGATCTTCCGCGGCACGTACGCGTTCTTCGTGAGGTCCCAGACCTCTGCGTCCCCTCGGTAGAACCCCTTCGCCCCCGCCTCCTTCATCTTCAGGATCGACGCCGGGAGCGGCACCCCGTCCTTCACCATCCGCTCCGTCGTCTCGGCGAAGCCGAGCGCGTCCCACGTCTCGAACGGCCCGAGCTCCCAGCCGTAGCCCCACTTCATCGCGTCATCGACCGCGACGACGTCGTCCACGATCTCCGGGATCCGCCGCGCGCTGTACGCCAGGCTCCGCGAGAGCACCTTCCAGGCGAACTTCCCCGCCTTGCCCGGATCGGCGACGAGCTTGCGGAGCCGCTCCTTCGGGTCTTCGATCTTCCCGATGGTCTTCGTGGTGGCCTTGATCTCGGCGTCTCCCCCCTTGGCCCGGTACTCGAGCGTCTTCGGATCGAGCGTCGCGATCTCGCCGCTCGCCTTGTCGCGCCGGTAAAAGCCCCCCTTCGTCTTGTCGCCGAGGAGCTTCTTCTCGACCATCGCCTTGATGTACGGCGGGACCTCGAAGTACTTCCGGTCCTCGTCGTTCACGAGGGAGGCAAAGCAGTTCTCGGCCACGTGCACGAACGTGTCGAGCCCGACGACGTCCGCCGTGCGGAAGCTCGCGCTCTTCGGGTGGGCCATCGGAGCGCCGGTGATCGCGTCGATGTCCTCGGGGGCGAGGCCGTCCTCGAGCATGAGATGGATCGTCGTCATCATCGCGTGCGCGCCGATCCGGTTGCCCACGAAGTTCGGTGTGTCCTTCCCGACGACGATCCCCTTGCCGAGGGCGTCGACCCCGAAGCGGCGAACCCGCTCGAAGACCGCGGGATCGGTCTTCGGCCCCGCGACGAGCTCGAGGAGCTTCATGTAGCGGACCGGGTTGA
>JBKQKP010000157.1:0-49093 GCA_052147435.1 Polyangiaceae bacterium | reverse complement strand
CCCACCCCCGGCCCCCGGCAAGCAGGGCGGGTAGATCGCGGCGCACTGTGAAGACGAATCGCCCGAGAAGATGGCTCACGGTCCCCCCGCCCTGCCTGCGGGGCGGGGGGCCAGGGGGGTGGGGTGATCGAGGGGCGCGGCTCGATCCGAGCGCCGGGAAAAGCGCCCTACGGCCCGTTCTCCTCCCCAAACCCCGCAATCTTGTACGTGCTCCCCTCGCGCCGCAGCAGCAGCGTGATCTCATCCCCGAAGAGCTGCTCCGACCCGACCCTCGGCGTCGCCACCGGAAAGCGAACGAACAGATCCCCCCGCTTCATCATCGTCGGACGCTCCGGTGCCCCCGGGACGTCGAGGTCCTCGTACGTGAAGCGCTCGATCTTGTCGTCGTCCACCACTTCGGTCGCCGAGAGGCGCGCGTAGTTGAGGTTCTTGAGCCGGACCTTCCACTGATCCAGGAGCGAGCCGCGCCCGTGCACGGTACCGAGAATCACAGCGTCCTCGGTCACGATCGCCTCGAGCGCCTCGATCCCCCCGCGCGTGAAGCCGCGCAGGAGGCGGTGCACCACCGTCAGCGTCGCTTCGCTCCCGAGCGGCGCGCGCAGCGCCACGATGCCGCGCGCCGCGGCGCGCTCGTCCACGTCCGGGAGCGCCGTCGGCTGGTCGATGACGACGCCGTCGGGCTGGCGCGGCGGCTCGGGCTGCGCGCCCGTGGGCGTCGCGGGGGCTGGCGCCGGTGGTGTCGACGCGCCGCACGCGCCGCACGCGACGAGCGCTGCCGCCAACCCGAGCGCCCGTCTACAGCGCTTCGATGCTCGGCTCGTGTCCACGCGAAAGAGTCGTGAGCGTGTTGTCGGCGATCTGCTTCCACCGCTGCTGCGGCGGATCCTCGTCGAAGTCGCTCGCGAGGAGGACGAAGTGCATCTGCGACAGCTCGGGGGTCTTGCGCCTCAGCGTCGGGTCGTCGCCGATGATCATCTCGGCGTCGCTCCGCCCGGAATAGACGCGGTACGCCATCTTCTGGGCGCGGTGCGCCGCGACGAGGTACTCGCCGTTCGTGACGGCCAGATTGATTGAGCCCGGCTGCCCGCCGACCTCGGCCGCCATTCCGTCTACCACCGCCAGGCTCGACCGCAATGCGTCACGAACCACGGCGTCCTCGACCACGAGGTCGTTCAGCCGCCCCGCGTCGTGCAGGAACGAAAGGAATACATGGAAGACGATCTCGGCGTCGGTCTCGCCGCGGATTCCCCCGCGCAAAAACTCGGGGACGCTCGCCATGAGCCGATCGCGGATCGCGTCGAACTGCGAGACGGTGCCTGTCTGCGCGAAGAGCCACTGGCGGTACCGGAACGGATGTGTGTTCTCGGTGCGCAGCGTCCCTACCGTGGCAGACCGGACATGACCCAGCACAACATCGGCGCGCACGTCGGCGCACAGCTTCGCCAGATCGATCTCATCGCGGTCGTCGATGGGGCGACGGCGCATGAGCACCTCGCCCGACTGATAGAACCCGACACCCCACCCGAGCGGCTGCCCGCGTGCTTTCACGCGCAGCGCGTCCGACTCGAAGCCGAGAGCTCGGCCGGCGAGATCGGCGCGATTCCCCAACAGTCCGAACAGACGTGCCATCCTGGCTCTTTCTCCCTGTCCCCGTTCACTACCCCGTGGTCGACATAAACGGCCAAGACCCTTAGGGGAGCTACTTTTACGCTACGAAAGGTACGACACGCACTGCGACAACGACGCTCACTGTCAGCGTAAGGCCTCCCTCACAACCTTCAACCCTCGCCCGCTGCCTGTTCTTCCCGAGCCGGGGCTTCCCGAGCCGCGGCTCCGTTCACGTTTGCAACGCTCGCCACGGTCACGTTGGCCCGTGTGCGCGCATGCGCTCGCGCGATCAACGCCTCTGTACGCTTCCGAACGCGGAGCTCGAGACGGTCAGCGAAGGCTCGCACGAACCATGGAGCGCCCGCCGCCAGCACGAGCGCCACGATCCAGACCGGTGACGAGAGCATCATCGCGCTGTGCTGATGTTCTTTCTGCCATAGGAAGGGGCGCGGCGCGAGTCTCGACCGCGCGTCGCGCTGCGCGAGGCTCGTCACCGTGGCGGGCTCGCGTTGCAATTGCCGAATGACGCGTAGCTCCCTTGACGGGACCGCGACGCTGCCTCGCTAGCGGCGGTCGAGCGCCCGCGACGTCTTCTCGTCCTCGTCGCGCGGGCGAGCGGGCTCGGCCTGGGAGACGTCGGCGCGCACGGGGGTGACCAGCTCGCTCGCTGACGCGGAGGGCTCCGGCGCGGGAGGCGTCGTCGTCGTGGTCACGGGCGCAGCTGCGTGAGGAGCGACGGGCGCGCTCTCCGCGGGCACGGGGAGCGTCGCGGGGACGCCGGTCGCAGGCGGGCTCGGCGTCGGATCGTCTTCCGCGCGCGGCAGCGTCGAGACGTCCACCGTCGGAACGTCGCGGACCTCGGCGACGGCCTGGATCGGTTGCATCGCCGCCGCCGGCGCCGCCATCATCGCTGGGCCCTTCGGCGCGCGGTGGACGAACCCCGCGAGCGCGATCATGATCCCGAGCGCCCCCGCGCCGAGCCCGACGACCACCGGCGAGCGCCGCCGCGGGAGGACATGCGCCTCGGGGGCGGCCGACGGCGCGTTCGTCACGCCGTGCTCGGTCATCTCCGCGCGCTCCGCACGCTCGAGCAGCTCGTCTGCCCCCGACGTGTCCTGGAAGTCGAAGTCGGGGATGGCCATCGACTCCGTCTCGTCCGGATCCGCCACCGACGCGCGCGGCGCTCGCCGGAGCGCGCCCGGAGACTCGCACGTGGCCGCGTACGCGTCCCGGATCGCCAGCTGCATCGCGCGCGCGTCGTCCCAGCGATCGTCGGCCTTGAACGCGATCGCGCGGTCGATGGCGCGGGCCACCTCGGGGAGCAGATCCGGGAGCACGGTGGTGATCGACGGGGCGACGGTCGTCATCGCGGCGAGGAGCTGCTCGTTCAGCGTCTCCGCTTGGTGCACGAAGCGGCCGGTCAGGAGCGCGAACATCGTGGCCCCGACGGCCCACACGTCGCTCCGCGAATCGACCTCGTCCCACCGCCCGCGCGCCTGCTCGGGCGACATGAACGCGGGGGTCCCCATCGCCGCGCCGTTTTGCGTCGTCGCCGGCCCCGCCGAGAGCTGCCTGAGCCGCGCGATCCCGAAATCGAGGACCTTCACCTTCCCGGTGCGCGTCAGGAAAATGTTCTCCGGCTTGATGTCGCGGTGAACGACCCCCTTCGCGTGCGCCGCGCCGAGCACGTCGAGGAGCTCGTGCGCGATCGACAGCACCTCGACGACCGGGAGCCTGCGGAGCTTCCTCTCCCAGCGCCGCTCGACGGTCTCCCCCTCGAGGAGCTCCATGACGAGAAAGACGGTCCCGTCGTCGGTGACGTCGTCGTCCGCGATCGACACCACCCCTTCGTGATCGACCGCGTTCGCGAGGTACCCCTCGCGCAGGAACCGCGTGCGCACGTCGGCGTTCCGCGCGTGCTCGGGGTGGAGCATCTTGATCGCGACCCGCTTGCCGTTGCGGTGCGTCGCCGCATAAACAGCCGCCATCCCGCCGACGCCGAGGAGCTTGTCGAGGCGCCACTTCTCTTTGAGGACCGTCCCCACGCGCGCCGCGAGTGCGGCGTGCGCGTGCGCTCCCGATTCTTTCTTCAAGGGCTCGTGCATGGCGGGACGGGCGTCTCGCCCTCTCGTGTGTGTGTACGAGTGAGGATACTGCGCCCTCCCCATCGCGCCACGCGATGAGCCTTGTTTTCGCCTGGATCGGCGATGCCCCGGTCAGTGCTTCTCGCCGGATTTTTCCGGTTCGACGACGAACGGCACGACGTGCTCCTTCGCCTCGAACTGCGCGCGGTACGCCTGCGCGGCGTGCCTCGAAGAGAACGGACCGACCCGAACGCGCCACCACGTCCCTCGCCCGGTGACGCGCGCCTCGACGGTGTACGCCTTGTGCCCGCGCGCGCGGAGCTGGTCGGCGAACTGCGTGGCCTCCGCCTCCGACTTGAAGGAGCTCACTTGCAGCTGCCATCCCCCTTCGGATCCCGCGGGGGCCGACGCCTCCGGGGCCGAGTTGATCTGCGCCGAGTCGGACGCCGACTTGGTCATCGCGTCGCGCGGGCGCGTCACGATCGGCGACGCTTCGAGGACGTTCTGCGCGGGCAGCGAGGGGGCGGCGGGGGGAGCCGCGTGGGCGGCGTGATCACCGTCGTCATCGGCGGTGACCCGCGACGCATGCGACGTCGCGTTGCTTGCCGGCGCGGACCGCGGGCCGTCGTCGTGCGGAACCGGCGGCGTCCCCCCGGCGAAGGTCACGACGGGGAGCTTGTCGGTCGGCGGAGGGGGAGCGAGGGGTGCGCTCGGAGCGGGCTGCGAACGAACCGCCGCGAGGGCCGTCGTCGGTCGCGCGTCGTCGCTCAGGATCGACGGGAACGTGACGTCCTTCGCCGCGAGCTGCGTCACCGCCGCCGCGGGAGGGGCAGCGCTGCCTGCGACCCCTTTGCCGTGACTCGCGACGAGCTCGCCGAGAGGATCGGGGCGCTTCTCGTTCGACGCCGTCTTCCGCCCCCCCATCGCGAGCACAGCGAACGCGATGCACGCGCCTCCGATGCCGACGAGGGCGATCGTGAGCGCGCGGGGGGTCCGCGTCGCTTCGTCTTGCTCCTGGATCTGCTCGAGGTCTCTCACGGCGGCCGCCTGCTCCATCGTCCTACTCCCTTTCGTCGTCCGCATCACGTTCGCCACGTTCGTCGTCACGTTCCTGGTCTGTCCCGGCGTCCGCCTCCTGCGGCCTGTCCATCCGCTCTGGTGCGCTGACACCAAGCAGGCCGAGCGCCGCGCCGTACACGGTCCGGATCGCTTCGACCCACGCGAGCCGCGCGGACGTCTTCGCGAAGTCCCAGCTCTTCTCCCACCCTGCCTGCCCGCGGACCGACTCCTGCGGCAGGATGGGATCCGTCTTCAGGCGGGTGAAGTAGCTCTGGAACTCGTTCGCCAGGTCGTTCACGTAGAAGACAATCTTGTGAGGCTCGCGCGACCGCGCCGCGTCGGCCAGTACGTCGGGGAACTCGGACGCCCGGTGCGCGAGCGCGAGCTCGTCGGGGTGGACGAGCGTGGCCCAGGCGGCGTCGGAGATCGACGTCCGCGGCTCGATCCCGATCGCCTTCGCCTTGCGGAGGATCGACGAGAGGCGCGCGTAGCCGTACTGGACGTAGAAGACGGGGTTATCGAGGCTTTTCTTCTTCGCGAGATCGATGTCGAACTCGACGTTCGTGTTCGCGCTCCGCGAAAGGAAGAAATACCGAAGCGCGTCGCGCCCCGCGCCTTTCTTGCCGGCCGCTTCGTCGATCTCCTCGGCGACCTCCTCGATCGTGATGATGTTCCCGGCCCGCTTCCCCATCTTCACGACCTCGCCGCCGCGGTAGAGGAAGACGAGCTGGTAGAGGATCGCTTCGAACCGCTCGCTCGGGAGCCCGAGGGCGCTGATGCCGTTGCGGACGCGCGCGACGTAGCCGTGGTGGTCGGCGCCGAGGGTGATCATCAGGCGGTCGTAACCACGTGAGATCTTGTCGGCGAAGTAGGCGATATCGGACGCGAAGTACGTGTAGACGCCGTCGGACTTCTGGACGACGCGGTCCTTGTCGTCAGTGCCGGAGTCCTTCGCCTGGAAGAAGAGCGCCCCTTCTTTCCTGACGAGGTACCCGTCGGCCTCGAGCTGCCGGAGCGCGACGCCGACGTTCCCCCAGCGATGGAGCGACTCCTCGCTGAACCAGACGTCGAACTCGACGCCGAGATCGCGGAGGGTCGTCTTGATGCCGGGGAGATCCTTCGACCCGGGGATCCCGCGCAGCATCCAGGTCACGCAGGTTCGCGCGAGGACGTCGGGGTCTCCGGCGATGACTCCGGGATCGGTCGTCTTCAAATGCCTCGCCAGCTCGACGACGTACGCCCCCTTGTAGCCGTCCTCCGGGACGTCCTTCCCCTCAGCGAGCGCCTTCACGCTCGTGGCGAAGAGCCGGACCTGGTTGCCGAAATCGTTGACGTAGTACTCGCGCGCGACGCGGTTGCCCGTCGCCTCGAGAAGGCGCGCGACGGCGTCGCCGAAGATCGCGCCGCGCCCGTGACTGACCAGGAGCGGCCCGGTCGGATTGGCGCTCACGAACTCGAGGTTGATCCGCTCCCCCGTCGCGCTCGGCGCGCGCCCGTACCCGGTGCCGGCGCGGAGGATCGCGCGGAGCTCTTCGTGGAGCGCCCGCGGGTGCACGCGGAGGTTCACGAAGCCGGGACCGGCGATCTCGGCGCTCCGGACGACGTCGTCGTTCGCGAGCGCTTTGACGAGCGCCTCGGCGATCGCGCGCGGCGGCTTGCCGAGCCTCTTCGTGAGCGCCATCGCCACGTTCGTCGCCAGATCGCCGTGCTCGGCACGCTTCGGGCGCTCGACGGTCCACCCTGTCGCGGCCGCGAGATGCGCGCGCGCCTCGGCGGGGGGGCCGAACGCACCTTCGTCGGCCAGGCGCTCGAGCGCGCCCGTGATCGTGGTTCGGACTCGATCGGCGAGGCTCATCTCCTACTCCCTGCGCTACCCAATGCGTGCCATCGCGGACAACTTTGCAGCGCCTAGAAAAGCGCCGCGAGCTGCGTCGACTTCCATCGCGTCTCGTCGACCTCGCGGACCGGATCGCTGTCGGCCACGATTCCCCCTCCGGTCCCGAAGCGTCCCCAGCGGCGCTCGGTGACCTCGAGCGTCCGGATCGCCATCGCGAGGACGAGGTCGTTGTCGCGCGACACGTAGCCGAACGCCCCCGTGTACGCGCCGCGCCGCAGCGGCTCGAGCTCGGCGATGATCTCCATCGCGCGGACCTTCGGGGCCCCGGTCACGCTGCCGCACGGAAGAACCGCCCGCGCGATCATCTCGAGCGTCGTCCCCGGCTCGCGCCGGGCGACCACCTCCGACACGCGGCTCCAGACCGTCTTGCTCCCGACGACGCGCGGCTCCCCGAGGACGCGGACGCTCCCGATCGCCGCCACGCGCCCGAGGTCGTTGCGATGAAGGTCGGTAGCCATCGTCAGCTCCGCCCGCTCTTTCGCGTCGGCGTCGAGCGCCCGCGCGAGGTCTCCGTCCGTTCGTGCGTCGCGACCTCGCGGCCGCGTTCCCTTGATCGGCGCCGTGCGGATCCGGTCCCCCCTCACCTCCAGCGCCAGCTCGGGGCTCGCCGCGCACACGCAGGCGGCGCCGAAGTCGGCGAAGAAGCCGTACGGAGCCGGCGACGCCTCGTAGAGCGCCAGGAAGACATCGAGCGGATCGCCGGCGCGGAGCTCGAGGTCGATCGCGCGCGCCACATTCACTTGGTAGACGTCGCCGGCGGCGATGCGCCGGAGAACCTCGCGGATCCGCTCCGCGTGACGCGCCTCAGGGTCGCGCTCGAACGGCGGAAGCGGGCGCACGTCGAAGGGGCGCGCGCTCCGGTCACCGCGCTCGAGCTGCTGCGCGAGGCGCTGGGCGGCGCGATCGTCATCCGCTTCGACGACGACCCGCCCGCTCGCGTGGTCCACCCGAAGGACGGCATCGTAGCGGGACCATGCGGGGCGCGCGATCGGAGGGGGGAGCCGATCGTCAGGCGAGCGCGTCCAGCCCGACCGCTCGATCCCCCGCGTCGCCTCGTACGGAATGATCCCCACCCACCGAGGGGCCGCGGGGCGTCCACTCCATCCGCCTGCGCGATGCGGAGGCGACTGCGTCGTACCGCTCTCCGGCGGAACCCATGCGTCCGACTGCTCGACCGGATCGCACGCGAGAAAGCTCGCCGCGGCGTCGTCACCGCGAATCGCGCCGCGAGGGTCGCTCCTCAGGACGACGAGCCCCGGTGCTCCACGCAGCGCTCGCGCCAGCCCTTCGACGCTCGGGGCTACGGCTATTTCTCGAACGATCGGGCCCACGGGACCCGTCTCTAGCACGTGCGCGCGGGACCAGCCGTCGTGGTAAAGAGCCCAGCGTGCGTCTCCGGGCCCTCACCTCTTCGCTCGCTCTCGCCGTCCTCGCCACGGCAGGGGCGACGATGTGCAGCCCGTCTCCAGACCAGGGGACGATCCAGATCCTGACCGTCGACGACCCGTTCGTCGGCCCCCCGGCGGCGACGTGGCTCACGGTTCAGGAGGTCGACTACGACGACGGCGGCGCCGACGGCGCGGTCTCGGACCTGGCCGAGGGACCGGCGTCGCAAGGGACGATCAACCTCGGCACGTACGACGAGACGGTCACGGGATCGCTGCTCGTAACCGCGACGGACCAGGAGAGAACGACTGTCGCATGGGGCGAGACGCTCCCCATTCAGTTCGGCGCCGTCGCCGGGCTCACGCTCGGCGTCTTCGTTCAGCGCCCGGGGATGCTCTCGCGGATGCCGAGCCCGCTCGGCGACGGCCGCCCACCTCCGCTCCTGGGCATCGTGGGGGGCCGCTACATCCTCGTCGCCGGCGGCGGGGATCCCACGCTGGGAACGCAGACGCGTCTCTACGACCTCATCTCGTGGGCGCCGCTCTCCTCCCCGCCGACGCTGCCGTTCGCGCCCGAGTCGATCGCGATCGCGCAGGCGACGGAGGGGGACTTCCAGCTGCTCGCGATCAATTCGAGCGGAGCGATCTGGTACGACCTGACCGAGGCCGACACTGACGACGCTGGAGCCCCGAGCGGCGGAACGGGCTCCTGGGCCGACGTGGCGGGGGGAATCACGATCACGTCGAGCGACCTCAGCACGCAGTACGTCGTCGGAGGGACGCGAACGTCCGGAGCGCCAACGACGACGGTCCTCGTCGTAGCCAACGGCGGCAACCTCTCGTGGGCAAACTTCGGCGTCCCTCGCCTCGGCGCCACCGCGGCGTACGTCGATCCGATCGGGCTCGTCATCGAAGGGGGGAACGTCGCGTCACCGGACGGGGGCGCCAATCCCGGGGCCGAGTACCTCGTCACCAACACGACCGGCGTGGGGCTGGGCTACCCGGCCGATACGACGACCCGCGCCGGGATGGCGATGCTCGGCGCTCCCGGAGCCGTCTCGTCGAGCGTGCTCCTCGTCGGCGGCGCGAGCGAAACGTCGAACGGCGCCGTCGGAGGGGACACGGTGCGCGTCCTGACGGTCCCGTGCGGCGGCTCCAGCGACCCCCCCTGCACCACCACGCTCTGGCCAGTCACCCTCCCGACCCCGCTCGTCTCCACGCAGGTCTTCGACATCGACGCGTCGAACGTCTTCGTCGTCGGCCAAGACGCGAACCAAGTCACGCACGCTTACACGCTTTCCTATTCGGCCCCCGCGACCGCAGACGCCGCGGCCGGAGCCACCGTGACCGAGATCCCGTTCCGCGTCCCGCGGAGCCTCGCGCAGGCCATCGCGCTCCCGTACGGAACGCCTGGCATCACGCCGATCGCGGTCGTCGGCGGTGACCCGGACGCCGGAGCCAACACGGGCTACATCGAGTCGTTCGTCCCGGCGATCGCGTCCTTCGTCCCCTGAACGAGGCGCGCGCGCTAGGCTTCGCCGTACCCCACGCGGAGGAAACGCCCCCCATGAGCGCCGCAAAGCCCCTTCTCACCGTCGCGACCCTGGCCCTGCTCGGGACCGGCGGCTACGCCTACTGGACCCGCACGCTGCTCCGCACTTCTCAGGACGTCGTGGCGCAGCAGCACAGCGACCTGACACGCGCCACCGACGACGCCGCCAGCTGCAAGCGCGATCGAGACGCTGACCGCGCGAGCGCCGCGCAAGTTGCTTCGAATCTCAAGGTCTCCCAGGGGGAGCTTGATGCGTTACGTGCAGAACGCGCCGAGACCGAGAAGCAGCTCACGGCGTTCCGGGCTCTGACCGCGAGCTTCCAGAAGATGATCGACAGCGGCAAGCTCCAGGTCACGATGCGCCACGGGCGCATGATCGTGAAGCTCCCGGCCGAGATCCTGTTCGCGTCCGGAAGCGCCGACATCTCCAAAGGGGGAGAGAACGCGCTCGCCGAGGTCGCGGGGATCCTCAAGCAGATGCCGGAGCGTCGCTTCATGATCGCCGGGCACACGGACAACGTCCCGGTCGGCCCCCCCTCCCCCTTCAAGAACAATCTCCAGCTCTCCACGGCTCGCGCGGAGAGGGTGACCGAGACGCTGATCACCGCCGGGATGAACCCAGCCCATCTGTCTGCCGCGGGCTACAGCGAGTACGAGCCGGCGCGCGAGAACTCGACCGAAGCGGGGCGGCGAGAGAATCGACGGATCGAGATCGTGCTCCTGCCGAACCTCGCGGAGATCCCGGTCCCGGCGGATCTCGCTCCGCGGGCGGCTCCGTCAGCCAGCTCCGTGGCGCAGGCGCCGTCGGCATCGGCGTCGGCGTCGGGGGGGCCGCCGTCGGTGCACTGAAGCCCACCCCCCCGGCTCCGCCGGCGGGGCGGGGGGCCGGGGGGGTGGGGTTACAGTCGGACGATTCCCTCGCGAGCGACGATCGCTCTCTCCATCGGCGCGTGAAGCACCGCCCCCGGCCACACGACGCACGCCTCGACTCTCCCCGCCCCTTCCACGCTCGCCCCATCCCCAAGAACGACCCGGTCGAGCGTCGCCCCCGCGTCCACGAGCACCCCCCTGCCGGCCCACCGCGAGGTCCCCCGCTCGGCGAGCCAACGCAGATTCGCTTCGAGGTACGCGCTGGGGGTGCCCACGTCGAGGAACGCCGCGTCGGTCGCGAAGGATGCGACGCGGCTTCCGCTGCGCATGGCGGGCAGGAACGCCTCCGCGATGATGTCGCCCTTCGCGGGGAGGCCGCCCCGGAGCGAGTCACCAACGACGTAGATGCCGAGAAAGTCCGCGGTCTGCTCCTCGCCGTCGCGGCACGTCTCGCGGCGCAAGCGGACGACGTCTCCGTGCGCGTCGAGCCCTGTGTTCCCAAGGGGATCGGCCCGGCGCTGAACGACGAGCGTGGCGACGACGTCGCGGTGGACAACGTCGCGCGCGTGGGCTGCGACGAGCGCCCCGACGTCGAGCTTTCCGATCATGTCACCGTTCCACACCAGGACGTCGCCCGGGCCCAAGAGCTCTCCCGCTGCGCGGAGCCCCCCTCCGGTCCCGAGGAGCTCGTCCTCGCGTGAGACTTCCAGCCCGGCCGATCGCGCGTACGCCGCCACCTGGTCGGCGCGGTGATGCGCGTTGACGACGATCGGCCCCCCCAGCTCGTGCAGCCGCAGCTGATCGACGATGTGCGCGATCGCGGGGCGGTCTCCGATCGGCACGAGCGGCTTCGCGCACCACGACGACAGCGGCGCGAGACGAGTCCCGAGCCCGGCCGACAGGATCAGCGTAGCGACCACGAGCGCGAGTGTAGGCGAGCTTCGGAAGCCTGTGCCGACACTCGCAAAAGTTGGTCGCCGGGGCCCGGTTCGTGTACGAGCGAGGGCACGATGCGGATCCGGGGTCGATTGGCATGGCTCGCCCTCACGTCGCTAGGGGCGGCCGCCATCGCGGTCGCGTGCAGCACCGGCGCGAACGACGTCTCCGCCTGCCAATCGATCGAGACCGCCCGCTGCCAGGTGGCCCCCTCGTGCCCCGGCAACTTCAACCTCCAGAGCCCGACCCCCGACGGCGACCCCGTCACGGCGTGCATCCGCTTCTACCAGGACCAGTGCCGGCACGGCCTCGTCACGTCGGTTCAGCCCAGCAACAGCCAAGTCGGCTCGTGCGTCACGGCGATTCTCAACGCAGGCAAAGCGGCCAACGCCGCGCACGACGTAGGCGACGATGCGGCCGTCCCCTGCAACCTGATCACCGAGCCGCAGAACTACCCGGCCTGCACCTTCCTCAACCCGGTCGACGCCGGAGAGGACGCCGGCCCATGCACCGGCTCCGCGGGCTGCGTCGGATCGACGAGCGGGGTCGACTGCTGCGCCACCGTGGTCCTCGAGGACGAGGCCGACGGCGGCGCGACGTTCCCCACCTGCGGCGGAGCCTCGTCGATCAGCTCCTACTGCGGTATCTGTCTGTCGATCGCGCCGGGGCCCTCGTGCACCGCGACCGAGACGTTCCACCTCTGCGCGTTGGCGTCCGATTGCGCGAGCGAGACCACGAACACCTTGTGCTGCCAGCTCAACGGCTACCAGGCGTGCGTGAGCTCCGCGACCGTCACGGCCGGCGCGCTGACTTGTCTCTAGCCGCGTCTTCGGCGCGCCGCCGTCGCTTCCTACATCCCCTGCAGGATCTTGTACGAGTCCCCGTCCGGCACGAGCTCGATGCGGTTGTCGGCGACCGTGTGCTTCCACTCTTCTTGCTTCACGCCGGGGAGCCGGTAGCTCGCCGCGTACGTGTAGTCGACCTCGACGTGGGTGTTCTCCTTGAACATCACCTTCCGGTACTTGATCTCGTACCGGATGCCGGTCGTCTTCATGAAGACCCCCGCGAGGTACTGCTTTAGCCCCTCGTAGTCGATGTCGTCCTCGCCGCGCGTGTTGCCGCCGTCTTCGTGGTAGCGGGGGCTCGCGAGGGCGAGGAGCTTGCCGATGTTCTTGTCCTCCACGGCGTGGCGGTACTCCTCGCAGAAGAGGATCACCTTCCGGTTCTCGCTCGTGTCCTCGACGTCCGTGTTGGGGATGTACGCCCTCGAGCAGGCGGAGAGGAGGAAGGTGCCGAGGAGGGCGACGAAGACGAGGACGGGGCGAGTCATTCGGATCATGCGGGCCATGCGAACCATCACGGAAGAAACCGAGCGCGACCGGGTCTGATTCCCAAGCATAGTCGAATCGGCTGCCGGGGCATCAAATCGGTGCGAGCTCGACGCGAGCGCGAGCGACCGTTCCGAGGAGCGATGACCAGGCTTCGATATGCGCGGGCGCGGTCACCGCGTCGAGCGGGGCGAGGGCGAGATGCCCTACGGGGCTGGTTCCGGCGGGTGGATTCGACGCGAGCGGTCCGAGCGACGTGCTCGCGCTCACGACGCGCGCGACGCTGGCTGACATTCTGTCAGCGGTAACGAGGAGCGCGACCGCACCCGGTACCAAGGGGGCGCCGATGGCGTCGCCCCACGCGCGCGCCACCTCGCCGATGTCGTCTACCGCGACCACGACCATGCGGTCCGCGTCCCCCGCGCTCACGAGCTCCGACGCCGCGACCAGCGCCTCGACCCCCGCGTGAAGCCCAGCCCCCACGGTGAACGCCGGCCCGCGAAGGCCGAAGGCCATGCCGCACTCGCCGGCCACCGCGTTCGGTGACGTGTACGGGAACCGCCGCGGCTCGACGTGGCGCGGGCCCCGGTCGCGAAGGCGCGAGGCATACCGACCGTTGGTCTCGATCGTCGCCGCCGCCGTCCCGACGATGACGCCGGCCCCCTCGAGCCGGTCGCGCCCGCCGATCGCTTCGGACAGAGCGAGGATGGCCGCGAGCGCCCAGAGGACATGGGCGTCCGCCCGAGCGAGCTTGTCCGGGATGGAGCCGAGAGACTGCGCGAGCGCCATCACGTCGGGAAGCGCCGACACGCGCGCCGCACGGGTGACCCATGCTTGCCTCCGCGGCCGCTCCGGCTCGGTGGGGGGGCGGTCGTGTCGGAGGACGAGCGCCGCGTTCGCCCCGCCGAACGCAGAGGCCAGCTTCAGCGCGACGCGCGGAGCCCCCGCTTCGCAGGTCGACAGGATGTGCGCGGGGGCCTCGGGATCCATCGCCCCCTCCCCTGCCGTCGCCGGGAAGACCCCTCGCTCGATCGCGTCGAGGCAGACGAGCGACTCGATCGCCCCCGCCGCTCCGAGCGTGTGCCCCACCTGGGCCTTGAACGCGTGCGTGACGACCTCGCGCGCTTCGTGCTCCCCGAGAGCGGCCGCGACCCCCTTCACCTCGGCGGCGTCGTTGAACGGCGTGGCCGTCGCGTGAGCTCCGATGAGATCGACGTGGGGGTTTCCCGCGTCGGCGAGCGCCGCGCGCGCGGCACGGGCGAGCCCCCCCCCGGTCTTGTCGGGCGCGGTGATGTGCACGGCGTCCGCCGACGCACCGAAGCCGCACACGTACCCGTGAGCCTTCTTCGCCACGGCGTCCGAGGATCGTGCAAGCGCGAGCACCGCCGCCGCCTCACCGAGCGACATTCCATCGCGACCCACGCGAAACGGACGCGGGGGCACGCGGGTGCTGGTCGCCTGAAGCGCCTCGAAGCCCGACGCCACGAACGGGCTCACCGCGTCGAACCCGCCCGCGAGGACGACGTCGCACTTCCCAAGGGAGAGCCACCGTGACCCGAGGCCGATCGCGATCAGCGACGACGAGCACGCGCAGAGCACGAGCGTCGCGGGAGCGAGCTCGAGCCCCAGCTCGCGGACGGCGTCGAGCAGCGGTCCGAAGTACGCCGCGCGCGCGGCGAAGTCCTTCTCGAGCGGCTCGCCGCGGGCGACGCGCGCGAACAGGAGCTCCGCAGTGCGCATTCCCCCGCTCGACGTCCCGATCGACAGCCCGACCCGCCTCGCTCGCCAGCCCGGCATCGTCGTGTCGAGCTCGCGCGCGCAATCGTTGAGGCTCATCGCGAGGAGACGCGTCGCGCGATCTAGGTCGACGGGGCCATCCTCGATCGGAGCCCGCGCCACGAACGGCTTCGCGAACCCTGCCGCGCGAAGCTCCGCGTCCTCCGTGATCGCCACGCGCGCCGGCTCGCCGATCTTCCCTGCGCTCGCCGCCTCCGCTCCGCGACCGAGCCCCGATACAGCCCCGACAGCGACGATCGCGACGCTCATAACGTGGTCCCCTTCCCCCCGTCCGGATCGAGAAATGCGTCCGGATCCGGCTGCTGCTCGCCGAGCCCCTCGACGAGCACCTCCACCTCCAGCCCGCTGGCGCCGTCGATGTAGCGAGCCTTATCCCCGGCGTGAGGCGTCGTCGGCGATCGCCCCGTCCAGTCGAGCCGCTCGACGTCGCCGTCCTCGCGCCTCGCGGCCATCACCCGCTGCCGCCCCGTGTGCGCCACGTGAGCCTCCTTCAAGAGGACGGTCTCGTCGCCGTGGCGCAGGAGATACAGCGGCCCCTCGTCCCTGTTCCACGCGGCGAGGAGGCGCCCCTCGAGCGGGTGAAGAAGCCACCACCGGAAGAAGCCGACCGGCAGCCCGCGCGCCGACTCGGGATCCGCGCCGCCGCGACGCTCGAGCGAAATCGGCGGGACGAGGACGCGAAAATGCTCGTCCGTAACCCACGCGTCGAGCGCGGTCATTCCCCCCGGCCCGATGAGGATCATGCGGAGCGCCTTCCCCGGATCGACCGCGACGGCGCCACGCGCCTGGAAGACCTTCCCCGTGCGGGGCTCGCGCATCGCGACGACGATTCGCTCGGTGTACGGGTGCTCGGGCGCGGCGTCGCGCGTGATCGCGAGGCGCTCGCGGAGGCGGGTCCATTCGCGCGCGCTCGGATCCGGGAGGTCGACGCGCGTTTCCGCGCGGGGGGCGCAGCCCGAGAGGGCCGAGAGCACGGCGACGAAAGCGGCGAACGATCTCACGGCGAGACGAGGACGACGGCGTATCCCCTCCCTCGCGCCAGACCGAGGATGAGAGCGTCTCTCACCTCCCCACGCGCCATCCGCCCCACGACCCCCGCGATCGCGATGGCGCCCGTCGTCCCCCCGGAGCCGCCTGTGCGTGCGCGCGGCGCCTTCCCCCACGCGGTACGCGCCACGAGCGCCTCGAGCCCTGCCGATTCGGGAGAGAGCACGACGAGCGCGGCGCGCGGGTCGCGTGGCGCAGGGAGCTCGGGGAGCGTGTCGTCGCCGCTGCGGTGCCAGCTCGTGCACAGCGCGAGACGCGCGACGGGAGCCCCGCCCCGTGCGCGCACGACGTCCTCCGCCTCGAGGACGACGGCGCCGCCCCCTTCGGCCGGGCTCGCGACCGCGTCGGCGCGCGCGAAGAGCGCGTTCATCGTCCGCTCCACGACCGCGTGCGTCTCCTCCATGTAACCCGCCGCGATCGCGTCCGCCTCGCCCGAGGCGACGAGCTCCGCGGCTTGCATCGTCGCGCACTCGCCGCACGTCTCCAGCTCGGCCGCGGCGAACACAGGCCCACGCAGGCCGAGGTAGATCGACACGTGCCCGACCGGGGAGCTCGGGACGAGATTCGGAAACTCGGCAGGGCTGGCGAGGCGCGGACCCTTCGAGAAGACGCGGTGCATGAACGCCGCGGAGGCGTCGATCCCGCCGAAGTTGCTCCCGAGGATGACGCCGATCGGTTCGCTCCTCTTCTGCGCGTCGGCGCCGGCATCCGCGAGCGCGCGCCCGACCACGATCGCCCCGAGACGCGACGGGCGGTCGAGACGGCGAGCGCGATCGAGATCGAGGAGCGGATCGAGCGGCGGCAGCTCGCTTGGCGTGCTTGCAATGCGCGAATCGAGAACGCTCGCCGAATCGCGCGTACCGAGAAGCCCCGCGGGGGTGAGCGTCGCCGCAGCCGTGACGACGACCGCTCGCCGCGTCGGCGCGTGCTCCGGACCGAGCTCCGGCTCGGTGAGCACGAGGGCGCTATCCATGCCTCCGAAGCCGAATGCGTTGGTGATCGCCATCCGCACCCGCGCGCTCCGCCCTTCGCCGAGGACGTGCGACAGGCGCGCGCACGCCGGATCGATCTCCGCGAGGCCCGCCGTCGGAACGATGGTCTGCTTCGCGATGACGAGCGCGGTGATCCCCGCCTCGATCGCCCCCGCCGCGGCGAGCGTGTGCCCGATCTGCGCCTTCGAGCTCGAGACCGGGACGCGCGACGCATTCTCCTGACCGAGCGCATGGACGATCGCGGTGGCCTCCATCGGATCGTTCAGCGGCGTGCCGGTGCCGTGGGCGTTCACGTAGTCCACCTGGCTCGCGCTCAGGCCCGCGCGGGCCAGCGCGTTCGACATCACGCGCGCGGCCGTCGTCCCGCTCTGCTCCGGGTTCGTGATGTGGTGGGCCTCGGCCGCGAGAGACCACCCCGCGAGCTCGGCGAGAGGAGTCTTGTTCCGCGGCATGCGGTCGGCGCGCGAGACGACCAGAAAGCCGGCCCCTTCGCCCAGGTTCAGGCCACGGCGTCGTGCATCGAACGGACGGCACGGCTCCGGATCGAGCGCGCCGAGCGCGTGGAAGCCCGTGAACGTGAGCCGGCAGAGCCCGTCCGTCCCGCCGGCGACGACCGCATCGACCTCCCCCGAGAGAAGCCACGACGCCGCCACGATCAGCGCGTTGGCCCCCCCGGAGCACGCGCTCGAGATCATCCGGACGCGCACGAACGGGCCGAGCGCCTCGTTCAGGCGATCGGTCGTCGCCCAGAGCGGATGCGACGCCAGTCCGGCCAGGTCGCTCTGGCTCCGTCGAGGCGCCGCCGCGGGGTCAGCGGAATCGGCGGAGAGCGACGCGAGCATCTCCTCGTTCTCGAACATCCCCCCGGTGGTCCCGCTTACGACGAGCCCCACACGCGCGGCTTTGACGTCGAGCCCCGCCGATTCGATCGCTTCGCGCGCCGCCACGTACGCCATCTGCGCCGTGCGAGACCACGCGGCCTCCGTGGGGGGCGACGCCGAGAGACCGACGACCTCTCCGCCGAGCCGCGCGCGATAGCCCTCCGTCGAGAACAGCTCGACGGGGCGAATCCCGCGCTCCCCCCTGACCAGTCGAGCCCACGTCGCGTCCGCGCCGATAGCGAGCGGCGTCACGAGGCCGAGGCCGGTGAGGAAGAGACGCATTGCGGAGGGGGTCTACGCCGGTCGCGCGGCGCGCACGTGATCGGCGAGCGACCTCACCGAGGCGAAGATGCCACGAGCTTCATCCCCTTCGGGGATACGGACACCGAAACGCTCCTCGACGCTCATGGCCAGCTGGAGCGCGTCGAGCGAATCGAGCCCGAGCCCCTTGCCGTTTTGCGGCGGGCCGAAGAGCGGCGCGTCGTCGTCGATCGACTCCGGGTCCCGCCCCTGGAGGTTCAGCTCCTTCACGAGGAGCGCCTTGAGTTCCAACCGAAGCTGGCTTTCTTCCATGACCGCTTCCATGTCCGATCCCCGCCGTTTAGCACAGCCATTCGCCCGTCACACGGTGATTAGCTCGGCCGGATCGAAGACTAGGCCATCGTGGTGCGTGGCGGGGGGGGAAGGCGGAGGGGGGGGCAATTGCTGGGTCGGCTGGTTGAATCCGGGGGCGTCGCCGTGCGGCGGGGCGAGCGCTCCGTTCAGCATCGCGGCCGCCACCACCCACGCGAACGCGAACGGAACGGCGGCGAGCCAACCCCGACCCTCGCCGAAGGGACGGCGGGAAGGCGCGTCGGCAGTCGCGGGCTCGCCCATCCTCGCAAAAAATGTAGCTCGCTCCGGCGCGAGCGGCAGGGGGGGGCTTCCACATGCGGGGCGAAGCCGGATACAACCGTCCGCATGGGCACGCTCGTCCACTACTCGACCGACAAAGGGGTCGCGATCCTCACGCTCACCGATCCCCCGGTGAACGCCTACACCCACGAGATGATGAAGGAGCTCGACTCCTGCATCCTCGAGGCCCGGTTCGATCAGGACGTCCACGTCCTGGTGGTAACCGGACACGGCGATAAGCACTTCTGCGCCGGCGCGAACATCAACATGCTTCGGGAGTCGGACGAGGCGTTCAAGTACTACTTCTGCCTTCACGCCAACGAGACGCTCCTCCGCCTCGAGCACACGCCGAAGCTGGTCATCGCGGCGCTGAACGGGAACACGATGGGGGGGGGGCTCGAGATCGCGCTCGCGTGCGACCTGCGCGTCGGGCGCGAGGGGCCGTACCAGATCGGCCTCCCCGAAGTGACGCTCGGCGTGCTCCCCGGCACCGGCGGGACGCAGCGGCTCCCGCGCCTGATCGGCAAAGGGCTCGCGATGGAGCTCATGGCCGAGGGGGACGGGGTGACGTTCGAGGAGGGGCTCCGCTTCGGGCTCATCAACAAGCTCTGGAGCACCGAGACGCACGAGCACTTCGTCCGGAAGGTCATCGACTACGCGCACCAGTTCACGCCGCCGCACAAGGCCGCCCTCGCCGTCGGGAGGATGAAGCGCGCGGTGCAAGCGGCGCTCGAGCTGCCGATCGAGCAGGGGCTCGCGTTCGAGCGCGAGCTGCAGGCGGAGCTCTTCGCGTCGCACGACGCGAAGGAGGGGCTCGTCGCGTTCGGAGCGAAGCGAAAGCCGAGCTTTCGAGGGCGCTGAGTCGCCGATCGCGTTCATCGAACGTCGTCAAGGAACCCCACCCCCCCAGCCCCCCGGGCGGGGGCTGGGGGGGTGGGGTTGCGTGAAGGGAGCGGGCTCCTTCATGCGTATTCGAGACCGCCATGGACGCCGTGGACTACGCCATGGACGCCGTGGACTGAGCCGTGGTCGCGGTCACGTCGCTCATGGTCGACCTCCTTGAGCGCAAAGAACGCCTTCACGAGCGCCGTCACTCCGATCACTTGATCCATGGTCGCGTTCACGACCGCCGAGAACGGCGTCGACGAGCCGAGCGGCGCGTTCATGAGGCCGATGGGCGCGTCCATCGACGCCGTGGTCTTTGTTCATGGCCGCCGCCGTCGCGACCCTGAGCACGATGAGCGTCGATACGTACCTACGCATCGACGACTCGTTGCAACGCATCGTCAACCTTGAGACACGCTTCACTGACCTTGAGCCACGCTTGGGCGCGTCGTACGCCCCCCACCCCGTCGACGACTCACTCGGCCGTCCGCCTGGCGCCCCTCACCCCGTTCGCGCGAACAGCTTGCCGTAGTAGTCGCTCACGACCTCGCCCCCGAGCTGCGTGAAGAACGTCGAGTACGCCATCCAGATGGCGAGGCCGTTCAGGTCGCGGAACATCGTCGGCAGGTAGCGAGGTGGACGGACGACGCCGTCGATGACGCGCTTCGCGAGGACGGGGACGTCTTCGTGCGCGACCTTGCCGACGAAGAGAAACGGGATCAAATCGGCGCGGTTGTGCTGGATCGCGCTCCGGATGAACGCGTAGTTGAGGACGATGCCTTTGCAGTAGCAGGCGTCTTTCGTGAAGGGCGCCCCGCCTTCGATGACGCCGCCGCGGAAGATCCGCCGCGTGTTGTGGAAGCACTCTTCCTCGTCGTACCCCTCGGTCCGAAACCACTCGAAGACCTCGACGAACGACGCGCCGTCCTCCGCCTTGTCCACCGCAAGGACCCGGTCGTTCAGGCGGCGCGCGCGGCGCGGGAAGGTGCGAAACGTGAAGATCTCGAGGAGCGCGGCGAGCCCCTCCTGGACCGCGACGGTGCGCGGAGGCCCCTTCGCGAGCCACTTGGCGACGGTCTGCGCCTGGCCGTTCAGCGACGTCGCCACGTGTACCCACCCCTCGTGCACTTCGAGGATGTCGATGTCGCGCGGCGAGAACTTCGCCCCCGTGCGCACCTTGACGTAGTCGTTCCCGGCGGCAGCGTCGGCGAGGATCGAGTCGTCGGCCGAGACGCGCACGGTGGTGTCGGCAAAATAGTGCGACAGGCGTTCGTTGAGCTCGACGGCCGCCTCCTGGGACGAGAGCGTGCGCTCGAACGCCGGGCCGTTCTCCGTGAGGAGCGAGGCGTCGTCCACGTTGGTGAGGATGCCGTACATCATGTGACCGAGGTCTCTCACCGTGGATTTTCCGTCGGGGAACTTGTCCTTCGGCGAGCCGTACAGCTTCCGCGAGTAGGCGTAGAACATCGGCGTGCCGCGGACGGCGAGCATCCGCACGGTGTCCCGGTACTCGAGGGCCGTTCGCGACATGATGCTGCCGATCGCGTCCGTCTCCCCCATCTCGCGATCGATGTCCCGGGCGATGTCCTCGAACTCCTCGGCCTTCGCGCGTGGCTCGAAGCCGAGATCGACCGAGGCGTACCACTCGGGGCCTATCTTCGGCAGCTCCCGCCCCTTGTGCCTGAGGAAGTCCTCTTCGACGGAGTTGTCCCAGCGGATCGCCTGGAGGATCCGGATCGGCCGCTGCGCCTCGACGATCCGCCCGGCGATCTGCGCGACGATCTCCTTGTAGCTCCGCCAGGGGCCCGCGGCGGGGAGCGGAGGGAGCGACGGAGCCAGGTCCGGAGCATCCGAGTCGGCGAGGGGGGCGGGTGCCTTCGAAGCGCCCGCGTCGGGGTCGGATCCAGACCTCGCCGCGCGAGGCGCAGACGACCCCTCGTCCGATTTCGACGGGGACCGCTCACGCGGGGCGCGACTCGGCTCCTTCTCCGGCTTGCCTTCGCCGTTTCGCTCCGGCTTCTCGCCGCGGTCCTCCAAGGCCCCTCGTTCGGCCATCTATCTTGCAATTGTGCCGCAAGCCGAGACTTCCTACCAATCAATTGGACCGCACAGCCCATTGACGGCACGCGCGCGCCAATCGACCGTCGCGTTGCCGCCATGAGCAAGCTGCCGTCAGTCGCCACCTCCACCGCCGCCAACGCCACCTCGACCGCCAGCGTCCACGCCGGCGACGACAAGGTGAAGCCGTACGACTCCGTCCCCTCCCCTATCGTCCAGACGTCGACATACACGTTCGGGAGCACCGCGGAGATCGTCGCCTTCACGCGCGGCGAGCCGCGCGCCGGCGCTCTCTGGGAGCGCGAGGAGTACGGGCGCTACGGCAACCCGACGGTGCGCGCCGTCGAAAAGCGGCTCGCGGCGCTCGACGGCGCGGAGGACGGGCTCCTCTTCGCGAGCGGGATGGCCGCCCTCTCCACGGCGATCCTCGCGCTCGTCCGCGCCGGGCAGCACATCGTGTACGTGCGCGACGGCTACCGGATGACGCGCGAGCTCGTCGAAGGGACCCTGGCGCGCTTCGGCGTCGCGTCGGATCTCGTCCCCGCCGGTGACATTCAGGCCATCGAGCGCGCGATCCGCCCCGAGACGCGCCTCCTCGTGACCGAGTCACCGACGAACCCGTACCTGTCGTGCATCGATCTCGAGAAGCTGGCGGCGCTCGGGAAGGCCTCGCGCGCGAAGACGCTCGTGGACGCGACGTTCGCGACCCCCGTGAACTGCCGCCCGATCGCGTACGGGATCGATCTCGTCGTCCACAGCGCGACGAAGTACCTCGCCGGGCACAACGACGTGCTCGCGGGGGTCGTCTGCGGGAAGGGGGGGCTCGTCTCGATCGTGCGCGACCTTCGCGGGGTCCTCGGCAGCGTGTGCGATCCGCACGCGGCGTTCCTCGTCGAGCGCGGCGTGAAGACGCTCGCGCTCCGTGTGCAGAAGCAGAACGCGACGGGGCTCGCCGTGGCGCGCTTCCTCGAAGGGCACGCGCGCGTCGCGCGGGTCTTCTACCCGGGGCTCCCGTCGCACCCCGACCACGCGATCGCCTCGAAGCAGATGAGCGGCTTCGGCGGGGTCGTGAGCTTCGTCGTGAAGGGGGGGCTCGACGCGGCCAGCGGCGTCGTCGACCGGCTGACCCTGCCGCGGATCGCGCCGTCGTTCGGCGGGGTCGACGCGCTGGTGGAGCAGCCCGCGGTCATGAGCTTCTACGCGATGACCGCCGAGGAGCGCGCCGCCGCCGGGATCGACGACGGGCTCGTGCGGCTGGCCGTGGGGATCGAGGACGAGGGGGACGTGATAGCGGACTTGGAGCGAGCGCTTACCTGAGCGCCCTGTCGTATTTCGCCACGATCTCCCGCGGCGGTCGCTCGACGGACTTCAGCGCGCTCGTGAGCACGTCGCATCGGTCATCCACATCCACGGCGAAGTGCATCCGCTGCCCCGGAGCAGCCTCTTCGGGCGACGTGACTGACTCAATGCCCGCACCGTTGAACACGAGCGCCCCGGTCGCCCTCTTCCCGACGGCGGTGTGCTTCGGCAGGAACTCGCCGGTCTGTGCGTCGCGAACCGCCACGCAGATCCCGTCTTTGCAGTGGTACTCGTGGTTGCGCGTCACGTAGACGCGGCGCCTGCGCCGATCCGGTCCCGCATACTCCGGCTTCGTGTCCATGGCGTCTCCCGAAGCACGCATCGGACCATCGCCCGCGGCCCCCTCCTGGGACCGCATCCGCGCGAATACACGTGGGTGCGAGTAGGTGCTTTCCACCAAACCGGTGGATCGTTCACTACCCGGCCAGCGCCCGCTGCACCTTCTCGAGGACGTCCACGTCCTTCACCCCCTCTGCTTCTGCTCGGTACGACAGCACGAGCCGGTGGCGAAGGACCGGAATCACGAGCGCCCGCACGTCCTCGACGTCGGCCGCCGCCTCTCCGTTCAGCGCGGCGCGCGCTTTGGCCGCGAGGACGAGCGCCTGCGATCCGCGCGGTCCCGCCCCGAAGCGAACGAACTCTTCCACCTCGCGCACGCGGGTGCCGTTCGCGCCGCTCGCGTTCGCGCTCGGCCGGGTCGCGCGTCCGAGCGACACCGCGAGACGCACGGCCTCGTCCGTCACCGGAATGCGCGGCACGAGGTTCTGCAGCGCCCTCACGTCCTCGACGTTGAGCACCTTGGGGACTTCGCCCACCTCCGCGCTCGTCGTCCGTCGCGCGATCTCCCGCTCCTCGTCCTCGCTCGGGTAGTCGATGTGAATCTCGAGGAGAAAGCGATCGAGCTGCGCCTCGGGGAGCGGATACGTCCCCTCCTGCTCGATCGGGTTTCTCGTCGCGAAGACCTGGAAGGGATCCGGCAAGCGGTGCGTCGTCGTGCCTACGGTGACGCGCCGCTCTTGCATGGCTTGAAGAAGAGCCGCCTGCGTCTTCGGAGGGGTGCGGTTGATCTCGTCGGCGAGGACCAGGTTGTGAAAGATCGGACCCGCGAGGAACCGGACGCGGCGCCGCGTGCTCCCGTGGCCGTCGTCTTCTTCTTGAAGCACGTCCGTCCCGGTGATGTCGGCGGGGAGCAAGTCGGGGGTGAACTGAACGCGCCCGAAGTCGAGCGCGAGCGCCTCGGCGAGCGAGGCGACGAGGAGCGTCTTGGCGAGCCCCGGGACGCCGACGAGCAGCGCGTGCCCCCGCGCCAGGAGCGACACGAGCATCGAATCGACGACCCGCTCCTGCCCCACGACCCGGGCGCTGATCGCCTCGTGCAGCTTCTTGTTCGCCGCCGCGGCCTTCTCGAGGAGCTCGATGTCGTTCGACGGCGAGGGGGGTGGCGTCGGGCGCGGTCTGGAGTCGGGGGTGTTCACGCGGGCTTCACGAATCGCATGCGGGACCGGGACTGTCAAAAGGAGGCCGAAATCCTGTAGAGCACGGGGGTGGACCCGATCGTGGAGCGTCCGGAGCCGGGCACCCTGGCGCGCGGGGTATGGGAGGCCCCCGCGTGGGCGTTTTACGCGAGCGCGGCGGTCGTGTTACTGGCCGCCATCCTCTACCTCGCGTGGCGGGCCGGGCTCCTCCGGCGACGCGGGCAACGTGGCTAAACGGCGAGACGAGACGCTCGAGCATCCGCCTTCATGCAGCAGACCATCCGTCGCGTCCTCTACGTCATGCTCCTCGGCGTCGCCGTGTACGGCGCGTTCGCCGTGTGGCGCGGGCTCGGCTCGATGGGGGCAACGCTCGCCACGTTCGAGTGGTGGGCTTTCTTCGCGGCGTGCGCGCTCGCCTTCGGCAACTACGTGCTCCGCTTTCTCAAGTGGGAGTTCTACCTCGCGCGGCTCGAGATCCGCGACGTGCCGAAGCTCGACAGCTTCCTCACGTTCCTCTCCGGCTTCGTTCTGACGGTGACCCCGGGCAAGGTGGGCGAGGTCTTCAAGTCGCTCGTCCTCTTCGAGACGTACGCCGTGCCGATGCCGAAGACGGCGCCGATCGTCGTCGCCGAGCGGGTGACGGATCTCATCGGGGTCATCCTCCTCATCGTCCTCGGATCGCTCGGTTTCTCCGGGGGGCTCCTCTGGGCCGGGGTCGGGGCGACGGTCGTGGGGCTCCTCCTCGTCGTCATCGCGTCGCGAACGCTCTCGCTGGGGATCATCGGGTGGATCGAGCGGATGCCCGGCAAGGTGGGGAAGCTCGGCCCGAAGCTTCACCAAGCCTACGACTCGCTCGCCGTGATGGTGTCCCCGCGAAACCTCGTCGTGCCGACGATTCTCTCGATAGGCGCCTGGTCGCTCGAGTGTATGGCGCTCTGGGTCATCCTCCGCGGCTTCGGCCAGCAGACGAGCGTGGCGCTCTGCTTCTTCTTCTACGCGACCAGCACGCTCGCGGGGGCGCTCGTCCCGGTCCCGGGGGGGCTCGGCGTGACCGAGGGGGCGCTTCAGGGGCAGATGATGGAGATCGGGCACGTCAGCGCCAGCTGCGCCACGGCGGCGATGATCCTCGTCCGCTTCGCGACGCTCTGGTTCGCGGTGCTCGTCGGCTTCGTATCGCTATCGCTCCTGAAGAGGCGACACCCGGGGCTACTCGCGAGCGGCGAGCAGGTGCGGGGCGAGCCGCACGCAGCACCCTAGAACGACCTAAGGTCGGGTAGGCTTCCTCCCCGGGGAGGTCTTCTCGATGGCTCGTTCGCCCGTCATGAAAGGACTCTTGCGGCTGTTTCGCGCCAACCGGGCCGCGACCGCCAAGGGGATTCCGCTCGCCGAGTACGTCCAGATGGAGACCGAGGCGCGCGCCCTGTCGCGCCGCCGGTTTCTCGAGGCCTCCGCGGCCGGCGCCGGCTTCCTCACCGCGGCCGGGGCGAGCGCGATGACCGGGTGCACGGGGGACGACACGAACCCCGCGCTCCCTCCGAGCGACTCGGGCTCCGACGCCACGCTCGACGGGAGCAGCGCGGCGGACGCGACGAGCGGCCCCGACGGCGTCTCCGACGCCAGCACCGGTCCGATCACCGACGCCAATGGCAACGTCCAGACGCAGATCGCGATCGTCGGCGGCGGCATGGCCGGAATGCACTGCGCCTATCGACTCAAGAAGGACTACGCCCTCACCGCCCAGGTCTACGACGCGAACAGCGTCCTCGGGGGCCGCGTCACCACCGACACGACCACCTTCCCCGACGGCATGCACGTCGAGCTCGGCGGCGAGCTGATCGACACCGATCAGACCGTCATGCACACGCTCGCCGCGGAGCTCGGGATCACGCTCAACTGCTTCACCAGCCTCGTCGACCCCGACGGCGGCCTCGTCGACCCTTACTTGGCAGCTGGGCTCGGAGCGACCTACTTCGGCGGACAGATCTCCGACAGCGCCGGCTTCTTCGCGCAGTTCCAGCCGATCGCCGACGCCATCAACGCGTCGATGGCCCCCCTCACCGGCACCCCGAGCTACATGAACGCGAACGGCGGGACGGCGCTCGACAGCATGTCGCTCCAGCAGTGGTTCGACGCGAACAACCTCTCCGGCCCCGCGGTCGACATTCTCACGGTCGCCTACGTGACCGAGTTCGGGCTCGACGCCGAGGTGAACAACTGCCTCAACATGCTCCTCACGCTTTACCCCGCGACGGGGCCGAGCGACGACGCCGGGGTGCTCGGGAATTCGAACCCCGACGGCGGCGCTCCTGGCTTCTCGATCTTCGGCGTCTCCGACGAGCTCTACACGACGCAGACCGGGAACCACACGTACATCGACAAGATGGCCGCGTACCTGAACCCCGCGCAGATCACGCTCGGGGCGATGCTCACGCGGATCACGCAGACCGCGGCCGGCAAGTACGTCCTCGACTTCGCGAGCGGAGGCTCGTCCTTCACGGTGACGGCAGACCACGTCGTCCTCGCGATCCCGTTCACGACCCTCCGCACCGTCGACACGAGCACGATCGCGTTCCCCACCGCGAAGCGGAAGGCCATCAACGAGCTCGGCTACGGCAACAACGCGAAGCTGATGTGCGGGTTCTCGTCGAAGCCGTGGCGCTCGCAAGGCTCGGAGGGGCTCTCGTTCACCGATCTCCCGTACCAGTCGTCCTGGGAGACGAGCCGCCTGCAGCCGGGGGCCTCCGGGATCATCACCGTGTTCACGGGGGGCTCGGGCGCCCTCGCGACGGGAAACGTGACGGCGCAAGAGCAGTACGAGGCGTTCCTCCCGCAGTGGGACCAGGTCTTCCCGAACCCGAAGAGCTCCCCGGCCGCGAACAACGTCTTCCTGAGCGCGTTCTGGCCGGGGAACCCGCTCACCAAGGGCTCGTACGCCGCCTACCTCGTCGGGCAGTACACGACGATCTCGGGCGCCGAGCCGCAGCGCTTCAACAACATCCACTTCTGCGGAGAGCACTGCAGCGTGGGATCCGGGTACGCGAACTACACCGACGATTTCCAGGGCTTCATGGCCGGGGCGGCGGGGACGGGCGCTGCGGTCGCCGCGGAAATCGCCAGTGACCTCGGCCTCGGCGAGGAGGGGCGCTACAAGGTGCGGCGGCGAAACCTCTTCGTGCCGCCGTCATCGTTTGCCAAGCGGTTCGGCTGATGCGCTAGAGAGGGGTCGATGAGCTCCACGCGCCGCCTCTCCGCGCCTCGCCGTCTACGCCTCGCACTCCTCGCGCTCCTCGCCGCCTGCGCGCCGGAAGCTCCTGCCGCCGCCCCCTCCCCCCCCACGCCTCTTCTCTCCACGCTCGCCGCGAGCGCGCGCGCGGAGTCGGCCGCGGCTCCCCCCCCGTCGTCCGAGTCGCCCGCCCCCCCCGTCGCGCGCAAAGAGCCGCACGAGACGACGATGAGCGGCCACACGGTCGCAGACGACTACTTCTGGCTCCGCCACAAAGACTCTCCCGACGTCGTCTCGTATCTCGAGGCGGAGAACGCCTACACCGACGCGATGACGAAGGGGCTGAAGCCGCTCGAGGACAAGCTCTACGACGAGGCCATCGGGCGCTTGAAGGAGACCGACTCGAGCGCTCCGGCTCCGTTCGCGGGGTGGCTTTACTATTCGCGCACCGAGAAGGGGAAGCAGTACCCGATCCGTTGCCGCAAGCGCGACACGCGTGGCGCGCACGGCGCGCAAGGCGCGGCCGATGCTCCGGAGGTCGTGCTCCTCGACGCGAACGAGATCGGCAAGACCGAGAAGTTCGTCCACATCGGGCTCGACGAGGTCTCCGACGACGGGAACCTGCTCGCGTACACGGTCGATACGACCGGCTTCCGTCAGTACGTGCTCCATGTGAAAGATCTGCGCACAGGTCATGATCTCGCGGAGAGCGTTCCTCGCGTCGACACGATCGCCTTCGCAGCCGATGGAAAGCACCTTTTCTATGTGACCGAGGACGCTCAGACCAAACGCGCGAATCAGCTGCACGCGCACGTGCTCGGGACGGACGTCGCAAAGGACTCGCTCGTCTACGAAGAAAAGGACGAGCACTTCGACGTCCAGATCAAGCGCTCGCGGAGCCGCGACTTCATCGTCGTTCAATCGGAGAGCAAGACCACCAGCGAGGTGCGTCTCGTCGACGCGCATCACCCGGACGCGGCGCCGAGGGTCGTCGAGCCGCGACAGGCGGAGCACCAGTACACCGTGGAGCCCGGCAAGGGGATCGTCTACATCCGGACGAACTCCGGCGGCCGGACTTTCCGCGTCGTCACCGCCCCGATCGCGACGCCCGACCGAAGCCACTGGAAGGAGCTCATCGCCTACCGCCCGGACGTGATGCTGGAGAGCGTTCAGGCTTTCCGCGACCACGTGCTCGTCCGCGAAAGGAAGGACGCGAAGGTGACGTGGCGTTCGCTCGACGCCAAGACGGGGGCCTCGCATCCGATCCCGATGGACGGCGAGGTCTACGATCTCGAGGTCGAGCCGAACTTCGAGTTCGGCGCGGACACGTTCCGCTTCGCGGTCTCCACGCCGACGAGCCCGCGCACGGTCTACGACGAGAACGTCCACACGGGGACCCGCACCGTCGTGAAGCGCTACGAAGTCCCGGGCTTCGACTCATCCCGCTACGCTTCGGAGCGCGTCCACGTCACGGCGCGCGACGGGACGTCGGTCCCGGTCTCGATCGTCTACGCGAAAGGGGTGACGCCCGACGGTACGCACCCCCTCTATCTCTACGGGTACGGGTCCTACGGACTGTCGTCCGACGTCGGCTTCAACCCGATGATCGTCTCTCTTCTCGATCGCGGCGTGGTCTACGCGACCGCCCACATCCGCGGCGGAGGAGACCTGGGCAAGCCGTGGCACGACGCCGGACGCATGGCGACCAAGATGAACACCTTCACCGATTTCATCGACTCGGCCGAGGGGCTCCTCAAGACGGGCTGGGCGAAGCGCGGCGCGATCGCGATCGAGGGGCGAAGCGCGGGTGGTCTGCTCATGGGGGCCGTCACGAACATGCGCCCCGATCTGTGGCGCGTGGTCATCGCGGGGGTCCCCTTCGTCGACGTCCTGAACACGATGTACGACGAGTCGCTCCCGCTCACGACGGCCGAGCTCGAGGAGTGGGGGAACCCGAAGATCCCGGAGCAGTTCGGCTGGCTGTCGGCCTATAGCCCGTACGACAACGTCGCGAAGAAGGACTACCCCGCGATGCTCGTCGACAGCTCGTACAACGACAGCCAGGTCATGTACTGGGAGCCGGCGAAGTGGGTCGCGAAGCTCCGCGCGAACAAGACCGACAAGAACCCGCTTTACCTGCACATGAACATGAAACCCGCAGGGCATGGCGGGCTGTCGGGGCGGTACGACCATATTCGGGAGCGGGCGTTCGACTACGCGTTCGCGCTCGATCAGCTGGGGGTCGCGGGGTAACCCCACCCCCCCGGCCCAGGGCCGGGGGGGTGGGGTTGCGAACGGGGGAGGCGGGGTTCGTTGATCTAAGGCGCGGGCACCGCGATCCGTCGCAACGCCTCCAGCGCTCGCGTGAAGTCCTCCGGCGGCGGCGCTTCGAACCGCACCATCTCGCCGGTCGTCGGGTGGACGAACGCGAGGAGCCGTGCGTGGAGCGCCTGGTGCCCAAGCGCGTCGGCGACGGCGCGCACGCGGGGGTCCTTCGGGGGGCGACCGTAGAGCGTATCGCCGAGGATGGGGGTGCCCGTCTCGGCGAGGTGCATGCGGATCTGGTGGGTCCGCCCCGTCTCGAGCGTGCACGCCACGTAGGTAGCGACGCCAAACCGCTCGACGGGACGGACGTGTGTGACGGCCCGCTTCCCGGTCGTGACGCGCGACGTGAAGCGCAGCCGGTCCGTCGGGTGTCGCCCATGCAGCGTCGCGATCGTTTGCGAGGCGACGTCCCCCGCGCAGAGCCCCACGTACTGCCGCCCCATCGTGTGCGCGTGGAACTGCGCCTTCAGCTTCTCGCGCGCCTCTCCGGTCCGCGCCACCACGAGGACGCCGCTCGTCCCCTTGTCGAGCCGGTGCACGATCCCCGGGCGCATGTACCCCGCCGCGTCTCTCTCGTCCCCCTCGAGCACCGCCGCGTCGAAGAGCCCGAGCGCCAGGAGCCCGTTCACGAGCGTCCCCCCCTCGTGCCCGCGCGCCGGGTGCACCACCACCCCCGGGGGCTTGTTCACGACAACGACCGCGTCGTCGACGTAGAGCACCTCGAATGGAACCCCCGCGTCGGGCTCGGCGCTCGAGCGAGCGGGAGCCTCCGGCTCGATCTCGACGACGTCCCCCTCGCGGACCTTCTCGGAGGCCTTCCGCGCCCGCCCCCACACCGTCACGCGCCCGTGCTCGATCCACCGCTGGAGCTCCGCGCGCGACACGGCGGCCCCCTCACGCGCCATGGCCTCGACGACGAAGCGATCGAGCCGGCTCCCGGCGTCCTTGCGCTCAGCGACGAGGACCGTACGCCCCGCGCTCACCAGATCTTCGACTTGATGTGCCCCTTGGCCTTGATGAGGATGTCGACGAGCGCGCGGTCGTAGAAGTTCTTCGGATAGAGCTCGGGGGCCACGCGGCGCTTGTAGAGCGCGCGTCCTTCTTCGATCTCCTCTGCGAGCGAATCGAAGAGGTTGTCGTTGGTGATGCCGTTCACGATCTTCTCTTCGTTGTAGAGCGACAGGTCGCTGGCGATGGCGCGCGCGAGGCGGCGCGCGGCTTCCTCGGTCTCGATGAGCGGCATTGGGCGTCTCCTCTAGCTGACGATGATACGCGAGAGGCGCGGCAGAAAGTAAAGAGCCTCGCGCGGTTCGACTCTCTTTTAGGCCCGAAACGTCAACGCCCCCTTGAGCAAGGTCGCCTTCGCCGGAAGCCTCCCCGGTTGCTCCCCGTCCACGTCGAGCAGCACGCTCGCCCACGGATGCAGCGGCTCCGCCTCCACGCGCGTCCCGCTCGTCACCCGCACGTCGCGCGAGGCCAGGTGGGCCCCCTTGTAGATCTTCGACGACAAGGCAACGACCTCCGGCCGCGTCAGGTCGCCGATCGCGACGCACTCGAACCGTCCGTCGCTTGGGTCGGCGTGAGGCGCGATCATCATCCCCCCGCCGAAAAACCGCCCGTTCGCGATCGCGACGTTGAAGATCGGCCCCTCGAACCAGGGCTTCCCATCGACTTTCACGCGGACGCTCGCGTTCTTGTACGACGCCATCGCCCTCAACGTGGCCGCGAAGAACGCGACCTTCCCCCCGAGCCACTTCGGCGAGCCGTTCACGATCGAATCGACCTGCCCGCCGATCCCGAAGCTCGCGATGTTCACGAAGGCGTGGAGCTTCTCCTCCCCGTTCGTCGCGATCATCCGCAAGACGCCGAGATCGATCGACCGGCGCTGCCCGTGGCGGATGCGCGCTACGGCTTCGTCGATGGCGCCGGACATCCCTAGAGTTTTCTTGAAGTCCCCCCCCGTCCCGCTGGGAATCAGGGCGAGATCCGGCCCGCGAATCGCCTCGCCGCTGTCGCCGAGGTACGCCTGCGCGACTTCGTTCAGCGTCCCGTCCCCCCCGACGACCGCGATGACGTCCACGCCGTCGGCCGCGGCAGCCTGCGCGAGCTCCTTCGCATGGCCGCGGGCCCTCGTGAGGACGATCTCGTGCGGGAGATCGTACCGCCGGAGCGTCTCGCCGATCTCGCTCACCCTCCCGAGCGCAGACCCCGCCGCGGCGCTCGGGTTAAGAATGACTCTGACCCTCGGTCGGCTCGGATCGCTCACGGGTGAGGGTCCCACGTTACCCGATTTTGTAGGCGGGCGAGCGTCTGCTAGACAGGCGCGGCACGCCCATGCCGAGCGCACGAACTCTCGCCCAGTGCATCGAAGACGCCGCGAAGTCCGATCCGACCCGCGGCTTCCGCTTCATTCCCGAGGACGGCAGCCCCGCCAGCGGGAGCGAAGCCTCGTTCTCGTACACCGCGATCGAGCGCGCGAGCGCCCGCTACGGCGGCGCGATGCAAGCGCTCGGCCTCCGGAAGGGTGACCGCGTCGCGCTCATCCTCCCGACGAACGAAGATTTCGTCCTGGCCTTCTTCGGCGCCATTCGCGCCGGCATCGTCCCCGTCCCCATCTACCCGCCGCTCGGCCTCGGCCAGCTTCAGAGCTACCTCGACAACACGCGCCACATCGTCGCCAAGTGCGGCGCGCGCGCCCTCCTCACGAGCTCCCAGATCAAGCGCCTCCTCGGCACCGTCCAGGCGAGCTGTCCCGCGCTCGAGCAGGTCGTCGCGATCGAGGGGATCCGCGAGTCGATGGAGCCGCTCAAGGCGGAGAAGATCGGCCTCGACGACGTCGCGTTCCTCCAGTTCACGAGCGGCTCCACGTCACGCCCCAAGGGGGTGACGCTGACGCACGGGAATCTCGCCGCGAACATCAAGTGCATCATGGAGGACGGCCTCCAGATCCGCGACGACGACCACGGGATCTCGTGGCTGCCGCTCTACCACGACATGGGGCTCATCGGCTTCGTGCTCGCCCCCCTCGCCCATCGGATCCCGATCGCGTTCCTCCCGCCGCTCCTGTTCCTCAAGCGCCCGGCGTCCTGGTTCCAGGCCTTCACGCGCCACAAGGGGACGATCGCGTACGCCCCGAACTTCGCCTTCGCCCTCTGCGTCAAGAGAATCCGCGAGAAGGACCTCGCCGGGATCGACCTCTCCTCGTGGCGCGTCGCCGGGTGCGGCGCCGAGCCGATCCGCCCCGAGACGCTCGAGGCCTTCGTGAGCGCCTTTGGCAAGGTCGGCTTCCGCCCCGAGGCGCTCCTCCCCTCGTACGGCATGGCAGAGGCGTCCCTCGCGATCGCGTTCACCGAGCTGTCCGAAGGGATGAAGACGATCAGCGTCCACGGGCCGACGCTCTGGGGCGAAAACACGGTGAAGCACGTCCCCGAGGAGGACGAGGACGCCGTCCGCCTGGTCTCGTGCGGCTCGGCGTTCCCCGATCATCAGATCGCGATCTTCGACCCGGACGACGCGACGAGCGAGCACCCGCTCCCCGAGGGGAAGGTCGGCGAGATCCGGATCGCGGGACCGAGCGTCATGAAAGGCTACTGGGAAGACGCCGAGCGCACGCGAGACTCGTTCGCCGGAGGCTTCCTCAAGACGGGGGACCTCGGCTTCCTCGACAAGTCGCACCTCTTCATCTGCGGGCGATCGAAGGAGGTCGTGATCGTCAACGGCCGGAACTACTACCCGCAGGACATGGAGTGGGAGGCCGCGAAGGTCGCGGGGGTCCGCAAGGGGAACGTCATCGCCTTCGGCTCGCGCGACCCGAGCGGCATCGAGCGCGATCGGGAGCGTGTCGTCGTCGCCTTCGAGGCGCAAGACGCGGAAGACATCGCAAGAGCGCAGGTCCTCTGCCAAGGGGTGCGCAAGGCCGTCCAGGAAGGAATGGGGCTGACGCTCGACGACGTGGTCGCCGTCGCTCCCGGCGCGCTCCCGAAGACGTCGAGCGGGAAGCTCCAGCGCGCGAAGACACGCGAGCTGTACGAGACCGGAGAGCTCTCCGGACGGAGCGGCTCGCGCGAAGCGGGGGCGCGGGCGAAGATCGATCTCGCGAAGCAGGCCGCGATGAGCCAGCTGCAGTACTTCAAGCTGGCCGTGCTCGGCGGGCGCCGGAAAAAAGATTGACCGGCGGGGGAGCTCCCCCTTGAAATTAGAATCGTTCTCATTAAGCTGTCCCCCATGACGGCTCGATCGAGCGAAGGAACGCCCGGACAGCGAGACGCGCGCGCCACGGCGATGCTTCGGGACCTCAAGCGGGCGGGGCTGAAGATGACCGCCCAGCGCCTCGCCATCGTAAAGCTCTTCGCGGGCGACGAGTCCCACCCCACCGCGCAGGACCTCTTCGAGCGCCTCCGGGGGGACTTTCCCACGATGAGCTTCGCCACGGTCTACAACACCCTCGACGCCCTCGCCGAGGCCGGGCTGAGCGGTACTCTGCGGCTCGGCGGCGCTGCCCGGTTCGACCCGAACGTCGAGGCGCACCACCACGCCGTGTGCGACCGTTGCGGCGCCGTTCGCGACATTCCCGCCGAGACGCTGGCCCCCAGCTCGGCTACGGTGCGCCAGCTGAGAAAGACGGCAGGGGGGTTCTCGGTCCGCGCCGTCGAGCGCGTCTACCGCGGCCTCTGCGCGAAGTGCGCGGCAGATCGTTGATTCGTCTCGAACGGAGGGGGCCTCTGCGGCTCCCTCCTCAGTTTAGAAGGATTCGCAAGTAGACAAGAGGAGAAACCATCATGGCCAAGTCGCTTTCGGGCACCAAGACCCACCAGAACCTCAAAGACGCCTTCGCCGGCGAGTCGCAGGCGAACCGCCGCTACCTCTACTTCGCGCAGGTCGCGGACATCGAGGGGCTCCCGGAGATCGCCGGGAACTTCAAGGAGACCGCTGACGGCGAGACCGGCCACGCGCACGGCCACCTGAAGTACCTCGCCGCCGTCGGCGATCCCGCGACGGGCCTCCCCATCGGCCCGACCGACAAGAACCTCAAGGCCGCCATCGCCGGCGAGACCCACGAGTACGAGTCGATGTACCCGGGCATGGCGAAGTCCGCCCGCGAAGAGGGCTTCGACGACATCGCCGAGTGGTTCGAGACGCTCGCGAAGGCCGAGAAGAGCCACGCCGGCCGCTTCCAGAAGATGCTCGACACCCTGAAGTAAGCACCTCTCGTCACGTTCCCCCCGCCCTGCCTGCGGGGCGGGGGGCCAGGGGGGTGGGGTTCTCGGGAGGCGACCGGGGTGGGTTCGCGGCGGGCGCGCGGAGCGTGCGGAGCGTGGGGGTGGTGTTCAAGGAGTCGCTCGTGAATAATATCAACCCAAACCCCCCCCTCCCCCCCGCGAACGACCCCAACGACTGGCGCTTCTGGGACGAAGCCGACCTCACCCAGGAGGCGCGCCGCGTCTTCGAGGTGTGCCACGGCTGCCGCATGTGCGTCGGCTACTGCGGATCGTTCCCCGACATGTTCGCGCGCGTCGACCGCGACATCGAGAAGCGCGGCGCCGAGGGGGCCGAGCTCCTCGACGACGCCGACCTTCGGTCGATCACCGACCTCTGCTGGCAGTGCAAGCTCTGCTACATCGAGTGCCCCTACACCGCCGATCAGAAGCACGAGTGGCTGATCGACGTCCCCCGCCTGCTCATGCGGACGAAGGCGCAGAACGCGCGACGGCACGGCGTCACCCTGCAAGACCAGGTGCTCGGCGAGCCCGGCAGGCTAGGCGCGATGACGAGCGGGCCGATGGCCCCCCTCGCCAACTTCGTGAACGCCAATCGCCTCGTCCGGAAGGTGAACGAGAAGGTCCTCGGGATCTCCGCGGAGTTCCCCGTCCCCCAGTTCGCCACCCAGCCGTTCGAGAAGTGGCTCGCGCGCCACGAGAAGCTCCCGTCCGCGGGGAAAAACGGCACCGTCGCGCTCTTCGTGACGTGCACCGGCGACTACAACAACCCGTCGGTCCCCGCGAACGCCGTTCGGGTCCTCGAGCGCAACGGCTTCGACGTCGTGCGCCCCGATCAGCAGTGCTGCGGCATCCCGAACCTCGACGGGGGCGACATCGCTGCCGCGCAGGCGAAGGCCAGGTTCAACGTCTCGTCGCTCCTCGAGCAGATCGAGATGGGGCGGAAGGTCGTCGTGATTCAGCCGACCTGCTCGTACACGATCAAGAAGGAGTACCCCGATCTCCTCGGCACCGCGGCCGCGCGAAAGGTCGCCGAGAACACGCTCGACCTCATGCAGATGCTCGAGCAACTCCGGAAAGACAAGACGCTCGACCGTGACTTCCAGAAGGGGCTCGGCAAGGTCGCCTACCACGCCGCCTGCCACCTCCGCGCCCAGAAGATCGGGTTCCCGGGGGCGCGCGTCCTCGGCGTCCTCCCCGACACCGAGGTCGAGGTCATCGAGAAGTGCTCGGCCGTCGACGGAACGTGGGGGATGAAGGCCCAGTACTACGAGATGGGGAAGAAGTACGCCCAGAAGCTGGTCCGCGCGATCGGCGGGGCCGAGGCGAAGACGGTCGTGACCGACTGTCCGCTCTCGGCGCTCCGGATCGCGAAGGAGAACGGTGTTCCCGTGATGCACCCGGTCGAGGCGCTCGCCGAGGCGTACGGGATTCGCGTGGGGGAGCCAACGACGGTGGTTAGAACCAAGGAGTCCAGCGATGAAGCCCGTGCAACGTAACGAAGTGATGGGGCTCGCCGACTACGAGACCATTCGCGACCGGTTCCGCTCCCGCGTCATCGAGGAGAAGCGCGCGCGCCGCGTCCTCGTGGGAGACAAGGTGAGCGCGGTCTTCGAGAACCACGACACCGTGCTCCTCCAGATCCAGGAGATGCTCCGCACCGAGCGCATCTCGCGCGAAGGGGCGATCCAGCACGAGATCGACACCTACAACCAGCACATTCCCGGCAAAGACGAGCTCTTCGCCACCGTGATGATCGAGATCCCCGACAAGGACGAGCGCGAAGCCTTCCTCGTGAAGGCGCGCGGCTTCGAGCGCCACGTGGCGCTCCTGGTCGACGGCGAGAAGGTCCCCGCCCGGTGGGAGAAGACGCGCGAGCTCGAGGACCGGGCGTCGGCGGTGAACTACCTGCGCTTTTCGCTCTCGCCGAAGGGGGCGAACCACGTGCGCGCGAAGACGAAGGACGCACGCGTCGAGATGGTCATCGACCACCCGGTCTACGCCGCGAAGGTCGCGTTCTCCCCGGCCACCCTCTTGAGCCTCTCCCAGGATCTCGAGCCGTAGCCATGCGCGTCTACGAGCGGCCGGTCCGCTTCGAGGAGGTCGACGCGGCGGGGATCGTCTTTTTCCCGCGCTTTCTCTCGTATTGCCACGAGGCGATGGAGCACCTCTTCGACGACGTCGAAGGGGGCTACGTACACCTCATCCGCGACCGCAGAGTGGGGGTGCCGGCCGTCCACGTCGAGTGCGACTTCAAGAGCCCGCTCCGCTACGGAGACGTGGCGCGGATCGAGACGAGCGTGGAGAAGCTCGGCAGGACGTCGGTGAGCTTCCGCTACGCGATCTCGCGCCTCTCGGACGGCGTCGCGGTCGCGTCGATCCTGCACGTGTGCGCGGTGAGCGATCTCGTCGCGCTGAAAGCGATCCCGATTCCGGAGGACGTGCGCGAAGCACTGGAGAGGCACGTGCTGACGACCTAGGCCGGCAGCGCCCCGTCCTCCGCCGCCGGCTCCGGCGCCGCCATCACGTCATCCATCGGGTCGATCCCGCGCTTTTTCAGCGAACGCACATAGAACGCCATCACGATCCCGAAAATGAGCAGCGCCACCGACTCCCACTGCGCGGGCGTGAGCATGATCCGCCCCACGCCGTAGCGCAGGTCGGCGTTATGCGGGTCCTCTTCGACGGTGATCCGCAAGAAGTCCATCGCGAACCGGACAGGCGCATACGCGAGGCTGACGACCACCACGTACGTCCCCGTCGCCAGCTTCTTGTGCCACGTGATCGCGAACGCGAGCGCGATGATGCACGTGAACATCAGCTCGAGCAGCCCGAGGTCGAACCGCGGCGCGTGGCCGTTCAAAAGGAGAAATTTCTCCGGCGGCACCACGTCGCCGGGCCCCGGATACGCGACGGTCAGGAGGCCGTGCAGCGGGTCCTTCGCGTCCCGCAGGAGCAGGCCGGGGTGGTCGTGCACCGTGGAGCAACCCGAGCGACCGAAGATCCATGCCACGGGGAAGACGGCGAGAATCACGTCGCAGAACGGAAGGATCGGCTGCGGGCGCGGGCGGAGCCGGATGCTGAAGTTCGGCGTCACCTCGAAGTACTTCCACAGGAGCACCCCGATGAGCCCCCCTGTGAACCCGCCGAACGAGCTGAGCCCTTCCCAGAGCATGAAAAGCGAGTACCACCGATGAACGATCTCGCTCGGATGGTAGAAAATCTCGTCGAGCATGTGCCCGCCGATGAACCCCCCGGCGAGCATCCACGTGATGAACGAGTTCAACCGGTCGAGGTCGAGCCCTAGCCGCCTGGCGCGCTTGGTGGCGAGCGCCGTCCCGATGATGACGCCGGTCGCGACGAGGAGCCCGAACGGGTGCAGCGTGAGCGGCCCAAGGTGCAGATCGGGGACGTGGATGTAGGGGATCATGAAATGAAGAGACGACGAGCGGGTTCTAGCGCATTTCGAGCCGCGACGCCTCGACGGGAGAGCCCCCCCTGCGGTTCCCTCGTTCCGCCCTTTCGAGCCCCGATTCAGCCCCGATTCACGCGCACTTTCGGCTTCGCCCCGAGGAGCGCGAGCTGCCCGCACGCCGCGGCCACCTCATCCCCACGCCGCCTCCGGATGAAGCACGAGTATCCGGCGTCGCAGAGCACGCGCTGGAAGGCGAGGACCCCCGACAGGTCCGGCGGTCCGAGCGTGCTCGCCTCGATGGGGTTCATCGGGATCAGGTTCACTTTCACGGGGAGCCCGCGCAGGAGCTTCACGAGCTTCTTCGCCTCGACCGTGCTGTCGTTCTTCCCGGCGACGAGGGTGTATTCGATCGTGATCCGCCGCCGCTTCGGGAGCGGGTACGCGCGCAGGGCGTCCATCAGCTTCGCCAGCGGGTACTTCTTGTTGATCGGCATGAGGCGCGTCCGTGTCTCGTCGTCGGCCGCATGGAGCGAAATCGCGAGGCCGATCTGTCCACCGAAGTCCTGCCCGAGCCTCGCGATCTCCGGGACGAGCCCGCTCGTCGAAACCGTTACGCGCCGCGACGACAGGCCGATCCCCTCCGGGTGCGTGAGCAAGCGGAGCGAGCGGCAGACCGCATCGTAGTTGTGCAGCGGCTCCCCCATCCCCATGTAGACGACGTTCCGCAGCTGCTCGTTCGGATCGAGGCGCGAGCGCCCCACGAGGACCTGCGCGACGATCTCGTCGGGGCCGAGATGGCGCTTCAATCCGGCGACGCCGCTCGCGCAGAACACGCATCCCATCGCGCACCCCACCTGCGTGGAGATGCACTGCGTGACGCGCACGACGTTTGCGTTCACCGGGGGAGCGTCTTCCGCCTCTTCTTCGTCGTCAGCCGCGGCCGCGTCGGCGTCCTCGGTAGCGACGGGTGACGGGAGGTTGCTCGACCCCCGCGTGACGCTCGGGATGAGAACCGTCTCGACGGTCGCCCCCCCCGCGAGCTCGACGAGGAGCTTCCGCGTGTCGTCCGGCGCGCGCCGCTCGAGGGCGATCTTGACCACGGAGCCGAGCCCCAGGGTCCCCAGCGACGTCCGCAGCGCCCCCGGGAGATCCGTCATCGCCTTCGGATCGGTCACGCCGCGCACGTGAAGCCACTTGAAGACCTGTCGCCCGTGAAACGCGCGCCCGCCGAGCGACGTCATCGCCCGCCCCCACTCCTCGGGGGTGCGTGCGAGCGGCGGTGCGAGCGATTCGGCCTCCTTGGTCACGGCGCGCGAAAGGTAGGCCGCGAAGGGGCTCCACGCAAACCTTGCTCTTCACGCGAGCCGGAAAGCCATCTCCACCGCGCGCTCAGCCCCGCTCGGACGCCTTCGCTTCTTCCCAGTAGGAGTCGAGCGTCGCGAGCGGGAGCGCTTTCGTCGCGTCCGCTCCGGGGTCTCCCCAGCCGCCGTGGTTCTCGGCGACGCGCTTCTCCACGTGCGAGAAACGGCGGGAAAACTTGTCGATCGTTCTCCGGAGCGCCCCCTCGGCGTCCACGTTCACGTGCCGCGCGAGGTTCACGAGCGCGAAGAGCACGTCCCCCATCTCCTCCTCGATCGCCGCGGCGTTCTTTCCGGCCACGGCGGCGTCGAGCTCCGCGAGCTCTTCGGTGACCTTCGCCCGCGACCCCCCCTCGTCCTCCCAGTCGAACCCCACGCGCGACACCTTCTCGCCGACCCGCTGCGCGCGCGTCAGGGCGGGCAAGCTGCGCGGGACTCCGCCGAGGATCCCCCTCCCCTTCTTCTCGATGGCCTTCAGCTTCTCCCAGTTGCGGAGCACCTCGTCGGCGTCCTCGGCCTTCATGTCGCCGAAGACGTGAGGGTGCCGGTGGACCAGCTTCTCGACGATCCCGCTCACGACGTCGTCGATCGCGAAGCTCCCCTCGCGCCGCCCGAGCTCCGCCTGGAACACGACCTGGAGAAGCAGGTCCCCCAGCTCCTCGCGCAGCGCCTTGCGGTCTCCGCCGTCGATGGCGTCGATGACCTCGCACGCCTCCTCGAGCACGTAACGGCGGAGCGTCTCGAAGCTCTGCTCGCGGTCCCACGGGCAGCCGTCGGGGGCGAGAAGCCGGCGCATGACGGCGACGAGTCGCGGGAGCGTCCCGCCATCCTGCCGCAAGAGCGGAGGGACCGGCCGGGGCTCGTCCTCATCGAAGCGCGGGAGCGGGTCTTTCGCGGAGTCGGTCGTCATATCCCGCGGAACCTAGCATCCCCAACCGCCGACCTCGACCGACACCTGATAGAATTTCGTCTCGATGATGGAGGTCCAGGACCCGATCCCCCCGGAAATCCGCTCGGTCACCGCGCGGCAGCTGATGCTCTTCATGGGGCTCATCGTCATCGTCCTCCTCGCGTACCTCCTTCGCGGCGTCCTCGTCCCGCTCTTCTTCGCCTTCCTCCTCGCGTACGCGCTCGATCCGCTCGTAGACCGGCTCGAGGCCGCGAAGATCCCCCGACCGCTCGGCGCGATCGCCGTCATGTCCGCGATCTTCGGCCTCATCGCGTCGCTGCTTATTTTTGCCGTCCCGATCTTCGTCGACGAGCTCCGCGCCGCGGCGGCGGACCTGCCGAGCGAGCTCCAGGCGCTCGAAGCGCGGGTCGAGCCGTGGGTGTGGAGCGTGTTCCACCTCAAGCTCCCGCACACGATGAGCGACCTGAATCGCGTCATCACCGAGAGGCTGCAGACGGAGTTCCCGTCGATGGCGAGCGCCGCCGCCCTCGCGCTCTTCGGAACGCTCAGCTACGTGGCCGTCGTCCTCAGCGCGCTCATCGTGCCGCTGTTCGCCCTCTACCTGCTGATCGACTTCGACCGCATCACGAGTCGCACGGCCGAGCTCGTCCCGCGCCGGTGGATCGGCCCGATCGGCGACGTCGCGCGCCAGATACACCGGGTGCTCGGCGGCTACGTCCGGGGGCAGCTCACGGCGAACGTCGTCCTCGGCGCCCTCTACGCCGCGGGGCTGCGCCTGGTCGACATCCGCCTGGCGGTCCCCATCGGGGTCCTCACGGGGATGATGGCCTTCGTCCCCTACGTCGGCTTCTTCACGGGGCTCACGATCGCGCTCACGATGGCCGTCCTCGACTGGCACGGTCTCGGAACCGTCGTGGGGGTGGTGGCCGTGATGCTCGGCGTCCAGGTCCTCGACGGGACGTTCATCACGCCGCGGATCGTCGGGCGGAGCGTCGGGCTCGCGCCTCTCGAAGTGCTGGTCGCGATGATGGCCGCGGCCACGCTCTTCGGGTTCGTGGGGGTGCTCCTCGCCGTCCCGCTGGGGGCCGTCGTGAAAATCCTGCTGCAACGCGCGGTGAGGGCGTACTTCGCGTCCGATTTCTACAAGCGTCGCCCCGGCTCGCTGGTAGATCGCGGCTAGAGTCGTTTTCCTCAGAGTTGCTTGAACAGGAAGGTCGGAAGGTCGGAAGTATAGGAGCGAGCCATGTCCGAGGTCGTCGTCGAGACCGTCAGCCGCACCCGAATCGTCACGATCAACCGCCCCGAAGCGCGAAACGCCCTCACCCGCGCGGTAATCACGGGAGTGCGTGACGCCTTCCTCGCGGCGGCCGGAGACGAGAGCGTTCGGTGCGTCGTCCTGACGGGCGCCGGGGGTCACTTCTGCGCGGGGGCCGACCTGCGCAAGAACATGATGGAGAACCCCGACCTTCTCGAGCAGCTCGACGCGTACATGGACGAGTACCACGCGGTCATCAAGGCGATCGTCCGCTGCCCGAAGCCGAGCATCGCGATGCTCGACGGATGCGCGGTGGGATTCGGTGCCGACCTCGCCCTCGCGTGCGACCTGCGCGTCGCGACTCCCTCGGCCTACGTGCAGGAGAAGTTCGTGAAGATCGGGCTCATGCCGGACGGCGGCGGCACCTTCTGGCTCCCGCGCCTCGTCGGAACGGCCCGAGCGCTGCGCTGGATGTTCTTCGCCGAGAAGATCGAAGGCCCCGAGCTCGCGTCACTCGGTCTCGTGATGAAGCTCGCGCCGCCCAGCGAGCTGCGTGAGGCGACGCTCGCGATCGCGCGCGAGCTCGAGAAGGGGCCGCCGCTCGCGTTCGCGCAGATGAAGCAGGCCGTGTACGGCAGCTGGGGTGAACTGGAGGATGCACTACGCCGCGAGCGCGAGGGGCAGCTGAAGCTCTTGCGGAGCCAGGACGCGATGGAAGGGATCATGGCCTGGGTCCAGAAGCGGGAGCCGAGCTTTCAGGGGAAGTAGTTCTGGGGATTTCGGTGTCGCCCGGGATCGGGAGCGCGAACGTCACTCCTGATACGCCGCCCGCTCCCCGCACACGTCGTCTTCGAGCCAAGCGCGCAGCGCCGCCGGCTCCTCGTACCGCGCCAGACCGATCATGAGCTTCGCGATCGCCGCCTCGACCGTCATATCCCCCCCGGAGATCGCTCCGGCCTCTTTCGCCTGGGCCCCCCCGGCGTACGCGCTCATATCGACGAACCCGCGCAGGCACTGCGAGACGACCAGGACCGGAACCCCCATCTCGCGAGCTTCCTCGAGCGCAGGGATCAGCGACCCGCCGAGGTGCGGCAGGTTCCCCGTCCCGTAAGCCTCGAGCACCAGCCCCCTGACCCCCGCTCTCACCGCGCCACGAAGCAGCGACGGATCGATCCCCGGAAAGACCCGCACGGCGAGGACGCGAGGGTCGAGACGCGCGTCGAAAGGGCGGAGAGCCCCGCGTTCTCTGACGTGCTTCGCAACGTCGACCCCCAGCCCGAGCTCGACGAGGGGGGCGCAGTTCGGCGAGTCGAACGCATCGAACGCCCACGCGTCGCGCTTCGTCGCACGAGCTCCCCTCAGCGCACGTGAGGCAAAGGCGATCGTCACCTCGGGGACCGGGAGCGTCGCGACGAGGACGGCGTCGATCAGGTTCTCTCGAGCATCGGTGCGCGCAAGGGCGAGAGGCCGCTGTGCCCCCGTGAGCACGACAGGCTTCGGCAGCGGCCCGAGGAGGAGCCCCAGCGCGCTCGCCGTGTACGCCATCGTATCGGTCCCGTGGACGATCACGATGCCGTCGATACCGGGGTCCGCCGCCGCCGCGTGAACCTCTCGCGCGATCGCGATCCAGTCCTCCGGCCGCATGTCCCCCGAGTCCATCGTGAAGAGGATCCGCGTCTCCAGGTCCGCGATCCGAACGAGGCTCGGAAGCTCGGCGGCGAGATCGCGCCCGTACACGTCTGGAGTGAGCGGTGCCCCCGCGCGCGACGCGCCGGCGCCTGCCTGCATCATGAGCGTGCCGCCGGTGTGCAGGACGAGGACCTTCGGCATCACTCCACCTCGATGCGCTCGCGCCGCGAGGATTGCGCCTCAGAAGACGCGCGAGTCGACCTTGATCGTATCGCCCGCCTGGAGCGGAATATCGGCCTGCGTGCCGTCGGTGATCGCGTCCACGCTGACCACGGCGGTGATGCTCTTGTTCGGCGGTACGGCGCGCGTGAGGATCACGTGGTTGCTGTCGGCCATCGGCGTGAACCACCCCGAGGCGGAGAGGGCATCCACGAGCTTCATCCCTTCGTTCCAGCTCACCGCACCCGGTTTCCCGACCTGCCCGATCACCGTGACCTTCTTCGACGTGTACTCCTTGATGATCACCGACATTTGCGGGTTCGTCAGGAAGTTCCCTTCGATGAGCCTCTTCCGGAGTGCGTCCACAATTTCCTGCGGCTCGAGACCGGCGACTTTCATGCGCCCGATGTACGGGTAGTCGATCGTCCCGTCTGGCGCGACCCGGAACTCAGAGGGGAGCTCCTTCTCGCCAACGAGGTTCACCGTGAAGAGGTCACCGATGCCGATCGTCGTGCTCGTCACTGGCGCAGGCAGGTGCGTCGGCGGAGGAGGCCGAGAGCTCGTGCAGGCAACTACGCAGAGAGCAACCATTACGGCGAGAAGGCGCAGACGAAACATGGTTACTTATTAGTACGCACACATGGACAAACGTCGTCCGGAACCCCCGGGCCGGTCACATGAACCAGCGAACACCCAGGTACGCCGTGATGTGACGCACGTTCATGTCGTAAACCTCTGTGCTGTTCGGAGCCACCGGCAGCTCGGTATTGCTAAACGTCTCGGTATACGTCCCAGTCGCGTTGATCCCGACGGACTGCAGGACCCGATACTCCGCGAAGAGGGTCGCATCGGCCACGATGTCCGTATACGCCTTGGCCATCAGGACGGGGGTCTCGCCGGGAGTGAGGCTGCCGCTCCCGAAGTAGAGGTTGGGGTGTTCGTAGGCTCCGACACCTCCCGTCAGCGTGACAACGAAACGGCCCGCGAAGTTGTATTCCGCTCTGAGGTATCCGCGGTCTATCCCATAGAAGTCGTCCAGGTAGCTCGCCTGGAAATCGCGGTTGTACCCCACGGCGATCGACGAGACGAGCAGGGACGGCTTTCCCTGAGCCGCCTGCTGCCCCCCGGGATAAAACCGGAGCTCGAGTGTGCCGATGATTGAGTCGTACTGCTGAACCGTCGGATCGCTTACGTAGTTTGCGTTCGTCAGCGTCGCACCGTACCCGATCATGCCAACGACTGAGAACACTGGCGTGACGAGCCCTTCGAGCCCGATACGTGCGCGCACTGGGGTCGATGCATGAAGCTGGAACGCTGCCCCGTTCGTATTCGAGTAGTCCCTGTAGGCGATGCTCCCGTCGTAGAGCAGCGCGGTGCGCGGTCGAAACCGCCACTTCCCCCGCGTGTACCCCGTCTGCAGCACATTGTTGTACGGATCTCCGGCGCTTTGCTCGAAGAGGATCCCGGTAATCATATAGCCGAAGTGCCAGTCGAGCGTTCCAAGACCCGGCTGCGTAGCAAGGTCAGCGGTTCCGCTAATCGCGTCGTTGTTGTAAGACGCGTCGGGATTCCCGAGAACGCTCGGTTGAATCGAACGAGAGTACATCGCGCTCACGGAGCCGTTCCACTCGCGCCCGGGAAGAATCACAAGACCAGCCGCAGCATTCACCGACATGTTGCGCTGGTTTTGCAGGGCGGAGTTGAAGAACTCCTTGTAAGTCCCGCTCGCGGTGAGACTCAATGCGACCGGCGCTCCGGGACCTCCACTCTGCCCGTGTAGCGCGCCGGGGCTTGTCCGGAGGCTAATCGACGGCGTAACGGTCAGCAGCCCAGTATCGATGGGCGGAGAACCAGGCGCCCCGTTCGAGATGTAGCCGGCGGGATAGGTACCAGCGGCGGCCTGGGCCGCGGTCTGGCTCGGACCCGTCTTGTCCGAGCGAAGCAGGTAGTTCGAATCGTATCCGACCTGCACGCCGATGCCGGGGTGAATCTCGAAGTCCCCCGCCTGCACACCGCTGCCTTCGCCCACGCGCGAATCGCGAAGCCACTCCTGGGCCTTCGCCGGCGAGCTCCACGTCAGCGCCCAGGCGCTCCCCAGGACTACGGCGACTGCTCCGAAAGCTCGTTTTTTCATATTCAGTCGTCAGCTCACGCAGAAGCTTGCGGCGGCACGCGCGGCTACGCGCATCCCGTCATGTCCGTACTGCACCCGGAATCCGTACTGCAACCGGAATTGGGCCCCGAAGCGCCGCGCCCCCTACATCGAACAGCTGACGCAGGGGGGAGGAAGAGTCGGAGCCGATGGCATATTCACGGGCTCGATCGGCGGAAAAAACGGCGGTGGCTGATCGGGCGGGAGGTTGGGGTCTATCGTGGCAAGCGTTGACGTCTGCCCCGTGTAGGCCGCCTCTTCGCCGATGCACTGATTCGCTTCGGTCATCAACTGCTCGACCCGCTGCTTAAGAACAGTAAGAATCGTGTACTCGTGGTTCGAAAGCTCCGTGTCGTGGCGCCCGGCCGCGGCGGTCAGCGCCCCCTTGCGGTCTTGCGCCGATTTCCCCGCGACGTCGATCTGCGAGAGCTTGTCGTTCAGACAGAGGGTCTTCACGACGTCGTGCTCCTGGCGAGCTGCCTGCAGTCGACGACTCACGACCTGTGACGCGTTCGAAATAAAGGAAGAGACCGTCTCAGCTTCGGCGACCTGTTGCTCGGGCGTCAGGTTGACTCGACCTTGAAAGCCCACCTGGCCAGAAGACGGTCCGGCCGGCGGGCCTCCGCTCGAGGGCGTCTGCGCACCCGCGGGCGAGGCTGCATAGCCGAGGACGGCAACAGCGACGAACCACCTCAGTCTCGAGCGAAATCGCATTGTGATCGCTCCCCTCCGAGCGGAATGTGTGCCCACTCTATCGGCGTCAACTAGCAGTGTCAACGATCCCATCGGTACGTGGCCATGCAGGTTCTTTCTCCTGCGTTTTCACGAAGTTCACGCCTCTCGCGAAGCTCAGGAGAGCGGTCGCTTCTCCCGTGCCATTTCGTTGCGACGTCGCACCGCGGCGTTCACGCCGAGTGCAACTTCCGCAAGCTCGCGGGAGCGGTTTGCGACGGCCGCGACACGCGCGGCCGACCGCGAAACCCCTGAACGTCCGCTACTGCCCCTTGACGAACTTGAACGGGAGTTGGAGCGTCGCCCCGGTATCCGTCTTGTCGAACCCATCCGCGTTCTTCAGCGCGCGCTTGATGCAGTTCACGACCGAGTCCGAGAGCCCGACGAGGTTCGACGGGTCGACCGAAGCGACCTCGCCGTTCGGCGCGATCTTCGTGACCATCGTCACCGAGCCCCCCATCTCCGGGTTCTGCGCGAGCCCCTGGTTGTAGCAAACGCGGAATTTCCCCTTCAGGCCGGAGATGACGCGCTCTGCGCTCGGCATCTTCGACGACGACACGAGCGGCCCGTTTTCCACGGTCCCCTTCGGGCCCGCGGGTACCGCGCCGCCGTTGCCGGAACCACCGCCGACGCCCGTTCCAGGGCCGCCGACGAGCCCGCCGAGCCCACCGTGCTGGCCCGGCGTGACGACGCCGTTGCCGCCGTGGAAGTTGAGGTTCCCTCCTTCCATGCCGACCGCGCTCGCGTTCTTGGCGGCGTCGGCCATATCGACACCGACGACGTTGCTCTGCTCGAGAGCTCCTTTGACCGCGGAGTCCCCCGCGAACGATCCGAGGAGGCCGATCTCGAGCTTCTCTGCGGCGGCCGCCATCCGCTGCACCTGCGCGTCACTCGGCCCCTTCTTTCCGGGGGTCGATGGCTTGCCACCAGCCGCGACGGGCGTGGGGGCCGCTTTGTCCGGCGTCTTGTCGGGCGTCTTGTCCTCGGTGACCGGCTTGTCTTCGACCGGCGGCGGCGGAACTCGGTTCGCGAGATCGATCAGCCCCTGGATGTTCCCTTCGTCCGGGACGATCGGGTCCATCCAGTCCGAGTACATCGCGCCGATGGCGCCGAAGTGCAGCATGAAGCTGAACGCGGCGATCATCGTCAGGTTCCAGTCGATCTGACTCGCGAGCCCGCCTTTAACGGCGAGCGGGAGCTGCGGGCGCGGCTGTATGGGGGGCGGCGCGACGAACTGGAACAGGAACGTCGTCTCCCCGACGACGATCTTTCCGCGCGCGTCCTCGGTGAGCTTCACCTGGTACGTGTTCCCGACGCGCTTCGCCTGCCCCTTGAGCGCGCCGATCTCCGTGATGCCGGTCGCGAGCGCGACGCGCCCGCTCATCCCGTCCATGAAGTTCAGGCAGTACTCGTTACCGACGAGCTCGAAGAGCTTGAACTGTGCAGGGACGACGTTGCTCGGGATGACGAACATCGCCTTCTCGCTCGCCCCCACCGTCACGCTCGTCCGCTGCTTGATGATCCGCTCTTCGATGACGCGGCCCCCCTGAACGAGACCGATACGAAGGATCTTCGGGCCGGTGGCTTGCGCCATCGCCCGCATCACCGCCGTCATCTGCCCGGGTCGTCCCCCCTGCGCTGCGCCCGGCCCTGCGTTCGGCCCCTGATTCATGATGGAAGCTCCGCCTTTCAGTCCCAAGAGTCAGAGTGCAGCAACTCGCCCGTTGTTCCCAAGTTTCGGAAGCGTTCATCAGGCTACACCAAGGACCTGACGGCTGGAAAGGTGGGGCACATATCCTACTCGAGCCGCTCGGGCGGGAGCTTCTCGAGCCGCTCAAGCCGCGCGAGCAGCTCGTCGGTCGCGGCGAGGCGCCCCCGGACGATGGCCCCCGCGCGAAGGTGTGCCGCGATGCAAAAGGCCGCCCCCGCCAGGCCGACCGCCACCACGTTGATCGCGCTCACGACCGCCGCGCCCACATCCATCTCGGACGTCGCCATGCTCGCTACCATGGCGAACGCAAGCAGGAAGCCGAACGTCGTCGAGACGCTCGCGCAAACACGTGGCGCTCGAGCCCAGCGCTCCGCCCGGTAGTCGAGCTCGGAGAGCTGCTCGTTGACGAGAGCGACCCGCGCCGACTCCGGATAGTCGAGCGCCTCGACGAGATCTCGCTCCCAGTCGGCCGCCGGCTCCACGAGAATTTCCTCGCGGAGCGCCCGCCACTCGCTCGCCCCGCCGGCGCGAAGCGCATTCGTGAGCGCCACGGGATCGAGCGCGCTCGCGTCCACCGCGAGCTGCAAGCGTCTCACCCCCGCGAGGGCGCACCCGGTGGAGACGAGAATCCCGACGAGGGTGAGAATCAGAACGGATCGTGCTTGATCGCATCTTCGATGCGATCGATGAACGGTTGCCGGAGCTCGGAGAGCGTGAGCCGGGGCGCGATCATCCCGATATCCACCGACTCGATCGGCTTCTGCACGCGGCCGACGATGTTGATGACGTCCATCGTGTAAACGTTGCTCTTCCGATCCGCAGCCGCGGCATCCGTCGCGCT